>NZ_QICQ01000085.1 GCF_003201195.1 Nitrosomonas eutropha | reverse complement strand
GATATATTATCACCTGGCATCACCATTTCGACGCCTGCCGGCAGTTCAATGGAGCCTGTTACATCAGTTGTTCTGAAATAAAACTGTGGGCGATATCCTGCAAAAAATGGTGTATGCCGACCACCCTCTTCTTTGCTCAACACATATATTTCCGCAGAAAATTTGGTGTGTGGCAATATACTACCCGGCTTAGCCAGAACCTGACCACGCTCCACCTCTTCTCGCTTGGTACCTCTTAATAATATACCAACGTTGTCTCCGGCCTGCCCTTGATCCAGCAACTTCCGAAACATCTCGACACCGGTACATGTCGTTTTGATTGTAGGTCGCAATCCCACAATTTCTATCTCATCACCAACCTTGACTATACCGCGCTCCACACGCCCTGTAACAACAGTTCCACGCCCGGAGATTGAGAACACATCTTCAACAGGCATAATAAAAGCCCCATCAATCGCTCTTTGTGGCTCCGGGATGTATGAATCCAGCACTTCCGCCAGCTTCAGAATAGCTGCTTCACCGATGTCACCTTTATCCCCTTCCAGCGCTTTCAGTGCTGAACCAATAATAATAGGCGTATCATCCCCTGGAAAATCATACTTGGATAACAGTTCACGTATTTCCATTTCGACGAGCTCAAGTAACTCAGCATCGTCTACCATGTCAGCCTTATTCATGAAGACAATGATATAAGGCACTCCCACCTGCCGCGCCAGCAGAATATGCTCGCGTGTCTGCGGCATGGGTCCATCAGCTGCTGATACCACCAGAATAGCGCCATCCATCTGCGCCGCTCCTGTGATCATATTCTTCACATAGTCGGCATGACCCGGGCAATCAACGTGCGCGTAATGGCGTTTATCTGTTTCGTATTCAACATGGGATGTGTTAATAGTAATCCCACGTGCACGCTCCTCGGGCGCCGAATCTATCTGAGCATATGACTTGGCTTCCCCGCCAAATTTCCTGGTCAGGATGGTCGTGATCGCCGCCGTTAACGTCGTTTTCCCATGATCCACATGGCCTATCGTCCCTACATTTATATGCGGCTTCACCCGCTCGAATTTACTTTTCGCCATTACGTC
>NZ_QICQ01000084.1 GCF_003201195.1 Nitrosomonas eutropha | reverse complement strand
TCGGTGCATCGTGGGTGAATTCCCGCTTCCGCCACTTCGCTACCGTTTTTGGATTAATCCCATGCCGCTTGGCCAGAACATTCAGACTCTCTTGACTATTTTGTATCGCTCGACGCACCGCCACTGTCGTGCGGGCGCTTCCGTGTAATATCTGTCCCATAAATCATCCCTCCGTAGCTGGTTATATGTTACACCGGCACACCGTGGGACTAAACATCTAAGGAAATGCAGGGATTCTGGGCTCTGTTTGCATAATTTCGACCTGAGGTAAATGCAGTCTTATTCGATCTTCAATTTCATCGACCCGATCTTTAGGCACATCAGCCAACACCAGCAATTTTCCCGCTTCAATCTTATCCTCAAATTCTTTAATGCGCCGATTACCAAGCGTCATGCCGATCATGCCACCTGCCCACGATCCAATACTTGCGCCAGCCAGTGTAGTTGCCAACAAAATACCACCAGCAATGACCGTCGATGCAGGCGGGAGTGCGACAGCAACCAACCCGGCAAGTAATCCTGTCGCACCCCCTAGCGCAACGCCTTGCTGAACGGCAGGGATAAAATCAGTTTTCTGTAACAGGTTGGCTTCCGGTAAATCTTCAAGTGGTGTACCGCGCTTCGCAATCACATGAATATGCCTCTCTTCAATTCTTGCCAGAAGCAAATCATCAACAATTTTCTTGGTGGTAGCTATTTCCGGAACCAAAAAATATATGCGTCTCATGATGCCCTCCATTTAGAACTGCCAGGTTAAGAATGAAAGAGTGGTGATTTACTCCTTCGGCGAAAACACTTCTGATAGATACAATGACTCACGTGCGCGACCCTGTGGGATTCATGCAGAGGCGCTCCCTTGGCCATAGATTCAAGGTTTCCAGGGGGCCAGAATCTCACTGTTTATGGGCCAAACGTTATTTCTATGCCCACATCAGCCAGCCCCAAAATGCCCGTACCCACTTTCCCCTGCAGTTTCCATTCTTTGGGTGTAAGAACCTGTTCAAAGTCTTTTGAGTAGAAGGGCCAGGAAGGCCAGGTGAATAAACTGCAAGCTGGTGTTGAGTAAGCGCTCACAGTTCTTCCACA
>NZ_QICQ01000083.1 GCF_003201195.1 Nitrosomonas eutropha | reverse complement strand
GGCGACACCGTGGTGGTGCATAGCATGGACAGGCTGGCACGCAACCTTGATGACCTGCGCCGCATCGTCCAAGGGCTGACACAACGGGGCGTGCGCATGGAGTTCGTCAAAGAAGGGCTGAAGTTCACCGGCGAGGACTCACCGATGGCCAATCTGATGCTGTCGGTCATGGGAGCCTTCGCTGAGTTCGAGCGCGCCCTGATCCGCGAACGTCAGCGCGAGGGAATCGTGCTGGCCAAGCAGCGCGGTGCCTACCGGGGACGAAAGAAATCGCTGAACAGCGAACAAATTGCCGAGTTGAAACGGCGAGTTGCGGCAGGCGACCAAAAAACCTTGGTGGCCCGTGACTTCGGCATCAGCCGCGAAACCTTGTACCAGTACCTGCGGGAAGACTGACCATGCCACGCCGCTCAATCCTGTCCGCCACCGAGCGCGAAAGCCTGCTGGCACTGCCAGATGCCAAAGACGAACTGATACGGCACTACACGTTCAACGAAACCGACCTGTCGGTGATCCGTCAGCGTCGCGGCGCCGCGAATCGATTGGGCTTCGCTGTGCAGCTTTGCTACTTGCGATTCCCTGGCACCTTTTTGGGCGTCGATGAGCCTCCGTTTCCGCCCCTGTTGCGCATGGTGGCCGCGCAACTCAAGATGCCAGTGGAAAGTTGGAGCGAGTACGGCCAGCGCGAACAGACACGGCGGGAGCACTTGGTCGAGCTGCAAACGGTTTTTGGGTTCAAGCCCTTCACCATGAGCCACTATCGGCAAGCCGTGCATACATTGACCGAGCTGGCCTTGCAGACCGACAAAGGCATCGTGCTGGCGAGCGCACTTGTCGAGAATCTGCGGCGGCAGAGCATTATCCTGCCCGCCATGAATGCCATCGAGCGCGCAAGCGCCGAGGCCATCACCCGTGCCAACCGACGCATTTACGCGGCGCTGACCGATTCTTTGTTATCACCCCACCGTCAGCGCCTGGACGAACTTCTCAAGCGCAAGGACGGCAGTAAAGTGACGTGGCTGGCATGGCTGCGCCAGTCGCCTGCCAAACCGAACTCTCGCCACATGCTCGAACATATTGAGCGCCTGAAATCCTGGCAAGCACTTGATCTGCCCGCAGGCATCGAGCGGCAGGTTCACCAGAAC
>NZ_QICQ01000082.1 GCF_003201195.1 Nitrosomonas eutropha | reverse complement strand
GGACAGTCCAGTTAAGAGAAAATAACCTTAACTGGAGGAAGCAATGGAAACGAGAAAGCAGTACACAAAAGAGTTCAAACTAGATGCCATCAGTCTGGTATTGGATCAGGACCACACACCATCGGAAGTATCCCGAAGCCTGGGAATCAATGCCAATATGCTGAGGAGATGGATCAGAGAATATCAGGCAGATAATACGGGTCAGGCATTCCGAGGCAATGGGAAGCTAACACCGGAGCAGGAGGAAATTAGAAAGCTCAAGATCCAGATCAAGCGGCTGGAAATGGAGAAGCGCATCTTAAAGGAAGCGACGGTCTTTTTTGCGAAAGAAACGAAGTGAAATATTCGTTTATCACCCAAAGGAAAAAGACCTATCCGGTCGGCTTGATGTGCCGACTCATGGGTGTAAGCCGCAGTGCCTACTATGATTACGTTCGTTGTGCTGACAATTGTTCTACCGACCCGTGCCATATAGAAATACTTGGAGCAGTACGGGAGATAGCAAAATCCAGTCATCATAGCTATGGCAGTCGCAGAATCGGAAAAGCGCTGAATGCACGGGGTTATCCGGTTGGTCGCAGGAAGGCTCGAAGCCTGATGCGAGAAGCAGATGTGCAAGTGAGGCACCGGAAAAAGTACAAGGTCACAACTAACAGTAATCACAAACAACCGATATTTGAGAATAGGCTGAATCGGCAATTTGATGTTGCAGCCCCCAATCAAATCTACGTTGGTGACATTACCTGCATTTGGACCCGGGAAGGCTGGTTGTATCTGGCGGTGGTCATTGATTTGTTTTCCAGGAAGGTGGTGGGTTGGAGCATGAGTTCAAGAATGAAAGCAAAGCTGGTTTGTGATGCATTGAGAATGGCTGTCTGGCAGCGTCAACCACAACCTGGATTGATTGTACATTCAGATCGTGGATCGCAATATGCCAGCAAGCAGTACCGCCAACTTTTAAAAATACACGGCTTTATCGGCAGTATGAGTCGTAGGGGAAATTGTTGGGATAATTCAGTGGCTGAAAGCTTTTTCGGTAGCCTTAAACGGGAGCAAATCCACTGGCAACATTATCCAACCCGCCATAAAGCACAACAAGATGTACTGCAGTATATTTCCATGTTCTATAACAGCCAGCGACTGCATTCATACC
>NZ_QICQ01000081.1 GCF_003201195.1 Nitrosomonas eutropha | reverse complement strand
AAACGGTATTATTACGACTCACACGATCAGTTGAAGGCCCATCTCCATCGCTTTGTGATGGCTTATAACTTCGCCAAAAGACTAAAAGCTCTCAAAGGCCTAACACCCTATGAATACATCTGCAAAATCTGGAAAAATGAGCCAGATCGTTTTATCTTTGATCCATTCCAGCACACCGTGGGACTAAACATCTAAGGTCATATGGATTATGGGGCGTAGTTTCGTGTGGCTAGAAAAGAATCGGCGGCTGTGGAAAAACTGTGAGCGATTGCTCAATACCAGCTTACAGTTCATTCATTTGGCATTTCTGGCAATCCTGCCAAAAAGCGTTTGAATGAGTTCTAAGAATTATCGTCTTTGCAGATAAATCGAAAGAAAATCAGCGATATGTTCTTCGTAACTTTCACCTGCATAGGTATGCATATTATAGTGACCCGCACCCTCGACAATCCAGAGCTCCTTTGGAGGCAGCGCTGCGTCGTACAGCCTTCTTGCTTCAGACTGAGTTGTATGTTCGTCAAGCGTTCCCGTGATGAACAGCACGGGAACGGCGAGGTTGCCAATCCGTTCGACGGGATTTAAGTTATCCACCGGCAGCTCAAGCAAAAAGGAAAAATAAGGAAGCAGCAGAAACTGAAGGCTTTCCCCAAATTCACCCAAATGCAATCTAAGCCGATTTGCAACTGCTTCCGTGAAAGTGGGGTGTAATGATTCTAGTATCATGGCATTGAGTTTCAACGGAGGATCAGCCAGCACAATAGCTGCTGCGCCAAGTGTTGCGCCAATGGCGCCGATGCAATCATGCGGAAAAGTGTCCCGGAGATAGGTTACTGCAGCAGCGACATCTGCTGACTCGCGCGCGCCGAAGGTGATGCGATCTCCCGGCGTCTCTCCGTGTGCCTGCAGGTCGATCATGAGTATATGGTAGCCTAGGCTATTGAGAAATCTCGCACGGCCCAGCATTTCAAGCCGGTTACTGCGCATCGAGTGTACAAGCAAAACGGCACCATGCCCGTTTATCCCACGTGCCAGCCAGCCATGTACAACATAATCATTATTCACAGGGATCTGGATCGCTTCCACCGGGAAATCCGGGAGCAAGGTCTCCACGGCAGTAGGTGCCGATCCAGTCACAATCTCGCCCAGTATGATAATTGCAGCAGTAACAATTACCAATACCGAGACAAGCTGGATTAATATCCAGCGAATTATCTGATAGCGCATTTCAAGCTGTAGTGGTTAAAAATGAGCTATTGTCAAATCTGGTGTATAGAGAATCAAGCGGCTACCTGTTTTCGATCTCCATTTTGTTTAACGCCGTTAACGAATTTGACGCCCTGCATAACATCCGCTAACAATTTATAGCCCCTTAGAATCTGTTTATGATCTTCTGAGTATCAGTGCCATGAAGGCCAGATGAATAAACTGCAAGCTGGTGTTAAGTTTACGCTCACAATTTTTCCATA
>NZ_QICQ01000080.1 GCF_003201195.1 Nitrosomonas eutropha | reverse complement strand
GTTTGCTAAAGTATTGTTAGTGTATTGTTTCTGCCGTTGGGCAGATCAAAGCAACCAAGTGTATAACTCGCTGATTGCTTCATTCAGCCTGCCCGGTTGGTGATTGGCGTCACTGCCGGGCAATCCCTTGTATCTAGTGGTCAAGGGTGGTCAATAGTACCATATGTTGTGCTTTGTACAAATACTACCCAGATCCTATTAGCGGGAATCTTTTTGTCATTTTCCTTTCATCTCAATATATTCCCCCCACCATTGCATCATTTTCCTGCGCTGTTCAAGGTACAGGGCGTGATTGTAAGCCGCTGAAACTTCATCACGCTCTGCATGTGCCAGTTGTAGTTCTATCCATTTGTGGTCGAAATTTTTCTCATGCAAGACAGTTGATGCCAGTCCACGGAAGCCGTGCCCCGTCATACGCCCCTTGTAACCTATGCGGTATAGCGCATAAATAATGGTGTTGTTGCTCATGGTCTTGCCATTACGTCGCTCGCTGGGGAACAACAGAACCGGGTCACTGTTCAATGCCTTGATTTCGCGCAAGACAGTTATTGCCTGGTCGCTCAAGGGGACGATATGCTGACTACGCATTTTCATGCGCTCTGGCGGGATACGCCATTCGGCATTATCAAAGCTAATCTCTTCCCACCGTCCGCCGATCAGTTCACTTGTCCGAATGAATGTTAGCGTCATTAACTGCAAAGCCAGTCGTGTAAGTGGTTGCCCGTCGTACTGATTAATCTTCTGGAGTAAATCCGGCAGCTCTGATTCAGGTATCCGCTTGTGATTAACTTTTTTCCGTTTCTTTAGAATGTCGGCTGGTTTTATGTCTGCTGCCGGGTTTCGTTCTGATAACCCGTGCTGCACCGCATAGCGCATAACCTGCCCGCACATGGTTAAAACACGTTTTGCAATATCCAGCGCGCCACGGCTTTGCACCTTGTACACAAGCTCAATAAAATGCATGGCTGTGAGTGTATTGACTGGTTTTGCACCAATGAACGGGAATATATCGGCTTCCATTCTTCTCAAGGTATAAGCTACATGGCGCTCTGTCTTGGCATGCTTCCAATGCATCCACCATGTCCGCGCCACCGCCTCGAAACTGTTTTCAACAGACACGATCGCTTTCCGTTTTTCTTCCTTGCGATGAGTCGATGGATTGATGCCCTGTTTTAGTATCGCCTTGTACCCATCATGAATTGATCGGGCTTGCGCCAGGGTTGTTTCCGGGTATTTCCCAAGGGAAAGCATGGATTCTTTCTCATTGAATAAATACCGGTACCGCCAGTGCTTTGAACCGTCAGGATATATCAGCAGGGTCAATCCGTTGCCGTCTGTCAGCTTGTATTGCTTCTCTTTGGGTTTTGCAGCTCGAATGGCTGAATCAGTTAGTTTCATTGGTAAAACCGGGTAGAAATGAAATGGGTAAAAAATATATCCGGTTTTCTACCCGTTTTTTGAAATGTTACCCTGTTTTACCAAGGTTGCCAATGAATGACTAGATATGCTGCTAGATTAAGTATTTGTGCGGGTTTGTTTGTTGACGGTGGGCATTAATTGCTATATCTTTGGCGGAGA
>NZ_QICQ01000079.1 GCF_003201195.1 Nitrosomonas eutropha | reverse complement strand
TCGGTGCATCGTGGGTGAATTCCCGCTTCCGCCACTTCGCTACCGTTTTTGGATTAATCCCATGCCGCTTGGCCAGAACATTCAGACTCTCTTGACTATTTTGTATCGCTCGACGCACCGCCACTGTCGTGCGGGCGCTTCCGTGTAATATCTGTCCCATAAATCATCCCTCCGTAGCTGGTTATATGTTACACCGGCACACCGTGGGACTAAACATCTAAGGAACTGGAACACCTGTGTTGTTACATCACGCGACCGGAAATTGCCAATGAGCGTCTGGTGCTAAATGATGCTGGGCAGGTTGTTGGCACTAAAAACGCCTTATCGGGATGGCACCACGCATATCGTCATGTCGCCGCTGGAATTCATGCAGCGAGAGACTGGCTGCGTTAGTTCCCAGGTCATTGCGCACAAGTGCACCGAGGCGGATCGCCGGAATACGCAGTTACTTCAACGAGCCCTTTTCTGTTGAAGTGAGAAACGTCGCAACTTCACCCCACCAGGGAGCGGCGGGATCGTAGGGCAGAGTGTTGTGCCCGGCATGCGCCTCTATATGCAGCCATTTGGGGCCACTATAGCTGTCGTAGAGCTGCTGGCCCAATTCGCTGGTAACCACCTCATCACGTCCAGCCAGCAAAAAGGCCACCGGCCCCTGGTAATGGGACAGCGCTTCTCGAGAATCATAGTGCTCGCTTAACAAGGCGCGAACAGGAAGGAAGGGGTAGTGGTATGCCGCGATATCAGCCAGGCTGGGAAAAGGAGTGATGAGCAGCAGACCCGCTACTTTATTCGGGAAGGTGGACGCCAGAAAACTGGCGACGCCACTGCCCAGAGATTCACCAATAATGAAAACTGGTCGTGAATCAATCGCCAGTAATGCCTCCAGAGCCTGCGTTGCAGTGGTCTTGAAGTTGACCTCAGATGGCGTGCCCCCGCGAGCCCCGTATCCGGGGTATTCGAACAGGAAAACATCCCACTGGTTTCCCAGCGCCCGCAGGCCCGTCACAAAATAACCCCGGTTCAGCGCATAGCCGGCGTTGCCATGGAACACCAGCATTCGATAGCAGGCATTGGGGTCACCAGGGGATTTCCAGCCTATAGCCTCTCCTGCGTTGTCGCGCCAGACCTGCAGGCCCATGCGCGAGGCAAGTTCTGACAGCACGTCCGCTTGCGCCTTGCTGGGAAAATAGATCAATTGGCGCTGCAGAACGGTGAGCATAATAAACACCCCCAAGGCAAAAATGCTAACCGTGAGCTTCCACCGCAGGCCTTTACGATAATTCCACTTTAGCAAGATCCGTATAAATCCTCATTTACTCGGGGCGGGGATACAAGCGGAAATTGCGCAGCGGTTTTATTTCGGCGCAGCCTGCTCTGCACGTGTTTTCGTAGGGTTTCGATAGTTACGCGTTCGTTTGAGCACAGCTCATTTATGGAAAGATGGGGGCGCCGTAAAAACATCTGGCATTGTTGTCCACTGTCGCCCCATGAATTCTCATCCGGAAGCTCCATAACGTGGTCAAGTAAAATCGGACACCTCAGTTAAGCTGCTTTTATCGATTTTGCTGCTTCTGCTTCATATTGATTCGGACTTTTGTAATCCAGG
>NZ_QICQ01000078.1 GCF_003201195.1 Nitrosomonas eutropha | reverse complement strand
AAACGGTATTATTACGACTCACACGATCAGTTGAAGGCCCATCTCCATCGCTTTGTGATGGCTTATAACTTCGCCAAAAGACTAAAAGCTCTCAAGGGCCTAACACCCTATGAATACATCTGCAAAATCTGGAAAAATGAGCCAGATCGTTTTATCTTTGATCCATTCCAGCACACCGTGGGACTAAACAGTTAGTCCTGAGATGGCACTTCGGTTAGCGCGATTTTTTGGTAATTCGGCAGAATTTTGGATTAACGCACAAGGCGAGGTAGATCTGTGGGATGCTGCGCGGACGATAGAGAACGAAATTGCGAAAATTCAGCCATTGGCACATGCTTGATGATTAAAGTCGTGTTGTGATCATGGCCCCTGCTATCGAGTTTATTACATACGCAAAGGCCCGATAGTGGAGATCGGGGCCAGGTCGCGAATCAAGAAAATAAATATAACAAGCGTTATTGATTCTGGCTCTGACTTTGAAGGCCTGAAAGACAGCTATTTTGTCATTGCGGTATGCCAAAAGTGCGAAGCAATCTACCTCGAAACTCAGCCTTTCCACATTTGTGGTAAGATGATGATAGTGAGTATTTTGGCAAGCGTGGAGGTCATCATGAATACTTCAACATCTATTCGTATCGATCAGACGTTGTATGAACAGGCACGCAGCGAGGCCCTGGTTGAGCACCGTACCATCGCCGGTCAGATCGAGTACTGGGCCAGGGTGGGGCGTGCTGCACTGGATAATCCTGATCTGCCGGTGAGTTTTATCGCTGAATCGCTGGCTTCGATGGCTGAGCCTCGCAGCGAGGCTACAGATTTTGTACCCCGGTCGGCCGCTGATGAGCTACGGGGTTAAGCAAACCCGAAGATTCGCCCGCGCCTACAAGAAGCTACACGGTAATGTCGCACGGGATGTCGATGCTGCGATCGAGGTCGTGGCAGCCAGGCCGGCAATAGGCGAGCGTAAAAAAGGGGATCTGGCGGAGCTCCTGGTCTATAAATTCCACAGCCAAAATCAGTTGTATCTGCTCGGTTACAGTATTGATGAGGCTGTGTATCTGGTATATCTCGAAGCAGTCGGGCCGCACGAAAATTTCTATCGCGATCTTAAGCATTCGTAAGGAAAGCGCATGGTCGGGGCCGGGTTGCGGCTTGGCAATGCCGCATAATCGAACGAGTGTGTAGCAAGAGCTATTGATTCTGGATCTGAACCTGATCATTGCAAACCATACGTTTGCTTCGCGATCACGACATAACCTTAATCGTTATGTTTCGGTTGGTAAAACAAGCAGTCGCTCGCTGCGCCAAATACGGATCACTTTTATGGCGCCTTTTTCCCTAAGATAAACCCCCCTGAAAGGAGCAAAGATAATTTCTCGGGTATGGGAGAGTTGGAACTCAGGCACTATTCTGCCCATGTCCGGGTGGCTGGTTAAAATCTGAATATGCTCGATTATTTCCCGGGCAAATTTGAAACCAATATCAGGAACACCTTCTTCAATGTAATAACTGATAATGTTTTCCAGGTCATTAAGGCAGCATTGGAAATGCTGACTTTCATTCGATGCCTAAGCGCTTTTTCGCCTCAGACAATGACATGGTATTGCCCTCTTTGATGTCCATAAGACCTTGGGCTTTACTTCACTTATGCCATTGCTATCGTTCTCGCGAGATCACAGGCTATAAAATTAACGGTAACTCATGAAATATATCCTATTTTCAGAGCTTAAACGGCAGCATTACTGACCTGGTCAAGTAAAACCGGACACTCCAGTTAAGCAACATTTTTCACTATTTCCATTTCCATCTCATATTGATTCGGGTTTTTGTAACCCAGGTATGAATGCAGTCGCTGGCTGTTATAGAACATGGAAATATACTGCAGTACATCTTGTTGTGCTTTATGGCGGGTTGGATAATGTTGCCAGTGG
>NZ_QICQ01000077.1 GCF_003201195.1 Nitrosomonas eutropha | reverse complement strand
CCTGGATTACAAAAGTCCGAATCAATATGAAGCAGAAGCAGCAAAATCGATAAAAGCAGCTTAACTGAGGTGTCCGATTTTACTTGACCACGTTAGGGGAATGATTCAATTCTAGAATGCTCTCTTGAATTATGGCTTATTGTCCCTATTTTGGCCTTACAAGTTATTAACGTGAGAGGAAAGTAGTGCAATGAAAACAGGAACGAGTTTTGTTGAGCGGATGGGTTGGTTCTTGGATGAAAGCATCACACTTCCCAATGGCTATAAGATCGGTTGGGATGGTTTTATCAGCTTAATCCCTGGTGTTGGTGATTTTATAAGCAGTGCGCTATCTAGCCTCATTATTTTTCAAGCTCATCAATTAGGGCTTCCTAGAATGGTATTGGGAAGAATGCTCATTAACCTGATGATTGATGCCGTGGTAGGAGCTATCCCTGTAGCTGGTGATGCGTTTGATTTTGTATGGAAAGCAAATAAACGAAACCTGATTCTATTAAATAACTACCAGCAACAACCTACGCAGGTTTACCGTAAATCCACAGCAGAAAACATCTTATTTATTTTGGTGCTGTTGAGCGCTTTGGCATTGACAATTGCTTTCGTTATCTGGATATTGAGCTTATTTGTGGCAGCAATTAAGAACTAATTTATAAAAATATTTTAGTCATAGGAACAAATGCAGTGGATTTTAATTCTTCTCTACCACAGATATGTCGCTATCTTTGTTCAACAAATACAAACATAGACGATGCTTTAAAATTTGATTTATAAGCATATTTAGTGACCAGAAAAGATCAGGAACATATTATGTACTTTAACTCACCTTTTATAGGCCTTCGCTATTTTATGGTGCAAATTCATTAGGAGAAGCAGGATATGGCAAATGAGAAAATTATTAAATTTATATGCCCAAAATGTAAGAAAGAGTTTGATCGGCCGCTAGCATATTGCAAAGAAGACTCTATCCCTTGTCTCGAATGTGATGCCAAGATTAGTACCGATCAGGTTAAAAGAGCCAATTTAGAAAAAACAGTTGAGTATCTTTAAATACGGAGCACATGGATTATAAACTAGCTGTTTTGAGAGAAGAGATGATTTTATTGCAATACCCTCGAATTTCATTGTAAACGTCAAAGTACAGAACGAACCAAAATCATTTTTTTCTTAGTTTGCTTTTATGACACTAATTTCTCCATTACTTTCCAGTCGCATCTCTTTTACGAGAGCTATTTCTTCTAATCCCTCTTCTCTCATTCTGGCATTCAATTCATCTTTGGTAATAAATTGTTTTCTCATATTTTTCCATTGCAAAACGCCATCGTTAATAAGAATTATAGGAGGTGAAACGATAAATTTTCTGAGAAATAAAAATCTGAAACTCAAGTAGTCGAGTAGAAGATTCCAGAATACTAAGGTACTTACTAATAGTAATCCATCTGCAATATTGGTCGCACTACCACTCATGGCGTTTTGAGCAGCATCAGATACGATGACTATGAAAAGAACATCACTTACTTCCATTGCGCCGACGTTTCTACGTAGAATAAATCTAAAAATAATGAAAAGAGCCCAGTACATTAAAGATCCTCTAATCAGAATTTCCCAAGGTGAAACGCTAAAATTAAAAATCTCTAAATCCATATGTAAATCTCCAGGTCGTCAATCAGTCAAGTAATTTATATTAGAAAATTGATGCTACGTTTAATTGATGTGCATTGACTCCGTGCAATTGATTTGATCATTTGTGATAACAACTTTTCTTCGAGCTATTGTCAAATCTGGTGTATAGAGAATCAAGCGGCTACCTGTTTTCGATCTCCATTTTGTTTAACGCCGTTAACGAATTTGACGCCCTGCATAACATCCGCTAACAATTTATAGCCCCTTAGTCGGAACCATTTCTTCTGCGCCACTTCCATCAGTTTGAACGCCATTGTCAAAGTAGTCATCCGGCTTCCACAGTTTTTGGTTTTGGCTGT
>NZ_QICQ01000076.1 GCF_003201195.1 Nitrosomonas eutropha | reverse complement strand
CATCGCTTGCGTACCTGATACACCCACATGCGACTCACCTCAAAGCGCCGGGCAATTGCCGTTGGACCTTCGTCACGATCCAACGCACCCAGAATGCGATCCCGAAGATCTTGTGAATAGGCATGCATAACCTTCCCCATCAGTTGTAATAGAGAATAGTCTATTGCATGCATATATTTAAATCAAAAATGCTCTAGCCGGGCAGCAGCCCCGGTGCATGAGCTTGTTGTGGTTTCAGCGCAATCCGCTGCCGACCGACTGGGCGGCGCAACGCGAGGTGGTAACGGCGTTTGATGCCTGACCGGTCGCCGTGGTTGACGATGAACCGCCGTGCGTAAGTTGTTGATTTTGCGAGAACCAAAACTGCGCCTACCCGCAGACCAAATGGAGAATAGAGACAGGCTTGGAGCCTGAATCGCTGAAAACAGGCTGTTTCGGCAGGTGGACATCCACAGCTGATGGCTGGAACCCCGCGCGGCGCGGGGGATTTCAGGCAAGAAAAAGGGTCCGGAGATTATCCGAGCCCTTCAATTTGGTGGTGCTGAGGCGACGCCACGCGGCCGACCACGGCTGCAATGGGTTACTGTCAGCGACCATAAGCGATGATTCTACGCCTATCCCACGCAAACGGGCTAATTTTCCGCCAGCAAACCACCACGATTTAGGGACGCCGATTCAATTCCCCAAAACGGAATCGAACTGCCCACCCGATTATTCGTTCTGACGGTCCAAATCACTTGAGCTCGTACCAGACACCACGCCCGCTGCCCTGCTGATTCAGATGACCCTGCTCGACTAGGTTCCGGAAATGCTGCTTCAGCGTGTTGCGGCTGACGCCCGTCAACTTGATGGCGTTGCCGATAGTGACGCGCCCGTGCTCACGGGCGAATTCCACGATCTGCAGTGACAGCTCAGGCAGCGCGGCCAGCACGATCTTTTCACGCTCGACCTTCTTCTCCAGGAGCCGAACCTGCTCGGCCAGTGATCGCAAGAAGAACATCAGCCATGGCTGCCAGTTGGGTGCTTCCGCGCGGATGGTGCCCTGTGTCTGGTGCAGGGCCAGGTAATAGGCTTCCTTGTTCAGCTCGATCACACTCTCCAGCGAGCTGTATGGCACGTAGGCATAACCGGCCTGGATCAGCAGCAGGGTCGTCAGCACCCGGCTCAAACGTCCATTGCCATCCTGGAAGGGGTGAATTTCCAGAAACACCACGACGAAGATCGCGATGATCAACAAGGGGTGCAGATGCCCCTTCTCCCGTTCGTCATTCACCCATGACGCCAATTCGGCCATCAGCCGTGGCGTGTCAAACGGCGTGGCGGTCTCGAAGACGATGCCGATCTGAGTCCCGCTTTCATCGAAGGCAGCGACGCTGTTCGAGTTGGTCTTGTACTGCCCCCGGTGATGCGCATCTTTTTCGCTGTGGTGCAGCAGGATCTGGTGCAGTTGCTTGATGTGGTTCTCGTTGAACGGGATGTCCTGCCACGAGCTGAACACCAAATCCATCAGTTCAGCGTAACCGGCCACTTCCTGCTCGTCGCGGGTGTCGAAGGACTGGATGGCCAGGTTGGAGAGCAAACGCTCCACCCTGCGGTCAGTCAGCTTGCTGCCCTCGATACGGGTGGACGAGCCGATGCTCTCGATGGTCGCAACCCGCCGCAACGCTGAAAGACGCTCAGGCGCAAGCGTTCCCAAGGCCCGCCATGCGCCTTTGAATTCGTCGATCCGGGCAATCAGGCTCAGGATCTCGGGTGTGATCTGGAGGGTGTCTGAACGTAGCATGCAACCAATACTACACCTATTAACACCCATTTCAAAGTGATGCAGCTTGAGATTGGGCATAAATAGGTGTTTTTTTGGTTTGCACTGAATCGAACGCGTTACGCATCGGCCTAGTCAAGGTCAAGACCGCACGGATCTTCCCTGCCTAGAGCATTTTTGGTTTGCTTGTTTACATATCCACATGAAGCGAAGTAGTTGGCACACTCCTCCGGAGTGAACAGATCCAACACTTTGCCGATCTGTGCCCATAAGGCATCCA
>NZ_QICQ01000075.1 GCF_003201195.1 Nitrosomonas eutropha | reverse complement strand
TGTGGAAGAACTGTGAGCGCTTACTCAACACCAGCTTGCAGTTTATTCACCTGGCCTTCCTGGCCCTTCTACTCAAAAGACTTTGAACAGGTTCTTACATTTTCTATACGTTCTTACGTTCGCCTATAGAGAATAAATTTCCGAACGTATGAAAGGGTGGGAAAACTGAAGTTTTTCCCAACCCTACTTTATCCTACACCTGCCGTTCGAACGCCACCCGAACGCCACCGAACGCCACCGAACGCCATACACAAAACACAAGATCAGGCTAATAAATCAGGCTAATAAATCAGGCTAGTTTTCCCCCTTTTATACCCTCTGGAATAGCTGTTTTAGCTTCAGGTAGTTTGCTGGTTATATTGAAAGTATTGCGCTCTGTTTCGGTCAGTGCAATAAGATATGACTTTTTTGTATGGTGGGGTCGTTTGTCTTTCGGTATTTGGATTTCAGCCAACCATTTATCAATTATAAGTTTGTCTATAGCTCGCCCCACCATTTCTGAAGTTCCACCAACCTTCTGTTTACATGCTGTTTTGTTTACTGGTTCACCAACTTCCCACGCTTCTTGAACTGCTGCCAGTATCGCCCTGTCGAGTTCCGCGCTGTGGTTCTCTTTACGTGTCCCACCCCCAGGATTAGCTATTGCCCAGCGAATCATAGTTTGCTGCTTTTCACCCCATTCATCCACAGATTCAGCCGAGCATGTATGATCCTCCAATAAAACTTCAGACCATTCAGGTTCAAAGCGTCGTTTACCGAGCATTATCCAGCGGGCGTCATTTACAGTTTCTTTACCATCTTCCTGAATAATAAAGGCGGTTGCATTAGCATCGGCTTCCCAGGCTGATGCACCCCGTGAGGTTAGATTCTTAACCTCAGATTTAGTCTTGGCAACATGCGCGATTAACCAAACCGGCAAACCATTAAATTGTTGTTTAAACGCAGCAATAGCCTTGCCTGCTTCAGAATTATCATTCTCGTTCTCCAACTCAATAGTGGCTGATTGCGTGTCCAGCACAACTAGAGGGGGTAGATTTACACCATCGGCCCAGCGTGTGTACTTTTTGGTATAAATATCACCAACTAGCACCAGAACCTCAGCTTTCATACGAAGAGCATCTACTAAGTGCAACCGTTCATTCATCTCACTAGCAGTTATACCTAGGTGGCCTATAAGTCCTTGAAGAACTCGCTGTGCCTGTTGCATATCTTCAGTGACGTACATTACATGCCGCCAATGTTTAGGCTTTAGCTCCCAGTCTGGTTTATGAAACCCAGCCACCCCAGCAGCTAGTGGTAACAAGGCCGTTGTCTTACCCACCCCATGCCTACCTGCTATCAGTGTTAGCCCTTCAACCATAAACCCCGGCAGCAGCCAGCGGGGAGTCTGTAGAACCCCGTTCAATGGGATGACTTTAGCCAGTGGGTGACTGACCACATTACCTGCTTCATCAGACACAACACCCAGACTGGCTAGCTCCTTCTGCTGCACATATTCAATTTGCCGTTCTTTCTGGCCATGCTGATCAAGCTCCCCAGCCTCTTCCCTGATCATCCGGGAGTAGTCGCCCCCGTACTCAAGACAACACAGCACATCTGCTGTATCAAGGGAGTGGCCTTCGTGGTTCTCACGTGATAACGGGTCTGTTTCCCCATGATGCGAGTAAACCCGTTCTTTACCATCATCACCCAGCCAAATATGTACGCCTGGGCTGCCTGATTCACTATTGGGCGAGAGCCATTTGCCCATGTCTACATAATCATGTGCTTCCAGTAGTTCACGAATATCATAGTGCCCATTAATCTTGCCAATTATCCCAACATCAAGACCTTCTACCCTTGGCTTGGGGGTGGCTTTTTGGGCATTGTCATCTCTTTCCTCTGACCAGAGTTCATACAGCTCCCTGGCATCTTGTACAAGCTTGCTATCACCGTTAGGGTTGAGCCACTCGCCTTCATGCAGCTGGTTTATAGACTCAAACGGCGCATTGTCAGTGAACCGCCCCGGGTTTTGAGGAGGCTCCACTATCTGAGAAGATGGAGCCATGAACAAATCAAATAAATATTCCCCCGAAGTAAGAGCGCGCGCA
>NZ_QICQ01000074.1 GCF_003201195.1 Nitrosomonas eutropha | reverse complement strand
GTTTCCCTTGTTTTGTTGGTTGATCTGCCAGATCCTCAACAACAGGTTACACCGCTTCCTTCTCCCTTGTCATACACCAGAAATAATCATAGCTCTCTTAACTGGAGTGTCCGGGTCTATTAGACCATATCATTCTGACTATGGATCGATTCATATTTGCGGAGAGGCATACTCGGATTTCCAAGGATTTATTGAAGGCGCTCTCCGTTCAGCTCTCACTGTAGTAAAGCAAATCGAATAAAAACAATCTTGAACTGTGTAAAGTTTGTCCTCTTTTGTCAAACGTAAGCGTCCAACGCCACTATCTATCTCTATCCATTTTTTCCTCAGCACTTCAATAAACTCAGGGGGTAATGGTAGCAACTCGTCAATTCGATTATTAGGCCAGGCAGGTAATTTTATGAGTGTGTCTTTGAGCCAGACAGAAGGGTTCAGGCCGTTGAGTTCGGCAATGCAATCACCCATTAACGCACCGGCACCCGGAATATTGTATTTATTAGCTCCAACCCCCCCATTTTTTCATTTCAAATGAAATAAGTTCATTTACTTACCCAATAACATATCCATAAAGTCTTGGCGAACTTCTTTGGTAAGATTGCGGTAGGTGCCGAAAGGTACATGAGAATTTGATTTGGTGACATCAATCTCAATTCCCCAAAGCGGAGCAGCCGTTGTTGGCAATAAGGAATATCGCCCATCACCAATTACATAGTCATAATCGGGATGTAGAATCAGTATCCCGTCTGAAAGCTTGCTAAATCGTTGGATATCTTGATACATAGTAGTGCCTTTGAATGGCGCATATTTTTGTTTCCAATTTAACAAAGCCACTACTTCCCCTTCATATAATTTTGGTTTTGAAAAAGGCAACAGTCGCACTCCGTAAGTGTAAAGATTATCTCCTTGCGTATAACGAATACTCCACAAAATTTCATTGGCCATGGTTGGTTTGACTGTTAAATACTCAATTATGTGGCCTTGTCGGCTAGCTATTTCATGAGCCAAATCCTCTACCCTCTTTTGCTGAGAGAAGCCAAATGCCAAATAAATGGCAATCCACCCAAGCCCAATCCATGCAAATAGAGATTTCTTTTTATAGAATGCAAAACCTACCGCCAGAATCAATATCAGCGAAAAAAGAGGATCAAAAATAGAGATTAGATTCCATGAAAACCGCTCATCCGTAAAAGGCCACAACAATTGCACCCCGTAACTGGTTGCGGCATCTGAAAGGCAGGCAGATCCATAAGCCAAAAGACTATAAAAATACGTTTCTTTGAAGCTTAGCTTTTTTCTAACTAACCACCAAATGATTACGGTTGCAATTAGAGCGCCAACCGGAGTAAAAAATAGAGAGTGGCTAAACTGCCGATGGAATTCGACAGTTAACAATGGATCAGCAGCACTATTAATAAATACATCTAAATCAGGTAAGAGTGCACCAAAAAATCCAACAAGGGATATTTGCCGAATATTTTGTTTATTAGCAAAGGACTGCGTAGTGGTAGCACCAATGAGCCCATGGGTAATAGGATCCATAACCGACTTTGAAAGTTATTCTATGTGGGGATAAAAAATAAACCCTTTTTCCAGGATTTTTCCATGTACTGAAAGCTGACTTAGCTGTCATACATGATGATAATCGATCGAGAAATGACTATGTTTTGGTTCTTCACACAAAAAAGCCAAAGATTTTGCCGAATTATGGCACTTCAGGCGAAAGATGCCCAAGGGTGAAGGTCAATCCAATTGATGAAAATATTTGTGCAAGTGTTCTCAGCGATGACTCTCATATCCTTACCACACAGTACGGAAGTGTTCAAATTCAGGAATTATAAAAACGCCCTTTGAGTCAGGTAATACGTACAAGGCAGCCGTGCTGACTCATTGCAAAGTACCCTGGTAAACCAGGGCTGCTGTGTAACTAGAGCATTTTTGATTTAAATATATGCATGTAATAGACTATTTTCTATCACAACTGATGGGGAAGGTTATGCATGCCTATTCACAAGATCTTCGAGATCGCATTCTGGGTGCGTTGGATCGTGGCGAAGGTCCAACGGCAATTGCCCGGCGCTTTGAGGTGAGTCGCATGTGGGTGTATCAGGTACGCAAGCGATG
>NZ_QICQ01000073.1 GCF_003201195.1 Nitrosomonas eutropha | reverse complement strand
TCGGCAAAGTGTTGGATCTGTTCACTCCGGAGGAGTGTGCCAACTACTTCGCTTCATGTGGATATGTAAACAAGTAAGCCAAAAATGCTCTAGGGACATTTACCCACTCCGGTAGCCAATGCTGCAATCCAACCGCTTGATTCGTCCGCGCGTAACCCTTTGATCTGTATGGGCCTGCGTTGCGGCCTTTGCGGACTTCGGGCCAGTTCCAGGGAGCGAGGTCGGAGCGAGGAATGGCCAGGAGAGAATGGAATGTGGCCCGGAACGGCCAATTCGGGCAGCTACCGAAGTCCGCAGGCGTTCGCAGGAACCCACACGAGTACGCGGGAACCGGCGCGATCGGGCAAGAAAAAACCCCAACCGAGAACGGTTGGGATTTTGGTAAGTGGGGGGCGGCGTCTATTTAACAGCAGCCTACAACCCGCATGAATGCTTGATATAGATAAGAGATATAACCAGGGTTACTGTAAAAGTTACTGTATTTATATTTGGTTGGGCGCTTGGTAATCACCCTTCAGCAGTGAATTATACCCGCCACGCTCCAAATTTATTGGCCGTTTGATCAAGCCAGACTTTCAAAAGCTACCCCAATAAACGAAATTATTCGTTTATCTAACACAGACCGGCTAATCTTCATATCGCGCCCTGCACCGTAGTGATTTAGACGATTATTTTCAGGCGGGTGAGGGTAAGCCTACCCCTCGATTAGAATTATCACTCTGCCTGGTTCTGCTCAACCCGTTGTTTTACTTGAACTTTATAAGGTAAAGCGTGTCTTAGTGATATGAATTAAGATTCACGTTTACGGGCAGGACTAATGACTCAAGCGCAACAGGCGGACAAAATTTATCTGGGTAACCAAAGGGGTGGCACAACAGCGCATGTGGTAGAGGCTCGCAGGCGGATGGCAGCTAAGTCGTTTGCATGTCTGGACGTATTGGCTGAGGCAGCAGGCCGTGGTGACATAGAGGCGTGTAAGCTATTACTTGAACGAGTGATCCCACCTGTGAAGGTGCAGACAGTCACGCACCTGGTTACTAAAGACATTACCCCTGAAACAATAAAGATAATGGGCAGCCTGGTCAAAGTGATGGAGAACATAGAACACAGACTGGCTAAGCTGGAGGCACGCACCAAATGACTACGAACAAAATACAGAGGCAGTTAATACTTGAAGTACTGAGAGCAGGCCCAGCCAGTACACTAGACTTACGAAGCAAAGGGGTGATGCACCCGGCTGGTAGATTAATGGAGTTGAGGCTCAAAGGCTGCCTGATTGATACCCACTGGAGCTGGGAGTTTGACAGCGCTGGTATAAGACATAGGCAAGGGCGGTATGTGCTGCTGAGTGAAGCGCTGTAATGTATGTTTGCTAGCCTGATCTAGTGTTTGGTCTGCCCATAGTTTCAAAGACTTCTAATCCCCGCTGATAAACCCACCAAGCTGACCCACGGGTACCCACCACCCCCCTGTAGAGTTAGGAGTCCCACACTCCTACACCATGTTCTGAACGAACTTTGCTCAGTGCACTAAGTCCAGCTTTGGACTTGGCTTAGGCCACCCCACTACACCCCCGTGACAAGCGAATTACCCCGGCCACTGTGTCTGTAGATGCGATTATTTTTGGGTGGGTAAGGGGTAAGCCACCCCTTGGTTAGAATTATCACTCCCGAAAACTCGGGACAGCCAACCCCACGGGTGGGCAGGGGGTCACAAAGTTACTTTTTAGATTTAGTGGCTGCACCAACCAAAGCAGCAGTGGCTGGCTGAGGGGTAACTACGCCAGTACACTTTTTTGTTATAGCAGATTGGTGGATAGCCTCATACTCACCCTTCAAACGTGCATATTCGGCTTCCTGATCTTTGGTGCCCCCAAGAGCAAACAAAGCTGGCCAGAATAGTAATACCC
Source organism: Nitrosomonas eutropha (assembly GCF_003201195.1). Lineage (GTDB taxonomy): Bacteria > Pseudomonadota > Gammaproteobacteria > Burkholderiales > Nitrosomonadaceae > Nitrosomonas > Nitrosomonas eutropha. Next base: position 353 of record NZ_QICQ01000073.1, on the reverse strand, counting down.
CCGCTGTCGTGATTAGTGCATCATTAGATGCTGCTTTGTCTAATCGACCTGTTAACTCAGAAACTCGTGACTGCACTCGCAGCGACTCAGAGGAAAGTTGATCGCAGTCATAGGATTGATATTGAACAGGTGATATGTGTTTAGTCCCACGGTGTGCCGGTGTAACATATAACCAGCTACGGAGGGATGATTTATGGGACAGATATTACACGGAAGCGCCCGCACGACAGTGGCGGTGCGTCGAGCGATACAAAATAGTCAAGAGAGTCTGAATGTTCTGGCCAAGCGGCATGGGATTAATCCAAAAACGGTAGCGAAGTGGCGGAAGCGGGAATTCACCCACGATGCACCGA
>NZ_QICQ01000072.1 GCF_003201195.1 Nitrosomonas eutropha | reverse complement strand
TGCGCGCGCTCTTACTTCGGGGGAATATTTATTTGATTTGTTCATGGCTCCATCTTCTCAGATAGTGGAGCCTCCTCAAAACCCGGGGCGGTTCATTCTGCTAAACCTTGCCCAGATGCTCCTGTAAGAACTTAATGAAGTGCTGTGTTTTTGCAGGCAGTAATCGGGTTGCCGTAATAGCACAGGCAGATACCGGAGCCCCGCGCCATTGAGGTAGTACGCGACGCAATCGCCCACTGGCAATATCATCAGCAACAATTTTCTCCATCATCATGATGATGCCCATATCAAGTGTTGCTAAGCGACAAATCATTCCGACACTGTTAAGCGTAAATCGGCTGCCAATAGAGATTTTGGTAGTGTTTGTCCCATTGTGCAGTGTCCATGTGTCAGCCTTCATGATGCCCAGACATTCATGGTTTGCCAGATCAGCGGGTTTGGCAGGTTCTCCCGAGCGATCAAGATATCGAGGTGAAGCATAAAGATATGTAGGGAGCACGGCCAATGGACGTGCGATCAATTGGGAATTTTCTGGTTTTCCTATACGGATTGCCACATCGAAAGGTTCATTCACCAGATCGACCCACCGTGACGTGAGATCGAAATCAAAGACGATGCCCGGATAAAGTTTTGCAAATTCGGCGATCAAGGGTGCCATGTAGGTCACGGTAAAATCCACGGGCAGTGAAGCACGTAGCACGCCACTGGGCTGTGTGAGCATTTCGCTGAGTTGCTCTTGTGCGAGTTTGGCTTCATCGACGATACGCTTACAACGCTCGTAATAAATCTGACCAGCCTCGGTTAACGTTATCTTACGCGTTGTGCGATGTAAAAGGCGCAATCCAAGCGTCTTTTCCAGCGCACTAATCCGTCGCGATAGCGTTGAGTTTGGCATTCCGATAGCATCGGCAGCACCGCGAAAGCTCTTGGCCTTGACAACCTCTACGAACAGAGCCATGTCATTCAAAAATTTCATATCTAATGCTCCATTAATGAAGCAATGTTATCCAAAAAATAGTCTTTGTTCTATATAAGAAACAATGGACAATCCCACTCTCTTGTGGAAATCATCATGAAGAAAACAAGGGGGGTATTAAAAAGGAAGCGCGAAGTCACGCTGTTGAGATCTTCGATCTGGTATTTACCTTGCTTGCACCAGCAAACCTGCATCAGATTAGACAGGTGTTGACCATCACATGAGCGCACAAGATATCACTAGAAAACCTGATAATTGGTAAGGAAAAGACTGCTGATTCAGGGTGGATTTTCTAAAATTATGAAGATCCAAATGATTACTTATCAAGACTTCCTTCATTACCACGCCATTTATGATGGGTATTTTATTATATGTAGGAGATAAATATGATTGGGGCTATTCTGAAATTTAAAGGAAGTTTGATCAAGCGTATTATTTATGTAGTTACTATTACTCTATCAGTTATGTTGATAGCTGCGTGTAATCGTCCTGGGGTACAGGTTACAGAAAGAGAAAAGGAAAATTATGAAAAAATTGTTGCTGGTGAAATAATAGAGTGTCCATACGGGCTAGATGCTAATGGATCATGCCTTGATGAAGGTGATGACGGTATCTGGTAATTATGGCGGTTACTTTTTTGTAACAAAAAACCAGAGTAAGTTTTTTATCTGATTACACTCTTCCAAGATTCTTGGAATGTACTACTAAAGTAACCTTCTATAAGATCGATTCCATCTCATTACAATATAGGAGACAGGAATCGATCAAAAGTTCTGTTATTTATTCATACTGTAATGACCCAGTAATTTCCTGCTCAGATATTATTCTCCAATATATATGATCGAGTAGCCCAAGGGAATCTCACCTTCAGGCTCTCCCGCAACGGTACGTGAATCTCTCGATTCATACCGCTCCTATCGTTCAATCATTCCGGCCTAGGTGATATGCCAATGGGCAAAGCAGTCTGGCTGTCATTTATACAAATAGCTGCAACAGTATAGAAATAATTTCACTAACTTAATGATTTGTACAATACTCTGAAATTCTTAGCTGTAATAACCTGCATTTATAACTGGATCAACCTGCATTCAATGCGATTTTGAGCCAGTAATAACTGCATCTATCCACCCCCGCAAACCAGAGATAACTGCAAATGAACCTGCATTCAATCTAGCTGACCTGCATTTATCGGTGCAAACCAGGAATAAATGCGACGGACAAAAGATCGTCAATCCTGACGGTGTTTTCAAAAAATGATTTTTTGCACTTGATTACAAGCAGATATTCACGATCCATCTCCTTTGTCATTTTCAGAAGACGACTGCACCAATCAATGAGGCATAAAGCCTGTTGTGCATACGGCGTCGTAAATTCCCTAATTTATGCGACAATCAGCGCAAGCAAAATGGATATACCCGCGTGTATCCATATCCTCGAACTCAGAATTCTCTCGAATCAGACATCCTGCGGGTTGCCCATTTGACGATCAAAAGATTGGCGAATCATGCCCATGACGTAGGGAAGCTCATCCAGGCTGGACAAGCCGACTTCAACATCGCCATTGAATCGTCCCGGGTTTCGTGGAGGCTGTTTGGTTAAAGTCAAGCCACCGGAATGGCTTCCCTGGCGAATTGCCTATAGTAGTTTACCTCAGCTTCTGCGGGAGGGATGTAACCG
>NZ_QICQ01000071.1 GCF_003201195.1 Nitrosomonas eutropha | reverse complement strand
CAGTATGAGTGGACAGTGCGCCACTTGGGAAAGTCATTAGGCAGGGCTCGCCACTGGCAGCCGCTCTTGAGCAAATACAGCACCGCACAAAAAACATCGTACAGATCTATTCGTCGAGGGCTGGTCTTCCTGCGCGCGCTCTCCAGCAAAGGCTTGATAAGCTCGAATTGTTCACGACTGATGTCGCTCGGGTAACTTCTTCTCATCTTCCGAGTTTCTCATACTCCCCTAGACTTTGAACAGGTTCTTAGACAACTCATAAAAACTGGAACAGAGGGTAACCAAGAGGCCTTTAAGCGTGTTTCAGAGCAATTGATCAAGGAAGAGAGGGCCAAGAACCACCATCTTTTGGCCAATGACCTGGAGCGAATCCTCTATGGTCGGCGTAGTGCGCCGGGAATCACGAATTCATCCCTACTTGATCATGTTCCCAAGGATAAAGATCGTAATCTGCCACTTTTACAGATCAAAGAAGCAGTCCGTCGTATGGAAGACGTCGTGCTGTCTGATGAGTTCGACGCACTGGCCAAGGAGCGGGCCGATACTGCCGAGCATGGCGAATTAAAACCTGTGGTTAATGCCTTTCTGTAAATGCTGGATGCCTATGAAGGCAAAAGCATCCTAGTAGCCGCCACCAACCATGAGCAAATTCTCGATGCCGCCATTTGGCGTCGGTTTGATGAGGTGTTGGTCTTTGAATCACCCAACCTGGAGCAGTTGCGACGGCTGTTGACAATCAAGCTGCGTGGATTGCGCCGTGAATTTGACATTGAGGATGCGCGCATAACAAGCATGTTCAAAGGGATGAGTCATGCCGATGTAGAGCGAGTCCTGCGGCGGGCAGCCAAAGACATGGTGCTGACTGGAAAAGAATTTCTCAGTGAACGGCATCTGCAATCCGCCATTCGTCGTGAAGATGTAGGCGGGTTTGATGAGCGCAAGCTTTTCCGCTTCACGGTGCAGAAAGGATTTAACCCGGATGATCTGAGAAAAATCTCCACAGAAATCGAATTTGTCAGCCAGGAAGACGAAACCGTTGTCATCGGCTTCGCCACCAATGCCGCATTGGCGCAGTTTGAAGCCCGTCTTTCCAGTATGGCTTCTGGTGAGCACGTTACCAATAAAGAAGTGATCTATGCCCTGCAAAGCGTGGATGGCTGGAGTGCCGACAATCGAAAAGGCTGGGCACTGAAGCAGCAAGGCTTCCCTGATCGGGATGAGTTCATGCTGGATGTTGAGCTATGGCCGCTGGAAGACAGTCATCAGGCGAGGCAGCAAGCCTGGCAAGCATTTGAAAGCTGGCTGGCAGAAAAACGTATCGAGAAGTTGGATCAGATCAAGAAGCCAGAGCTGACCCTTTATCGTGTGCGCTGCACAGTAGCACAGGCTGACGGGCTGCTTCACCATCGGGATGTGCGATCCATTGACTTGCCGCCCAACTTTGCGTTGGAGCGATCGGTCGTCTTTCAGGATATTCAGAACATTCCTGATATCCAGGCTCCTTCAGCGCAAGCGCCGGGCGTGGTGGTGCTCGATAGTGGCATTGCCGATGGCCATCCTCTGCTGAAAGCAGCTGTCGGCGAGGCCGAGAGCTTCTTGCCGGGCGAAGGCCCGCACGATGAAAATGGGCACGGTACACATGTTGCCGGTCTGGCTCTTTATGGCGACTTTGAAAAACACCTGCGTGCCAGAATCTTTGTGCCCAACTTGCGCTTGTACAGCGGCCGGATTCTCGACAAACACAATGAGAACACCACGGGCTTTGTGGAGAACCAGATAGAAGAGGCCGTTCGCTACTTTGTCAGTAAGCATCTGTGCAAAGTGTTCAATCTGTCTTTCGGAGATGCCAACAAGCCCTACTTGGGCGGACACCTGAAAGGCTTGTCGGTGACGTTGGATACCCTCTCGCGAGAACTTGGTGTGCTGTTTGTCGTGTCATCAGGCAATCATCGAATAAATGAAGATTCTCCCGATGGGTTGGAATGGCGAAATCAATATCCAGGCTATCTGTTGAATGATGGCTGGCGACTAATCGAACCGGCCCCCGCATTGAATGTGCTGACGGTTGGCAGCTTGGCGCGCCACAACCAGACCTATAACAGCCAGCGTTATCCGCTTGACCCGGCAGAACTGCTGATTGCACCGCCGGATCAGCCATCACCCTTCACTCGTAGCGGCCACTCTGTCGATGGGGCCATCAAGCCGGAACTGATGACATATGGTGGGAATTGGGCAATAAATACACGTGCAAATCACGCATTGCTGGACAGGGCTGCCGGGCTGGGTGTGGTATCGACTAGCTACCAGTTTGCTGGCGGCCATCCTTTTATGGCGGATGCCGGCACCAGTATGGCCGCGCCTCAAGTGGCGCATCTGGCCGCTTCCGTACTCCATGAGCACCCGGATACCACAGCCAACTTTGTTCGTGCCCAACTCTGCCTGAACGCCGTGCGGCCACAGACCAGCCAGCAACTGGCAGATCAGGACAAAGTTTTTAAACAGGTGGTGGTTATGGTCAGGTCGAAGAAACCGCACTGCACCGCTCGCTGGAAAACGCCGTCACCCTGATTACAGATGGCAAGATCGAGAACAAACGGCACCACTTCTATGAAATACCGGTGCCACCAGAATTCACCAGCGGTGGAAAAAAACGCCTACGGGAAATTGCCGTCGCCCTAGAGCATTTTTGATTTAAATATATGCATGCAATAGACTATTCTCTATTACAACTGATGGGGAAGGTTATGCATGCCTATTCACAAGATCTTCGGGATCGCATTCTGGGTGCGTTGGATCGTGACGAAGGTCCAACGGCAATTGCCCGGCGCTTTGAG
>NZ_QICQ01000070.1 GCF_003201195.1 Nitrosomonas eutropha | reverse complement strand
ATGCCTTATGGGCACAGATCGGCAAAGTGTTGGATCTGTTCACTCCGGAGGAGTGTGCCAACTACTTCGCTTCATGTGGATATGTAAACAAGTAAACCAAAAATGCTCTAGTTGTTCTGCTCAGCTTTATTTTTTGTAAGAGCAGTAAATAACGCAGGGATAATCTTTTTTTCTTGCCTGTATGCGAGAAGCAAAGATTGAGCATCTGATTGCTTAGGAGTTGCCAATTGCACTGGATTTGCTTGTGGAATATAGGGTTGCGTAAAAATGGGGTCTTTATGATTTTGTAGCGCGCTTCTGCGTGATCCGGAATATTTTCTGGTTTTCTCACCATTAGCAACTTCGGCTTGCTTATTGCTACGCCGGGCAATATCGGCTGATACCCTATTTTTACGATCTGGCAAGCTCCTGACAAATAACTCCGCATCAAAACCAGCAATCTGCTCTATCTCCAGTTTAGTGTTCAGAAGTTTTTCGATACTGGTCAGAAGCTCTGTTTCATGTTCACTTACCAGAGAAATTGCCTTTCCTTTACTACCAGCACGGCCTGTACGGCCAATTCTATGCACATAGTCCTCGGGATTACCGGGCAATTCATAATTGACCACATGCGATAATTTTTCAATATCAATGCCACGCGCAGCTACATCTGTTGCTACAAGTATCTGCACATCACCATGTTTGAACTCAGAAAGTGCTTGTGTTCTCTGTTGCTGATTTTTATCTCCATGAATTGCAAGCGCCAAGATTTTATGGTGAGAAAGCATTTGTGCCAGTTGGGAGGCTCCGTGCTTTGTTTTCACAAAAACAAGTGCTTGTTTCAGATCTTGCTGTTTAACGAGATGCAGCAGCAATGCAAACTTACTTTCTGGTTTTATGCGGTGAACAACATGTGAAATAGACTCATTTATTGTATTCTGCGCTGCCACTTCAATCCGAACCGGATGTTTCAGCAAACCGTCTGCAAGTTTTCTGATCTCGTCGGAGAAAGTTGCGGAAAACATCAGACTCTGTCGCTGTGAAGGTAACAACGCCATCACTTTTTTGATATCCGGCAGAAAGCCCATATCCAGCATACGATCGGCCTCGTCAAGAACCAGGATTTCTGTTTTTGAGAAATTTACAGCCTTGTGCTCAACCAGATCCAGCAATCGACCAGGTGTGGCTACCAGTATTTCCACCCCATTCCGCAACTCTGTTATCTGAGGTTCTATATTGACCCCGCCAAAAACGACAGTGGTTCGCAAAGCAAGATACTTCCCATACTTCCTGACACTTTCATCAATTTGCATGGCCAGTTCACGCGTTGGAGCCATAATCAAAGCACGTACAGGATGGCGGGCAGGCGACGTACTAGAGCTCGCATGTGCTTGCAGGTGGTGCAATAAAGGCAGAGTAAAGCCGGCTGTTTTACCAGTACCCGTCTGTGCACTGGCCATGACATCTTTGCCGGCAAGAATCGGCGGAATAACCTGGGCTTGGATCGGAGTTGGATTAATGTACCCCTCATCAATAACTGCCCGGAGTATTTCACTGGACAAGTCCAGCTGCTCAAAAGTTACATCACTACTCATAGTTTATTTTTGCAACAAGTAAAACAAAATTTTCAATGGTATTGTTTTAATAGCATACACGACAAGAATCAACATTCATCAAATTTTTCATTAACTAATCATTCACAAAAAAATCTTAAAATTACCCCTGTCCCCAAACTAAAACTCAAGACCCGTATTCATTTTCTGCTAAAAATTATTTTAAGATTAATTTTTTTGGTTTTAAACCACTTGAACAAACCATCTATCCTGTCGAAAAGATTCAGAAATACTGGTGCTCCACTGATAGCAACAGCATCTACCAGACAATACCAGGCTGAAACTCCGCTCGGCGGGTTGCCTTGCGTTAGTTCGAATATTGGTTCAAGAGTAGCCCACCGCCAAGTGCCAGCAGCAGTACCAATCAGTTCTAACCAGGTCGTAATAAAGAACGCGGCCAGATATACCAATGGCGATCTGCCCTTGAACAGATAAATCAGAAATACTACATAAAGCAATGCGCCCACCTGGTCACCATGTTCGGGTAATCCGCTAATACCCCATACTGACCACAGACCACAAGTGATCACCACAAATGCTGTAATTTTCCTGGCATATTTGAGAAAAAAACCAGATCGTGCCAGCGCGACCGCTGTCAGATAAACCATGCCATGACCCGGTGGTACATACAACGGAACATTTTCCAGACGGTAGGTATACCCCCCCATATAAATTGATGCGAAATGTTCACCCGCTGTTGCAAAAGCTACTGCAATTACAACCTGCATTCTTATTTCGCGATTTTCACCACGAAGTAATGTAATCAAAAAAATCCAGGCAATAACACCTAATATATTTTGAAGCAACAGCGTCCCGTGAGCATCAATTACAAGGCTGATTGCAACACAAAAAAACGTAAATGCAGCGATAAAATAATCACGTTTTCTGTGAACAGGACTGCCACTCACCTCCGGAAATCTATCAAATATCTTCAACATCTCAAAAAATAAAAAACCGTCTTTTCCGACGGTTGAAAATAATGACTCCCGGTATATTTTGTCTACCGAACCGAAAATAAAGATCGACAGTAATTGCAATCCCGATCGATTGATAATCAATCTGGATAATGTCTGAATTATAAATAAATTGTAAAAATTTCAACCCTAGATTTATCCCGAAAAGGTATTTTTACCTTTTCGGGATAAAATAGAGCATAACTAACTTAATAGATACTCTCTATTTTCCTTTTTTGGCAGTTTTAGCATTGGCCTGGAATTCGTCATGGAACTTGAATTTAGGCTCTCCGTCAAATACGCCATCCAGTTTGT
>NZ_QICQ01000069.1 GCF_003201195.1 Nitrosomonas eutropha | reverse complement strand
CCTGGATTACAAAAGTCCGAATCAATATGAAGCAGAAGCAGCAAAATCGATAAAAGCAGCTTAACTGAGGTGTCCGATTTTACTTGACCACGTTAGTTTGATGCCAGAGACCTCTTTGCCCGCGTCATAACCCTTCTGGCCCGCCGTGTCCGTATTTTTCACGCTCTGCGCGTCCACGATCAAAAATGACGTGCAGGCGTTGCGCCCCTGTCTGGTACGAACCTCGCCAACGGATTTTTTAACGCCCACTCCAGCAGGCTCATTCCAGCACACCGTGAGACTAAACATCTAAGTGAATTCTCCACTTTAGTGCTTGCGCCCAAAGATTATTCCAGGTGAAAAGACAGGCAAAAGCAGCCCATCCGATACGAATATGACGATGCACAATATCCACCGGTTTCTGCGCGTATCGGTTGGGCGTGCCTGTTCAAGCGGGTGTTTGATAGCGATATCGAACACTGTCCGCGTTGTGGAGAGGATATGAAAATCATTACCGCCATCTTGGAATCCAGCGCGATTACCAAAATTCTTGATCAGCTCGGCCTGCCTGGGCAGGCCGTCTAGAGTGCCTGCACAAATCCACGATCTTTTCAAGTCATCCTGATCTTGTACTCACTCTTTCAATCCTTTTTATCACTGGATAGATTTTTACCCTTGGGTGTCTTTCGCCTGAAGCGCCAAAATGCTGCAGAATCTTTGGCTTTTCATGTTAACTGAACCGGAATATACTCACATTTAATCAGTTAACACAATGGTTGGCAGCTGGGCCAACTTTCAACACATTTAGCAACCATGGAAAAAGTGGTTTATTTTTTCTGTACCCCACTTGGTGTTTTTGCGATTTACCGACGCGGTAGTATTGAGAAAACCTGATGAAACTCCAGCTCTCGAAATTCTTATGTTCCCGAACCCCTAGCAAGGAGACAAACCATGCTCAGCACCGATTTTCACGAGCGGCTTGAAAACCTTTCGATTGAAACGTGCGATATGCATCGCACCATTGTCTCGTTGATGGAAGAGCTTGAGGCAATCGGCTGGTACAACGGCGCTGTGATGCACATGACAGCACACAGGCAACGCGCTATCCGGATCCGGGTGATTGCTGTGATTGTGATCGGTTTCGGCCTGCTGCCCATCAGGGAAGGCAGCGTGGTTCTGTTTTATGACGGGGCGGCGCGTGATAATTCTTGGCGTCCTTGGCACCTCAACACACTAAGCGTACAGTGGCTCATGAGATGGTCCGCATTCCCGAATCCAAGCTGATGGACGGCCCCGCACAGGCAGAGATGCCCCAACTCCCTTGGCATCGAACAAAGATCATCTGCACCCTGGGTCCGGCGACCGATCAACCGGGCGTGTTGGCGCGACTGATCGGCGCGGGGATGATGGATGTCGCCCGCTTCAATCTGTCGCACGGCGACCACGCCAGCCATGCCCGCCGGATTCAGCAGGTGCGTCAATTGGCGCAACAAGCGGGACGGTTCATCGCCGTCCTGATGGACCTGCCAGGACCGAAGTTCCGGCTGGGGGAGTTGTCCAACGGTGCGCGCGAACTGCATCTGGGCGCGGATGTGATCCTGGCGCTCGAGGCCGATCCTCCAGATGGGCTACCGGTAAAGCACCCGGCGTTACTGCAGGCGCTGCGTGTGGGTGAGTCAGTATATCTCGCGGACGGCGCGATCAGGCTTGAGGTTAAAATCGCTGGCGCGGAGCGGGTTGTCTGCCAGGTGCTCGTCAGCGGGACGGTCACATCGGGTTCGGGCATCAACGTGCCAGAATCCAAACGCTCGGTGCTCATACCGACAGACGATGACCGCCGGCACTTGGTCTTTGCGCTGGAGCAACAGGCGGAGTGGATCGGCGTGTCGTTTGTCCAGTCCGCTGATGACCTGATCCGCGTCCGGACACTGCTGCCGCCCGGCCAGCAGCCTTTGCTGATGGCCAAGATCGAAAAACGCCAAGCTCTGGTCGACCTCGATGCGATCATGGCGACGTCCGATGGTGTGATGGTGGCTCGCGGGGATTTGGGGGTGGAGACCGATCTGGCTGAGATACCCCTGGTCCAGAAACGGATCATCGCCTTGGCCAATGCCCAGGCACGCCCGGTGATCACCGCCACCCAGATGCTCGAATCCATGGTTACTCAGGAACAACCAACACGTGCCGAGGTGACGGATGTCGCCAATGCTATGCTTGATGGGACGGACGGCGTGATGCTGTCCGCCGAGACCGCCATCGGACGCTTTCCAGTGGCTGCTGCCGAAATTCTGCAGCGGGTACTGACGGCCACTGAAACCGAGTATGCAGTACGCGTTGCACGTGACCGGCTACGGGCAAGTGAGTCGACCCCAGCGACAAACCCCATCAGCCTGGTTGCCTGCCAGCTTGCGGCCCGTCTCAACGCTAAAGCCATCATTGCCCCCGTCAGGGATATAGCGACCGCGCTGGGGATTGCCCGCTTCCGGCCCGCGGCGCCGCTAGTGGTTATGGCTGACTCTGAAGACTTGTGCCGCCGTCTGGCGGTGGTCTGGGGCGTATCACCGTTGTTAGCCGTGGCGGAGTTTGAACCGCAATCGTGCCTGTACTTGGCCAGCCACTGGCTGTGCGCGCAAGGGCTTGCTCAGCCAGGCGATCCCGTCGTCATGTTGTCCACCTCCGGGGCAGCACAGGGCGCGGCCGATACACTACAGGTAATGCGCGTGGACAACAGTTAACGATCCTGCTACCAAGTGATGCGCTGGCCGAGCCCGTGTTTGGCATTATCAAACAGATATTAGGTGTTTAGTCCCACGGTGTGCTGGTGTAACATATAACCAGCTACGGAGGGATGATTTATGGGACAGATATTACACGGAAGCGCCCGCACGACAGCGGCGGTACGTCGAGCGATACAAAATAGTCAAGAGAGTCTGAATGTTCTGGCCAAGCGGCATGGGATTAATCCAAAAACGGTAGCGAAGTGGCGGAAGCGGGAATTCACCCACGATGCACCGA
>NZ_QICQ01000068.1 GCF_003201195.1 Nitrosomonas eutropha | reverse complement strand
TCGGTGCATCGTGGGTGAATTCCCGCTTCCGCCACTTCGCTACCGTTTTTGGATTAATCCCATGCCGCTTGGCCAGAACATTCAGACTCTCTTGACTATTTTGTATCGCTCGACGCACCGCCACTGTCGTGCGGGCGCTTCCGTGTAATATCTGTCCCATAAATCATCCCTCCGTAGCTGGTTATATGTTACACCGGCACACCGTGGGACTAAACAATTAACCACCTCAGCTGCCTGGGATACGGTGTAACCTTGCTGCGTAACCAGTGCCACCGTTTCCTGCTTGAACTCAGATGAATATTTGCGTCGCGTTTCTTTAATAGCTATCATAAACTACCTCCCTTTGCTGTTTTACAGGCTTAACAAAGTGTCCGGAAGTATTAGACCAGAACACGGCACCTGTCCTAGCATTACCGTCGCTATGCCGAAGCCTTAGGTACACAAGACAGGGCCCCTTCTTGAGCTATACCGAACACTACAGAGGATCTCATCCATGCGTCGTTTCATCCCAGCCGACCGCCTGATAGAACTTGATGATCAGCAATGCGGATTGAGTGCCGCGGAGGTGCAGGCACAGCGCGCTCGCTACGGAACGAACAATGTCTTGGGCGTTGCGCCGGGCGGCTGGCGAGAACTGCTGCGTGACACCCTTAAGGATCCCATGCTTTGGTTCCTGATCGGGACCAGTGCCCTGTTTGCCCTGATCGGCGATACGCGTGAGGCGGTGATCCTGTTGGTTGCACTGTTCCCGTTGATTGGTATGGACGCATTTCTGCATCGCCGCACGCGAGCCTCCACGGAGGGACTGAGCGGACGCCTAGCGCCCCTTGCCACGGTCATGCGTGATGATCAGTTAGAGACGATTCCAGCCGCCGACCTAGTGCCGGGCGACCTCATTGAAGTTGGGGCAGGGGGCTCGTTTCCAGCCGATGCGATCGTGCTCACTGGGGAGGCACTACAGGTCGACGAGTCGGCGCTCACCGGTGAAGTTTACCCTGTACGCAAGCACCCCATTGAACCACAAGCAGCAGGGTCGACACCGCTTGTCGATGAGGAATATTGGGGGCTCGCCGGTACACGTCTGCTTACTGGAACTGCCCGACTACGGGTCGTCTACACCGGCGCGGAGACCTTGTATGGCGAGATAGTGCGCTCGGCCCTGAGCAGCAGCCACGACCGCACACCGTTGCAGCGCGCCGTCAGCAATCTGGTGGGAGTATTGGTCGTGGCAGCGCTGCTGCTGTGTCTAACGCTCGCCTATGTGCGCTGGCAGCAGGGGCATGGCCTGGTTGATGCCCTGCTGAGCGCGATCACTTTGGCCGTCGCCGCGCTGCCGGAGGAGTTTCCGGCAGTTTTCACCTTCTTCCTCGGGGTCGGTGTATTCCGCCTTGCCAAGCGACAAGCACTTGTCCGCCGTGCCGTCGTTGTCGAGAATATTGGGCGCGTCACCACCATCTGCTCGGATAAGACCGGCACCATCACTGAAGGCAGGTTAAAGGTGGTGCATTGCATTGCCAGCCCGAAGCTCAACGAGCAGCAGTTGCTGTATTTCTCAGCGATCGCCGCCCGCGGAGAGAGCGGCGACCCGCTGGATATCGCAATCCTGCAGGCAGTGGCTGAGGCACCACAGAAGCGCTTTGTCAGTTTTCCCTTCACCGAAGATCGGAAACGCGAGACAGGCATCGTGCGCGACACAGATGGTAAGCTGCTCGTGGCCAGCAAGGGGGCGCCGGAGACCATACTCGCAATGTCCGCGCTGGATGAGACCGCACGGCAGCACTGGCTGGCTGCTGTCGACGAATTCGCCGCCACGGGGCACAAGGTGATCGCCTGCGCTTGGCGCGAGTTGGATGAAGCTCAATGGTCAGGCGGTGAGCCCGATCGCGGCTTTGGCTTCGCCGGCTTGCTCGCTTGCGAGGATCCTGTGCGCGAAGGTGTTGATGGGGCCATTCGTGAATGTCGCGAGGCAGGTATTCACGTCATCATGGTCACCGGAGATCACCCGGCCACCGCTCGCGCTGTCGGCAATGAGGTGGGCCTGGGCGGTGGTACACCAACCATCGTGCTGGCCGACGAGGTGGAGAACCGTCTGCGGGAAGATCCCGGATTTCTTCACGGCGTAGATGTGATCGCACGGGCCATCCCTTCGCAAAAGCTTGCCTTCGTGAAGGCACTACAGGGGTGCGGCGACATTGTCGCCGTTACCGGTGATGGGGTTAATGATGTGCCGGCGCTGCAGGCAGCCGACGTAGGCATTGCTATGGGTGAACGTGGCACACAGAGTGCACGCGAGGTAGCCGCTATCGTCCTACTCGACGACAACTTCGGCAGCATCGTCCATGCCATCGCGGAAGGACAGACACTGTTCACCAATCTGAAGCTGAGCTTCCAGTACCTGCTCATGATCCATTTGCCGCTGGTTCTGTCGGCAGCACTAATCCCGTTCGCTGGTTACCCTTTGCTCTATCTGCCCATCCATATCGTATGGCTGGAGCTGATTATCCATCCCACAGCCCTGCTGGTCTTTCAGAGCCTGCCCTCGCGTGGTCGCCTGGAACCGATTCATCGCGGACACCGCATCCGCTTCTATGGTCCGTGGGAGTGGCTGGGCATCGTTTCGGTAGGCACCTTGATTACGGGCATACTGATGTTCGGCTACGATCACAGCCTGGGCGCGGAACGCGACGTGGAACACGCCCGCGCCATGGCCCTGGTGGCACTGACCGTAGCCAGTGCCACCGTCACAGCAGCCCTTAGTGGCCTGCGCACCGCCGTTGCATGGACCGTCGTGCTGGTAACCTTGGCCCTGTCAATTATATTGGTGCAGATCCCGTTACTATCGTCGTGGCTGCATATCACGCCCCTGCACGGGGACGACTGGGCCATTGCCGTGGGTGGGGGCTTGCTGGTGTCCTTGCTGCCGGCATTGAGATGGTTGCCGCGCCTGCTTGCTATATGCGGCCCAGGAAGGGCGGCGACGTGACCGCTAGAGCATTTTTGATTTAAATATATGCATGTAATAGACTATTCTCTATTACAACTGATGGGGAAGGTTATGCATGCCTATTCACAAGATCTTCGGAATCGCATTCTGGGTGCGTTGGATCGTGGCGAAGGTCCAACGGCAATTGCCCGGCGCTTTGAGGTGAGTCGCATGTGGGTGTATCAGGTACGCAAGCGATG
>NZ_QICQ01000067.1 GCF_003201195.1 Nitrosomonas eutropha | reverse complement strand
CCCAGTCACCATGTTTCTTAATTAAAGCGGATAGGGTCATGATGTCAATCTGCCCGCCCTAAGCATTGTGCAATCACAAAACACCGATTATTTTCTCCGGGTAATGGTTTTGTATGTCCGTAGCGTTTTTAATCGCTATTTTGCGTGCAGCATAGGCTTTAGCTGGCATGGGAGATGTTATCCAGAATCCCGCATCGTTCTTGCTCATTCCCTTGTTATTCATTTCTTGAACAGTCAGACAGCGACGGTTAACCCGTGCTTTCCGGTTCGATGTTTGTCGAATGCTGCTGTGCTGTTGAAATATTCATTGCAGGTAGGGCACTGATTTCTGTCGCCTGTCAGTTCCAATTTAGTCAATTTGCTTCCCCTTGTAATTTTCTGTTTTAGACTTTTGCTAACGCTAATTTTGCTAATATTCAAGGTTAAATCACTCCATCTTTAGCAGGATTAGCAGCTTTAGCATTAGCAAAGTCCAAAAGCGCAGGATTGATAAGCAGTGTTATGCGCTTCCCATCCCTTCGCACTTGAACACGGTCAAGCTCCTCAAGTTCACGGATCGCAGCATCAATACTTTCCTTTTTCCGAAGCGGCCCATATTGCAGTGCTACGGATTTTCCTACTGTGTGCGTGCACTTATTCTCGCAATGCTCAATCAGCCAGTTATCCAACCGTACCGCGTCCGCCAGTTCAACAGGTAGCGCAAGTTCCCCAAAGAATCTCTTGGCCTCGCTAAGGTGCCATGCTGCTATATTGCCTGCCCGTCCAAAATTATCCTGACTGATAGGGCTGTTCATACCATGTTCGAGCATCTGAAACAGCGCTGCCAGTCGTACCGCGTTGTCGGCAGATTTGCTCGCGACGTCGCGTACGTCGTGAAGCTCTCCGCCGCTGGCAAGCTCCAGCTCGATGGCGTCGTGATACTCCATCCATGCCCGCTTGGCTTCGGGGGACATGTCCAGCATGGTCGGAGTAAGTGCGCCGTCATCGTCTATCGGTTCCGGCTGGCTCAGTATCGCCGCCAACCGCTGGTTGAAGGCCGCCAGAGCAGGCCAGTTTGCAGGGGCTTCGGTGAAGGGTCGGAAACCTTGGGTTGATGCAGGCCACGCCACCAGAAACCGCGCCAGAAAACCCGTACCACGCGCCAGCGCTCCCGATTTATTGAAAAACTCCCGCAGAGTGGGTTCCTGTACCTGCAAAACTACAGTCAGCCGTGCACCTTGTACCGTGAATGATTCACTGGTGCGCCGGTCTATGGCCAGGCTAGCGCCGTCCCATAACTGGTTAAGCATCGCTAGATTGCGCATAACACTATCCTTGCCCATGCCATGCGAACCAAGCACCGTACCGGCTTCACTACTGACTACGCCAGCACTGGGCCACGTCTTGGCCAATCCATACGTGAGGGCTTCGGGCGTTGCGTCCGCGTATATTAGCCGTGGAACTCTTGGCGGCTCTGGCTTGTCCTGTTGCAATTGCGTCAGATCATTTTGCAACTCGTCAGTCGGACTGCCTTTCGCCCCGGCGCTTTTTATCGCCGATAGAATCCCCTCGCGTTTCGCTTCCCATGCCGAAATGTCCGCATTATATTTCTCAATCACCGGTTTGCTGGCCTCTGCCTGTTCTGCCTCATAGTCGCGAATGACTTTGGTAAAGAAGCTATCACAGGTTGATTTTCGCTCCCCGGAATCAGCGATAGTCAGTAGGAATAAACCAACAGGGCCATGCAACTTCTCTGCTCGTTTAACGTCAATGTGTGCCTGGCAGGCCAACGACAGCGCAGCCAGTGCTGATGATGCCACCAGCGGCACAGGGGCTTTAACAAAACCCGCTACCTCTTTCACTGCTTCACGGATCGTATCCGGCAATGAGTTCAGTGGGTATGCTTCGGGTTCGATCTTTGCGGTTAATGGTTGCGGATCAGGCCAGTTATCAACCGGAGGAAAATTATCAACGCACAACACGGGATCGCTCATCGTGCCCCCCTTGAGAGAAGATCATCATTCCAGTCGCCTACCGTCTCCGGGATTAAAACTCTTACTGTAACCTCCCCGGCCACGCGCTCTGAAAGGATTGAAGCTGCCTTCTGCCCGGTCTCGTTTTGGTCGCGATCTCCAAAGATATAAAGGTTTTGCACGCCAGCAGGTAAAACAAATGATTTCAGGCCGTTTGCAGAAATACATGACCATACTGGCACCTCGCTTAAGATTGAAGCCGCCAGTGCAGTTTCAATGCCTTCTGCCACCCCAAGCGATAACCTCCCTTTTCTCAAGGAAGGGGGTGTCAGTCTGATTGCAGCGCCTTGTAATGATCCGGCAGTCGATGTCAGCTTTTTGGGATTAGGGAGGGGTGCCTTTTCGCCGTCATGTGTTAAATAGGTTCTGTGCAAAGCGACGAGATCACCGCTTGGGCTGGTAACAGCAGCGAGCATGGCGTGAAATAAACCCCAACAATCGCCTTTGCTATCACGTAACTAGATCAGGCGTATATCGCAGTGCCATTGCGTTATTTGGCACGTTTAAACCGCGATTTAACAGGTATACCCCAGCAGGGTTGTTGCTTGTGATTGGTTCTGTTTTTTCCCACAAGTCAATTAACCTGGCTTTTTGTTGTTGCCACCGCTCAACCTGCAATCGGTCGCGTTCAGCTTCTGCTTCCAGCCTAACCTGTGATCTCAAGGAGGATAAATCTATTTCCTTGTGAGTGTTTGAAGGTCTCCAGCCATTTTGTTGTGCCAGATAGAACAACGTTTTGATGGTGATTCCGCCAGTACGGTACGGCTTTATGGATCGCCATACGTCTTTAGCTTCATCGTCACCGCGGCCATCCCGCCATTCATTCCACAAGGAATGACCAGCTTCCCCTAGCTCGTTTTTCAATGCAGCAGCAACACGATGCCGGAGAGCATTATCGCCGCTGGGAATGAATCTTAAAATTTCATGTATTGAATCTAGTCCGGTATAATTCATTCAGCCCTATCCTTTCAAGAAAAGAAGTAAACGCCCGGCCGCTAACCGGGCTTTTTTTTTTGCCTGTTTTTTGAAAAGGATTTAGCTGCTTTGCTCGGCTCGATAACCTGCCGGATCCGCTAACCAGCGATGCACTTCTGCATTGTCGTACATCGTTATACGCTCACCAAGCTTGCACCGCTTCGGCGCAAGCCCTGCGACAGATAGCTGGCGAAACTTCTCCTTGGAAACTGGAATGAATGGTTTGAGCTGTGACCAGCGGGATTTGCCGGTCAATGGGATGGTTTCAGGAAGATTGGTTGTTTTGTTGCTTGTCATTAGAAATGCTCCGCAATGATTAAAGAATCACTAGAGAGCAGAAGCAATATTCCCTTAACTTTTATATACTTTATGTGCTATGATTACCCATAGTTTGCTAAAGTATTGTTAGTGTATTGTTTCTGCCGTTGGGCAGATCAAAGCAACCAAGTGTATAACTCGCTGATTGCTTCATTCAGCCTGCCCG
>NZ_QICQ01000066.1 GCF_003201195.1 Nitrosomonas eutropha | reverse complement strand
GAGAGAGATGAGATTAGGGGAGTATTTGAAGGGGATGCTGCTGTGTGCGGGCCTGTTGTTGATTGGGCCGGTACAGGCGGATATATCGACGGTGCCGGATGAGACGTATGAAGCATTGAAGCTGGATCGCAGCAAAGCCACGCCGAAAGAGACCTATGATGCGCTGGTGAAGCGTTACAAGGATCCTGCACATGGTGCTGGCAAGGGCACGATGGGAGACTACTGGGAACCGATAGCGCTTAGTATCTACATGGACCCGAACACCTTTTACAAACCACCGGTTTCCCCGAAAGAAATTGCTGAGCGCAAAGACTGCGTTGAATGCCACTCTGATGAAACGCCGGTTTGGGTAAGAGCATGGAAACGCAGTACCCATGCCAACCTGGACAAAATACGCAACCTCAAGCCGGAAGATCCGCTTTTTTACAAAAAAGGCAAGCTGGAAGAAGTTGAGAACAACCTGCGCTCCATGGGCAAACTTGGAGAGAAGGAAGTGCTCAAGGAAGTAGGCTGTATTGACTGTCACGTTGACATCAACGCCAAAAAGAAAGCAGATCACACCAAAGACGTACGCATGCCTACAGCTGACGTTTGCGGAACCTGTCACCTGAGAGAATTTGCCGAGCGTGAATCCGAGCGTGACACCATGATCTGGCCGAATGGCCAGTGGCCTGACGGACGTCCATCCCACGCCCTGGACTACACAGCCAACATTGAAACCACCGTTTGGGCAGCCATGCCGCAACGTGAAGTGGCAGAAGGTTGCACCATGTGCCACACCAACCAGAACAAATGCGACAACTGTCATACCCGCCATGAATTTTCGGCGGCAGAATCCCGCAAACCGGAAGCCTGTGCCACCTGTCACAGCGGCGTGGATCATAATAACTATGAAGCCTACATTATGTCCAAGCATGGCAAACTGGCTGAAATGAACCGGGGAAACTGGAACTGGAATGTTCGTCTGAAAGACGCCTTCTCCAAAGGAGGTCAGACCGCACCGACCTGTGCAGCCTGCCACATGGAATACGAAGGGGAATATACCCATAACATCACCCGTAAGACCCGCTGGGCAAACTACCCGTTTGTTCCGGGGATTGCAGAAAACATCACCAGCGACTGGTCAGAAGCTCGTCTGGATTCCTGGGTTGTGACCTGTACCCAATGTCACTCGGAACGGTTTGCCCGCTCCTACCTGGATCTCATGGACAAAGGTACCCTGGAAGGGCTGGCTAAATACCAGGAAGCCAATGCCATTGTTCACAAAATGTATGAAGACGGCACCCTGACTGGTCAAAAAACCAATCGTCCGAATCCACCGGCGCCAGAGAAACCGGGTTTTGGTATCTTCACCCAACTGTTCTGGTCCAAGGGTAACAACCCGGCCTCACTTGAACTGAAAGTGCTGGAAATGGCAGAAAACAATCTGGCCAAAATGCACGTAGGACTGGCACACGTTAATCCAGGTGGCTGGACTTATACCGAAGGTTGGGGTCCGATGAACCGTGCCTATGTTGAAATCCAGGATGAATACACCAAGATGCAGGAAATGACAGCTCTGCAAGCGCGTGTTAACAAACTGGAAGGTAAAAAAACCAGCCTGCTTGACCTCAAGGGAGCGGGAGAAAAGATCTCGCTGGGAGGACTGGGAGGTGGAATGTTGCTGGCGGGAGCGATTGCTCTGATTGGCTGGCGTAAACGTAAGCAAACGCAAGCTTGACTGCTTCGTTGACACCAAACCGGCGCGCACAGTCGCGCTGGTTTGACCGACTCCTCCCGCCACTGGGGATTTTACTGGTGACGGGAGGTTTGGTTTTGCTGGGTGGGTATGCTTGGCTGCTGCTGACACCGGATGAGGCTCCCTATCGTTACCAGCTGGCTGCCACCGGCAAGGTGGACGACTATCCTGATCTGGAACTGGAAGCCTGGCCGAATCTGACCATCAACCAGTACGACATTCATCTGGAAGGAACGGATCAACCGATAGCACAAGCCTGGTTTGGTCAGCGTGCAAATCAACCGCAGGTATTACTCAACTGGAAGAACGAAACCAGAGAACCTCTGCTGGCGCTGGATCAGAAAGCTGCTGAACTCAGTGCGCTTGCAACGGCAATAGACAAATATGCCCCGCGAGATGCACTACTGCTCAGCTGGTGGGATACCTCACGCCAACTGGCCCTGTTGACCGGACGAGACGTACTGTTTCACAGCACACTGCACGAACCTCTGATTGTTCCGCCGGAATGGCAAGCGCATGCGCAAGCGATCCGCGCGTATGAAAACGAACAAACCGGCGCTGCGGCCGATCCACAGGAACGCGAGCTGTTTCTGCGTTTTACGCAAAGCCTGCTCAATCCGCTGGCCAGTGGCCTGGCTGATTTGCGACAACTGGCCGGTACACGCGATGCTTACCTGATCGTGCATATCAGCGACCTGTACAAACTGGGTCTGCTATACCCTGACAAATTTGGCATTGCCTACAAACCCTACCGCCTGATCGGTAACCTGCATGGCATGATCAGTCATGTCAAGACCGAGATGAGCAATCACGGCTACTACGCCTACACTGTGCAATCGTTATCGGACGAACTGATTCGCGCCTTCTTTCTGACAGATGAAGCCAGTTACCACACCCTGCTGGCCAGGCTGCTGCCATTTACCAGCCAACCTTCTCCGCTGGAGCTCGCCTCCCCGCGATTGATCTACCAGCAAGGAGGATACTGGGTCTATCAACTGGCAGAAAAGGCCCCGGCGGCACAAACCCAGCACAATCTGCAACCCGCTCCGGATCATGATAAAACGACGGATTCAACCCATCTGACTGATCAGGTACAATGATGGTCGGCAAGACAAAAGAATCATAATCTGTGTTCAAACATCTAGGAAAAGAGGAGAGATCATGAAAATAATAATAGCCTGCGGACTGGTTGCTGCAGCCCTGTTCACCCTGACAAGTGGACAGAGTCTGGCAGCGGATGCTCCGTTTGAAGGTCGGAAAAAGTGCAGTTCCTGTCACAAACCACAAGCCCAGTCGTGGAAACATACTGCCCACGCCAAGGCGATGGAATCGCTCAAGCCCAATGTCAAAGTGGAAGCCAAACAAAAAGCCAAACTGGATCCTGCCAAGGACTACACCCAGGACAAAGACTGCGTAGGTTGCCACGTGGATGGATTTGGCCAGAAAGGTGGCTACACGATAGACTCCCCCAAACCCATGCTGACAGGCGTAGGCTGTGAATCCTGCCACGGGCCTGGACGTAAATACCGGGGAGATCACCGCAAGGCCGGGCAAGCATTTGAGAAATCGGGCAAAAAAGCGCCGCGCAAGACCCTGGCAAGCAAGGGGCAAGACTTTAATTTTGAAGAACGTTGCAGCGCCTGCCATCTGAACTATGAAGGGTCACCCTGGAAAGGAGCAAAACCTCCCTATACCCCGTACACACCGGAAGTGGATCCGAAATATACCTTCAAGTTTGACGAGATGGTAAAAGACGTTAAAGCCATGCACGAGCATTACAAACTGGATGGCGTATTTGACGGAGAGCCTAAATTCAAGTTCCATGACGAATTCCAGGCCAATGCTAAAACTGCCAAAAAAGGAAAATAGAGA
>NZ_QICQ01000065.1 GCF_003201195.1 Nitrosomonas eutropha | reverse complement strand
ACAGCCAAAACCAAAAACTGTGGAAGCCGGATGACTACTTTGACAATGGCGTTCAAACTGATGGAAGTGGCGCAGAAGAAATGGTTCCGACTAAGGGGCTATAAATTGTTAGCGGATGTTATGCAGGGCGTCAAATTCGTTAACGGCGTTAAACAAAATGGAGATCGAAAACAGGTAGCCGCTTGATTCTCTATACACCAGATTTGACAATAGCTCCAGTACCAGCGCCCGATAACGTAAATTATCCAGACCTTGCCATCTGAAAAAAAACAGCCGGATGAACAGTATTAGCAGCAAGGCCAACAGCATTACGATAGCCAGTAAACCGCGGCCAAAATAAAGATCCGGAAACAGGTAAAAAATCAGGGTGATAAAACCGAAGCCCAATGCAAAGGATGGCAGCAACCTGAGCAGAATACCCTCGAAATCCTGTCGACCTTCCATCTGGTACATGCCCAGTGCGGCCATGCTGGCGATAATAACGAAAGTAAAGGTAATTGCCCCGGGTAGCTGGGAGATTAGCAGCTCGGACATTGTGCCATCCCACTGCAGAAACCGGATGGCCGCTCCTGCAAAAAAAACTCCGAGCAGTGCGATAGTTTCAATGCTGGCAAGCAGTATCGAGAATCTGGAAATATAATGATTGGCTACTTGAATCAAAATACCTCCTTGCTAAATTGATGTATAAGCGACTGGCCAGATAAAAAAACAGCGAGTGTCGTTAAAGACAAACTATTCTACTAGCATAAATTAATTAGAAGTTACTTGGCTGCCTTGTTTTAAGCAAATCAATGATGTAATTACCAGGAATGGCATAACTGATTCCGCTTGGATCGCTCAGTATAGATTCCTTTTTACCTTTCACAAAGACCATATTTACCACGCCATAAACTTCACCCGTGTCCGGGTCGTAGAGTGGACTGCCACTGTTACCGGGGTAGGCTGTACCATCTAGCTGAAATACCTTGTAGGCTGATCTTTGCAACTGGCGAATTTTTGCGGCATCAAGCTGTCTGGCATTTTGTGCAGGGAGTATGACCGGGGTAATTGAAGAGATAGTAGCTCGATGGGTCACCGGGTAGAAACCAAGCACCATTCCGATCGGGAAGCCAGTGAATGCCAGTAATTTCCCTTCTCTTATTTTGCTGGCATTCCCTAGTTTCATTACGGGTAAAGCAGCTCCCTCGAAACGCAGCAGAGCCAGATCATGTTCCTTGTCCAGAGCAACTATAGTGGCATTTCTCAGTTCTGGCTTATCACCTTTGCCAGTTATGATGATTAATGAGTTTTTGTTCTTATCAGTAGACAGATCAGAAATTACATGAACATTGGTGATGACATGCAGCCCATCTTCGATTACAAAACCCGTTCCAAGAAAATTAACAGGGGGTGAACGTAATTTGTGGAAAGAGCCTACCCCGACAATTGCCGGCTTGACTCGCTCTATTGTTTCCACCAGGTCGGCTTGACAAAGAACGGATTGGAAGAGAATCAGGCATGCAAGAAACGATCGCAAAATGGAGAACCTTGCCGGATTGAGCATGAGTCAGGAGTAGGATTGGTTAAGAGTGAGTGTATCTGTGGAGACTTGAAAAGTCTGCTCAAGCT
Source organism: Nitrosomonas eutropha (assembly GCF_003201195.1). Lineage (GTDB taxonomy): Bacteria > Pseudomonadota > Gammaproteobacteria > Burkholderiales > Nitrosomonadaceae > Nitrosomonas > Nitrosomonas eutropha. The sequence continues at coordinate 2,097 of NZ_QICQ01000065.1, read as the reverse complement.
GTCACCGTTATATAAATAAGCAAACGGGCCTTTTGCTATGCTGTCAATTATAAGCTTTGGCAAGCATCTTCTTTCCGGCTTGCCGGATTAATGCAGGCGAACATACAGAAAGAAATATGGTAGACGGTATTGGAATTGAACCAATGACTTCCACCGTGTGAAGGTGGCACTCTACCGCTGAGTTAACCGCCTTTGTCGCCCTAAAACTACAGAATTAGACCATAGCCTGTTTATACAGGTCAATTATTATCTCTGTGATATTTCTGAAAATAATTCGATCTGTCTGTGAAGCGGATTTGCTCAATCCACTATAATACAATCTTGGCAATTACAACAAACTGTCGGGGCAATTTTCTTCTTAATACCAATCAAAAAATTATCCTATGTTTATAAGCGTTCTTGATCTGTTTAAAATCGGTATTGGCCCCTCCAGTTCGCACACGATGGGGCCAATGGCGGCAGCAAATGTTTTTCGTGATGATATTGACCAGCTGATTTTACAAACTCCGGATAATCGCAACCATCGTGTTTATTGCGTACTCAAGGGCTCACTCGCATTTACTGGAAGAGGGCACGCAACAGATAGGGCTGTAACTTTGGGATTGCATGGCTATAGCCCTGCATCCCTCGCCGGGCAGGATGTCAATGCGCTGACTGCAAAGCTCTGGGCGACCAATACTGTGCAGCTTGCCAGCGGCAGACACATTGATTTCAATCCGGAGGATGACATTGTCTTTGATAAATCTGATCCGTTACCGCAACATCCTAACGGAATGATTTTTTATCTTCTGGATGAGGAGGGAAAGAAAGTTCTGTCAGAAACATTCTTTTCCATCGGGGGTGGATTTATCTGTACGCTTGCAGAAATTAGCCAGCTGGATGCTCCGCTTAAAATTGAATTTGCTGGTACTTATCCATACCCGTTTGATTCAGCAGACAGTATGCTTGAGATGTCGCGGCAAAGTGGCTTATCCATTGCGGAAATGAAACGCGCCAATGAATTAACCAGGATGTCGGAACAAGATCTTGATCAGGGACTGGACAGTATCTGGCAGGCTATGTGTCATTGTGTTGAACAGGGACTGACGGCAGAAGGCCGCCTCCCAGGTATCCTGGGGATACGCCGGCGTGCAAAAGATCTATTCAAGCAACTGGAAACAAATCCGGAAAAAGGTACGCTGAATGACTGGTTATGCGCCTATGCCATGGCGGTGAATGAAGAGAATGCTGCGGGTCACATGGTTGTGACAGCGCCTACCAATGGCGCTGCCGGGGTTATTCCGGCAGTTATTTACTATCTGCTTAAGCATGAAGGTGGGACTCTGCAGCAAGTACGGGATTTTCTACTGACTGCTGCCGCAATTGGTGGGTTGATCAAGCATCGTAGCTCTATTTCCGGGGCGGAAGTAGGCTGTCAGGGAGAAGTGGGTTCGGCAGCAGCAATGGCTGCAGCTGGTCTTTCCGCGGTGCGGGGAGGGACCACTGAGCAAATCGAGAATGCGGCTGAAATTGCATTGGAACACCATTTGGGTATGACTTGCGATCCGGTTGGCGGGCTAGTTCAGGTGCCCTGTATTGAACGTAATGGTTTTGGCGCAATCAAGGCCCATACCGCTGCTGCACTTGCTTGCCGCGGTACGGGCGAGCATTTTATATCACTCGACAACTGCATTAACGCGATGAAGCAGACGGGTCTGGAGATGTCACACAAATACAAGGAAACTTCATTGGGTGGCCTGGCTGTCAGTGTCAGCATTACCGAATGCTGAGAATGGGATTCGAATAATCATTGGAAATGACGTATATAAGGGAGTATTGGATTTATGGATCTCTAAAACACCCGGTTTTCTACCCGTTTTTTGAAATGTCACTAACCACCACCACGCGGACACCTTAAAATTTCAGGCTTCCTCGGTAGTGGTGATTTCCGTTATCGCGCGTGCGTATGTCGGTGGTTGAAAATTCCCCTATCGTTACGTTAAGATAGCTTGAACTTTTTCAGGATTGCCTGGCACTTTGCCGTCCTGCGCGCTCGTTCTTCTTCCGTCCAATAATCAGGACGCTTTGCAGCCTTACCCAATAGCAAGCGCTCCAGGG
>NZ_QICQ01000064.1 GCF_003201195.1 Nitrosomonas eutropha | reverse complement strand
CAATATCAATTTAAATGAGAACATATCAAACGATTTGGTGCTACGCTGCATTTTCACTGGTGCTGCTGAACGCGCCTCTGGCTGCACGCGCTGCCGAAACTGCACCCGCAAGTACTCGGCAAATCGCCGCTGACAACGCACTGGCCGGAACTGAATGGGAATTGACTGCGCCCGCTTACATCAGTTTGGAAAAGCGCCCAGTCTTGAAGTTCACCGACACGCGGTTAAACGCCTCAGTCGGGCTGAACTCTATCTTCGGCGGTTACGCGCTCAAAGGCAACACCATCAGCCTTCAACCGTTGGGTTCAACGCGCATGGCCGGTCCTGAATCGTTGATGAATGCGGAAGACCGTTACGGCAAAGCGTTGGGAAGCGTACGCAGCTTTGAACTTTCCGCCGACCGGCAGCAGCTCACGCTGCGCGGCGAGCAAACTCTGGTGTTTCGCATGACTTCCACTTCACCACAACCGCAGCAGTTTCTTTCGGCGCGCGACAGCGACCCCATCAAAATGGGCTGGATGCAGGGCTTTCCGCCTCCGCCCGACAAGCGGTTGAACTTCGCCGACGGCTCGTTCTTCCAATTCCCCGCGCTGCGCTGGAGCGTGGTGCATATGCGCGAGTTCATGCCGACCGTCAACGTTTCGCGCGGACTGCGAGTACTCGCGCCGTTGCCGCGTCGCCTCGATTCTCACATTGATTCGATTCGTTTTCGCCCCCTGAATGGCGCGCCGGAAATGACGTGGGAAGAATCGCTGTGGCACAACTACACCGACGGCATTTTGGTGTTGCATCGCGGTCGCATCGTCTATGAAAAGTACTTTGGCGCGCTTGCGCCCGACAAGCAGCACGCCGCGATGTCGGTGACGAAATCGCTCACCGGCACGCTGGGCGCGGTCTTGGTCGCCGAAGGCAAGCTGGACGAAAACAAGACGGTGGCCGCTTACATTCCCGAACTGAAAGATTCTGCCTTTGGAGATGCGACGGTGCGACAGGTGCTGGACATGACGACTGCGCTGCAATTCAGCGAAGAGTACGCCAACCCCAAAGCCGAAATCTGGAAGTACTCCGGCGCGGGCAATGTCCTTCCCAAGCCCAAAGATTACCAAGGCCCGGTCGGTTATTACGCCGCGCTGCAAACGATTCAAAAAGCGGGCGCGCACGGCGAAGCCTTCGGCTACAAAACGCCCAACGCCGACGCTCTGGGCTGGCTCGTCGCGCGGGCGAGCGGCCAATCGGTGGATGAACTGCTGGCCGAGCGCGTATGGAGCAAAATCGGCATGGAGCAGGACGCCTACTATTCGGTAGACGCGCTGGGCGTTCCGTTTGCCGGCGGCGGCTTCAACGCCGGTCTGCGCGACATGGCGCGCTTTGGCGAGTTGGTTCGCAACAAAGGTCGCTGGAAAGGGCAACAGATTCTGCCCGCTCAAGCGATGGAAGAAATCGCGCGCGGCGACCATCCCGAACTCAAAGGCTGGTCGTATCGGGATATGTGGTGGCACACCGGAAACGCTAATGGCGCTTTCGCAGCGCGCGGCGTGCATGGTCAAACCATTTACATCGACCCTAAAGCCGAAATGGTGATTGTGCGTTTCGCTTCGCATCCCATCGCCGCCAACAGCGCCAACGACGCGACTTCGCTGCCCGCCTACGAAGCCGTCGCGCGCCATTTGATGAAAGGAAAATAACCTTATGCAACCGACACCACTGTTCGATTTGAGCGGCAAAGTCGCCATCGTGACCGGCGGCGGCAACGGCATCGGCAAAGCCTGCGCGCGGATGCTGGCCGATTACGGAGCCGCCGTCGTCATCGCCGACTTGAAAACCGAAGACGCCCAAAAAGCCGCCGATGAAATTACTTCCAATGGCGGCCAGGCGTTGGCTATCGAATGCAACGTGCTGCGCGACGAAGATTTGGTGCGTTTAGTGGAGCGAACGGTTTCCGAGTGCGGCGGTATTCACATCTTGGTCAACAACGCCGGAGGCGGCGGCGCGGGGCGAGAAAGCCCCGACCAAATCAGCGTCGAGCAGTTCGCCAAAGTGTTTCAACTGAACCTTTTCAGCGCGTGGCGACTGGCGCAACTGTGCGCGCCGCACATGAAGCAGGCCGGTTACGGCTCGATTATCACCATGTCGTCCATGAGTTCGATCAACAAAAGTCCGGCGATTAGCGCCTACGCTTCATCCAAAGCCGCCATCAATCACATGACGGCCAACCTTGCCTTCGACTACGGCGCGGATGAAATTCGCGTCAATGCCGTTGGGCCGGGCGCGGTCAGGACTGGGGCTTTGGCTTCAGTTCTCACGCCCGAAATCGAGGAGCGAATGCTGGCGCACACGCCACTCAAGCGATTGGGCGAACCCGAAGACATCGCCGGAGCCGTGCTTTATTTTGCCGCTCCGGTCTCGCGGTGGGTGAGCGGTCAGGTGCTGTTCGTCAACGGCGGCGGCGTGCAAACCCTGGATTGAACGCGCGTTGTGGGTCGTGCATAAATCAGGCAATGGCATTGGTATGTGCGGACGTGACTCGAAAGATCACGTTTGGACCAGAACAGCTATAACAGGTATTTAAGGAGAGGTTCTATGCGAGCATCGATTTATCATCAATTTGGTGAACCTTCCAAGGTGCTGAATGAAGAAGAAGTAGTGCTTCCATCGCCAGGCGTGAATCAGGTCAGAGTCAAAACAATTTTATCGCCTATCCATAACCACGACCTATGGACAGTCCGTGGTACCTATGGCCACAAGCCAAACTTGCCAGCCATTGGTGGTAGCGAGGCCTTGGGGATCATCGATGCAGTCGGTGATGGGGTCAAAGAGCTCACACTGGGCCAGCGTGTTGTGGGGTCACCCATTATGGGGGTATGGGCTGAATATTTCTTGGCCCCAGCAGAGATACTAACGATTGTTCCCGATACCATCAGTGATGAGGTGGGTGCGCAGCTTGCTTCTATGCCATTTAGTGCGCTGTTATTACTTGAATTTTTGAATGCGGAAGCAGGGCAATGGATCATTCAAAATGCGGCAGGTGGAGCGATTGGCAAAACAGTATCGATCCTTGCAAGAGAGCAGGGTGTGAACACCATCAGTCTCGTTCGTAACAGTGAAACTGAAAAAGAGTTGACGGCTCAGGGTATTGAACATGTCGTTTCGACCGCCAACCAAGACTGGCAACAAAGTGTTAATGAGCTGACAGCTGGAGCTTCAATCAGTTATGCCATTGATTCTGTTGGAGGCGCTGCAACTGCAGCGCTGACTGCATTATTAGGAGAAAATGGCCTGCTGGTTTCCTTTGGGTCTATGTCAGGGGAGCCGATGCATATTCCCGCTGCAGACATTGCTTTCAAGCAGATTACGGTCAAAGGCTTTTGGCAGAAGAAGATTAATCAGTCCATGGCCGTGGAAAAAAGGAAGTCAATGATGGAGAAACTGATCTGCTTGGTAGAAACAGGAAAACTGAAGTTGCCAGTGGATGTGATTTACCCGATGAATGATGTAAAAAATGCGGCAACAGCAAGCCTACAATCATCGCGCAAGGGTAAAGTACTGCTTCGCCCATAATTAATCCTCACGAGTCAAGAGCGGTTATTCCACACATTTAGGTGTAATTGGACGGAAACCTGCTGATGCCTAACAATTCATTCAAGCCGACTCCGCTTCGCAGCGCGGCTTAATTCAGGCGTTAGGTGCCACAGGTA
>NZ_QICQ01000063.1:3527-3953 GCF_003201195.1 Nitrosomonas eutropha | reverse complement strand
CCTCGCGGACGAAGGCCAGCAGCCTTTCCAGCTCGGGACGCTGGGTGTCCTTGCCAGAAGCCTTGTCGGTGAACACCCGCGCCACCTAACACCCTCCAATTGCCGTTCCGGGTTCTGGTCGAAGCTGCTGACGCGGACATAGCCGATGCGTTGACCTTGCAAGATGCCTCCAAAGGCAAAAGTGTCAGGATGAAATCTATTACCTTTGACGGAATATGTCAATCAATAGGAAATTTAACTCTATTCTGACATCGTTTGCACATGGCATCTGACATCAAGTTAGGGTATGCCTCAATCTGACGGCTGCGAACCGCCAGGGACAGGCGCAATGTCAGATTCTGTCGCGGCCTTGGCGCGTGCCTGGAAGCGTTCATAGCAATCCAGCCCGCAGAAATGTTCGACGTATTCCGCGCCTTCCGGGGTGAA
>NZ_QICQ01000063.1:0-3518 GCF_003201195.1 Nitrosomonas eutropha | reverse complement strand
TTGCAGCATACGCAGCAGGTGGTGCAACTGGCAGTGTTCGGGGCGTTTGCGTTCATGGTGGTACTCCTCCAGATTGGTAGCGAAGCTCAAAGCTGCCCACTCTCGGCTGGCTGGGAAGCGGTCATGATCTTCCCTTGAAGGCCCGCAGCAGCCGCGTCACAGACAGGACAAACAAGCCGGTCAGCGTGAGGGCTGCAATACCCCAGTGCTCCCCGATGAACGCGCCGGCCGTCGTGCCGGCTAGCACAATGGCGAGAATCGGCAAATGGCAGGGACAGGTGAGCACGGCCAGCGCGCCCCACAAGTAGCCGGTGATCGGTTTGTGCGTCTCAGACGGCAAGTGCTCTGGGCTGTTCATGGCAGACTCTCCGCGTGCTGTGCCGGTTCGGTTGGCATGGCATTTCGAGGCTGGCCAGGGCCTCGCGCCGACGCTCGACGAGTTGCCGCAACACGGCAAGCTGCGCAGACGCACCGTCACCGTCCGCAGCATCCAGCGCCCGGCACAGCCGCGCCAGTGCGTCCAGGCCGATACCCGCTTCGAAGGCAGCCCGTACAAAGCGCAGCCGTTGCAACGCGGTGTCATCGAACAAGCCGTAGCCGCCCGTGGTGCACGCGACCGGCCGTAGCAATCCGCGCAGCAGGTAGTCGCGCACGATATGCACGCTCACCCCGGCATCAAGGGCCAGCCGGGACACTGTGTAGGCGCTCATTGAACACCTCCTTTTCCTCATCCGGCGCAGCACGAAAGCTGCTTCACGTCCTTGCTGAAGGTCTGCGCCGCGAGCTTCAGCCCTTCGACCATGGTCAGGTAGGGGAACAATTGGTCGGCCAGTTCCTGCACGGTCATACGGTTGCGAATGGCGAGCACCGCCGTCTGGATCAGTTCACCCGCTTCCGGGGCCACCGCTTGCACGCCGATGAGCCGTCCGCTACCTTCCTCGATGACCAGCTTGATGAAGCCGCGTGTGTCGAAGTTGGCAAGCGCACGCGGCACGTTGTCCAAGGTCAAGGTGCGACTGTCGGTCTCGATCCCGTCGTGATGTGCTTCCGCCTCGCTGTAGCCCACGGTGGCGACCTGCGGGTCGGTGAACACCACGGCCGGCATTGCGGTCAGGTCCAGGGCCGCATCGCCGCCAGTCATGTTGATCGCAGCACGGGTGCCGGCCGCTGCCGCCACATAGACGAACTGAGGCTGGTCGGTGCAGTCGCCAGCCGCATAAATGTGTGGCGTACTGGTGCGCATGCCCTTGTCGATGACGATGGCCCCCTGCGCATTGGCAGCGACTCCCGCCGCTTCCAATGCCAGGCTGCGCGTGTTCGGTGCCCTGCCAGTGGCGACCAGCAGCTGGTCGGCGCGTATTTCACCGTACCCGGTGGTCAGCACGAATTCGCCGTCCACATGCGCGACCTGGCTGGCTTGCGTGTGTTCCAATACCTTGATCCCTTCGGCACGGAACGCGGCTGTAACGGCCTCGCCGATGGCCGGGTCTTCGCGGAAGAACAGCGTGCTGCGTGCCAGGATCGTCACTTTGCTGCCCAGCCGGGCAAAGGCTTGCGCCAGTTCCAGCGCCACCACAGACGAGCCGATCACGGCCAGGCGCTCGGGAATGGTGTCGCTGACCAGGGCCTCGGTGGAAGTCCAGTAGGGTGACTCTTTCAGGCCCGGAATCGGCGGCACGGCCGGGCTGGCACCCGTGGCGACCAGGCAGCGGTCGAACGCCACCACACGCTCGCCGCCATCGTTTAAACGGACGGCAAGGCTCTGGTCGTCCTTGAAACGCGCTTCACCATGCAGCACGGTGATGGCCGGGTTGCTGTCCAGGATGCCTTCGTACTTGGCGTGGCGCAGCTCATCGACGCGCGCCTGCTGCTGGGCCAGTAGTTTGCTGCGATCAATCGCAGGCACAGTCGCCGCGATGCCACTGTCGAATGGGCTTTCACGGCGCAAATGGGCGATATGGGCAGCGCGGATCATGATCTTGGACGGCACGCAGCCGACATTGACGCAAGTACCGCCGATGGTGCCGCGCTCGATCAGCGTGACGTTCGCACCTTGCTCGACGGCCTTCAGCGCCGCCGCCATCGCGGCTCCGCCGCTGCCAATAACGGCGACGTGCAGTCCGTCCCCATCACCACCAGCCTTGTCGCCACCGCCCAGCCATCCCAGCGCCTTGCCAAGCAGTCTGCCCCGCGCTGAAGTGGATGGGGCATCGGCGGGTGTGGCCTTGTAGCCGAGGCCGGCCACAGCGGCGGTCAGCGCCTCTGGCGAGGTGCCGGGATCGGTGGCGAGTTGCGCGGAGCCTTTCGGGTAGGACACGAGCGCCGACAGCACGCCCGGCACTTTCTCCAGGGCGTCCTTGACATGTGTCGCGCACGAGTCGCAGGTCATTCCGGTGATATTCAAATACATTGCATCGTTCCTTTTCGTTTCGGCAACTGCCAATGCAGTTAGCCGTGTTTGGGTGGTAGTTCGCAGCGGCGGTTGGCCGGTGAGAGCAGATCCCAGATCGACACCCCGATCATCAAGGCCAGACCGACATAGAGGAGGTTCGCCGTCCACCAATTGCCAAAAAACAAGAGCATGGCCGCCAGCACGATGGCTGGGCCGACCATCCCGAGCAGGCTGCGGTACCATTGCCGATGACTCAGCCAGCCCAGTGCATTCGCCAGCAAAGCCACGACTGCGAACAGCGGCAGCAGCTTGGAGATAAACAACCCTTCGTATTCCTGTAGAAAGCCAAGGCCGATGGCCGCGCCCAGGCTGGCGATAGCCGGGAAACAGGCAGCGCATCCCATCGCGGAAACAACGCTGCCAAGCGCGCCAGCCTTGTCGGCAATGCGTGTAATCAGTCCCATGATCGCCCCAGGTTCGGGTTCAGTGGCTCACTGCTTGACGCTGGACGGATAGCCCGCGTCTCCGGTTGCCTTGGTCAGCTTCTGCACGCTGGTCTTGGCATCATCGAACGTGACAACCGCTTCGCGTGTCTCGAAGGTCACGTCAATTTTGCTGACGCCTTCGACCTTGGAAATCGCCTTCTTGACGGTGATCGGGCAGGTGGAGCAGGTCATGCCCGGTACGGACAGCGTGACGGTCTGGGTGGCGGCCCACACGGGGGCAACAACGGCAGCGAGGGCGAGGGCGGCAAACAGTTTTTTCATGATGAACTCCTGTGATTAATAGAAAAATGGCATGACGTAGGGAAATCCGAGCGCGACCAGGACCAGCGCGGCCACGATCCAGAAAATGAGCTTGTAAGTAGCTCGCACTTGGGGAATCGCGCAGACCTCACCCGGTTTGCAGGCTTGCGCCGGGCGGTAGATGCGCCGCCAGGCGAAAAACAGCGCGACCAGCGCTGCGCCGATGAAGATCGGGCGATAGGGTTCCAGCACCGTCAGGTTGCCGATCCATGCCCCGCTGAACCCCAAGGCGATCAAAACCAGCGGCCCCAGGCAGCAGGCCGACGCAAGAATGGCGGCCAGCCCACCGGCGAAGAGCGCGCCGCGCCCGTTTTGTGGTT
>NZ_QICQ01000062.1 GCF_003201195.1 Nitrosomonas eutropha | reverse complement strand
AAGCTGAGGTAAACTACTATAGGCAATTCGCCAGGGAAGCCATTCCGGTGGCTTGACTTTAACCAAACAGCCTCCTCAAAACCCGGGACGATTCACAAGCTGAGCAATAGATAAAGCGAACACATGTGTGAGTGTAGTGTGGCAGGTAGCAGTCCAGTACCGGCCAGTGATAAAAATTGCCGTCTTTGCGAGGAAGCGCAGCTGACGAAGCAATCCAGAAAAGCACCAGGGCACATCACCTTATGCCTTCGTTAACATTGCCGCTGGATTGCTTCACGCTGCGCGTTCGTAATGACGGTTTTTAACCAATTGCCCAAATAACTGCTGATTTCTCCTTGAGTTCCAGTCTTCACTGGTTAAAAAAGAAAAGCTGTTTTTCTATTTATTCCTCTAAACCTTTCCTTACGCGGTCCGTTACTGCTCTCAACGGCGGTTGAATATTCTGCACACAGATGCAGATCAGGGCCGGAAAACGATGGTGGGCTCGCTATCAAAGAGCGCCACGATACTTTAAAAAGTACTTCTCGGAAGGAGAAACAAAAATGCCACAAGTTATCAATACCAACGTCGCCTCACTCAATTCACAGCGTAACCTCAATTCCTCACAAAACGCCCTTAGCACCTCTCTGCAGCGTTTATCCAGTGGCTTACGCATCAACAGCGCCAAGGATGATGCTGCCGGGCTGGCCATTTCTGAGCGTATGACCTCGCAAATCCGCGGCCTGAATCAGGCTGCGCGCAATGCCAATGATGGCATTTCACTGGCACAAACTGCAGAAGGCGCACTCGGTGAAATCGGTAACAACCTGCAGCGCATCCGTGAGCTGGCGGTGCAATCCTCCAACGCGACTAATTCTGCTTCTGATCGTGCCGCTATGCAGGCCGAAGTTGCACAACTAACATCTGAAATTACTCGTGTCGCCGGACAAACCCAGTTTAATGGCTTGAATCTACTAGATGGTTCATTTGCCAGCCAGAATTTCCAGATAGGTGCCAACGCCAATCAAACTATTTCAGTCTCTCAGATCGGAGATGCACGTGCCTCTGCACTCGGTAGCAATGTGCTTTCCACTGGTGGTAGTCATATGGGTCAGGCAATCACAGCAGGTACTGCGGTACCTACCGGTGCAGCAGCAGTAGTAGCTACAGATAATTTCACACTGACCACAGCACAAGGTGGCACGACTGCAGCAATTATCTATGATGTAAGTGCAGGTGCCAACGGTATCGCAGCCGCAATCAACAGTGCTGGTACAGACGTCGGTCTGAGTGCAGTTGCCACCAACAGTGCTACGCTAGGCAAACTAGCCTCAGCCGGAACCGTCTCACTGACACTCAATGATCAAGCGATCTCGGCTAACGTCGCTTCAACTGGTGACCTGTCAGCACTCGCCGCTGCGATTAATGGTGTGGCCGGTACCACAGGAGTTTCCGCATCTTTTGCTAACCCAAGTAACCTGTCTGAAATCACACTATCGACGACTGATGGCCGAGATATTCGGATTTTAGACTTTAACAATAGTGGCACCACTAAAACCATAGATGTCAAAGGAATAAATGGTGTAGCTGTTGAGTTAACTGGGGGCGCTGATGATAGTACTCGTGTCGTCGGTAATGTAGATGTTTATAGCTCTAAAGGTGCCATTACTGCTGCCGCTGCAAATGCGGAGGCCTTTGTCAGCGCAACGGCCACAAGCAGTTTCTCTGCTGTATCCAGCGTTTCAGTGGCCAGCGCAACTGGCGCACAATCGGCCATCCGTGTACTGGATGAAGCATTGCAACAAATTAACAGTTCACGTGGCGATCTAGGTGCATTACAAAACCGCTTCAGCTCGGTCATCACTAATCTGCAAACAACTTCTGAAAACCTGTCTGCCTCCCGCAGTCGTATCCAGGATGCGGATTTTGCTGCCGAAACCGCCGCGCTAACCCGTGCACAAATTATGCAGCAAGCTGGGGTGGCCATGCTCGCTCAAGCCAATTCGTTACCCAATAACGTATTGTCTCTGTTGAGATAAACACCACGCCCGTCATCGCTAATGCCACGGGCACGAAGCAATCCAGTAACGTAGATTGTTACTGGATTGCTTCGCACTGAAGTGCTCGCAAAGACGGCACACTCCGTCATCGCGAAGCCTGACAAAGCTGCGGCGATCCAGCAGCAACGCCAGGATGGTGTTTTTTGTCAGCAATAGGTGAAGATGAAGGATCCGTGTGTTTATATCATGGCTAACAAGCGTAATGGTACGTTGTACACGGGGGTAACTTCTGATCTTGTACAACGCGCCTGGCAGCACAGGGAAAGCGTGGTGGAAGGGTTTACCAGGAAATACCAGTGCAAGTTGCTGGTTTGGTATGAGCAGCATGGGTCAATGGAAAGTGCGATTTTGCGGGAGAAGCAGATCAAGGCTGGTAGCCGCGCCAGAAAACTGGCCTTGATTGAAGCGCAAAACCCGGATTGGCGAGATTTGTATGAGGAAATCGTGTGAGCAGTGGTTATGGGAATGGAAGGGCCGGATTGTTCCGTAACGTTTCTGGATTGCCACGTTGCTTACGCAACTCGCAAAGACGGCATACTCCGTCATCGCGAAGCCTGACAAGGCTGTGGTGATCCAGCAACAACGCTGGCAGAATGTGCAAAATTGCCAATTCTCTTCGTTGTAACGGTTGCACTGCATTTCCTGGGTTGCCACGTCAGCCTGCGGCTTCCTCGCAATGACAGCATTTCTCTCGTCATCACGAGGAGCAACGTGACGCGGTGATTCAGTATGCAGGTAGTTACCGGATTGCTGTTAATGGTGACGATGGTTGCTGGATTGCTTCGTCAGCTATGCTTCCTCGCAAAGACTGGGTGGGTGGCTTCGCACCAGTGCTCGCAATGGCGGTTTTTTTCCGTCAAGTGCTTGGCAAAGACGGCATACTTTGTCATTGCAAGGCCCTTTGGGGCCGTGGCAATCCAGAGGGGTTGGTAGAGTGAATGAATTGAGAAAAGGAGAGGGAACATGGAGATGCATATCACCAGTGTAGTAGCTGATTTGTTACAGACGCAGACACAAACGGCGGCGCCAGTGCCACCGATGGATTGTTCGATTCGTGAAGAACCGCCTGCTGCCGAAAAGGTTGAGCATGATGTGATTCAACCAGAGCAGGTGGAAGCAGCCGTCAACCAGATTCAGCAATTCACCCGGACGTTAACGCAGAACCTGAAATTTTCCATTGATGAAGATACCGGCAAGACCGTGGTCAGAATTGTGGATATGCAAACGCAGGAAGTCATTCGCCAGATTCCGTCAGAAGAAGCCATCCGAATTGCGGGTGCGCTGGGGAAGATTCAGGGCGTATTGTTCAACGGCCAGGCGTAACGGATAGCCGGCAGTAAACGCTGGCTTGCCACGTCCCGCCACGTGCCCGTGACGGGATCCACTCCATCGGGACCTGCCAGATATAGCCAGCCTTGCCGGGTATCAAGAGAGATTTTGCCCCAACCTGGATTTGATTTAGTTTGACCCCATTGGACGGTCAATTCAGCTGATTCCCAAACCCTGGTGGTTGGTAATGAGGGTGAGTTTTCTCCTGATACTCCTTCCGATACTTTACTGGCAAGCTGGCTTGCTGCACCAGATGGCGAACCCTCCAGTCACCCACCGGATAACCCGGGACGATTCATTCTCCAAACTCAAAGCTCTATTACGCAAAGCCGCCAAACGAACCATGGATGCCTTATGGGCACAGATCGGCAAAGTGTTGGATCTGTTCACTCCGGAGGAGTGTGCCAACTACTTCGCTTCATGTGGATATGTAAACAAGTAAACCAAAAATGCTCTAACGTAGGTGATCGCTAACTGGTCGCGAATTGAGCGTCTGAACCGCCCCGGGTTTTGAGGAGGCTCCACTATCTGAGAAGATGGAGCCATGAACAAATCAAATAAATATTCCCCCGAAGTAAGAGCGCGCGCA
>NZ_QICQ01000061.1 GCF_003201195.1 Nitrosomonas eutropha | reverse complement strand
ATAACTGTCGCCGCTGGGGTGGGAGCACATCAACCTGACCGGCGATTACCTATGGCGCAGCAGCGCCAAGGTCGGTGCGGGGAAGTTTAGGCCATTGCGACCGCTGCCACCGGCTTAGCGTGCTTTATTTTCCGTTTTCTGAGACGACCCCAATATCCACCTATGAGTTGTATGGGAGCCAATATGTTGCAAGGCTCCGAATGCCGCCGGCCTGCAACTTGATTAGAAATTATGCTACCAAAAAATTTCCAAATTACAACAATCGGAAAGACAGTGCAGCAATGAAGGTAGGCAGCAGTGCAAACAGCAGCAATCTGAATGGATGCACTGCTTCATCATCGAAGTGGTTGCGCAGAATGGTTACTCCTGCCGGGTTCGGGGCATTGGCAATAACAGTTAAACCACCTCCTGTCACTGCTCCGCTAGCCAGGGCATATTTATGGCTATCGGATAATCCTTCAACCAGCGAACCCAGATAGGTCAGCGCAGCGTTATCAGTAAAAGCGGTCAGAATGGTTGCACCCAGAAACATCTGATCACTGGTCATACTCATCAATACTGGCTGCAGCCACCATTGCTGCTGGCCACCCAATACCACCAGCCCGGCCAGAAAAAAAGCCACCAGCAGTCCTTCACGCAAGATCAAACGATCCTGATAATGTTGATAGGCATGAGCAATCCCTAGAAAAAAGAGGAACAGCCCCATAAATATGGCAGGATGGTGAGAAAAAATTACGATACCTACGAGAAAAGCCAGATGTATACATGTCAGGGCAAACGGAACAGTATCACTACGGTTACTTTCCTCTGTTTCTGGCAACAACCGCAATTCTTCGCGGAATAGCAGTGTTATGCATAAGGCGTTTACAACAACGGCAAGAACTGCTTTCCAGCCGAATGTTGACAGCATAAACATAGTATCCCAGCCCCATTTTCCGGCCACCATCAGAATTGGAGGAGCGGCAAAGTGTGTGAGTGTGCCACCAATAGAAATATTCACGAATAGTACAGCCAGCGTAGCATATTTCATGTGTGTGGAGATTCCTTTCATGAAGATACGTTCGGCCAGGATCAGCGCGGCTAGTGTCATGGCTGCCGGTTCCGTGATAAATGAACCAAACAAGGGAACCAGTGTTAACACGGTAAAGTAAAATCCCATGCTACCCGGCAAGGGTATGATACGGGCGAAAAAATCCACAGCAATCGTTGCTGTTCGCAGGATAGGGCGAGTTCCTGCAACCACCATGATGGCAAAAACGAACATCGGCTCGGTGAAATTACGTGAATCGATGTAATGTACTGCTGCTTTTTCACTATCGGCAATAAACAGCATGACAACCAGTACCATCGCCCAGAAGCCAAACACCACCTCCACTTCGCCCAGCAAATGCCACAGCCCGGCGTGAGTCGGCTGGATAGAGGCCAATCGCTTAAAAAAACCGGTAGTAAACGTGTGCAAAATAGCCAGAACAAACAATATCGTACCAATTAATTCCACAGCAGTCGGTGTCATCACTTTATCCAGGAATATTACTTTGAGTTATTTTTACACCAATCCGTGTCATGGGCGCTATACACCTTGCTTTAAACTGGCTTCGATGAACACATCTAAGTCTCCATCCAGTACGGCCTGAGTATTGCCAACCTCGATATTGGTGCGCAAATCCTTGATGCGGGATTGATCCAGAACATAGGAGCGAATCTGGTGCCCCCAGGCAATGTCCGTCTTGGAATCTTCGATCGCTTGTTTGGTTTCATTGCGCTTTCTCAATTCCGCTTCATATAGGCGAGATTTCAGCACTGTCATAGCATCGGCACGATTCCGATGCTGGGAACGTCCGCTTTGGCATTGAACAACAATCCCGGTTGGAATATGCGTGATTCTGACAGCTGAATCAGTTTTGTTAATGTGCTGCCCACCCGCTCCGGAAGCGCGATAAGTATCCACTCGCAGATCCGCCGGGTTGATATCGATTTCTATACTGTCATCTACTTCCGGATAGACAAATACGCTGGCAAAGGAAGTATGCCGGCGATTTCCTGAATCAAAGGGAGATTTACGCACCAGCCGGTGGACACCGGTTTCCGTGCGCAAGTAACCATAGGCATATTCACCGCTTACTTTGATTGTTGCACTCTTGATACCAGCCACATCGCCGGGAGATTCTTCCAGTAATTCCACTGCCAGGCCACGTCGTTCACAATAATGCAAATACATTCTTTCCAACATCGAAGCCCAGTCTTGTGCTTCCGTTCCACCAGAGCCAGATTGGATATCAATGAAACAGTTATTGGGATCCATCGGGTCCGAAAACATTCGGTGAAACTCCATTTCTTCCACCGTTTTGGCAAGTCCCGCTACATCCTCGGAAATACTGTGCAAAGTTTCATCATCGCTTTCTTCCTGAGCGATCTGCAGCAATTCTTGCGCGTCCTGCAATTGGCGATCAATCGATCGCAGGGTGAACACGATATTTTCCAGAGATTTTTTTTCGCGCCCTAATTCCTGAGCACGCGCCGGGTCATTCCAGATGGCAGGATCCTCAGATTGACGCTCAAGCTCTGTCAGCCGTACTTGTTTGGCATCAAAGTCAAAGATACCTCCGTAAAATTTCACCCCTGTGCTTTAAATCATCCAGTTGTTCGGTCAAAGTATTAATATGTTCAGCTTCCATGGCAGTATCTCATCCAAAACCATTGATTATACTGTAAGTCGAATTGGTACATAATCTGGCAAAACGAATGCGAGTATAATAATCAGTTAAAGACACTACCACATGGGTGATCTTTTTCTATTTTCCCATTACTTTAATAAAGTATCGGTCAATCGTATAGAGATAGATATTGATCGGTATCGTAAATATCACAGGCAAGATAAGACGGGTGATCGCATTGGTAATCAGCCACATAGGCCCCTTCGATACAGTGTACAGCCGGTTGACCCATTTACCACTGCCTTTGAACAGTGCATCAGCCATTTTCGATAGAACAAACGACAGGGTAAATATCACCAGGAACCAATAAATTCGAGGAACCAAATCCAATGCGAATTTTTGAAAACTTTCCTGGTCACTGACGATTTTCCAGGTACTGACGCCAAACCCCCACTCTATACAAAAATAAATCAGGAAAAAGATGATAGCGAGGCTCAGGATAACCGGCACGCTTACCATCAACAGGCCAAGTGATTGTTTGGTGCCTGCAATCCCTTGCAGTACGTAGATGATCGGCTTGAAAAATTTGTGATGACCTTGCTCCAGCCGCTTCAATATTCTGGAGTCACCTGCTTTCAGTCCGGGTTGATACTGGCTGAATCGCCAGTTTCCATGCAAGTGTGAAGATGATACATAAGGCTTCAACTTTAAAAGCGCTGATTGGGACATTTGATAACCATCTGCCTGCAAGCAATCTGCTTCTACCTCAGTAAAAGAATCCAGATCGGTACGAATGCGTGATAACGCATATTGCGCTTCCTCCGATACTTCAAATTGAGAAGATGAAGAATCGATCTCAATCTCTATTTTCTCACCAGGTAGCCAACTGATCTTGCTGGCGGATAGCCCGTGTGTTAAATGAAAATAGGCAACATGCTTATCCTGGATTTGTATCAGATTGTTCACTACCTCTTCTCGTACCCGCCTCATCAAAATTGAGCTGCTTGAGGCAAGAACTGATAATAAATCAGTTCGGGGGTTATTCGTTGCGGCAACTTGGCCAGAAGCATCGCTTACAACGAAATCAGTACACATATAATCAGGATCCAGCAAGCTCGCAATACCCTGATTATCATAGGCACCACCGTCAATGAGTTGTACGCGACGATCCTTATATAAGTTGGAAATAGCCATGGGAGGGAATATGCCAGGCACCGCCGCTGATGCGGCCACAGCGTTTCCTAACAGAAAATAAGGTTCTCTGGAGGTAATCTCCTCATAACGCATACGGCGATAACGATCTCTTTTGTCGATATTGCGAAAAATTGGATTTCTGGGAGGCACTTCACCCATACTCATGGCGGTAAAATACCAGCTATGCGCAGAATTCAGACTGACAGCATTAATCATGAGTATGGGTACTTTATGCTTGCGTCCAGGATTGCCACTTACAGCACATGGATGGAAAGGTTGTTCTACTCCCTGTGGCTGAATCAGCAGATCACTCATTCGTATGGGGCGATCACCAACGTTTATCAACGGCCGGTAAATATAACGCTCGTATAATTCACCGATCGAACCTGATCGGGAATAATTGGGAAGCGCCATGCGCATATTTTTGAAGGGATTGGCAAAAGTTCGCAGTCGTAAATTTTTCTGTACTGCGTTTAGAAAATGCTCTTCCAGTTTTTGTACCAGCTCAACATAATCCGAATCGGTAATATCACAATCGTCTTTGGATTCCAGCAAAATCTTCAGTAACAAGTAATAGGCTGCGCCCACTATTGAACCACCCGATACAGTTGAAATGGATTCCACATGCTTTAGCATTCCTAGTTCCGCCATGCGTGCGAGCACACCAATATGATAGAACGACGCCCTGAATCCCCCTCCCGATAAAGCAGAGCTATGATTATTTCTGGTGTATGACAAGGGAGAAGGAAGCGGTGTAACCTGTTGTTGAGGATCTGGCAGATCAACCAACAAAACAAGGGAAAC
>NZ_QICQ01000060.1 GCF_003201195.1 Nitrosomonas eutropha | reverse complement strand
GAAGAAGAAGTATCCACCGCCTATGACAATGATCAACAAGGGCCAGAAATACATATTCATCTTAAATTTGCCTCCTGTGCCCACAGCGAAAGGGAAGCGTGATACATGCTCTATTCCATTGTCCCTAACTGTTACCAGTCCTACAAAATTTCCTTCTGTGGGAAATGTATGTTCAAACGTGACTGATCCATTCGAGTACACTTTTGGAGGGATATGCATGACGGTAATCTCGTCAAGATTTCCTTCTTCCCCCGGCTCTGCACCTGTATCACGAATAATACGTACTTCTGTTGTTAACGGTCTCAGCGCTTCATCAATATAATCCAGTGCTACCACTGTACGACCAGTATTGGGTATATCCTCACAGAATTCCTGCTCTTGCGAGCTTTCAGGCTGGTAGCCCGTAAAGTGCATGGTATAAGGCCCAACCGTGAGTTTACACATATCCTCCGCCATAGACAGTCCGCCATGAGCATAAGCTTGCATCCAGCAGGTCATGCCCAGTAACATTCCAACCAGCCATTTAATGCCGGTTATTGTCCATCCTTTTGTCATCTATCTATCCTCCCTGTCTTTTATATTTTTGTCGCAAATCATGTCGGCACTCTCTATGAGACTGCCTGAATTTAATCGTCTTCAGATTTAAACCAGCTTTTTAAGCGGCCGGATTGTATCAGCTTATACAGCAGCCAACTCAGGAACAGGAGCGCAATTGCCGGGCCTGCCCAGGTGCGTGCAAGCTTGCCATAATCAACCATTTCAACTCGCAGCTGGTAATAATAATTTAGCGGAGGGACTCCTTCTGCCGTTACTATTACTGAATATAACCCTTTATCCAGTCTGCCTATTCCATTAATGACTCCATCGGGGTGATGAGCTGCATTGACCTGGATGATCATATCTCCTTCTTTTTCTTCACCTCTGAATACTTTCATACCTACCGGCATATCGCGTAAACCCAGGTCTATCAGATCCACAACCAAATAGGTATCTCCAGCCATTGGAATCTCTGTGCAATAATGCCCGCCCTGATCAAATTGAGGCTGATAGGTGTTCAGGTGCACCATATTTTCACCTATCTGGCGCACGCAGGTATCTTCCTCCAGTGATACACGACCATGCCCCAAGGCTGTGTTCGTGTAACACAAGATGGCAAGAACACAAGTCATAAAAGCCAGTTGTACCGATTGCTTCAACATGATGACTCCTTGCTCCTGTCTTGATAAAAAACCACTTTTCTGCTTTTCCAACAGATGCTCTCTTCCCATTTTTATAATTCCTTTCAATTCAGTATTCAAGATACCGAATTTGACAGGCTGTCTGATGCTTTGTCTCAAAATCAGAATCACAATAAAAAAACCGGTACACCTCTGCCTTGCGACAGGCGATGTACCGGTTCTTATTAACTAATACGCAGTACCTCGGTACTGTCTATTAGAGCTTGGTAAAGACTGGAATCACCGGACCAGCAATACTGTTGATATGGCGATTACCTTCTGAATCCCAAGACATTAACAGTCCGCCAAAACGGCTTTCCGGGTCACCCAGCAACGCCATCAGACGTTGGATTTCCCACAGAGCATCTTTGGCTTCCATCCTCAATTGCTTGGTCTCGCCTGGCTGAATTGCACCATCATCATCAAAATTCAAGCCTACTGCAACCAGTTCACGAGGATACTGTGGATCCAGGTACTTACGGCCGGTACTGTTAACGAAACGAATACCTGCTGTGGTAAATTCACCAAATGTAACTGGTGTATCACCGTTGTTGGTTACTTCCATTGATACACGCAGTGCACGTCCCGGTACGTCATAGTTAGCATCTGTAATTTTGATTGCTACCGGATTTGGTGCTACCGGTAATGGTGCAACTTTGGATTGACCAGCCTGGATAGGTACTGTGTATGGATGCTTGGTTTCTGTATAGCGGTATCCACCCCATACTATCGCCAAGGTCAGGATTGCAAGTACCCAGGTGATTTTCTTATCCATCGGATCCAGCAACAGATCATCACCATAAGCGAGCAATACCCGGCTACGTGGCAGGAACATCGGACGCGCTACAAAGATACCAATCCAGAATATACCAATTGACATCCAGAGAATATGCCAGAAAATACCGTTTGACAGGTTGAATGTTTCCGAGTCAATTGTTTCGCCTGTCAGCAGCTTGAGTGGATTAGTAAAATCATCCCAGCTTCCGGTAACGTTCATCCATGCACCCGGTCCTGCAATTGGACCTGCATCTTTAACGTTTAACATGGCGTGCATGTGATGGCGTCCTGGAATACGTGCTCTCAGCTGAACTTCGAACGCATAGTCACGACCAATTTGCAGCGGACCTGAAATAAACCATGGGTGGCCATTAATCTTCGTACTCAAACGCACGTATACCGAACTTGGGCTACCTACGTTAAAGAATGCGAAATCCGGTCTTGCTGCCGCACGCGGCCAGTCTTCAGCCAAATGAAATTTGCCGGTAATTTGGGCATTCTCATTGACTTTGGTTACTTCCGGACCCCATTTAACATCGTACCACTGTACTGTACGCATCCGAAGAAACGGTTCCTGGGATCGTTCTCCATGGGCTGCTACTGTTGAGATATCTAGTGTCACTGTCATGGTCAGTGCCGCCATTGCATAAACAGCAACGCCACAAAGTCCCATCATTCCACGTTTATAAAGGTTCTTGATACCCATTTTATTTGATCCCCTCTGGAAACCCTTCTTCACCAAATGCCGTAACATCATTGCGCTGTACGATACGTCCTCTTTTACCTTTAACGTAGAAGAAGGCTGTGCAGTAAACTTTTCCAAGATACCACCAGACTGCAAACATCAGCATGGATACAAACGCAGCGAAGAATGCTGCAATAACTGTGGTGTGACCACCAAAGGTACGTAATGAACCTTGTTCAATATGACGAACATACTCAGGTGTACCCGTACGAACATACAGATGACCCATGTAGTCAGCCATCGACAACAGTGTTCCTTCTACAACGATTGGCAGATGGGTCGGGCCAAAGATTGGCCAGTTACCCGGGTAAAACATCAGGCCAAAGAATCCACCTCCAACCAATGCAGTCACCAACCAGTTACGTGTCAGATACATTGTGAAATCCAACATCAATGCACCCGGGAGCATGATACCTGGGGTTACAAAATTGAGTGGATAGTGTGACCACCAGTAGAAACCCCAGTAACGTGTCAGCCACTCACCTATCAGCAAACACACTACGCACAGAGTCGCACCAAATGGTTGACGGTAGTTGACCCACAGGTAATACATAATTGCCGAGCAATAGGTAATGCCCACAATAGGTGTTACTACAGGCCACCATTGACGATCTTTCCAGTCCATCCAGAAATCCCAGTCACCTGCCAACAACATGAAATGCATATGGTAGGTACCTACCAACAGAACAACCAGAATCGGAAAATAAACCGCATCAATCAGGCGTGACATATGGACCGCTTCCGGCGGCATCTTGGCCGCTTTCAGGATCTCTTCTGTTCTAAATATACTCACCCTATCCTCCCCTCTTATAATTTAAAATTAACATCACGATTCCTCTTTTTCTTTAAGGTACCGCATTCCGATTACCGGCCGGCTAAACGTTAATTGCTTAACGTCAGCCAGTCATTTCTTTTTCCATATACCCCTTGAAATGTAGTTTCCCAGATTTCAAGGGGTATTCCGGACTAAGCTACAACCCGGTTATTCAGAATTTCTTTGCTTTGATTATTCCAGACCACGTCAGTCAGGTTGGAATAACGGGTAATGATTTGGGCAGCAACTCCACCCTGGAATAATCCAGCCCAACCGAGCACTACAAAACCCCAATGCAGCGGTGCGCTGAACAGCTCTTCCATGAACCAGAAAGCATGACCCCATTCATTCAGACCAACGTTTGGCAGAATCATCAGAGGACCTGCAATCGCCATCACCAGCGGGAAAGAAATTCCACGATGAAACAGCGGCAGACGGGTCATTGCATACAGATAGGTTGCAACTCCGCAGACGATGTACATCGGAAATGATCCATAAAACACGACTACGTGACTTGGTGTAAAGCTGGTGTCACGAATAATCACCTGGTGCCAGGAGGCATCTTGCTCCGTAAAGAAGCTACCACCCCAGTAAACACCAAAAATGTATACACCCAGCCACATCATGTAGTAGAAGTAGCGTTTGATTTCCAGTTTCGGATCCAGGTTATTCAATTGCTCTTCTGTATCACGTGTTTTCCAGATCCAGCCCCAGGTTACCAGTGCAAACAGCGGCATAATGGCCATGTGCACACGCCACAGGCCCATCCATACACGGTCAAACTCTGGTTCCATTGAATCCATTCCGTGTGAATAGGCAAAGTAACGTTGATACCATACCCAGAATATCGCTACCAACAACATGGTTATTAAACCAAATTTATAAAATTTGGAGTCATACCACAGTGACATGTCATAGCCTCTTGATGAGACTGATGAGGCACTGCTCGTTCCTAACGTAGTTGCCATCTCTTTATCCTCCTTTACACCACATTTTGTTAAAACCAGTAATGAAAATTAGAATTTTTCATTACTGTCCATCGCAAATAACCACATTTAAATCACGGTCTTTGCTTGATTTTTGCCTCAGTATTTCTCATTTTGTTCCGGGAAGGCTTCTATACCCACACCAGATACATCCGAAAGGCTAGTCACCTTGGCTCTTTTAGTCAAGCATTTTTTATTCACACAACCACAAGGTTCAGTTAGTTAACACAAAATCAATTGATTACAACAATCTTCACAGCACCCCTCACAAAAACCAGATCATCCCTCAAAATAAAATAAACCATGAAAACTTTGTGGATATAGGTTT
>NZ_QICQ01000059.1 GCF_003201195.1 Nitrosomonas eutropha | reverse complement strand
AAACGGTATTATTACGACTCACACGATCAGTTGAAGGCCCATCTCCATCGCTTTGTGATGGCTTATAACTTCGCCAAAAGACTAAAAGCTCTCAAAGGCCTAACACCCTATGAATACATCTGCAAAATCTGGAAAAATGAGCCAGATCGTTTTATCTTTGATCCATTCCAGCACACCGTGGGACTAAACAGGTAAGCTGCTTCCGCCAGAACAACGCCATCCTTTGCCTTATGGGTTTTTCACGGCACAGGATCCGGTGGTTCCGGAAGATAAACGCACAGATAACGTCTTTTTCTCTTGTGGCGCATGCCATACCGGCCGGGTCTACGTTAAAGATCGTATCCGCCATTTAATCGGTGCACCTAATACCGAAATCGAGTCGTCAGGATACGTTGGCCTGCTCTACGGTACGGCCAAGAAACTCATTAAAGTGGACAGCCCTGACCCAGGCAAAATTCAGGTTGATTTTGATCAGGTTAGCAGAATTGCTGCATTCCTTAAAAACAGGATTGAGACTGACCCGGCCTGGTTTTACGGTGGTAAAACGCCTGAGGAGCGGTTAGCCAGTGCTGAGTACGCCAAGGTTCAGGTTACGCGTGTATTGGGTAACCTCGAAGAGGCAGTCAAGTTTCTGATTGGCCTGGCCAAGACAACGGAGCTTATGTATCTGGCCCAGGCCTCGAATCTGATGCACACGGATAAAGAGGGACAAAAAGCACCAAGTGCATTTGGTCCAACTCCCGGGCGCATGGATGCGTTTGGCACCGCTACTGGACTGGTCGCGGTGCATGCCAGACGTGACAGCTACCTGGCGCGTTTGCCGGATGATCATCCTTTCTTTGCAGGACTAGAAAATCTCCCACGGGAAGAACGTCTTAAAAAGGCCGGTGAGCGACTGTTTAATACGGCAAATGAATGGATATCTCATCTTCCAGGCATTTCCGATATCAAGAGTCTGTGGTATTCACGTGACCATGGCCTGGCTAACTGGGATGCGAATCAGGCAGCCGAGGCACGGGTACTCGCCTCAGGGGTTTCCTCGGGAGGTGATCCATCTAAAGTAAATGTCCGCATCCATGAGGCAATGAATCCGTTTATCAATGATTTGCCACCTTCTCCTTACCCCTTTTCCGTGGATCTTGATCTGGCGGCCAAAGGCAAACCTCTTTTCGAACAGCAGTGCGCTTCTGCATGTCATTATTCTCAGAATAAGAAGGTTTATAACATCGGCACTGATATGAACCGGGCAATGCAGATCACGCCGACGGCTCGTCTGGGATTGCTTGAATTGATCCGTGAGACTTGTGAACTTTACGTTGAACGGGGTGGCAGTGATTGGTGTCGTCCCAAACGAGGCAGTCGCGCAGCCGATGACGAGGCGTATTTCGTCACGCCGCGCGGTGAGGCATCGGGTTACAAGCCGGATGTGCTTCATGGTATCTGGGCTCAGGCACCTTATCTTCACAACGGCTCTGTACCAACTTTGTGGCATCTCTTGCGGCCTGCTGAACGGCCGGTGAAATTTATTCGCGGCAATATCAAATATGATGAAGAAAAAATTGGCTTTGTATGGGACAAGGCTCCTGCGCTTGATGAATACAGCCCTGGCGATGCTGTGCACTTTGCCGAGCATGATACAACAGTGCACGGTAATTCAAATGTCGGTCATGCCTACGGCAGCGAGTGGACAGACGAACAGGCGTGGGCAGTCATTGAGTACATGAAAACGTTGTAGAAAGGGGAGGCGATATGGCCAGGCAAAATGGGATGACAATAAAGGATCAGCTTTATGGCATGGTTTGCGGTTTCATCAAGCTAATCCAAATGACATCGGGAAAGAAGCAGGGCAACCCATCGCCGGGTAGAGAGGAGGCGCCCAATTCTCCACCACCGACTGCAAGCTTTCTGAGCGATATTGCGAATGCCGAGGCGAGTTCACCGTTACCCCCTCCGCCGCCCAGTCCTCCCAATCCAGATGATCCTAAGTACGCCAGCGATCCTGAAGTTTATCGCCGGGACAAGCAGGCAGCAGAAGCTGCAATTACAGCCTTCACCGCAGCCGCACAAGTACGCGGCGCTGCGGTTGCGCAGATAATCACTCAATGGTTGGCCACTTCACCTGATGTGATGTTCCAGGAACTCCTGGCGCAACCAAGAAGCACTATGCCGATCTTCAAACCAGCGATTGGTCCCGTAATAGTTATGCGGCATCCGGAAGTCATTCGATGTCTGGAGCGCACTGATCTCTTCACGGTGGATCTGTATGCCGCCGAGATGGCGCGTGCCACGGATGACAAAACCAGGCATCCAGATGCTTACATACATTTCATGCTCGGTACCGATCACGATGATCTTTATCAACTTGATGACGTAATATTGCGACGGGCTGTGTCACGTAGCGACAAGGACACGCTTATCCGCCTGGCCCGCGAGGAGGCTGAGCGCTGGACACATCAGGCACAAGTTGAAGGCACTGGTGAAATCGATGTGGCCGCAACAATCGCCAAATTCGTACCGCTGCGTATCGTTGGCGATTATCTGGGCGTTCACTATTGCGAGGCAGGAGCGCCTTCAGCATTGCCAGGATTACGGGGAGGAGATCATTTTGCCCTCGATGAAAATCTGCAGAAATTTTTTACCTTTACCAGGATAAAAGAAGGCATCGTGCCGACCGGAGATGATCTGTTTGACTGGGTGAAGGATGCTTTTCGCAATATTTTCAATAACATTAATCCAGCTCATCCTAAATTTACCGAATACCGTGAGCGCGGCATTATCGCGACCGAATATCTCAGCGCCTACATTTTCGCACTGCTTCAGCACCATAAGGCACGATTACAGCATGGTGAAATAGTGCCTGACACCATGCTGACGAGACTGCTGCGGATGCAGCTTGAACTGGAACAAAATGCTGGCAAGCTGGAAGAGGAATTCGCCAGGCTGCTTGGTGCACCGCTTCCACAAGGTGAACTGGCGCGGCGTCTTTCGGATTCAATGATCCGGTCGAATGTATTTGGTACAACCGTCGGTGCGGTAGTCAATCCCTAGGAAGCAACGGCGCGTATTCTGGATTCCATGCTTCGTTTGAAGGAGGATAAATACGAAGTATTGAACGATTCCAGCTTCGAACAAGCACTTTATTGGGCCGATGTGGAACCGGACGAGCCGGATTATGCGGAAAGTCTGGAAAGGCTTCGCAAGTATGCTCTGGAAGCCTTGCGTCTCGAACCGCAAGGTGAGGTTTTATTGCGAGTGTGCGTACAAGACAACGATGTACTTGGTGGTGTCTCCCTCGGTAAAGGAACGGTTGTCTTTGTAGCCTATGCCGCAGCCATACTGGATCCGGAAGTGGTGCCGAATCCAGCGGCCTTTGATGTCACGCGAGATGAACGGCTGACGCCTTACTTGTGCAATCAGGAACGCGCGAGCGAGGCGCCTCAAAGCCTGATTTATTTACAACACGGTTACGGGCGGCATAAGTGCCTTGGCCGCTATGCCTCGGAAATCACCATGCAGGAATTACTACGTGCGATGCTCAGAATCGGTTCCCTGGTACGACGTGGCGAGCTTGAGATGGATGAGGAAAACTGGTTTGTCATGCGCTTTAAGATTGGCTTCTGATGATGGATGGGATGTGGATTATTAGATAGTAAATGAGTATTTCAGGACTGTTTTTAACGTAATGGTAACAACGCAGATAGTTTTTCAGAAGATACTTGGGAAAAACGCATTTGTTTTTCCTGTACACCAGATGCGCTCGATTTTTTTCTTGCGGGGCGACCATGCTGAGAAAACCGAAAGACCATGAACAGATGCGGGTGGAGATGGGCAGGCTCATCGAGGTATTGGAGTTGCCGGAGCTGAATAAGCAGTTTCTCCGGGCACGGTGGCTGGAGCAAGTGATCTGGATGGATGAGAGGGCATGGAATTCCATCTTGTGGCATAACATTCTGCGCCTCACGACGATTATCGGAGGTGTGATCGTTCCGGCACTGGTCAGCTTGAACGTCGGTGATGGTGCTGCGGCCGCAATCAAGACGCTCACGTTCATCGTCAGTCTCGTGGTGGCATTGAGTGCCGCCGTGGAGGAATTTTTTCACTATGGCGAACGATGGCGCCATTACCGGCGTACAGTTGAGGCACTGAAGAGCGAAGGCTGGCAGTTTTTTCAGCTCAGCGGGCCTTACGTCGGTCAAACCCATGTCCAGGTCTATCCAGCCTTTGCCGCTCGTGTCGAGGAGCTTAGCCGTGAGGAAGTGGAGACCTACATGACGCAGGTGGTGGAAGAAAAAAAGGAGAAGAACGAGGACATCCATCACGAGACGGAGCAGCAGGCTGACCGGGTAGGTTAATTGCCGTCTAACAGATTTAATCCATATCAGATGCAGCTTGCGAATCTGATTGAACCAGATTTCAGGAGTAATCCAATGTGCTGGAAACCTGCCGTCTTATTCAAGTGGAAACCGCATGGCGGTGGGGTATTACAGCACCTTTCATCCGTCCAGCTCGCCTCCCGCCAGGCGTTATCACAACCAACCTTTAGAAGGAGAGTCGCATGAAACGCAATCAAAGCAATCCCGTTGTCTGGTTTGAAATCTATGTTCAGGACATGGAGCGCGCCAAAGCATTCTATGAATTCGTATTTGCAGTCAAGCTGGAAAAAATGGCTGCCCCGACAGCAGAAATGAACATGGAAATGTGGAGCTTTCCCGCAGACAAGGATACCGCCCACACCACTTACGGCGCATGTGGGATGTTGGTAAAAATGGAAGGGGCTCCTTCCGGGCATGGTGGCACGCTGATCTATTTTGCCTGTGACGACTGTGCTGTAGAAGCTGCCCGTGCAGCCGAAAGTGGCGGCAGCGTTTTCAAGGAAAAAATGTCCATTGGCAAACACGGCTTCATCGCACTGGTGCACGATACCGAAGGCAATATGATTGGTCTGCATTCCATGTGATAGATAGATGATCTAGACATGGCAATGTCATATATTGCGCTCCAGCCGGTGCATTCAACGCCCTGATGCAGATGAGAAAAATCGACATTGCGGCAATTGAGGCAGCATGCTGCGGTGAAAGCGGGTAGCACTACGCTGGCTCCATATTAGAGATCCAATTAGAGATCCAATGTGTTGAGTAACGATTGCAGGCAATATGCTTGAACATGGGGGTAAACGGTTTTCAGCTGTTAAATACCAAATTGAGGAGGTCAGAATGACAAACCCGGAAGACTTGCAACGTGATACGGAAGCGGCACTCGGAGATGTAGAAAGACTTCGTACGGAGCTCCTGGAATTTTCGGAATTAGTGTCAATAAATCCAGTATTACGGGATTTGCGAATATCGCTGGCTGATGATCTGGAGGAATTTCGAGATAGAGTGGCACAGTTACTTGACAGAATCAGCCAGCTGCTCAAAGAAATTGGATATTCAGCGTATGGAAGATCAAACGAGGGATCTGCTTTTTCACTTGCAACACTTGCGAATGAACTAAATGCACAGCTCGAATGGCTCAAGGGTGTTCTTGAACATATTGAAAACATGATTCAAGACGACACTCAAACAACTGCTCAGTGGTTTATAAACCAGGTGACAAACCCTGTACGTGCCGCGCTGAACAAAATAAAAACAATTTTAACCCCTTTGCTGAAGCGTTTCCTGTCAAAAATATGGCAGATTATTTCTAACCTGCTTAGATGTTTAGTCCCACGGTGTGCCGGTGTAACATATAACCAGCTACGGAGGGATGATTTATGGGACAGATATTACACGGAAGCGCCCGCACGACAGTGGCGGTGCGTCGAGCGATACAAAATAGTCAAGAGAGTCTGAATGTTCTGGCCAAGCGGCATGGGATTAATCCAAAAACGGTAGCGAAGTGGCGGAAGCGGGAATTCACCCACGATGCACCGA
>NZ_QICQ01000058.1 GCF_003201195.1 Nitrosomonas eutropha | reverse complement strand
TGCTGTACTCTTCTTTGAGCATTAAAGGCATACTACAGCAGGAGTTTTTTGTGGTATGTGCGATGACGCACAAAGCGTTAAATAATACAAATATCCTATTTTATTTGTATTACAGATAACTCTAACTTATAACCACTAACAAAATAACGATAATCAGAGACATATCACCAAAAAATACAAGATATTTTTCCCCATAATTCAATTGAATAAAAAGTTTGTTTAATACTGAAACATCCGTATAAAGCAAGTAAACTTGCTGAATTTTACAACATATGAAATATGTTGTAAGAAGGCTCTTCAATAGCTAAAAAAACGAAAACATAAAAAAATTCTGTCACGAAGCCTGTGGTTCTGTCGCAAATATTCGTAAAGTACAAAGCCACACTTGTCTGCAGGCACAGTTATCCTGCTAAAGCCATAAACTGCCTATAGACGGGTCTATTTCCATTAGACCGTTGTCCCTTTTCGGACCATTCGTGCGTTTTCAATGCCACCAATGGTTGCTTGTTTAGAAAAGGTGTTAGCCGCTGCCTTATCACGATGCTTGAAAAGCATAAGATCAATCGTCTCGCCAAAACAGCGCGTTTGATTTTTTAGCTGTCAAAGCTAAGGAAGATGAGTAATTGATAACCCATCAGTTGAGCGTGGAATGGTCAACTTTAACGCCTCTTTCTCCTATAATGGCCTCAATGTCACGGTAAGAAACACCATACCTGACATAGAAAAACAGCGTAGAGAATTACATTTTTTAGAAAGTGAGTGCCTTTAAAATTAATCATTGGATTCTTCAATTACTAAAATTAGCCAAGTATCACTCATTGCGACAGAACCCTTATAAACTTTATATCTTTCACTTCAGCACTAGATTCATTTTGCAAACCTGATCAGTTGTAGACTAATCATAAGATTGATCACTTTCGAAACATATTAGCGGGAATATATCTTGCTTTTGCTTTAGTCAATACTCGTTCTCCCGGGATGTAACTCATACAATCATATCTATGATGCTCTACATTTATTCATTATGTTGTTGGGATTAATGGTATCTTTTACTATCAATTTATTTGTGTGGTAGCGCACAGACCACAATAAAATTCATGTATATCGTTTACTTAAGATATGTATAGTTTGTTAATTTACATATTCATCTTTTAGTTTTGTAAAAGTTCACCCGATGCAGCAGCGCATATTAAAAGTATTTTTATTGGAGGTTATATGAATTACGAAGACCGTGACACTTATGGTATTTATAAAAATAGTAATGATTCAGGTCCAGAGCCTAGATTTATGGGCGCTGATACCTTGATTGGAAATGAGGTGCGTAATCACCTGGATGAAGATCTTGGTGAAATCAAAGAGATAATGCTAGACTGTGTTAACGGTGAAATCTCTTATGCGGTATTGTCTTTCGGGGGAATTCTTGGAATGGGAGAGAAACTTTTTGCCATTCCTTGGAAAGCGCTTATTCTTGATACAGAAAACAAATGTTTTGTACTCAATATCGATAAAAAACGATTAGAGAGCGCACCTGGTTTCGACAAAGACAACTGGCCTGATATGGCAGATAAAACCTGGGAAAATGATATTCATTCTTACTATGGCACCGGGATCTAACTAACTAATCCATAACATAAATCGTTTGGTTCACCATTTAAATTAAATAAGGAAATGATATGTGCCCACAAAATAATATATCCGATACAGTAGATAAAGTTACAGATAAGGTTTCAAAATCTATTGATCAGGCCAGTGAAGAACTCAGTAAAAAAGGGGAACAATTAAAAAATATGGAAGAGCAGTTAATGGATAATATTGTTGATTATACTAAGAAAAATCCTCTTACATCCGTCGGAATCGCTTTAGGAGTAGGTTTTGTACTAAGCAGGGTATTTAATAATAATTATCGGTAGATGACATATCTCAATATAAGAATCACGCATATGGCTATGCTATGTGTGTACTTTCAATATAAATTAGGTGAAGAATATGAATGATACTATAGATAAAGCATCGAACTTCGCACATGGGGCAGTTGATAAGGCTGCTGATACTGCCAATCAGGTCGCTGATAAAATCAGCGAGAAGGGTGAAGAATTAAGGAGTACTGAGGAACGATTAAGAAGTGAATATTCTAGTTATATTCGTGAAAATCCCTGTAAATCATTAGTTATTGCAATGGGAGCAGGGTTTATACTTAGTCGATTGCTCGGTGGTAGCCGGTAAAATGATTTGTCCTCATGGTTTTACATTCCGTGTAAAACCATGAGATTTCTAATCTACCAGATCAGGAAAAATTACTCCAGACCTCAGGACCATAAGATGACAGATTCAGAAGCTACGGCTAATAAAGAAAATGTTGAAGAGAAAATTATCACGGATAATCATACGGGTACTCCTAATAGCAATTTATTAAGTGAGCTCAAGGCATTATGGAATGAATTTCGTATGCTAAGCTTTAATCATTTAAAACTTGCTGTGCTAGAAATCGAATTGGCAGGTAAAAGCCTGATTGTTATGGTCATAGCAGGTTTAATGATGGGTATTCTACTGAGTTTTGCTTGGATCGGATTGATTGCCACTCTTGTGTTAACGTTAGCTGAGTATGATGTTGTGGAAAACAATATCATACAAATATTACTTGCCGTCGCTTTGAATTTATTGGCAGCCATAATCCTCTGGGGTATTATCCTCGGCAAAAGCCGCTATCTTAGATTTACAGCAACTCTTCGCAGTATTGGGGCAGAACGACCGGATCATCCTATTCAGGAAAAATAATGTTACATTTTATTCAAAATAAACCCACATCATCTTCTCTTATAACCCAAGTCAGACTTACTGAATATCAGTTATTACACCACCAAAAAATGGTGGATCGTATTTCAACGAGACTGCTCAAAAATATACAACAACAATTGATAGCTCCCTCGAACTTATGGATTGCAGGGGGTGCCGGGTTCATATTGAGTGAACTAACCAAGAGCAAGTCTCCTAAAATTAGTGATACTAACGTGGATAAAACTAAGGCTTCTAAGAAAACAGCCTTCCTTCCTCCTTGGATATCCACCCTCGTTGTCAACTTAATCAGTCCATTTGATATATTGCATGCAATCCTCAACGTTGATAATAGCAAGAAATAATTTAGATAAAAGGCAGCTCTTTTCCTGAGTTTACATTGTACTGCTACGACTGGAGCTGCGTTGCTAAACGCAAGTTTTAATTAAGCACTTAGATGGAGAACGGTGATTTGTAATCACCAGTATCTATTAAGTGCCTATGTACCAGTTAAGAACCTGTTCAAAATCTCTGGGAGTATGAGAAACTCGGCAGATGAGAAAAAGTTACCCTAGCAACACATCAGTCGTAAACAATTCGAGCTTATTAAGCTTTTGCTGGAGCGCGCGCGCAGGAAGACCAATCCTCGACGAACATCTAGAAGAGAATCGATTGCCTGTTAACACCTACTCTTCTACCTGTATAATTCAGATAAACAATAGTTTGAGTGATATGGTTAATTAAAACCATCCCACCTCCGATTAAATAACACTTTTTCAACTTTTCCATTTCTATCTCATCCTGATTTGGATTTTTATATACCAAGTATGAATGCAAGCGATAGCTGTTATAAAAAATGGAAATATACTACTTATAAGCATTTTATAGCTTTAGCAGGATAACTGTGCGCATAGACAAATGTGGCTTTGCACTTTTGCGACAGAACCTGTTACAGGATATCTAATTCATTAGTGCTATTAAAATGATAATTGGAATAGGCACACCTAGAAACCATAATAGTATCGAACGCATATTTTTCTCCTCATTAAATTTTATTTATATATATTATTATGCAGCGTCACGCTGGCGCCCACCATATATTGCTGCAACACTAGCTACAAAAGCGCCGGAAAGCAATGAAATAAAAATCCATAATGCCATATACGAGGAGGCTTTCCTTACTTGATCAGCGGTTTCCTTTAGGGCAGTCTCAGCTTTCTCCAGCTCCATTTGAATTCTCGAGAATGTTGTCTTAACTCGTTCTTTTGCTTGCTCATGAGTTAAACCAGTGTGTTGAGAGATGACCTCGCTTACGTAATTAAGATCTTCTGTTTCTATGTTTCCCGATTGAATTGAGTTTACGAAAATACGGGTTACCTCCATTCCAATATGAGATGATCCATCTTCATTAGTTAGTTCAACTTTATCATCTACTTTTTTAGCATTTGTTTCTTTGCTTGCAACATCCGTATTTGTTGTATGCTCTGATTTTCTGAATAACGAATCAATAAAATAATCAATTGATATATTATCACTACCAAAAGAATCTGCAACAGTGGATCCGGCTACTGCTGAAGTTGTCACAGCCGCGTTCGTACTCATTTGAATTGTACCGTGTACCACTGATCCGACGGCGGTAGCTAACAATACAGCAGTTACAAGCGAAGAAACAGCCCAGCTCAAGAAACCATGTGCGGTATCCCGGAAAAAAATTTCATCTTTAGCTATATCCGGCCATTTTACTCTAAGCCTGCCTGCCAAATAACCGCCTAATCCTGCTGCAAGCAGTGAAGATAGAACAACCCAAATAATGACATATAAACTAGCTGCTCCGACGCCAACAGCACTGGTATCTGTCCAGGGTGACACCACAGACAAACCAAGCCCTGATCCTAATATGAGTAAAATCAATGATAGTATAGCTGTAGCCGCAGAACCTGCAAAAACCGCACTCCATGACACAGCACTTTCATTACCCCTTTCGACTTCAATTGGATGCGTATGCATTTGTGATCCTCCATAAAACAGTTTAAAAATTTGTTGTAATTATAATTATCTGACCCGACCATGCGCCTCGCCAACCAACAGAATGGTCGAATGCTTCAACGGACGTATTGCTATGTACTCTCAAATAGTGCCAAAGATCTAGAACAGACCCTGATACGCTATGTAGCCCGTACAATCAGCAATTGCCGCAGACTGCTCTCAAAAATAAGACTCCATGAAAGAATGGTATAAAATCCATCCTCACTTCTTTCATAAAAAACCATATAACTATTCGAGATGGGATAATTAGTTATGGCGTTTCTGAAAGAGGTAAAGATGATTTTCCAGGATTACGATCGTTATCTTCTATCATTCCTGGCTCAGCAGAGGGATCATATTTTGGCTTTGATTGGTCAAAATCGTACATATCTTCTTGCTCCTTCCTGTTCTTCTCTATATTTTCAACTCCTTGCTCCTTGTTAGTGTTGCTCTGATCATCATATTGATGTCTCTTTTCCTGATTCTCCGTATTAGATGGATCTGGCTCAATTATTAATTTGTTCAGAACCTTCTTTACACCCACTACCGAATGTGCAATGGTGTGCGCCCTTTCCTTTTCTTCCTCTGATTTCACCGTACCCGTTAGCACCACCACCCCATCACTATCTGTATCTACTTTAATGTGCAATGAATCAATATTTTCTGTCGCAAGCAACTTGGCTTTGATTTGGGTAGTAATGACTGAATCACTAACAAATTCACCCACACTAAACTCTTCCGCAGAAGCTACGGGAGCAATAGACAATATGCTTATTAAAAACAAACCGGCAATTAATTTTAAGAATCTCATGTCCTGTACCTCATTGAATTAGAAAATAGTACATCACTACTATCAGTTATCCTCTCTAACGATTCCAAAGGCTATATAACAATTAACTGTTGAGATTAGTCGTCAAGAGAACCTGTCACATTAAGCATGCTTCGTACAAATTCTTCATTGATTCTATGGAAGAAAAATTTCCAAAAATTGCTTAATGCGACAGAACCCTTAAGAACCGTCTCTGATTTTGTCTGCGTGATCTTCCATTTTATCGGCCTTATCTTCAGCCGCATCTCTCACCTGATCCGCCTGATCTTCCATCTTATCGGCTTGATTTTCGCGCAT
>NZ_QICQ01000057.1 GCF_003201195.1 Nitrosomonas eutropha | reverse complement strand
TATGGAAAAATTGTGAGCGTAAACTTAACACCAGCTTGCAGTTTATTCATCTGGCCTTCATGGCACTGATACTCAGAAGATCATAAACAGATTCTTACAAACTACGGGCAACAGGGATCGCCTTCTTTGGCAACTGTTTGACGAGCTGGTAGCTCATTTCAGCTCCCGGGCAAATTAGACCACTACAGATTGGTAGATACTTGAGCGATGACAATCCACCATTGGGCTCATACGGAATTCTTCTTGTTACGCGCGAGCCCTGCCTGCACAGCGGTGATCGCGACAGTATTTACGATATCCTCGACCGTGGCACCACGCGAGAGATCATTCACGGGACGGTTCAGGCCCTGCAGCACAGGGCCGACCGCAATGGCACCGGCCGAGCGTTGCACAGCCTTATAGGTATTATTGCCCGTATTCAGGTCGGGGAAGATGAAAACGGTGGCGCGACCAGCAACAGGTGATCCAGGCAGCTTCGCAGCCCCGATCACTGGGTCGCTCGCTGCATCATATTGAATCGGACCGTCGACAAGCAACGTGGGCTGGCGCTCGCGCACAAGCTGAGTGGCCCGGCGCACCAAATCGACCTCGGCGCCGCTGCCCGACCCACCCGTCGAGTACGAGAGCATCGCAATGCGAGGCTCGACCCCGAACTGGGCGGCTGTCTCGGCCGATGAGATCGCAATGTCAGCGAGCTGCTCGGCGTTCGGGTTGGGATTCACCGCGCAGTCACCATAAACGAGCACCCGATCCTCAAGCAACATGAAGAAGACGCTTGACACAACTGAGACGCCAGGGCGCGCGCGGATGATCTCGAAGCTTGGCTTGATTGTGTGAGCGGTGGTGTGCGCGACACCCGAGACCATACCGTCGGCGAGGCCAAAGTGCACCATCATCGTGCCAAAGTAGCTGACATCGGTGACCCGGTGACGGGCCTCCTCAATCTTGACGCCCTTATGCGCGCGCAACCGCGTGTACTCTTCGGCGAACTGCTCGCATAACGGCGACTCTGCTGGATCAATGACATCGGCACGATCGAGGTCAAGCCCCAACTCGGCTGCACGCTGCCTTACCGAAGCGGGCTGGCCAAGAATAGTGAGTCGCACCACACCGCGCAAAAGTAGCGTGCTCGCAGCACGCAGGATCCGGTCGTCACTGCCCTCCGGCAGCACAATATGCGACTGAAATGTCGCTGCTCGCTCGAACAACTCGTACGCAAACATGAGTGGGGTGACGACGCCACCAGTGTACACCCTCAGCCGCGAGCGCAGGTCAAACACATCGACGTGCTCCCGGAACAGAGCAAGGACTGTATCGATTTTGCGACGCGAGTCGGGCGTCAGAACACCGCGGGCGCGGACAATGCGTTGCGCCGTGTCGAACGTGCCAAGGGAAGTGCGAATGATGGGCAACCGCGAATCAATGCCATCGAGCAATCGCTCGATATCGGGTGAGAGCGCGAAGTCGCCATTGAGCACCACCGCCGCAAGGGTTGGAAAAGTTACAGCCTCGTGCGCCATTACAACAGCAAGCAGAGTCTCGGCCCGGTCGGCGGCAACCACAATGGCTGCACCTTCGATGAGTCGCGGCAGCACGTGCTCCATCGCCATACCAGCAATAACGAGGCCGGGTACTTCACGACTCAGCAGTTCCTCGCTACCGCGTACCAAAGTTCCCTCGACCGCCTCAAGCACTGACGCAACCGTTGGAGCCACAAGCAACACCTCCTCCGGAATCGCCCAGACCGGGGTCATTGGCGGCAACACAACGGCGACCGCGCTGCGAATGTGATCGAGCGCGTCAGGATCCGCCCGATTGACCAGGGTGGCAAGCAGTGAGACGTGTGCAGCCTGGAGCTGCTGCAGACTCAGTTGAGCAAGCTGCGCGAGCTCTGCGGCAGTCCGCGCCGCAGACTGACCGAGGATCTCGGGGCCGCTCTGGGACGAGCGCCCGCCCAGCACGAGCAGCACCGGTGAGTCGAGGTGCGCTGCAACCCGCGCGTTGAAGGCAAGCTCGCTCGGCGCTGCAACGTCGCTGAAGTCAGATCCCACAATAATGACCGCATCACATTGCGCTTCGAGCGCTTTGAATCGAGCCACGATTTGCACCATGGCAGCATCCGGGTCGTGCGCGGCGTCTTCATAGGTCACGCCAACGCATACCTCATAGGGGATCATGCCGCCCGCGCGCTCGCGCAACAGCTCAAGCACACGATCTCGTTGGCTGCCGGAGCGAATAAGCGGCCGAAAGATACCCACAGAAGGGATATCCGCGAGAAGAGCATCGAGTAGTCCAAGTGCTACGGCACTCTTACCGGTGCGCCCCTCGGCAGACGTCAGGTACAAACTCTTGGCCACGACGCTAGTTTAGTGATGGGCGAGCATTTCTCCCGCTACGGCTGCGTGACCTTTGCCATTCCTGCCGTATGGCCATGCACGGGGATGCTTTGACTGATCCTATGGCATTGCATTCGATACATGGAATCTGCATCAGTCCGCCGATCGGATCGCACAGGTACAAGACGGACAAATGCCCCGCCTCCATAACATCTGCCGCCATTCAAATACCATTGCGCCCTTTGATAATTATTAATAAACCAAGATATATCATTCCGGGCCGTGGCCTGAGTACAGCCAAGCTCGGCTATGAATAGAATAACTTATGCAGTTCCCAAACGCGCCTATTCACCGATTTTTCACTCCTGCGCTGGCTCCATCGTGACACTATAGCTGCCATGACGTGCGGCACCGTTGAGTTTGGCACGCAGATAGAGTGCAGCCTGAGTACTTGCGGCATTACCTGCATTGCCTTTCCAGGCCTGTAAGGCAGGCTGCTGCAATGCACGGCCGTACGAGAAACTCAGGTCCCAGGGTTGCGGTGCCAGACAATTCATGGCATTGAGATTGGCAGTCGCCTCCTCCGGAGTCAGCCCACCAGACAGAAAATTGATGCTGGGGACAGCCGCCGGCACGGTGCGCCGCAGTACCCTGATCGTCTGCTCAGCCACCTCCTCCGGGCTGGCCTTCTGGGCGTGCGTTTTACCCGGGATTACCATGTTGGGCTTCAGCAGCATATGCTCCAAAATTACGTGATAGCAGTGTAATGCATGAAATACTTCATGCAGCACCGCTTCAGTGACTTCAGCGCATCGGTCGATGCTGTGATCGCCATCGATGAGCACTTCGGGTTCAACGATGGGCACAATGCCCAGCGTCTGGCAGATAGAGGCATACCGCGCCAAGACCTCGGCATTGGCCTCGATGGCCAACCGGCTCGGGGTGGTTGCGGAGATGTGGTACACATCACGCCATTTGGCGAATCGTGCGCCCTGCTGCTTGTAGCTCTCCAAACGCAGTGCCAGACCATCCAGACCTTCGGTGATTTCATCCCCAGGCGCATTGGCCAACGCGAGTTTACCCTTATCGACCTTGATGCCCGGCACAATGCCTTGTTGCGCGGCGAGCGCCGGCAACGGAGTACCGTCATCCGCTTTTTGCCCGAGGGTTTCCTCAAACAAGATAACACCGCTGACAAATTCACCGAGACCCGGTGTTGCCAATAACATGCTGCGGTAACTGCGGCGATTTTCCTCGGTTGATTCCACCCCGATTGGTTTGAAGCGTTTCGCGATCGTCGGGCTGCTTTCATCCATGGCCAGGATACCTTTGCCCTGCTGTACTAACGCCTCGACGGTTGCCTGCAACTGATTTTGAATATTCATGAGCATCCTCTTTGCGGCTTAAACATCAAACCGGATCTTTGGTGGGAACTACTTTAAGAGCCCGGACGGGTGAGAGACACAAGAAAAGTAAATTCTCTTTTCCATGAACTTTCAATTTATTGAAAGCCAGCTCCGTTGTCAACTGCTATGATAATTGATCGAAAGATGACGCCACCCCAGTCTGTTTAGCACAAAAAATAAAGCTTTTGACGTCTTTTGGCGCTTCAGTCGCAGAACACCCAGGGGTAAAGGTCAACCCAGAGATGAAAGGAATGCGTGCACTGTAGCCGCCCCCTCCGGGATCACTAACATTCCCGCAATACTCATGATTATCACGCCCCAGCGCTACCACCTGCCCCAGCACAGCCAAGCTACGCTGCAACTCCCAGCCCACCTGACCGGATTGGCCTAATAGCAAGATCTTCATGTGTACTCTTTTTATTTTTACCTTCGCAAAAGACTGGAAGCCCAAAGCCCTTAAAAAGTTGAGAAAATCAAAACAACTGCTATGCGCCAGAAGATATTTACAGAGATTCAAGCATTGGCTGATTTTCCAAACTGCCAAGGGGTGAAGAAACTTACTCATCACGAATACAGCTATCGGCTGAGGGTAGGTAACTACCGGGTGTTCTTCGAGTTCAACGGCAGCATTCATGTTATTGATATTGAAGAGGTGAAAAAACGCAATGAGCGCACTTATTAACTACCAGACCATTCTGGATAGCAGTGGAAAGCCGGCTTTTGTGGTCGTGCCTTATGATGAATTTATTAAGCTGCCTGGTGTAGTAAGACCAGGCATGATCCCCAATGAAGTTGTTGGAAAACACATCATGAATGAGATCCATGCTGCAAGCCTGGCGTGAATACCTGATGCTGACCCAGGAAGAAATGGCCAAACGCATGGGCATCACGCAAGCAGGTTACGCACAGATCGAAGCTGCCAAGCGTCCGCGCAAGGCAGCGCTTGAAAAGGCTGCGACGGCGATGGGTATCACTCTCGAACAATTGGCGTACTAAAATTTGAGGAAAAAATGGTGAAAATGGGAGGAAATGGGGGTAGACCACGGCTCTCGGAATATTCGGCAAGGTCAAACATGGACGGCGAAGTCGCCAGGGTGACGGGCAGAATTATCGCCGCTCACTTGACCACAGAACATGTCTGGCGCGATTTGTCGCAGCCATGATTGGAAGAAACGGACGTGATCGACTATTGCAAACGAAGAACAGGTTTCAAAACCGGCGACTCACGTCGCCATGGATTTCTTCACTCGCTTGACCCCGGACGGCTAATGGGTAGTCTCTATTTTCCATGCTGTTATATGTTTACATTGTAAATACAAATGATAAAATATTTACAATGAACATTTATTACGAGCTGAATGGCGATTTGTTCATTTGGAACGCAGACAAGGCAGAAAAAAACCTGCACAAGCATGGCGTCCGTTTCGAGGAAGCTGCTACGGTTTTCTCCGATCCATTGTTTATATTGACTGATGCTTCCCGTAACGATGAAGCACGCGATGCCGCTATTGGTTTTGATGTGACCGGCCGCTTGCTCTATGTGGTTCATATTGAGATTGAAGAATCTTGTATCCGTATTATTTCCGCCCGCCGCGCTGAACCCGAGGAGGAACTCAACTATGCTCTCTGAACGCTTAAAAAAACGCCTGCAAAAGGATCGCCCAATGACATCGATCACATTGCGCATCCCGATTGATGTCGTGGAATCCCTAAAGGAAATTGCTCCGCATAAAGGTTTTTCCGGATACCAGACATTACTGAAGTCATACATTAGTGAAGGATTACGTAAAGACGAAGAACGGTATTCCGGCATATCAGTAGTACGACTGATCGAAGCGTTAAAAAAACGCGGCGTATCTGATGCTGTAATCGAAGAAGCCACGCGGGATCTGATAGACTAATTATTTTCACGAGAATGGGGACACAAACCACGGTTTTCATGGAATATTCGGCAAGGTCAAACACGGGCGGCGCGACATGCGACATAACTGCTTTGTCAGGATAAAGCTGTAGCCCATCAGAAACCGTGTAGAGTATAGAGGACAGGTGCATATAGTATTTGGTTTTGCATTACCGTCCGCCATTTTCATCTGGCGGAGTCTCCCGTGCTGCACGATATATTCTCCACAACATGCCACCCCCACCACCCCGGGAGTCGTTGACACCACTTCCGTTATTCCAGCGACAACCACCGGCCCTTCCCTTGAATCGTCCCGGGTTTTGAGGAGGCTGTTTGGTTAAAGTCAAGCCACCGGAATGGCTTCCCTGGCGAATTGCCTATAGTAGTTTACCTCAGCTT
>NZ_QICQ01000056.1 GCF_003201195.1 Nitrosomonas eutropha | reverse complement strand
TATGGAAAAATTGTGAGCGTAAACTTAACACCAGCTTGCAGTTTATTCATCTGGCCTTCATGGCACTGATACTCAGAAGATCATAAACAGATTCTTACAGTTGTGTTTGTGCATGGTAGGGGTTCCCCATAAGCTGCAAGGTTTTCACGTCAAGGGCCAGCCCAATAAGCCCAATATTTGCTTGTGTTAGTTAATAGGTTGTATGACTGCTAAGCAAGGTTTCGCATTCCCTTTAGTAGCGCTGTAACATTAGTCAAACGCAAAGAGGCTGGTTGCCTTGCGGCATATTAATTTTAAAGGCATGGGGTTTACATAGAGTTTACTTGGTGAGCTCCATGCTTTTTTATTGAGCGTTGAGCTTGTTTTTAAGGTGTTGTGTT
This sequence comes from Nitrosomonas eutropha, assembly GCF_003201195.1. GTDB lineage: Bacteria > Pseudomonadota > Gammaproteobacteria > Burkholderiales > Nitrosomonadaceae > Nitrosomonas > Nitrosomonas eutropha. The sequence goes on along the minus strand of NZ_QICQ01000056.1, from coordinate 5,763 downwards.
TGTGATTTTTTTACATATTTTGTTATTTATCCCAACTTGTTTTGCGTTAAATTTGTCGTCCGCCCCAAATAACTTGATGGCTTGGCCAATGGCAAATATTATGACGTGTGTACGGCTTGCTATGCAGGGGCTGGCCGTTTGCTCGCCTTTGCTGGAATGATCACTTTAGCTGCTTTAGGCTTAGTCTCAATTTTATATACTTCAGAGCATTTGTTTTCCTCCATAAAGTTAGCAGTATCCCTATCAATTTATTTTTACGGCAAAGTAACCGGGAAAGCGGTTGCCGGCGTTTCCGCCTCTGAGAAAATACCCACTTGCGCGATGCCATCACTTCCTGGAGTTCCCCGGTACATCCCCTGGTCCACGCATGAGGAGCCCTTATGATAAAGCGACTGACCCAAGAAACACCCCCTATCATTGCGACTCTTGACGATCTCGCAAAATTGGCAAATTATTCGTTCATGGATTCTCTCAACTGCGACCCTGACGCGGAAGTAAACGGACGCAACCACACGCCGCGGCAAGTCTTTACGGGTCACTATGTTCCCGTCAACCCCACGCCAATTGAAGACCCCGAGTACGTGGCGCACAGTAAAAACTTTTTTCGCGAACTGGGCTTTGCCAACAGCATGGCGACGTCGGCCGACTTCGTCCGCGTGTTCTCCGGCGACCTTGCCCATGTTCCGGAGCCGATGCGCAAGGTCGGTTGGGCGTGTGGCTATGCACTTTCCATCTTCGGCACCGAATACTACCAGCAATGCCCGTTCCAAACCGGCAATGGATATGGCGACGGGCGCGCAATTTCAGTGCTTGAGGCCGTCATCAACGGTCAGCGTTGGGAAATGCAGCTAAAAGGTGGTGGCCGGACACCCTATTGCCGGGGCGCCGACGGACGGGCCGTTCTGCGGTCGAGTGTCCGGGAGTTTCTGGCACAGGAGCACATGCATGCGCTTGGGGTGCCAACGTCTCGATCTTTGAGTTTGTATGTTTCAAAAACGGAGAAGGTCCGCCGGCCATGGTACTCGGAGGGTTCACACTCGCAGGATCCGGACATGCTTGTATCGGAAGCGGTTGCCATCTCGACACGCGTGGCATCTTCGTTCATTCGGGTTGGTCAACTCGAGCTCTTCGGTCGCCGTGCCCGCAAGATGGAACACCCACGAGCGATGGAAGAGCTCGAAAAGATTGTGTTGCATTTGATCGATCGTGAGTACGATAACGTCATCGACCAGAAGCTGGCGACCACCGAAAAAGTGGTGTTGCTTGCCCGTGAATTTCTCAACCGACTCACGTCGCTGGTGGCGAACTGGATCCGCGTCGGCTACTGTCAGGGTAACTTCAACAGTGACAACTGTGCGGCTGGCGGCTTCACACTCGACTACGGCCCATTCGGATTCTGTGATGTGTTCAATCCACATTACCAGCCTTGGACGGGTGGTGGGCGTCATTACTCGTTCCTGAACCAACCCGTGGCAGCAGAACGCAACTTCCACATGTTTTGTTCGGCATTGCGGCCGTTGCTGATGGCGCATCAGGACTGTCTGGCGCAGCTCGACGAGATCCAAAGTGATTTTCCAAAGGTGATGCAAGCGCAAATGGAGAAGATGTGGGCTGCCAAGCTTGGGCTTGGCACTTTTCATGCGACGTTGTTCAGCGAGCTGGTAACGTTGATGCTGCAAACATCGGTTGATTACACCATGTTCTTCCGTGAGCTCTCGATGGTGCCCGACGATATTGGCTTACTCAAAAAAAGCTTCTACAAGAACTCGACGTATCATGCAGACTCGGAAGGGATGGACAAACGATGGTCAGCGTGGCTCACAAAATGGAAGTCGCTCACTCAATCTTGCTCTCGTGAGGAACTTTCTCGCCAGATGAAACGCGTCAACCCAAAATACAGTTTGCGGGAATGGTTCGTGGTGCCTGCGTATCAGCAAGCGGCTACAGGAGACTACTCTTTAATTCAAGAGCTGCAGGAGGTCATGACACAACCATACGCCGAGCAATCGAAGGACGTGGATGAGAAATACTATAGGCTGAAGCCACTGGAGTTGTTTGGCGTCGGTGGGTCGTCGCATTTAAGCTGTTCATCGTGACTTTTCAAAAACCGATTGGAGCTATGGGCGTGGCCACACCAATGTTGGAAGCGCTGCTGAGACTAGAGGACAGCACCGCAAGGCATAAAATCCCGGGCAATAACTCCTCGTTACCAAAGGCGTAGCCTTGCTGCTTTACCGTCTCAATTTCCAGTTCCAGTACCTGGATGATCGGTGAGGGTGTTTTTTGTGAATTGCTGCAGCATTCAGCGCAGGATCGGTTTGGGTATACCCGTTCGAATCAACTTGATCCCGTGCTCACTCCTCAGTTCTCTTCATCACTGGGCTGACCTTTACCCTTGGGTGTCTTTTCTTCGTACCATCCTTCTTAATTTCTTCATTACCTGCCCAGGAGCTACCTCATAGCTGAGCTTATCCTTTTCAATAAGCCGTTTCATGTACTCAGTCAGTTTACAGACAAACGCACGGCGGCCGGACCAGAACGCCGATCTACCCTCGCAGACTGGATCGAAATTCCTAGCGTCTACCCGGCCGGGCGACTGGATTACGATTCCGAGGGCCTCCTGCTATTGACCGATGATGGTTTCTTGCAGCATCGCATTGCGTCGCCAGTCCAGAAAATGCCGAAAACTTACTGGGTGCAGGTAGAGGGTAATATTTCTGCAAGCGCTATAGCTGCGCTTTCAGCCGGTGTAATGCTTAAAGATAGGTGCACCCGGCCAGCTAAAGCGTGCGCAATGGAAGAGCCGGCTCTGTGGCCCAGAGTTCCGCCGGTGCGCTGGCGCGATTCAATCCCTACCAGCTGGCTGGAACTGATCATAACGGAAGGCCGTAACAGGCAGGTGCGACGAATGACGGCCGCCGTCGGCTTTCCAACGTTGCGACTGATCCGCTATCGTATTGGCAGCTGGTCGCTGGAAGGGTTGGAGCCGGGGGATTATCGTAGAATCCGCATCAATCTGCCCGCAGCCTTGCCCTCAGGAAATCGACCTGCATTTGCCCGACCTGCAAAGCTACCAAAAAGGATCCGGAAATCACGACGCGGTAGCCGTGGTCGTTGAAGACGCACACGGCCGATTCGGCGCGCTTATAGAAGAAGAGGGGATGACCTACCTGGTCAAGATGGAAAAAGGATGCAGCGTTGGCACCTCTGCAATCGGCGGCTTGCACCTACCGGATTGCGCTTGGTCGCCGCACAGGTCAAAAAGTACTGACGTTGAAAACCGCACCCACACAAAATCTGGAACAGTCAGACCAGGAGTACTGCGCCAACTCCCATGTCTTTAGCCTGCATGCCTGAGTCGTTGATGGTCAAATCTGGTATGACAGCGCAAGAAAGATAAATTTTCCGCTGCAAAAAAGAGGTGTCGGTTTTGTATTTCAAGACTATGCACTTTTCCCTAATATGAGTATTAGAAAGAACCTTGAGTTTGCCAAAAAAAGAAAAACAGCAATCTCATAGATGAGATTCTTGAGCTCATGGAGCTGAAGAATCTAGCAGATACACCTCCGCAAAATATAAACGAAGGTCAAAAACAGAGAGTTGCAGTTGCAGGAGCTTTAATGAGCAACCCAAAAATACTTCTGCTCAATGAGCCGCTCTCTGCCCTTGACTCTGCTATGAGATTGAAGCTTCAAGATGAATTAAAATGGTTCACAAAAAATTTGGCATAACCTCTATTTTAAAACTATGATAATAGATAAACTAAAATCTATTATAGATATTAATAGCAATAATATTGTTAACTCTTTTTTTAAAAGAGCTCTCTTCTCCTTCATATTCATTAGCATAATAAGCACTATATTTATAATAAATTTTCAACAGTACAATTTTTATAACTCTTTAGCAGAGGAGATTAAAACAAATGTGGATACTAAATTATATAAATACAGTGAAAATCTAAAGTTCTCAGATATAAATGTACTTAAAGATGGTGTAAAAATTTTAACGGAGCAACTTGGATTTGTAATAATTGAAATATATGATGATAAAAAAAAGAAGTTATTTAAATTCACTTCTTCTGAAGAAAAATTTGCACGGAACCTAGAACTCATTCAATCTGACTACAATCTTATTGGTGATGATTCCAAAACATCTAAAAAAGTGAATTATAATTTTTTTACTATTTTAGATAAGTATCATTTTATGCAGATTTTTTACCCTGTATACAAATCAAACAGACTATTCGGTTATATTAAAGGTATCTATTATATAGAACCAATTGTGGTTAAAAGATTTAAGCAAGGTATATTTACAACAATAGTAACAGTATTATTGACAATATCTATTTTTTCTCTTCTAATATTTCCACTCATATATTTCGCATATAAAAAGTTAAACGCGCACAGATTAGAGCTTTTATCTAGTAATATTATGGCAATAAAAACTCTTGGTACTGCAATTGCCCTTAGAGATAGTGATACGGATGAGCATAACTACAGAGTAACTCTCTATGCAATTAAATTTGCCCAGAGCATAAACCTAGACCATGAAAGCATTAAAGTATTGATAAAAGGGGCTTTCTTGCATGATGTTGGAAAGATAGGAATATCTGATAATATCCTTCTTAAAAATGGAAGTTTAAGCGAAGAAGAGTTTGAGGTGATGAGAAGCCATGTGGTTAAAGGAGTTGAACTTGTTAACCATAATAGTTGGCTGGAAGATGCAAAAAATGTAATTTTGTATCATCATGAAAGGTATGATGGAAGCGGTTATCCAAACAATATAGAAGGTAAGGAGATACCAGTAACTGCGAGAATATTTGCTATTGTTGATGTATTTGATGCGCTAACTTCTAAAAGACCTTATAAAGAGCCATTTAGTTATGAAAAAAGTGTTGCGATTTTAAAAGATGGTTACAATAGCCAATTTGACGGGAAGTTATTAAATAATTTCATCGAAATTTCCAATAAACTATATACAGACACCAGACTAGAACAAAAAGAGGAGCTAAAAAAAGAGCTCGAGAGTCTAATTAAAAAATACTTTTTGGAATAACATCCGAAGCACAGACCAGTGCGATTACACGTGTTCAATGTTTCGGTTTGTTGTTTGGCTGCTAATCTCAATATTCATCTACATTGTCTCGTGCTTGATGGCGTTTACCGTGTCCAGAATGGTACGGCAGAATTCCACGGCGCACGGTCACCGATGGCTGAGCAGTTACAAAGCCTGCTCAGCCAGATTATCCAACGCATCATGAAAGCATTGATCCGCCACGGCGCGCTTATAGAGGAGGAGATAACCTACCTGGCCGAGATGGAAACGGATGCAGCGTTGGCACCACTGCAATCGGCGGCTTGCACCTGGATTGCGCTTGGTCGCCGCGCAGATCAAAAAGTACTGACGTTGAAAACCGCGCCCACACAAAATCTGGAATAGTCAGACCAGGAGTGCTGCGCCAACTCCCACGGCTTTAGCCTGCATGCCTGGGTGCGTTGCGCCATGAATCAGCGTAAGAACCTGTTCAAAGTCTAGGGGAGTATGAGAAACTCGGAAGATGAGAAGAAGTTACCCGAGCGACATCAGTCGTGAACAATTCGAGCTTATCAAGCCTTTGCTGGAGAGCGCGCGCAGGAAGACCAGCCCTCGACGAATAGATCTGTACGATGTTTTTTGTGCGGTGCTGTATTTGCTCAAGAGCGGCTGCCAGTGGCGAGCCCTGCCTAATGACTTTCCCAAGTGGCGCACTGTCCACTCATACTG
>NZ_QICQ01000055.1 GCF_003201195.1 Nitrosomonas eutropha | reverse complement strand
TCGGTGCATCGTGGGTGAATTCCCGCTTCCGCCACTTCGCTACCGTTTTTGGATTAATCCCATGCCGCTTGGCCAGAACATTCAGACTCTCTTGACTATTTTGTATCGCTCGACGCACCGCCACTGTCGTGCGGGCGCTTCCGTGTAATATCTGTCCCATAAATCATCCCTCCGTAGCTGGTTATATGTTACACCGGCACACCGTGGGACTAAACAACTAGTCTGGCTAATATACTTTTGCAAGCTGAAATAAATAAATCCATTACCTCTACTCTACTGGAAAACCTTACTTATGCAGATCGTGTAAAGACACAGGATTGCTGCCTCGCTGCTAATCAAAAGCCTACACAGAGTTCATAAGGGGAGATAATAGAAGTGTAAAATTTCTCGATATATCCATTTATTCTCTTGAGGATATGACCATCAATAATCATAAAATGTAGCAAGGCTGGAAAAATTTCTGGCCACATAGATGCGGATAAAATGGTGGAAACCGAACGTTGCCTGGCTATATTTCGGGAAATCGTGAAATCAATCTGAAATTTTCAGCAGAAATCCTTTCTACCTACCTGGCAAGGTGACTTTATTGGACAATTCAAAACCTGATTGGTCAATATACTATTACCTGTTACATTCTTGTCTTAATGGAAGAATGCAAAAAGATAAAATCTTGTCAGAATCATCCGGAGCCTGATTTCCGAATCAATTCGCTGATGAACAGGCAAACGAATTCAGATAGCCATGATTACGACTGAGAAATGATCAGGACTTTATTACTGCTCTCAAACCAGTAACTATTCACTCTCTCCCAAAAAATGATGCTTGTCCTGACCCTGACAACCTCTTCGTCGCACCATGTTTAAACTTGCATTACGTAATATTTTTCGACAGAAAATACACACGCTTATGACGCTGGCTGCAGTCATCACCGGGGTTACCGGTATCATTCTGGCTGGGGGGTGGATACAGGATATCTACGTGCAGTTGGGTGAAGCACTCATTCATTCACAAAGCGGGCACTTACAGGTTTATCGCCAAGGATATTTTGCAGCCGGCTCACGCTCTCCAGAAAAGTTTTTAATGGATTTTCCTGATGCGCTTAAACAACACATCACCAGTCATCCAGAAATTAAGCAGGTGATGGCACGACTCAATTTTTCCGGCTTGCTGAATAATGGCAGGAGTGATTTGCCGATTATTGGTGAGGGTGTGGAGCCTGAGCTGGAAGCAGAATTGGGTAGTTCTGTACGTATCGCAGCAGGACGGCAGCTAAATGACAGCGACACATTCGGCATTCTGTTGGGAAAGGGTGTCGCACAGGCACTACAGCTAAAACCGGGAGACCCCGTAACACTTCTGGTCAACACACTTGATGGGGCACTCAATAGCCTGGATTTTCAGGTAACTGGTATTTTTCAGAGTTTCTCCAATGATTTTGATGCGCGCGCAGTCAGAATTCCCCTCGCTGCTGCACAAGAGTTGCTCGGCACCGGAGGGGTTAATGCACTCGTTATTTCACTGCAACATACTGAAGAAACTGATCAGGTTGCGGCACAATTGAAGCAATGGCTGGATTCATCCGAGCTGGAAATCAAAACCTGGGTGGAACTGAATGATTTTTACGAAAAAACGGTGGAATTGTACAAGGGACAATTTGGTGTGCTGCAGCTCATCATTCTGATTATGGTGCTGCTCAGTGTTGCCAACAGTGTCAATATGAGCATTTTCGAGCGTGTCGGAGAATTCGGCACAATGATGGCCTTGGGAAATCGCAGTGATCAGGTATTCTGGTTGATCATCAGTGAAAATTTGCTGCTGGGATTAATCGGTGGTGGCCTGGGGATTTATATGGGAATACTGCTGGCCATAATTATTTCCGCCATTGGTATCCCCATGCCCCCTCCTCCCAATGCAGATATTGGCTATATTGCTCACATCCAGATTGTACCTTCTGTTCTGCTACTGGCATTAGGTACTGGTTTTATTGCTACCGTGCTGGCGTCAATACTCCCAGCCAGGCATGTCTCACGCGTACCAGTCGTTGATGCGTTACGGCAAAATATATAGGTGTAAAATTTTTTGACAATCAATTCCTGTTGCCACAACAAACCTTTTGCTTTGTGAACGCGAGGGATAAAAAATCCAGCGTTGTCGTAACAATATGAAAAACTGGATTGCTTCAACAGCTGCGCCGTTTCGCAAAGATAATATTCGTTATCCTCGTTGTATCCCGTTGTGCTGGCTGCGTTCTTCACAAGGTGCGGCGGATGTGTAATGTGATCACTTCCTTCGCTTTCTGTAGTCTTTGCGAGCCCCGCAGGGGTGAAGCAATCCAGAAGATAAATTGCTAGTCAAAAAGAAAAACGTAGTTCGGTATATACCCTGTCGCTGCTATCGAACCGGCCAAGCAATCCGGTGGGGGGGCCATTGAAAATATCTACCCCTACTGCCATCTTCCAATTTCTGGCAAAGTTCCAGGTAAGGCGCGGGCGCAGCATCCATTCATCGCGATTCAGGCTGTGAATCATCAGTATCTGCCCTTGGAGATCATGCCATAAATCTCCCTGCAGAAAAATACTGCCACCACTTTCCCATTTATCCTGAAAGATAGTGTGATCATAGTCTAAATAAACCCGCTGAAAAAATTGCAGATTCAAGCGAATGTCCTGTGGCAAAGTAAAATCCAGCCCCAGTGCATAATCGAGGGTATCCTGTCGCACCAGCCCATCTAATACTGTCGGACGTGTCACATTAAAACGGCGTCCGTGCGTGTAGACAAACTCTCCTTTCAGCACTGCTGGCCCCAGATCTTTAGTTACGGTGCTGCCTGCCTGATCTATTTCACTATGCCGTGCCTGAAATAATAGAGGTTCCCAGGGTTGATTGACCCGGTAAAAAGTGGGGGTGGCGTCTAGGCTGTGGTAATAAAATGCCGAAACGTCCCAGCCATTCATTAATTGAGAGAGCCGGATTCCATAGTTTGATCTGGAAATATTGCGCCCGGAACGATCTTCTTTCAAAAAGCTGACTGGTGCAGCAACGGGGAGCTTGAATGGATAAAAATCGGCTCCAGGCCGACCAATTTCATCCAGACTGGCAAATGGAATCCAGACAAAATCAGCATGAAAATCATTTTTAGTATATTCGGTGCGCACTGCCCATTGTGGAATACGCAAGATATCAAAATCAGGTAGCACAAATTCGCGCATATCCTTGGCAGAGACAACATCCGCAAAAAACAGACCGACCATTTCTCCCCAGACGATATGCTGGCGGCCAATACGAACGTCAAAATCAGCGATAGACACATCCAGATAATTTTCCCGCAGAAACAGTTCCAGCCGCTGATCGCGACGTACCTGACGTGGATAAAAATCAGATATGTCATAGATGGCATCGTAATCAAGACGAGCACTCAGCTTCCATTTTATATTCGGATTCAGGTGTCCCAGATTGGATAACTCCGTACGCAAACGCAGTTTTGAAGCATGCTGGGGACTGGTAACGGTATCGGCAAACTCCAGTTGCGAAAACCCGCGCCAGGAAGACGTTTGCCGGAATGATTGCCGAGGTTCATTGGTATCTGCAGCGTCATGTTCAAACAAATCATCCAGCGTGGAGGCTTGTGCTATCTGGATAGTATCCGGTTGTGCTGGAGAAGCTGTTGTGGAGATCGGCAAGGACAAAGTCTTGCCGGTGGAAGCACAGATATCTGCGCTACACCATGTCAGCAATAACAGCAGAAACAGCATTATCACCTTTCTGCATGTCAAGAATAGCAGCGGCATCTGGTCAGGCAACCATATCCTCTTCAACCAGCTGGCCATCTTCAATACGCACCAGACGTTCTGCCATTGCCATCACTTTGGCATCATGCGTTGAGAAGATAAAGGTTGTGCTGCTGTTGCGATTGATTTGTTTCATTAACTGCAGAATATCTTCGCCTGTCTTGTGATCAAGATTGGCTGTCGGCTCATCCGCCAGAATGATTTTTGGATGGGTAGCGAGTGCTCGGGCAATCGCGACACGCTGACGCTGCCCCCCGCTCAGCTGATTAGGCCGATGCTGTGCAAACTCCCGTAATCCAACAATGTCGAGAAATCTTACAACTCGTTCACGGCGCTTGGCAGCACTTAATTCTTTGAATTGCAGCAGAGGATATTCAACGTTCTCTTCGGCTGATAAGACTGAGAAAAGATTAAATGTCTGAAAAATAAAGCCGATAGTTCTAGCTCTCAGTTCTGATAACTGGTCTGGTGTTTGCCCACTGGTATCCCGGCCATCGATATAAATCTTTCCGGAAGAAGGTGTATCAATGCAACCAATCAGATTGAGTAATGTTGATTTACCACTACCTGAAGGCCCGGCAATGGCGAGAAATTCCCCTGATCTGATTTGCAGGTCGATCTCTCTAAGTGCCTGAACCTGGCTGGTACCCAAGGTATATTTCTTGAATACGTTTTCGATGCGGACAATTTCAGGGTAGTCTAACCCGGACACTTTATTCATGGAGATTGGAAATGAAGCTATATTCCTTATTATTTTCATTAATAGCTGGTTCTTTTCTGCTGACTTGGGGAGAAATATCATTTCCTTCCCCGGAAGATGCAGTAAAAACCGATATTTCGGCCCAAAGTATACTGGAGAAAGCGGATGAAATTCGCTTTCCACGGGAGAGCTTCCAGGTTAATGTTGCTATCCGCACATCTTCTCCTGATCATGCAGAGGATCTGTATCGTTATCAGGTACTCTCCAAGGGAAACGAAAACAGTATCGTCAGAATTACTGAGCCCGCCTCCGAGCGTGGTCAGACTATTCTCATGAAAGGGCGCGATCTGTGGATTTTTATGCCCAGCGTTTCGCAGCCAATCCGACTGTCTCTTTCTCAACGGTTGACAGGCCAGGTTGCCAACGGCGATATTGCCCGCGCCAATTTTACCGGCGACTATCATCCGCAGCTGCTGCGTGACGAATCTATTGATGGCGAGGATTACCATGTTCTTGAGCTCATCGGAGTAGATCGTTCAGTCACCTATCAAAAAGTTCTATTGTGGGTCAATCAATCCAGCTTCAGGCCCTATAAAGCAGAGTTCTATTCAGTTTCAGGCCGCTTGCTTAAAACCAGTCGTTACGAAAATTTCGATGACATTCTCGGCGAGATGCGCCCTACTCGCATCGTGATGGAAGATGCGTTGAAATCAGATGAAATTTCTATTCTTGATTATTCGGATATGAAACTGCGCGATCTGCCGGACAAAATATTCACCAAAGATTACCTGAAAAGACTTGAATAAGTTAACAGGTTAATTGAACCAGAGAGCAAGAGATTAGCACCATAAACAGGTGATATTTTCTCTGCTTGAGCAGTAAAAAGCCAATCTCTTGAAAAATTTCAGTTAATTTCCAAGAATGAATGCAATCATGTTTACCCAGGAAACCGCTCATTTAGGCACGTCTTTCAAACAATATTTTGAAATCGTCCCTGCGCTTACAGAAGAATTAAGACATGAGGCCTATCGCGTTCGCCATTCCGTTTATTGTGAAGATCTGCAATTTGAATTTTCACGACCTGATAAATTTGAAATCGATGAATATGATGCTCATTCGCTGCATCTTCTGATTCGTAGCATTCACAATGATGCCTTTATTGGTTGTACTCGCATCATCCGTCCTCCGTCGAATAGTAATGACAGACGCTTACCATTTGAAAAGACTTGTGCCCAGACACTCAATCGCTCCATCATAGATCCATCAAAACTACCCAAAGATAAAATTGGTGAAGTTTCAAGACTAGCCGTTATTGCAGCTTTCCGCCGACGGAAAGGTGAAAGAAACCACCCCATCAACATCTCTAAAGAAGATTTCAGCACAGGCCCAATGGTGCGTTTTCCCTATATTCCACTCGGACTTTATATCGGAACAATTGAATTGGCACGCATATACGATATCAGAGTACTTTTTATGTTGACCGAAGAACGACTGGCTTGCCATTTCAGCAGACTGGGGGCTCAACTGGAATCTATTGGCGCCCCCATTGAGCATCACGGCCTGCGCTTCCCATCCATGGTAGAAACTAACCGTATCATCAGCAGCATGCGCCCAATTTTTCACCCGCTATACCAGGCAATTGCACAGGACATCAAAGCCGGGATGGATGGAACAATCGACAATCAATAAATCCTGTGCCAATCAGTACCCGTACACTAGTTGTTTAGTCCCACGGTGTGCCGGTGTAACATATAACCAGCTACGGAGGGATGATTTATGGGACAGATATTACACGGAAGCGCCCGCACGACAGTGGCGGTGCGTCGAGCGATACAAAATAGTCAAGAGAGTCTGAATGTTCTGGCCAAGCGGCATGGGATTAATCCAAAAACGGTAGCGAAGTGGCGGAAGCGGGAATTCACCCACGATGCACCGA
>NZ_QICQ01000054.1 GCF_003201195.1 Nitrosomonas eutropha | reverse complement strand
AAACGGTATTATTACGACTCACACGATCAGTTGAAGGCCCATCTCCATCGCTTTGTGATGGCTTATAACTTCGCCAAAAGACTAAAAGCTCTCAAAGGCCTAACACCCTATGAATACATCTGCAAAATCTGGAAAAATGAGCCAGATCGTTTTATCTTTGATCCATTCCAGCACACCGTGGGACTAAACAGTTATCCGCTGTTCATGGTGCACCGACACCCGGAAAATGATGTGATCAACCAGGTGAGCAGCCGTCTGCGCCATGCGCCGCCCGTCGCACGAGGGGCGAAATCCACGCCGTTTGCAGAAAAACGGCCACCCGTTTCTCATGGGCGCAGCTTGTACAACGTAGACATAAGAACCCATGGGTCAGCATGCCACGAAATGCCCCAAATTCGTCTTTAACAAAGTCAGGCACCCTGAACCCGATTTCCGTCTCAACCTGTATAAAGAAAGTTTCGATGTGCTCTTGCACCAACCAATACAGAGTGGTTTCTTCCGGTCGGTGCCATTCATAGTGGAGCTGATTTTCAACCGCTGCGTGTTGAGCTGGTTGGCGCAGGTTCTCTTGGTGGAATTGAGTGCAGGGTGTGGCCGTCGACATGATCTTTGAGAACGAATATTTTCGTTCTCAAAGTATCGACTTCTTTCTCTTGCCGGGCCTTGAGCTGCTACAATCAATCAAGATCCGGAATTCATTGCGGAACATGTTGATGAGGTGTGGATTCAAATCGCCGAGCACCAGCTCGCGCAATTTGAATCCGGTGCGGTGAAACCGGTTAGCTGGGAGTCCGAAGTTTCATCAAATGAAAACATGAAATCGAAAACAAAGATGGAATTACCGCGAACACGCTATAGCAAGGAGATTTATGAATACTTGGGATAACGGGTTTCGTGGCAAACCCGGACAGGGGATGTCGCATACTCTGAGTTTCGGGGGTGCAGCCAGTTTTTTTCGCGTGCCTTACCAGGCAGATATCACAGGAGTTGATGTGGTCGTAACCGGAGTGCCGTTGGATATCGCCACCACCAATCGATCCGGCGCGCGACTGGGGCCTCGCGCCATTCGAAATGCATCGTTATCGCTGGCATGGGAGCGTCCATGGCCTTGGAATATAGACCCGATGACTGCATTGCGTGTAATTGATTGTGGTGATTGCGAACCCGTTACTGACGATTTGTTGAGCGTAGCGCATATCGAGGCACATATCGCCAATATTATCGGGGCAGGAGCAGCAGCCTTGGTGCTCGGTGGAGATCATTTTGTCGCTTACCCAAGCCTGCGGGCACACGCCGCTGTGCATGGTCCTATCAGCCTGATTCATTTTGATGCCCATACTGATACTTGGCCTTCCTCCGGTAATGGTATTAATCACGGCACTATGTTTTATCAGGCAACACATGAGGGAATTGTAAATCCAGCATCATCCACACAAATTGGCATTCGCACCACTAATGATGACACACTGGGTTTTCATATCGTTTCCGCAGCAGATGTGCATCAAACGACCGGTCGCGACATAGCCAGCCAGATACACGAGCGAGTTGGTGAAAAACCGGTGTATATCACCTTTGATATCGATTGCTTGGACCCAGCTTTTGCACCCGGCACTGGCACACCTGTACCGGGTGGACTGTCATCCTTCCAGGCACTGAGTATTATTCGTGAACTAAAAGGCATCAATCTGATAGGCATGGATGTCGTCGAAGTGGCGCCCGCGTATGATCATGCTGAAATTACTGCGCTAGCGGCTGCACAGATTGCAGTTGAATTGTTATGTCTTTACGCTGAAAGTCACAGACAAAGAAATTGAAAGAGTAATCGATGACCAATGAAGCAGTAGCAAAACACGATTGGTCCTGTGAGGATTCGCAGGCACTTTATGCCATGAGTAAATGGGGAGATGGCTTTTATTCGGTGAACAAGATGGGGCATGTTTCTGTTCGTCCTATAGAAGGTCAGGATCTGCACATAGATATCATAGATGTAATTCAATCAGCTCGCTCCGAAGGTGCTTCTCTACCAATGCTGATTCGTTTTCAGGATGTGATAAGTTCGCGCGTGCGACGCCTGAATCAAACGTTTCGGAAGGCGATTCATGAAAGTGGTTACGAAGGGACATATCGCAGTATTTATCCTATTAAAGTGAATCAGCTGCAAGAAGTGGTGGCAGAGGTACTGGAAGCTGGTCAAGAATTTAACATTGGACTGGAATGTGGCTCCAAAGCCGAGTTATTAGCCATGCTGCCGCTGGTTGCCGATGAAACACTGCTGCTTTGCAATGGCGTAAAAGACCGCACGATGTTGACCCTGATGCTGAATGCGCAGCAAATCGGACAGCAAGTGATGCCCATCATTGAAAAATACTCGGAGTTTGAGCAGTTGATGAATTTGGCAGAAGCACGCCAGATGAAACCGCGGCTGGGTGTGCGATTAAAGCTGAACACCAAAGGATCGGGACGTTGGTTTGAGTCCGGCGGTGCAAATTCCAAGTTTGGACTGACTATTTCAGAGCTGGTACAACTGATACGGACATTGGAAAATCGGGAGATGGCCGGGCAACTGGAACTGCTGCATTTTCATCTGGGAAGTCAAATTGCTGATATTCAGGTACTACGAAGTGCCATCAGAGAAATCATGCAGGTTTACGCTGATTTGATGTTGCGGGGGATGCAGATCAAGTATCTGGATGTCGGTGGCGGACTCGGAGTGAATTACGGTGGTGATTACGACAACCCGGAATCATCCATTAATTACGGACTGCGCGAGTATGCCAATGTAGTAGTTTATACGGTTAAGGAAATTTGTGATCAGCGGCAAGTACCCATGCCGCAACTTTTGTCAGAAAGTGGTCGCGCACTCACTGCGCATCACTCCGTGCTGGTGGTTCCTGTTTTGGGTGTACACAAGCCGGACAGTCCGTACATGGCCGAATCTCCGGCTGAACTACCTGCCGTGGTGTTACGAATGACGTCGGTATATAGCGATGCGCAATCTGCGGAGAAAATGAGTACGCTGCTGGAATGCTATCACGATGCACAAGAAATCCGTCAGGAGACCGAACAGATGGCGCGGTTGGGTTATCTGTCTGTTGAACACATGGCGCAATCGGATAGTTTGTACTGGAGTATTTGCCGCGAGGTGCTGCGCAAGCTAACGGCGATTGGGTCGATTCCGGTCACAGCTGAGCAGATTGAGTTGGAGAAGCAGCTTACGGACATGTATCTGGGAGATTTTTCCGTATTTCATTCGATTATCGACCACTGGGCCATCGGACAGGTATTCCCCGTGATGCCTCTCCATCGGTTGTGGAATAAACCTGAACGACGCGGTCAACTGGTTGATTTAACCTGCGACTCGGATGGCAAGGTAAGTCAGTATGTAACATCGTCCGGCACCAGTGATTGGTTGCCTTTGCATAATTTTCGTCAAGATGAATCCTATTATCTGGGTATTTTTCTCGTCGGGGCTTATCAAGAGATACTGGGAGACGCTCACAATCTTTTCGGACGTGTAGGCGAAGTTCACGTTTATGCAAAAGCAGAAGAAGCAAACGGTTTTTGGATCGAGGCACTGCTGAAGGGAATTAGTGTGAAGGAAATGCTGAGCCAGGTTCAGTATTTTCCCAATGACCTGGATCGCCGTATGTCGGAGTTTATCCGCAGACAGATAAATGCTGGACGTATCAAGCCTGCAGAAGGAACACGAATTCTTAATAATTATACTCAGCGCTTGGGAGATACCACTTACTGTGATGTTTCTTCCAATGAACCGTTATCGTAGCGCAGCGACGACGAGCTCGGCAGGCATAGTGGGCGCCATGATGGCCCAACCGATGATTTTGCGTGAGTACAGGTCCATGACGGCGGCCAGGTAAAGCCAGCCCTGGCGAGTGCGGATATACGTGATGTCCGACACCCAGGCCTGATTCGGTTGTGCCACGTTAAACTGCCGGTCAAGTAAATTCGGTGCCACGGGATAGTCGTGTTTGCTATCGGTTGTGTTAATAAATTTACGTTTCCATATGGGACACAATCCATTCTCGCGCATGAGCCGGCGCACACGAAATCGCCCCACGGGAACGCCACGCTGCGCCAGCGCCTTGCGTACACGGCGACTACTGTCGCTCTTGCCACTGGCCATAAATGCTGCCTTCACCTGAGCACTCGCCTGCACATCCCTGGCCGGTGCCGTGCGGTGCTGGCGTTGATAATACCCTGCACGGCTACGCCCAAGACCCGACAGGCCTGCGTTACGGGTATGGCCTTCTCCTGCCACTGCTGAACCAACTGATAGGTCATTTCAGTTCCCGGGCGAAGAAGGTCGATGCTTTTTTTAACAAGTCGTTATCAGAGCGCAATTGTCGAATCTCTGCCTCCAGGGTTCGAATCCGTTGCTGCTCAAGCGTCAACGGCTTACCGATGCCGCGTTGACCGTTAAGATCTGCCTGATACTGCGCGACCCAACGACGAATCGCTGTTTCCCCCACCCCCATCGTTTTGGAGACCTCGCTCACACTAAGGTCGTGATCCTTGATCATGTGAACAACTTCCAATTTAAATTGAGTGTCAAATTTCCTGCGTGCTTTCATTAGTATGTCCTCTTAAAGTGAATTTTATCCACCTATCGAGGTGTCTGTTTAAATTAGACCACTACAAGGCACCGAGATTGAGCGCGAGCGCCTGGATGGGTAGGCTCGAGCCCGTCCGCTTGTAGAGCCGGGTGCAGGCGTCGGCGAATTTGATGTCATGGTCATTGAGTCCGGCAGCCGCTTTCTGCGCTAGCCCGTGAAGGATGTCGAGTTCTGATCCTGCTTCGATCTTGGGCAGGTCGGGCGAGACCGAGTTATCATCGAAGGCGACCACTGCAGCCACTACGAAACCGATAACAGCCGATTCGAGTCTGCGTTGGGCGGCCTCATGGAGGTAAGGCAGAAGCTCGGCTGCCATCATCGAAACCGTGACGCCGTGTAGTAACGCAAAGTTGTTCAGGCCGGTGTTTCGCACCTGCGCCGCACATGCCGCCAGTGCCAGTCGGTCGAAGGCAGCGGGCAGATCTTCGGCCGGGCGGGCTGATGCAACGAGGTCGAACACACCGGGCTCGTCCATCGCCATTCGTAAGCCATAAACGAGTAGCCCATCTGGCCTTTGGGCCGCATCCAGACGGGGATGATGTGGCTACACTAAACCGGACACATTCCTTAAAATAACTGAAAGAAGGAATGTATTTAAATGATCCAAGAAAAACCCAAAGTCTATACAGCTGAATTTAGGGAGTCATCGGTAAAGTTGGCCATTGAATCGGATAAACCTGTAGCCCAAACCGCCAGAGAAATTGGCGTGAATGAAAACACCTTACATACCTGGATCAGTAAATACAGTCGACCGGTTGATAACATAATGATGTGTCAACACTTTTCTGGACACAAAGTTAAGCAGCATTTTGCTGCAACTCGAAATCAACGGGCGATATATATCCATTAGCTGAATGCAATCGCTCTCGGTTGTAAAACACTTCGATATATTCAAACACAGCCTGTTTAGCTTCTTCCCGAGAATGAAACGTTTGATGATGGATCAATTCTATTTTTAAGGTATGGAAGAAGCTTTCCGACACGGCGTTGTCCCAGCAATTTCCCTTCCGGCTCATGCTTTGTTGGATGCCATGCTGCTTTAGTAATTGCCGGTGACTTTCTGAGGCGTATTGGCTACCCCGATCGGTATGCCATAACAGGCCTTTGTCGGGTTTACGTTTCCAAATAGCCATCTGGAGCGCATCGTTGACTAACTGTGTTTTCATATGTGCGGCCATTGACCAGCCTACGACCTGCCGGGAAAACAAGTCGATCACGACCGCCAGATACAACCAGCCTTCCAGGGTATGAATATAAGTGAGATCGCCCACATATACCTGATTTATCTGATCTATGGAAAACTGACGATCCAAATAATTAGGCGCAATAGGCAATTCATGCTTTGAATGAGTGGTAGCTTTAAATCGACGTTTGGTTTTACAGGCCAGTCCGGCTTCCTTCATTAGCCGGCTTATTCGCCGCCGACCCACGGATCGGCCTTGGTGAGACATAGCTATTTTGAGACGGCGGGTGCCGTATGTATTCCGGCTTTTTTTAAATAATTTTTTTACAATACTGCTGAGTTGCTCGTCTTCTCGTTCCCTGAATGAAGGAATTCGATGCAGCCAATCATAGTAAGCACTCTGTGAGACCTGTAAAAATCGGCACATCGATAACACGGTGAATTCACCTTGATGCTGTTTGATCCAGGCGTACTTCACCGTTGCTCCTTGGCAAAGTACGCGGCAGCCTTTTTTAATAGGTCGCGCTCCTCGGTCAGTCGGGCAACCTCTTTTTTTAGCTGCTTTAACTCTTCATAGAGATGTTCGTCAGTGCGCACTGCCTTTATGATATGGTCTAATAGACCCGGACACTCCAGTTAAGAGAAAATAGTCTTAATTGGAGGATGAAATGGAGCCTAGGAAACACTATACAAAGGAATTCAAGCTGGATGCAATCAGCTTGGTACTGGATCAGGGATTAACGATAGCAGAAGCTGCCAGAAGCCTGGAAATC
>NZ_QICQ01000053.1 GCF_003201195.1 Nitrosomonas eutropha | reverse complement strand
ACTCACGCAGATTGCATACCACTTTGGGAAATATGACTCCGCAGGAGTTTGAAAAAAGTACTTAATAATGTGTCCAGGTTTACTTGACCAGAACAAGGAGACATTTCATGACTCATATGTCACTGAGAAACCAGATTATCGGCCTCGTCGGGTGGCTTGTTATTAGCTTTATCGCAGCAGGCATAGGTGCTGCTGCTTCAATACATGCCAGTTCGTTCTACACGGATCTTGTCCGTCCTGGTTGGGCTCCGCCGTCAACTGTTTTTGGCCCGGTGTGGACAGTTCTGTACGCGCTTATGGGCTTCGCCGCGTGGCTTGTCTGGCGTGCCAAAGGGTTCCGTGCCGCCCGTGCGCCACTGATCCTCTTTTTGGTGCAACTAGCGGTAAATGCCTTGTGGAGCTGGCTTTTCTTCGGTTGGCATATGGGAGCCTTGGCATTCGCAGACATCCTGCTGTTGTGGTTGCTCATTGTTACAACACTTGTTTTGTTCTGGCGTATTCGAGTGTTGGCTGGTGTTTTGCTAATTCCTTACCTACTATGGGTCAGTTTTGCCTCAGCGCTTTGCTATTCTGTGTGGCAGCTCAACCCGCAATTCCTGGGCTAACGGTCGTGCGGCTTTGGTCACTACACCCCAAATACCTAGATGCAAAAGGTCTTGTTGCGCTTTGGCGTGAAGCTCTACTGGCCAAAGCCGTATTGTGCGGCGAGACGCGTGGTTACATCCATCACCCGCAGCTGGAGCGGTTTCGCGAGCATCCGCTTCCACATCTAGCCATCAACGCTTATCTTGCCGCAGTGCAAGATGAGGCAACGGCTCGGGGTTACAGCTTCAATCGACTCAAGATCGGCTCGGTTCGGGCAGTCCGGAATATTTCGGTCACGGCGGGGCAGCTTGCATATGAGTGGCGCCACCTACAAAGCAAGCTGGCTGTTCGCAGCCCAGCGGTTCATGCGCAATGGAGTGAGGTAGATACACCAGCATGCCATCCGTTGTTCCGTTGCAAGCCTGGTGGCATTGCATCGTGGGAGCGCGTTGCAGAGAGCTTTTAGGGCCAGAGTGGTGGCCGGATGACGAACCAACCTTTTTTTCCAATGCGACATTGCTAAACGGTCGAGGGAACCTGGTCGTGATGCTTCGTTCTCTCGTGCCAGAAACGAGCTATTTAAATCCGATCATGCGGAAAGCCGAACATGGTCAGCATGCTCCTGGCAGACCATTCGTTATTGCCTTAAACGTTAGTGAACTTCCTCGCGCTCACGAACGACTTCAAACTGAGATCGAGCGAAACTTTCCTCTTTGGGATCATGTTTCAGGTGTGCTGATATTTATTCTATGGTTTTATGTCAGTTCCAAAACGAAGGCGTACAAATTTCGCATGTTCTCAAATCCCTATGTGAGTGCCCCTTTACCTGAGCAACTAGTCAATCTTTCGGAGCAGAAGCTGCATGAGTTGGAATTTGAAATTTGTGAACGGTAGGCTGTCGCCCAACAAGTCGCTGCAACTGACATTTGACCCGCCGCCCATTTTTGCTGCCGCAAAAATGGTCACCGCCTCAAACGCAGCTGAGCTCAGGCGTTATGCCAATAATGACTGTTAACCATAGTTAAGAGAATGCCGGAATTCATTGAGGCTCTTCGAACACTTACATTCGCCGATTTTCTAAGATTGCTTGCCATTCTTACACCGTTTATCGTGGCTATCTGGGGGGCGTTTCGTTGGGCATACGGTGTTCGTCTAAAGACATTGGAAACTAGTCTCACTGAACTCAGAACAGATTTTCAGAGAAATCTAAACAGGGAAGTTGAAAAAGAAAAATTGGATTTCAATGAGAAGAACATAACATTGCAGCAAAAAATTGAGGCGTTGCGGACTGACATAGACAACAGAAATATCAAGTACAGCGAAATGCTTTCTGATTTCACTGAATTTCACCTTAAGGCTAAGCCAGTATGTCTAGAATCACAGGAATTGAAATTATTATGGGAAGAGTTGGATGAAAAGTATTGTAAGCATGAGCGTATGACTAAACGTAGACGAAAGGTTGTTGAAAGGGGTGGCGTTTGGATTGATCCAAATTCAGTACCACCAGCCGAAGATGATTGATTTAGCGTAACAAGACAAATGCACACGAACAGCAAAAAACGCTGCTCGTTCCTCGTTCTGCTTTTAGCTGTCGGTGATTTGCAGCATTATCATCATTGAATCACGAGCCATGAACCCACAGGACGTTGGAGACAGTTACGACCTGATTGCTCATCGCTGGCAAAGCGATTGTTTCCCGAGAGACGACGGCATCGCCCAGCATGAGAAAGCAGTTGCTTTCACGACACTACGAGGTGCAGCTCTGGACATCGGCTGCGGCGGCAGCGGGCGCGTTATCGAATTTTTGCTCAACCACGGGTTTTCTACGGAGGGCTTGGACATCTCGAGAAAGATGCTCGAACTCGCTCTATCTCGGCACCCGCACCTGACGTTTCACCATGCAGATATATGCAGGTGGCAATTTCCCTATCTCTACAACTTCATCTCCGCTTGGGATAGTGTCTGGCATGTGCCATTGAGGGCTCAGAAGCAGGTCCTCCTCAAGATCCTGGCCGGGCTTAGCCTTGGTGGTGTCGCCATATTCACCATCGGCGGCACGGAAGAGCCGTCCGAGATCAGTAACACGTACATGGGACCTCCCATGTACCACAGCACGCTTGGAATTCCCCGGACATTGGAGGTGATTGCGCAGGCTGGAGCGGTCTGTCGACACCTTGAGTACGATCAGTATCCTCAACCACACGTCTACATCATCTGCCAGCGTACGCGCATGGAGGACAAATGAAACAACGCATAACATTTCATTCCAGCGGACGCATTGCGCACACTGTTGAATTGAGCGTTAGACGTCACAAACGCATGAATAGCCCACTCTGCACAAGAAGAGAATTTTTGATCGCCGTCGTAAGCGCTCTGGCGGCAATGCCTGTCTTGTCTGCCGCAAGCACTGAAGGCGAGCCTGCTTCTATCGCCGATATTGAGGCGAAAGTTGGTGGGAGGGTCGGCGTTTTTGCCGTGGATACAGGAAGCGGCAAGGTATTGGCACACAGGCCGGATGAACGCTTTGCGATGTGCTCGACATTCAAGTGGGTGCTCGCAGCAACCATTCTTGCGCAGGTAGAGCAAAATTTGTTGTCACTCAGCAGTCATGTTTTGTATGGACAGGCTGATCTTCTGGCCTATGCACCTGTCACAAGCATGCATGCTAAAGAAGGTTTCATGACCGTGAGCGAATTGACCCGTGCTGCGATTGTTGTCAGTGATAATACGGCCGCCAATCTGCTGCTCTCCAAATTGGGCGGCCCGTCCGTTGTCACCGAGTTTGTCCGGTCGTGCGGTGATGCTGTAACGCGTCTCGACAGAAACGAGCCTACGCTCAATGACAACGACGCAGGCGATCTCCGCGACACAACCTCACCTCGAGCGATGGCTACTTTGATGGGTAACGTTCTGTGCGGGAATCGCCTTTCATCTACATCCCGCGATCTTCTGTTGCAATGGTTGCGTGACTGCGAAACGGGCTATGATCGTTTGCGAGCGAAGCTGCCCAAGGATTGGCTGGTTGGCGACAAAACCGGCACAGGCGAGCATGGCGCAGTTAACGATGTGGCGATCGCCATTCCTCCCGGTCGTTCTCCCATCCTTATCGCGGCGTTTCTAAGTGAGGGAAGAGCAGATCGCCCGGCTTTGGTCGCCGCGCATGCCAGTATCAGTCATCTGGTAGCACATCATTTCGCATGACCAATGTCCTGGTTGGGCAGCGGTCATCATCTTGTCAGTGAGGAGAACTCTATGAGCCATCAGCAAAGTCCGAATCCAGCCGAAACATACGAGCAATATTTTGGCCGCACCATCTCTGCCCCTTGGACACAGGTGCTGCTTGAGTACGCGGCTCCACAGTTTGGTGAACGAGTGCTGGATGTGGCGTGCGGCACGGGCAGTGTAGCACGGCAAGTCGCACCCCTCGTTGGAGCGGCAGGGAAGGTGGTCGCGCTCGATATCAATCCAGCCATGCTGGCCGTTGCCCGTGCGCTCCCCGCCCCCTCAGGCGCGCCGATTGCCTGGCTGGAAGGGAATGCGATCAACCTCGACCTGCCGGATAATGCGTTCGAGCTCGTGCTGTGCCAGCAAGGCTTACAGTTTTTTCCCGATCGCGCCGCGGCCCTGCGAGAGATGCGGCAAGTGCTGATCGATGGCGGGCGTGTCGTGATCAGTGTGTGGCAGGCGCTCCACCGCCATCCAGTGTATGAGGCGCTGTTTCAAGCGACCGCACGCCACCTCGGTACGACCATTGGCACCGTGGATGTACCCTTTGCATTATGGAATGCCGAAGAACTGCGGACGCTCCTAAGTGATGCAGGCTTTCAACGTATAGCGATTACGCCACGGTCGCTCACTATTCACCTGCCTGCGCCAGAGCGCTTTGTGCAACTCACGGTGCTGGGAGCAGCGACGTCACTCCCAGCGGTAGTGCACTTGGATGCTGCGGCGCGCTCCGCACTCGTGGAGGCGGTCACCAGCGAGACGCAGGCGGTGGCGCAACGGTACCGAGATGGAGACACGATAACATTTCCGATGTCAACGCACATCGCAGTGGCATTCAAGTAAAGGCTGGCAGGGGGAGTCACCACCCAACAAGGCGTTGCACCCGACCGCCTACAGCCCTACGCTTGTGCTTCGCTTCGGGCTTCCGGCGGCGGGTGAGCTTGTCGTTAGCACTCTTGCAGGAATACGAACTGGAAATATGAATAAAACTACTATTGGAATTACATTTTTACTTTGCTTAGCCGCTGTCCTATCAGTTCTATACCTGGCAAACAGCAACAACTTACAGATAGCGGAAATGGCTGTCTGACAACGTCAGCCGCAAGCAGGGCTGACAGTACATTTGGATCGTGGATCGCAATATGCCAGCAAACAGTATCACCAACTTTTAAAAATGCATGGCTTTATCGGCAGTATGAGTCGTGTGGGAAATTGTTGGAAAAACAAGCGTAGTGTAGTTTCGCGAGCTGACAAGCGAGAGGACAATGTCCGGCATAATTCAGTGGCCGAGAGCTTTTTCGGTAGCCTTAAACAGAAGCAAATCCACTGGCAACATTACCTGACTCGCTATGCAGCCCAGCAAGAGGTACTGCAGTATATTTCCATGTTTTATAACAGCCAGCGACGTGAAGATTTAAGATCGAAGCGGATGCTTTAAGCTGGTGGGATGGAAAGTCAAACAGGCACTCCCTCAATTATGCTGTATGCTGATTTGGTCGAAACGATTCTGGTCAACTGGAAGCCAGACCGATTGAACAACTCACGATATCCAGCTTCAGTACGCTCATGAGCGTGGAGCAGCACCAGCATTTCCAGATCCATTAGCTTGCCAAACGATGGTGCGTTCCTTTCCGGAATAACCATTTCGACGACAAGAAGCCTGCCATCTGTCGGTATTTCCCGGCACAGCACTGGAGGATGGTCGACGCGCGTTCATCGTTCCATTCATGGAGGATATGCTTCATGATATAGGCGTCTCCCCCCGCCGGAACCGATGCAAAGAAGTCACCGCCAACTGCCTCGCAGCGCTTCGAAAGCCCACGCTCTTCAATAGCCTCCTTTGCTCCAGCAATGACGGAAGGGGCATCGATGAGGATTCCGCTCATTTGTGGAAATTTTTCCAGGATTGAGCAAAGAAGCATGCCGTGACCGCCACCTACATCGACGAGCTTGCTGATTCCCGTAAAGTCGTAGCCGTCGACGATTGCCGCGCTGGCGGTAGCACTCATACTGGTCATGGCATCGTTGAAAATCTGGGCGGGACCAGAATTTTCGCCTAGATACTCGAAGAAGGCTTTACCATGGATTCTTTCGAACGCTGGCAGGCCAGACTGAGCACTGCCGAAAAGATCGCCCCATGCACGCCAATGCCAATCCGCTCCGATAAAAATAGAAAGATCGCGCACACTACCAGGCGTATCGCTTCGTAGCAGTTCGGCCAAGGGGGTCAGTTTAAAGCGCGCCGCGTCATCTTCAGCAAAGATACCAACACTGGCAAGCTCGCGCAAGATACGATAGAGAGCGCTTGCCTGGGTGCCGGTTGCCTGAGCAAGTTCCTCTATACTTTTCGGTCCATCTTTGAGCAAATCAGCCAAACTCAGTCTCGCCGCTACAGAGATGGCCTGCGTAGTAACAAATCCAAAAATCATCTGCATCAGTTGCGTTGCTGGGGGAGCTTCCGTTGAAACGGGCTTGGATTCGTCTTGGGACATTTATTTTCCTTTCAAAAGGCGACAATAATAACGCTAACCTGATCATGCCATAATGACGATAAAGTAGAGCATTGTGTTACAAAGAAAGTGCCGCATCATTGTCAACATAAGCGATTGATCGATCTAATCAAGGAAAGCAAGAGCTACAGCTATAGCAAAAGCTGATGTCAAGAAAGTAGAATTAAGTGTTGCCCGCCCCGATTTGGCTAATTATCACATCCCGGATGATTGTATGGTTTTTTATGAAAGAGATGGAGATGAGTTCTATACCATTCTTTCATGGCCTACATTGGAGTTTTACTCTTGAAGGCAGACTGTGCGGTAGTTGCTGATTATACAGACTCGCATAACACTCCATGTTTGTTAAGCAATCGAAATCCTGATGATGCCTTATGGACCCTAAGAGCCCGTTCAAAGTCTTTTGAGTAGAACGGCCAGGAAGGCCAGGTGAATAAACTGCAAGCTGGTGTTGGGTAAGCGCTCACAGTTCTTCCACAGCCGTCT
>NZ_QICQ01000052.1 GCF_003201195.1 Nitrosomonas eutropha | reverse complement strand
TCGGTGCATCGTGGGTGAATTCCCGCTTCCGCCACTTCGCTACCGTTTTTGGATTAATCCCATGCCGCTTGGCCAGAACATTCAGACTCTCTTGACTATTTTGTATCGCTCGACGCACCGCCACTGTCGTGCGGGCGCTTCCGTGTAATATCTGTCCCATAAATCATCCCTCCGTAGCTGGTTATATGTTACACCGGCACACCGTGGGACTAAACACTTACCCGATTCGGGATCATAGTCATCCGGATGGGGACCAAACCCCAGGTTACCCAGCGAGCCCTGTCCTTTCCAGATATCAGGATAAACTTCAATTACGGCGCGCAGCAGCACATAAGGCACACCGTTGAAAGCAAGTGGACGGGTATTAAACCATTCGCGGCCCAACCGATTGCTGTACCAAGGTGTACGCGCTTCGCGGTCGGTCACGATTCGTTTGATGACAGCATCGCTCAAATAGGCAACCTGTTGCTGTTCTCGCTGTGCGCGCTCCTCCTCCCAGCTGAGAGTCTGCTGGTCGGGTGGGTGAACGTCTCCTTTCCGGTAATCTTTGCACGAAATGAGCGCCGCGAGGATAAACAGAGTCATTGCGCAGCGAATCATGGTGGGAGTGAAAAAGCCTGGATTCTTCATTGCAGCCCCCTTCCAGACAGTTGGCGGAAAGTTATTCTACTGCGCTTTTTCTCATGATGACAATGTCAAATAATAACAATGCATCAAATATATTAGACAAGAATTAATCTGTCCGGTTTATCGGTGCAATGTTGTAACAACAGCGCCCTGACATGATCCGAACAGCCTATAAATTTACGCCGGGTGGAAGGGATAACGGCAAGCAATCCGGAGACATACGGGGTACGCGAACGCGAATCGCCACCACCACGAACAAAATGCCAATGCAAGAGATTAAATGTTTCAGTGTGTGACCGCTGATGCCGATAGCATCATAGACAGGCATGTCGCCGAGTTCAAATACCTTCGCCAGTACGTAAGCTGCAAGCGGTGCCCACATGAACGTTGATGGTTTTAAGCGGGAGGGGAACAACAGCATAATCAATGGAACCAGAACAATAGGCAAGTACTGGACCAGCACGTAGAAGCGCAGATCTCCCCGCCCATGTAACTCCGTGAAGTACCAGTAAAAAACTGACAACGATCCAAATAAAAGCAATGGAATCAACAAATTTCGGCCGTAACGCTCGCTGATATGTTCTCCAACGATGATGCAGAGAAATGCCATGAATGCCGCAGCCATGGGTAGCCGATCCCAAACCAGTGTGGCGTTATTGGGTTCCAGATGATAGTAAGCTGAGCCCAGCCCTATGAATATCGTGGCGATAAAAAATACCGCATAACCCGACCGCAAAGCCCGCAGCGCTCCTTGTGACTTGCTGGATCTCAGCATCGCCAGACCCACAGCCCCAACCAGAACAAACGCAACGCTGGAGGCAACGTCATAGAAGTTCGGGATGCCCAGCAAGTACCTGGTATCCGCGAAATTGTTGTAGCGCGGATCTTGCGGAATTGCTTCTTGCGTAAAGACGCCCATCGCGCTAACGATCGCAATGACGATGATGAATATCAGTCGCTTTTTGTGTGCAAGATGTTGAGGTATATCCACGGCAGGCATCGTCTTACACTGAGCGGAGCGGCGCAATGGGACAATTAAGCGCGAGCATTCGGGTGCACTACGACGTAATGCACGGGCGATTCTGAAACAAATCAACTCTTTGATGTTACGTACACATCTATTTTACCTGTTCGCCGCAACATCTTATTAACCTGATCCACATGCATCTCCTCTTCGACGATGAGACCGCGCGCATAATCCTCCAGCAGCACTGATTTACCCTGGGCCAGCTCCAGCAACGCATAGTAGGCAGTAAGTGACTGGGTTTCATGCGCCAGTGATTCTCGCAGAATATCGCCAATATCATGCACGTGCGTTTCCAGCAAAGGGCCGATCGCAAGTGAGGGATACCCCCCCAACAGTGTGACAAGTTCGCCGGCTTTATGTGCATGGAGCAGGCCTTCTTCGGCTTGTTCCTTGAGCCATTCCACCACTGGAATACGGTTATAACCAAATACCATCAACGAATAATGCGTATATCGCACCACTCCGGCAAGCTCAAGCTCCATGATCTTGTTCAGCAGCGCGATTGCCTTGTCTTTATCGAAATCCATGTGTGTCTCCTTTATGGTTATGAATGTTCAAGGAACATGTGCACCAGTTTGCCGCATCAGAGTACCTCGCCATGGCTTTCATAAAATTACAAGGCATCGACCAGGCACAGCATTGCATCCACATCAGCATATAGGAAAAACAAATACTTTTTTTAAAATTTATTACGCATAAACCATTGCACCTGTCATGAGTCTCTTCCTCTACATGCCACTTCGTCGAGCGAGAGCAGGGCGGTATTACCACCCGTGGCCGCCGTGTTGATACAAACCGTACGTTCGACAGCGAAGCGATGGAGGTAATGCGATCCGCCCGCCTTCGGTCCGGTACCCGAGAGTCCCTCGCCGCCGAACGGTTGTACGCCGACGACCGCGCCAATCTGGTTACGGTTGACGTAGAGGTTGCCGATCCTGACGCGCGCGCGAATAAAATCGACGGTCTCCTGGATGCGTGTGTGCACGCCGAGCGTGAGGCCGTAACCGGTCGCGTTGATTGCCTCGCATACTTTATCCAGCCGGGTTGCTTTGAAGCGTATGACATGCAGGATCGGACCGAACACCTCGCGCTCGATCCGGCTGATCGCATCGATCTCATAGGCCCTCGGTGCGAAGAAGAAGCCATCCCTGGTTTCGTCCGAGAGCGGTGCTTCAGCGATGAAGCCGGCCTCGCGGCTCATGCGTTTTGCGTGCGCTTCGAGCTTGGCGAGCGAATTGCCGTCGATCACCGGCCCGATGTCGGTATCGAGCTTCATCGGATCGCCGATCCTGAGTTCGGCCATCGCACCCCTGATCAGGCTGATGACGCGCTCGGCGATATCCTCCTGCAAGAACAGCACCCGCAGCGCCGAGCAACGTTGGCCCGCACTGTCGAATGCCGAGGTCAGCACGTCCCTGACGAGTTGCTCGGGCAGCGCCGTCGAATCGGCGATCAATGCATTCAACCCGCCGGTCTCGGCGATGAACGGCACGATCGGTCCCGCGCGTTCGGCAAGCATGCGGTTGATCACATGCCCGGTGTCGGTACCACCGGTGAAAACAACGCCCGTGGTCGCCGGATGTCTCACCATCGCCGTGCCGATAACGCGCCCGCTGCCCGGCAGAAAATGGAGCACCTCACCCGGCACGCCTGCTTCGTGCATCAGTTGTATCGCGGTATAGGCGGCGAGTGAGGTGCGCTCGGCGGGTTTCGCCAACACGCTGTTACCCGCCGCGAGTGCACTCGCGACCTGGCCTGTGAAGATCGCAACCGGAAAGTTCCACGGGCTGATCGCTGCGAACACACCGCGTCCGTGTAAACTGAGCTCGTTGCGCTCGCCGGTCGGACCCGGCATCACCTTTGGTTCGGCGAAGTCGGCGCGCGCGATCCCTGCATAGTAACGCAGGAAGTCGATTGCCTCGCGCACGTCGGCGAGCGCGTTTGACACTGTCTTGCCGGCTTCGCGTACGCAAAGTGCAATCAGCACCGCCATGTCGCGCTCGAACAGGTCGGCCGCGCGTTCAAGAATCTCTGCGCGCCTGACACCGCCGAGGCGATCCCATGCGCCTTGTGCAGCAGCTGCCGTGGATGCCGCTCGCGTGACCATATCAGGCGTGGCGTTCAGCACTGTGCCGACCTGACGCGAATGGAGCGCAGGATCAAACACGGCCGCACCCTCACCGGGATACGGCTCTCCACCGATCAAGGGCCGCGCTTCGAAGCCGTGTTCAATCGCAGCCGCGACCGCATTCAATAGTAACCTGGCCTGCGCCGGATCGCTGATGAGAAGGCCGCGCGAATTCTTGCGATCGGTGAACAGATTTTTCGGCAACGGAATGTGCGGATGCGGTTTTGCGCTCATGGCTTCGATCTGATCCACAGGATCCGCGATGATCGAGGCGATCGGCATTTTATTATCTGCGAACCGGTTGACGAACGATGTACTGGCGCCGTTCTCGAGCAGGCGGCGCACGAGATAGGCGAGGAGGTCCTTGTGTGGGCCGACCGGGGCATAGATACGGCATTGCACACCAGAGTGATCAGCGCCGACGGCCTGATCGTAGAGTTCCTCACCCATGCCGTGCAGGCGTTGGAATTCATAGTCGGAACGATTGCCGGCGAGCACTTTGACTGCGGCCAGCGTATGCGCATTGTGCGTCGCGAACATCGGAAAGAACGCGCTCCGGTCGGCGAGCAGCATTCGCGCACAGGCAAGATAGGAAACATCAGTCGAAGCCTTGCGTGTAAACACGGGAAACCCATCGATGCCGAGTTCCTGCGCGCGCTTGATCTCGCTGTCCCAATAGGCGCCCTTGACGAGCCGAACCGGAATGCGCCGCTTGTGCTCGCGCGCGATGGCAGCGAGCCAATCGATCACCGCCGGCGCACGCTTCTGATAGGTCTGCACCGCAAGGCCCAGACCTTCCCAGCCGGCAAGTTCTCGCGTGCGGCTCAAAGCCTCGAAGATATCGAGCTGGAGATCAAGACGATCCGCTTCTTCCGCATCGATCGTAAAGCCAATCCTGGCTTTGCATGCCGCCTGGCAGAGTGGCATCAGCTGCGGCAGGATCTCGGCCAGCACCCGTTCGGCCTTCACGTATTCAAGCCGTGGATGCAGCGCTGACAGCTTCACCGAGATCGAATTCCTCGCAAAAATGTCGCCGTGCTGCGCCTCCTTGCGTGCCTCGTGCGATGTAATCGCCGCGATCGCGCCGGCATAAACGCGTGCATAGCGCTCGGCATCTTCACGCGTGACGGCCGCCTCACCCAACATGTCGAACGAGAAGCGGTAGCCACGCCGTGCCGCCTCCGTTCCGCGCCTCAGCGCCTCCTCGATCGTGCACCCGAGCACGAACTGCCTGCCCATGATGCGCATGGCGGCGCTCATAGCTTGGCGGATAACAGGCTTGCCCGAGCGCTGCACCATGCGGCTGAAAATATTCGTCCAGTCCGATCTCCCTTCGCCGAGCCTGACCACACGCCCGGTCAGCATCAACGCCCAGGTCGAGGCGTTCACGAACAGCGACGATGATTGCCCGAGATGCT
The DNA here is from genome assembly GCF_003201195.1 of Nitrosomonas eutropha. Lineage (GTDB taxonomy): Bacteria > Pseudomonadota > Gammaproteobacteria > Burkholderiales > Nitrosomonadaceae > Nitrosomonas > Nitrosomonas eutropha. The sequence goes on along the minus strand of NZ_QICQ01000052.1, from coordinate 2,180 downwards.
TCTCCCAATGCACGCTGCCGATCTTGTCCCTGATCAGCCTGTCCTGTGTTTCGGCGTCCGGCACCCGTAACAGAGCTTCGGCGAGGCACATCAACGCGACACCTTCTTCAGTCGATAGTGCGTATTGGTGAAGAAACATGTTGAGCCCGCCGCGCCACCGCTGCATCCGCATCCGCTGCACGAGGTCACGCGCCAGCGCCTCCGTTGCCGCCCGTTCCATTGCACTCAACCGTGCACGCGGGATGAGCGCATTCACGGCTTCGGTTTCGTCGCAAAGATAGAGGTGTGCCATTGCGGCACGCGCAGGATGTATCCTCATGCGCGGATAACTCTGTGGCCAACAGTAAAAGACAATGATCGGCGAATTTTTGCAGCGTGTCTGCGCAAACTCCTGAACTCTTTGCAGTCGTATTTCTTCGCAACCCGGATCGGGGCGACATTCCCGGAGTTGATGGTGTAGGCGTACACACACGAAGCGAAATTGACCGGGAAAATAGGAACTGAAAGCATTGCTGGAGAGAAGATAATTTTTTCCAGGGAAAGTAAGTTCAATTGGCGGCTCCGAGGAAATTTGCCAGGAGATTATCCAAACAAGTTGAGATATTTACCCGCTGTCGCATCCCGTCTGTTTCCAGCTCATCTTCAGCGCTATTGAATCGATGTGTTTTGAGTACGTCAGCAATACACCCGTTGAAACGTTCGACCATCCCATTGGTTTGCGGAGTGCGTGGCCGGGTCAGGCAATGTTCGATACCGAGTTCCTGGCACAGCTGGTCAAAACTGAAAAGACCCTGCCATAACCAGCTTTCATAAGCATGTCCAGTAACAGGCGAGGCTTGAGGTGAGGCGTATGAATCAAAGGGCCGGGTACTCTCGATAGGACGGTCATACCAGATCAAGAGTCCAAATATAATGAGTAAAGCTAACCCCGCGAAGGCAAGGTCCGGCTCTTTTATCTCATTTATCTGAGGCATCGTTTTACTAACACTAACCGCGTACAGGAAAAATAAACGCCCTTTTTTCTAAAATTTATTATACATAAATCGGATGGCGAGGCAGAAATACTGCTGAATAATCGCAAAAATATCTGATTTTGATTAAAGGCAGAATAGAAATCCTGGCAAGGAGAAGCAACTTGCCTTTCGGGTGAAGGGTGTCCAGTCAGTACGTTCAGTTCATTCTGGAATGAGCGCTGAAGATGAGCCGGAAACAGACGGGATGCGACATATAAGCGCAATAACTATACCGACAGACACAAATATCCAGAAATAACCCAGTAGAATACGTTTATTGTATTGTTGTTTTTGGATGGGTAATTTCGCAAAAGTATTCAGCAAATGGCCGATATCGTACTTGTCATTCATTTTCTGTTCGTACTGTTTGTCATCGGCAGTCTCCCGCTGATTTGGGCAGGCAGCTGGATGGGGCTGGGCTTTGTGCGAAATCGAAGGTTCCGGTTCGCGCATCTTGCCGCCATCCTGTACGTTACCGCCGAGTCCCTTCTCGGCCTGATATGTCCACTGACATGGCTGGAGGATGCGCTGCGCGGCACGCCGACCGAGACAGGCTTTATCGAGCGCTGGCTGCATCGCATTCTGTTCTATGATCTTCCGGGATGGGTGTTTCTGGTAGCGTATGTGTTATTTGCGCTTCTGGTGGTCATTACTTTCCGATTCATTCCACCGCAGCCGCGCCGCTCATCGCGCTGAGTTCTGGTCGCAATTGACCGGATTTTCTGCACGGCGTAAGACGCATGCATAGAAAGAAGTTTATGCACAAAGAAGGTGAAGTAATTTCATTTCTATTTCAGAAGATTAATAATAGGGCACCTCTAAAAATGCCTAAGAACCTGTTCAATATCTCGATCAAGGGAGGCAGTGCAAGACAAAATTGAACAAGAAAGCGGAGCATACTTGAAGTATGTGAGCATTTTGAGTTCAATTTCAACGTCGTAATGCGCCCTTCAGTGAGATATTGAACAGGTTCTAAATGTTTAGTCCCACGGTGTGCTGGAATGGATCAAAGATAAAACGATCTGGCTCATTTTTCCAGATTTTGCAGATGTATTCATAGGGTGTTAGGCCTTTGAGAGCTTTTAGTCTTTTGGCGAAGTTATAAGCCATCACAAAGCGATGGAGATGGGCCTTCAACTGATCGTGTGAGTCGTAATAATACCGTTT
>NZ_QICQ01000051.1 GCF_003201195.1 Nitrosomonas eutropha | reverse complement strand
AAACGGTATTATTACGACTCACACGATCAGCTGAAGGCCCATCTCCATCGCTTTGTGATGGCTTATAACTTCGCCAAAAGACTAAAAGCTCTCAAAGGCCTAACACCCTATGAATACATCTGCAAAATCTGGAAAAATGAGCCAGATCGTTTTATCTTTGACCCATTCCAGCACACCGTGGGACTAAACACCTAGGGCCTGCTCCCATTTCACATTGGTAACCACAGAAAGGCACAAGCCATAGCCACGAGGCTTTCGTAGTTTTTTGAGTTTACCAAAGCGCGAGGCCACCGCCCGGAACTGTCTCAACCGTGCGAAAACATTTTTTACCAGGTATCGGAATCAGTACAGCCCTCAGTCCAGATCTACATTACTTGTTTTGGAGTTCCGCTTCCCTGGAATGACTGCCTTGGCACCTTGCTGTTTGATTGAATCACGTATGGCCTGACTGTCATAGCCTATGTCTGCAACAATGGATTGAGCCGCGCCCACACTGGTGAGCCTTGATATCGTCACCATTGATGAAAACCCACTCCATGTCCAGCTCAACCACCAGAGCCTGAAATACCTTGAGCCATTTTCCGCTGGCAGATCAGGCGGTGAATCGTTTATAAACCTTGCTCCAGCTAGCTCCCGAAGGCCTTGGATAAATCTCTCCAGGAACATCCGGTACGCATGCGGTACAATATGCCTTCGACAGTCATACGCAAATCTTGCTTGTTGTAGAGGTTATTGTGAAGCAAAATGGGCAGCAGATTCGACCAGAGCTCAGCATTGAGCAGTAATCGGGACATTGCAAGCGCGTATTGCTGGTGAGAGCTACGAAGATACGAGCTTGCTTCTTTAAATCAATATTGAGATTAAACAGGAATAGACCCTAGCAATACTCAACTCAACAAGACCATTGTGAAAATGACAGCATCTAAACCATCTTAATTTACGTTAAAGGCAGCAGGTACGGCGTTGGCGCCACTGCAATTATCGGCCCTACACCATCGGATTTCGCTCAATCGCACGCAAGGCTGCTCTTTATCTCTGAGCGTCTTTCGACTGAAGCGCCAAAACACGGCCAAGTTCTTTGATTTTTTTAGCCGCCTGAACCAGAATGCAGTCATTTCTCGATCGATTATTGCCATGTTTAACAACCTAACCAGCTTTCAGTACATTCAGAGCTCGTGTAAACCGTGTAATAGATGGTTTATTCTTCTACACTCTCGCTTTGCTGTTATCACTGGCTGGGCTGCCTGATTTTTTCAGGGCGCAAGGGATAATCAACCTGCATTTTCCTGAACTCATACCGCTCGACAATTATGCTCGACCAGCTGGACCGGTTGTTAACCGTCTGGATGATTGGTACCAGTCGCTTCTAAAAAAACTAATAGACCGAGATTCAGAAGTAGCCGTTACAGAAGATCAGCTTTCAAAAGATAGTATCGAGAACATTCACGTGTTTACTACTGAGCCTGAATGTGACTTCGTTTTCCAGGTACTGGACAAGGCTTACCTGGAATGGATGAACAGTACTTCCGCTAACGACCGCTTGCGATTGCTGGTGTTCCCACCATGTGATCATTCCAACCGAGTAACAAGCTGGGCTGAAGGTAATCGCCTGGATGTGCTTGCTGCCCCAGATCGTTCTGAATTGCTATCCGGAGATTTGGTAAAAGTTACGATACCTGCGGGCTCTGGTCCGCTGGTCATCCCAAAGCTTGAAGACTGGTTTATTCGTCACCATCGCGGCTTAAGATATATTCGCACCCTGTTGGCTGCTTTGCAGGATACTTCACGGCACTGCCTCGTATCTTGTAACAGTTGGTGCTGGGTATATTTGAAAAAAGCCGTTAACGCCGATTTGGTATTGCCCGTGCCAGATTCGCTGGCACCCATGAATGCTGAGATTCTTGGCAAGTGGCTGCTCGAATTGATGTCCGAAGAGCTCCAGCAACCTGCTACTTTCTGTGATCATAACAATGGCAAAGAAATACTACGCTGTGAAGAAGATGGCACAATTTCCGATAAATTCATGCAACAGCTTGCTAATGATAGTGGGGGCATACCCTGGATAGCCTGGCAACTTTGGTGTCGAAGCTTGCGGACAGAAGCAGAACGTGATGATCAATCAGATAATACCGAGGAACCGGAAAAGCAGCAGGCCTCCGGCGACAAAGGAATAGTTTTCTGGACAATCAGAAATCAGCCACCAAGGTTGCCTCGCGGGCATGAACACGCGGCCTGTTTGTTATCGCAAGCCTTGCTGATTCATGGCTCGTTGCCCGAACAGATGCTCTCAGCGGTATTGCCCCCCGCCACAGGAGAATCCAGCCTGATTGTCGCCCTGATTCGCTCCGGCTTCGTTGAATGTCATGGCGATGAAATACGTTGTCTGGCAACAGCAGACCCGGTTATCTGGACATCGCTGGCCAACTCTGGCATGACGATGGCGCGCTTTTGACCAATTTCAAGAATTCAGCGAGCTAAATATGCCTGATTCAAGCATGAAAAATGTTAAAGCATCCCAGTTAGTCAATGATATTGGTGATATCAGCTTACCCAAATTCTGGTCATCGTTGTTTCTGTGTGGTTGTTGACTTTTCTCTCCCACAAGCTACTTTCTATCCTGGCAAAACACGGGCCCAGTAGGTTAAGGCTGTACTTTCTTGCCGCCATACCCTTTACTCGCTTGTGCTTGCTCGCTGCCGCAGTGTCAATGATAATTCCTATCATCTTCAATATCACATTGCAGAATTTTCTGGTTATTGCAGGTGCCATCAGTATTGCAATAGGTTTTGCGTTTAAAGACCTGACCAGCAGTTTGATTGCGGGTGTGGTTACTATATTAGAGCGTACCTATCGTCCCGGTGACTGGGTGAAAATTGAGGATGATTACGGCGAGGTTCAACAGGTTGGTTTATGAGCCATCACGCTGCGCACACCTGACGATAACATCGTTATTACCATCGCGCACGATAGAATCTGGAATAACAACATCAACAATTCCAACGATGGGCAACAAACCTTGATGTATGTAGCTGATTTTTATCTTGATGCCGACCATAATGCAGCCGCCATACGCACTGTGCTACATGATATTGCATTGACCAGTGCCTTCCTGGACTATACGAAACCTGTATTGGTCATACTTGCAGAGGTACCGTGGGGCTCGCACTACAAGCTCAAAGCCTATCCCTTCGATATGCGTGACCAGTTCGAGTTCATCAGTGATATGACTGTGCGTGGCAAGCTTGGCATTCGAGAAGCAGGTGCCAGGGAAGTCCAGGCACCTGTAATGATTCAGACACCTGAACAACGGTAGTTCGAAAAATCTGGCCATACTACTGCCGCTCGATAATTGGTTTTCAACTATTTACAAGGCGATCTGCTAAATTAAACACGACACTCAAATTTGGCAATGTATCTTTACTTTCTAGTGTATTTTAGATGTCAAAATACTCAAAACCTTTACGGTTATACCAATTATTTGCTTTCTCAATTTCTGCCTGCTCTTCATCGGTAATACCTTCAACTGCGCCTATTTATTCCAAGCTCTATTGATTTTTTCAGAATTTTTTGAAGATCATGACTAAATTTACATTTAACTTTTTTAATTGACACGCTTTTAAATAGCAAATACGACTTTAACGACAACTCTACCGAGCGACAAACCAAGTAGTATTTTACAGGTGAAAACGGCTTGTCTATTTTAAAACTCTTACAAGCATTCAGAAAGTCTTCGGCATATACGATAAACCCTATCTGCTTCATTGTAATACGCGCTGGTTTTGCTGAAATTATGATATTCGCCATCGTTTTCCTTGATCCCTGACGCGGGTTATTACTGGTGTTTAGCTTAAATCCACTTTCTTCAATATTTTTCATCGCAAAGCACGCACTTTCCGGATGAATCATGATTACTATATGCCACATAGATCCATCAGACGAGCTTTGTTGACGTTCATTGCTAATCAGGAGAAATTATGAGGCTTTTTCGGTTCTGATCAGATTTTGTATGGATAATAAATATATAGCTTCTTTCGGCCCTGTCGGCATTTTTGATTCTGGAATAGGAGGGTTGTCAGTTGCCCGAAAAATTAGAGAGTTACTGCCAAGTGAAGACATGGTATACGTTGCAGATTCGCTGCATGCTCCCTACGGAGAGAAATCAGACAATTACATATTCCAACGAATGGGCGCAGTCACAGAATTTCTACTGGCCCGCAAAGCCAAGGCTGTTGTCGTAGCATGTAATACGGCAACGACAGCAGCTATTTCCAGGCTCAGAGCCTGTTACCCAATTCCAATTGTCGGCGTCGAGCCGGGGATCAAGCCTGCCGCACTTTCCACACACACGGGGGTAATTGGCGTATTGGCAACTCCCAGAACACTTCAAACAAATTCATTCACAGCGCTGGCAGAACGTTTTGCAAGAAACGTGAGAATCGAAATTCAGCCTTGTCCTGATCTGGTAACCAAAATAGAGGCACTCAATTTTAACAGCGATCAGACCATTGCCTTACTGAAGCAGTATATCTCTCCACTGCTTGATAAAGGAGCCGACACCATCGTGCTCGGGTGTACACATTACAATCATTTGTCTGAATTGATCTCCAAGGTAGCCGGGGAAAATATTTCAATCATCAAAACTGACGCAGCTGTAGCGAAAGAAGTCGCTCGCAGGCTTTCTTCTGGGGGATTGCTTGCCGGCGGAGATCATGCAGGAAGCGAGGAATTTTGGACCAGCGGGCCTCTTGCCGCTTACCATCAACAGATTGAGCTGCTGTGGGGAAAAAGCGGTAAATGTTATCGCTGGCTTTGATGTTAGCGCATCGTTTCGGATCTCGTAGATAATCCCATACCTATCTAGAAATAAGGTGCAAGTGAATCTATACTGACCCGGTGCCTGTAAACAGGGAGCATATATGATGATCAGACGAACACTTATCCCACTGGATGGTTCTGAACTGGCAGAACAGGTTATCCCTCATCTGCTGCGTTTCATTACGCCGGATCAGACCGAGCTACTGCTGATGACAGCATTGTCATCCACTTCCCGCTCTCTGGATGAAGTTGAAGATACGCCCGGCTTGCCAACATCAAAGCAGACTGTTGTATCGAAAGAGGACAAGGCACGCAAACAGTTATACGACATTACACAAAAACTCAATCAGATTGGCTTCAGCGTAATGGATCGACTTTTGTCGGGAATGCCGGCCGAGAGCATACTACGCTTGGCAGAGGAAACCTTTGTCGATCTGATTGCCATGTCAACACATGGAAGAACCGGACTGGGACGGGCATTGTTGGGTAGCGTGGCGGACGAAGTCGTGTGCAGCGCACGCCCACCCGTGTTTTTGGCACCTGCTGCCATAGCGGTAAAATCCAGTTCTGTACCTCGTACTATTCTCCTACCTCTTGATGGCACGCCTCTGGCAGAAGCAGCCATTCCCATCGCCCGTCAATTTGCACAGAATACGGGAGCAACCATCTCTCTGATCCGTGTTGTCAGGCCAAATCATCCTGGATACGAGCAACCAGATGAGCAAGTATCTGCCGGGGAACAATCTGTCGCTCACCAGGCGATCAGTTATCTGGAGCGAATACAGCTGCAGTTACAACTGGCGAATGTATTTTCTCATTACCAGGTTGCATCGGGTGATCCGATTGAAGCCATTATCCGTACCATGCACATGGAAGACTCTGATCTGGTCGTGATGAGTACACACGGGCGTTCAGGTGTTGAACGCATAATCCATGGCAGTGTTACACGCCAAATTATTGGAAATACAACCTGTCCGCTGCTATTGGTACGTGGCGTAGTGCCCGTTGAGGTTTATGAGTCGAGCGATGACAGAGTATCAGCAGCCTCCTTTTGCTGATCAAGCTGTGCCAACAACACCAGGGCTCTGCCTGATCAGAAAAGCGCACGAATCGCTTCTTCGATTCGCTCTACAGTAACAATTTCAATTCCTTTGATAACTTGTTTAGACTGATTTGCCTTGGGAATAACAGCCTGAGTAAATCCCAGTTTGGCTGCTTCTTTAATTCGCTCCTGCCCGCGTTGTACCGGCCGTACTTCCCCCGCTAGACCAACTTCTCCAAACACAACAGTTTTCTCCGGCAAGATCCGGTTTTTCAGAGATGAAACAATCGCCAGCATCACGGCCAGATCAGCGCCTGGTTCAGTAATTTTGACTCCACCCACCGCATTGATAAAAATATCCTGATCAAAACAAGGAATACCGGCATGGCGATGCAGCACTGCCAGCAACATTGCCAGACGATTCTGTTCCAGCCCGACACTCAATCGACGCGGGGTTGATCCATGCGCCTCATCCACCAGAGCCTGAATCTCCACCAGCAAAGGGCGCGTTCCCTCCTGTGTCACCATCACACAAATACCCGGCACACGCACACCATGATGCGAAAGAAACAAGGCAGAAGGATTATTCACTTCCCGCAATCCCTTCTCGGTCATGGCAAAGACACCCAGTTCGTTCACTGCCCCAAAACGATTCTTGAAAGCTCGAATTAAACGAAAAGCGGAGTGTGTATCTCCTTCAAAATAAAGTACTGTATCAACCATATGCTCCAGAACACGCGGCCCAGCCAGCGCCCCCTCTTTGGTCACATGTCCTACCAGCACAACACAAGTACCACTGGTTTTGGCGAATCGCGTCAAGCGAGCGGCACATTCCCGTACTTGGGCAACCGAACCTGGGGCCGATTGCAACGACTCGGAATAAATCGTCTGAATCGAATCAATGATTGCGACTTGAGGGCGATGCTCAACCAACGTTGACTGAATGGCTTCCAGTCGAATTTCGGTCAACAAATCAACTTTGGTGGCATCCAGAGTCAGACGCTTTGCCCGTAGCGCGACCTGTTGCATGGACTCTTCACCACTGACGTATAGCACTCGGTGATGCGCAGACATCCGGGATAGCGCCTGCAACAGTAGTGTCGACTTACCTATGCCGGGATCACCTCCTAATAAAACAACCCCACCCTGTACCAGGCCTCCACCTAACACCCGGTCAAACTCGGACAGCCCGGTCAGAAAACGAGGCATATCCTCCGCCTCGACCTCACTCAGACTCAGCACATGTCCTTGCGCGGAATCCGGAATGAAATGCGGAAGATTTTTCTCCCGCACAGTTTCAGTCAACGAATTCCATTCACGACAATGCGGACACTGGCCCTGCCATTTCAATACCTGACCACCACAGGCACTGCAAATATAAAGAGTCTTGAGTTTCGTCATGAATAAACTACGTGATTGGGATTTCCTGATGCAGAACAATATTCCAGCTTTACACCCGACTCGGATATTTCATCAGGAACGCAGCATATGTATGTAATATCAGGTACTCGGCAGCATCCCTATTAAAAAGCCGAAAAACTGATAAAATAGCTGCCTCAAAAGATACAGAGTTCCGGAGAGGTACCGAAGTGGCCATAACGGCGCTGACTCGAAATCAGATGGTCAGGATTTCCTGGCACGTGGGTTCGAATCCCACCCTCTCCGCCAAAGATATAGCAATTAATGCCCACCGTCAACAAACAAACCCGCACAAATACTTAATCTAGCAGCATATCTAGTCATTCATTGGCAAC
>NZ_QICQ01000050.1 GCF_003201195.1 Nitrosomonas eutropha | reverse complement strand
AAGCTGAGGTAAACTACTATAGGCAATTCGCCAGGGAAGCCATTCCGGTGGCTTGACTTTAACCAAACAGCCTCCTCAAAACCCGGGACGATTCAGTATGGCGTTTACGCCTGTTCACCTCAATTTCCTTGCGTCCATGGTTGACCGGATCTGCGGGGAGATCTCTTCAGTTCCGGTCACGGTCATCCATGAGGACGCACCATGAACGATTTGTGCCGCTGGATGCTGCGAGGAGCGATGAGCGCAGCGATAGAGCGATCGAGCAGTGCCCAGAAAGGTGTTGGAATGATGGAAATCGCTTAAATCGCGTTTTAAGCCCTTTCTGTGGCCAGCAGAAAATATCGAGACCTTCGGCGACATCCGAGCTTGCGAGGAAGAGACCGAAGCAGCGTAGATTTTTCGTCGCGGGTTACGCCGTAACGCTTTCGGGATTGCTACCGCTCGCCCCCCATCCACCCCCTTACAAAACGGGGTCTCGGGGTTTGCGTGAAAATCTTTCCACCTCTTTTTATGGATATCTTTTCAACCATCAACTATTCTTTAAATCATGAATGCAAATTTTTCACACGCTATTTTTCCTCTGAATTTTTCTCCCGGAAATTTTGTAATTGTGCAAGCCATTGATTTTATTGCTTGCAAATTATACGAAATTAAATAAGCTTTTTGCAGATAAAGACAATTAGATACGGTTCATGGCTATGACAGTTCCTCTTTGATGGGTTTGTTTGGGCCAGTGTGCGCTTATCATAGAAAAAATTGGGCTTGGCTGAATAATCTAATCAGGAAATCTTTTCCAGCAGGCGGCAATAAGGGCAATCCGATGCAGACCAGATGATCGCCACAGGAGACGTGGATCGTTCAATGAGAATAAGGTGATCCAGCGGCACATCTTGCTTAAGCTGCTGTCACAACCAGGAACGTTTCCCCTCAGGGCTATTTTCAGCAGGTGATTGAATCGATCATCCCGGACCGCACGGCATAAGTTTCTCATGCCTTATGTTCCGATTGAGCATCAGAATTATGGCAGGAGGTTACTTTTCCTTGTCTCGTTCTCCTTCTTCGTGATTCACGAGAGATCGGATTGGTTCAATCAAATTTTCGCCACCAGGGGGAGTACTAATACCCAGCAGAACATGACTTCTGCGATAGCCATACAGAAAATAAAAAATCAGCCCAACTCCTGTCCAGATTGGAAATACCAGTTGGGCATCTGTTGGCAGAAACAAAAAAAGTGTTATGCAGCCGCCGATAGCAAGTGGTCCTACCAGCCAGATTACAGGTGCTTTAAAAGGTCTTGCACGATTCTTATCCTTGATCCGAAGAATCATGACGGATAGCGCTACCACTAGAAAAGCAAACAGCGTTCCGGAATTGGAGATATTCGCTAGCTTGCCTACTGGCAGGAAAGCGGCTGATGCCGTAACGACGAGCCCGGTAACCAGTGTCACGATATACGGGGTTTTGAAACGCGGATGAATATGGCTTAATACTTCCGGGAGCAGGCCATCACGCGACATGACGAAGAAAATACGCGTCTGCCCAAACAGCATCATGAGGATGACTGAAGGAAGCGCCAGGAAAGCTGCCAGACCGATCAGGTTGCCAACTTTCTCCCATCCGATCTGGCGTAGCACATGTGCCAGCGCTTCATGCGAACAGACAACCGGTTGTTGTCCCACTGCTGCGAGCAATTTGCATTGCGCTGCCATTTCCCTGGAACCGGGCATAAGACCTTCCCCTGTGGCATCAATTAATGGCTGCGCACCTACCGCACCGACCACACCAGCGGAAATCAGTAAATAAAATAATGTACAAATCAACAATGAGCTGATCAGGGCAATCGGAAGATTTCGTTGTGGATCTTTGGTTTCTTCCGCCGCAGTCGATACCGCATCGAAACCGACATACGCAAAAAAAATGGATGCCGCTGCAGCGGCAACACCTGATGTTCCTAATGGCAGAAAAGGATCAAAGTGATTCATATCAGCAACCGGCAAAGCAAGTGCTATAAATGCTGTCAGAGCGACAATTTTGACCGCAACAAGAGTAGCATTGAATGTAGCGCTTTCCCGTGTGCCGATGATTAACAAACTGACAACCAGGATGCAAATGATTACTGCAGGCAGATTGATGATTCCCCCGGCAAAGGGGCCATTTACCAGAGCAAAGGGAATTTTAATCCCCAGCGAGGAATTCAATAATCCGACGAAATAGCCTGACCAACCTACGGCCACCGCACCAGCAGCAACAGAATATTCCAGGATCAATGCCCAACCCACCATCCAGGCGATTAATTCACCCAGTACTGCGTAGGAATAGGTATAGGCAGATCCGGATATCGGTACCATCGAAGAGAGCTCAGAATAGCAAAGCGCAGCCACTGCACAGACAAAACCGGCAATGACGAAAGCGATCATCATTCCGGGGCCGGCTTTCTGGGCGGCTTCGGCAGTTAGTACAAAAATACCGGTTCCTATAATTGCGCCGATTCCCAGCAAGGTCAGCTGCCACACGCCCAGGGAACGATGAAGACTTTTCTTGGCAGCCGTGGCCAGCATAGAGTCCAGCGATTTTATACGCCAGAAGATCATGAGCTTCCTCCTTCAATAAAAACAGGTAGTTGCAACATTTCTGAATTCAATGCGAGGTAGTGTACAAGAAATGCCATGACCAAAAACCCGAAATCGAGATACATACTTCTACATTTTTCACAATCTTTGCGAAATATTTGTGAACTGACAAGCTAAGGCGGTCTATGAAGAAACTCATTCCCAATTGAAAGTGACCCTGACACCTGAGAGCCTGTTCAAGATCACGATTAAGGGATGCAGTGCAAGGCAAAATTGAACGAGAAAGCGGAGCATACTTGAAGTATGTGAGCATTTTGAGTTCAATTTCAACGCCGCAACGCGCCCTTCAGTGAGATATTGAAAAGGCTCTGAGCAATACACCAAATTACAGGAGCTAAAACAGCACCGGCAAGAACAGCGGCGCAAAAAATATCTGGAAAAACAGTAGAATATCACAACAGGAAAAATGCAGGACTCAGCAGCAACAACCCCGCAACACATACTTTATCCGCAACGACGCACCTTTATCAGCCGTTGTAGGCGGTTATTCATCGACCATTCCCCCTAATGCATCCATCAATTCGGGCAGTAGCTGCCGCAATTCAGCCGTCATTAGGAAAAAATCGCTATCAAACTGTTCTTCAGCTGTTTCTGTCGATTCCCGGTCGATATCAAGCAAGGTTATTCGCTTTAACTGCAGATTTTCATCGAGAATAAATGAGATCCTGTCTCGCCAGGTTATTGCCAGTTTGATGACTTCCTTGCCAGTCCGGACATGTCGGGTAATTTCCTGTAGATCAGGCAATTGCTGCACATAGCTCACTGAAATCTTTTTATCCTCGCGGCTGCGGAAAATACTGTCGCTGTCAACAGAGAAAATTGCAGGTGGTTCATCGCCCGATAGCCAGGCCGTCATGGTGGATGTTGGTGCAATATTAGTTCTGACGCGCTTTAGCCCAATACCAGTCGATTTAATGAATGCCTCAATCAGGGTATCTGCTCTGGAAGCGCTCGCACCTTCAACAACAAACCAGCCATCCACTGGGTCGATCCACACATGACTCCGTTGCCGGACAGAAAACGCACGTGCCAGCAGCTCACGATAAGCTGCTTCCTTGATATCTTTCATCTGTTTGCGACCAGGTGGGTATCCCTGGTGTGATTCCATTTCCTGTGCACGAACTTTGGCAAGCTGATTGACAACTGACACAGGTAACAGCTTTTTTTCTATCCCCAGCGAGATCAGCATCTGCTGCCCATAGCTGTAGACCAGGCCAGCTTCCTCGGCTCCCGGGGAAACCCAGCCCTTGCTCTGTGCTTCCAGCCCTAGGCAGCCCTGCAATGTTTGCTTCGCTAACCGCTCTTCCAGCTCGTCAAAAGTAATCACTGCATTGGCAAGACGGTAAATCTGTAAATTTTTAAACCACATGAATTTGTATTGAGATAGAAATGCGCGATTAACTACAACAAATCTGAGGATTCCAGTAATCCGGATAGGATCTGTTAACAGGTTGGCAAGTTGGCGCCCTGGAGACGAATCGAACGTCCGACCTACCCCTTAGGAGGGGGTTGCTCTATCCCCTGAGCTACCAGGGCGGGGGCTGCATTTTACGCCAAAATTCCGGATGAACGAAATTGGTATGCGCTCCTGATGTAGAAAAATTCAATTTATTACCAGATTTTCCACCAGGGTTTTTCTACCAGCGAACCGGAATCTGTAAGGTAAGCACTTTCCGGGAAATTTTTTTTGATGACTTTTTCTGTATCTTCGCGCAAATCGATCAGGCCCAACTCATTGTAGGCGCTTGCCATGATGTACAGCGCTTCTTCTGTCGCAGGCGTTTGCGGGTATTCTTCCAGTACAAACTGCGCACGCCTGAGAGCTGCTATGTAAGCTTTCCGTTTCATATAATACCGGGCGACATGAATTTCACCTCTTGCCAGCGCATTGACCAGATAAGCCATGCGCTGCAGTGCATCAGGCGTATATTTACTATCCGGATAACGGGTTACCAGCAGCTTGAAATCTTCAAATGATTCTCTTGAAGCCTTTGCATCCCGTTCGCTCAAATCCTGCTTAATGATTTTGGTGGTTATATACCCCAATAGACCTTGATCATCGTTAAAGCTAGCGAGTCCCTTGATATAATAAGCATAATCAATATTATGATGATGTGGGTAGAGCTGGATAAACCGGTCTGCCGCTGCAATGGCTGAGGCCTGTTCCTGATCCTTATAGTAGGCGTAAGCTATTTCAAGCTGTGCCTGTTGAGCAAACCGTCCATAGGGATAACGGGCTTCCAGTGCTTCGAACAATTTGACTGCAGCTGAATAATTACCCTCGTTAAGCTCATTTTTGGCTTCGATATAAAATTTACTCGCAGACCACTGGCTGTTATCAACCGTTTTTTCGGACAGAATGCCACATGCGGCCAACAATACCATCAACCACCCTGCCAAAAATTGTCGCAACATAATGAATAATCTCAATAACGGGCAAGATGGACGCAATTATAGCGCAAAGCCTGATTCATCCACAGCCAGCGGCCAGAAAAATGAAGATATTATCGAATTGATCGCGCCAGATAATCTTGCAGGATTGCGGCTGGATCAAGTGCTGGCTCAGTTGCTTCCTCAATGGTCGCGCAGCCGGTTACAGCGATGGATTGGAGAAGACCGTGTCAGTGTGGATGGCTCGGCAGGATCAACCAGGCAAAAAATATGGGGAGGAGAAATAATCCATGTTACAGCTGGTCTGGTTGAAAGTGATCAAAGCCATCAGGCTGAGGCGATTCCACTCAGTATTATCTACGAAGATGATCATTTGATTGTCATCGATAAACCCGCTGGTCTAGTCGTTCATCCAGGAAACGGTAACTGGCATGGAACATTATTAAATGCTTTGCTTAACCATGCTCCACAACTCAGCCAGGTGCCACGTGCCGGTATCGTTCACCGACTGGATAAAGACACTACAGGCCTACTGGTTGTTGCTAAGACAATCGAGGCACAACTTGATCTGGTCAGGCAATTACAGCAGCGTACTGTCAAACGTCACTATTTCGCGCTCGCGCTGGGTGGGATCGAGAAAGATGGCCTGGTAGACGCACCCATTGGCCGACACCCTGTGCATCGCACCCGCATGGCCGTGGTGAAAAATGGCAAACCTGCCCGCACATATTATCGGATTCTGGAAAAATTTGTTGCCTGCACATTGCTGCAATGTAGTCTGGAAACTGGACGTACGCACCAGATTCGTGTTCATCTGATGTCTATTGGTCATCCGTTGGCGGGAGATCCAGTGTATGGCAAAATTTCATCTGATCCACCAACAGCTGATGCGATCGTACACCTGCCAAGACAAGCATTGCACGCCCGGCAGCTCGAACTGACGCATCCTAACAGTGGACAGATTATGCACTGGGAATCTTCGCTGCCGGATGATATGAGCAGACTCTTACAGATAATGCGGAAGACCCCACGACCCATCCTGGCATTTTCATGAATCCGTATTTCTGGATGTAATCGGTGTAATTATTTCCGGGTTCTATCCAAAACACAGATAAGCCATAGTTTTCTACCTGAAATAAAATGACTGACCTATTTATTCGGTGTCTGCCCAACGGTACAATACCGGCCAACGTACCTTCCTTGCATTTTCTCTGCCAAGCTCGTGTACCTTACAAACCGTTTCACAAGTAAATGTTATTTTTCTGGAGAAAAAACTGTGGCAGCTGATGTTTTAAAGATGATTCAGGACCATGAAGTCAAGTTCATTGATCTGCGCTTCACCGATACCAACGGCAGGGAACATCATGTCACAGTTCCCGCACATGTCTTGGATGCCGATAAATTCGAGGATGGTCATCCGTTCGATGGATCCTCAATTGCCGGCTGGAAAAACATTCACGCATCCGATATGTTGCTTATACCTGATCCAGAAACTGCTTCGCTGGATCCTTTTATGGAAGAAACCACATTGCTGCTAACTTGCGATGTGATTGATCCTGCTGATGGGCAGGGATACAACCGCGACCCGCGATCACTGGCCAGACGGGGAGAAACTTATCTGAAATCCACCGGCATTGGTGACGTTGCCTACTTTGGCCCGGAACTGGAATTTTTTATTTTTGACTCGGTACGCTGGCACACCGACATGTCTGGGTGTTTTGTCAAGATTGAATCAGAAGAAGCTTCCTGGAGCTCCAAAAAACGCTATGAAGGCAGTAATAATGGTTATCGTCCCGCAATCAAAGGCGGATATATGCCGGTGCCACCAGTAGATTCTCTGCACGACATTCGCTCAGCTATGTGTATGGTGCTTGATGAACTGGGAATCCCTGTAGAAGTTCATCACCACGAAGTTGCCAATGCCGGACAATGTGAAATTGGTACCCGCTTCAACAGCCTGGTGAAACGCGCCGATTGGAATCAACTGATGAAGTACGTCATTCATAATATTGCTGTTTCCTACGGCAAAACAGCAACATTCATGCCCAAGCCAATTGTTGGTGACAATGGTTCGGGTATGCATGTCCATCAGTCAATCTGGAAGGACGGTAAAAACCTGTTTGCAGGGAACGGTTATGCCGGCATGTCTGAAATCGCGCTGTATTATATCGGGGGCATTATCCGACATGCCAAAGCACTGAATGCTTTTGCCAATCCAGGCACCAATTCGTATAAAAGGCTGGTTGCCGGCTTTGAAGCCCCTGTCAATATTGCTTATTCTTCCAGCAACCGGTCAGCCGCTGTGCGTATCCCCTATGCTAGCAGCCCAAAACAGCGCCGTATTGAAATACGCTTCCCCGATCCCAGTGCCAACCCTTATCTGACCTTTACCGCCCTACTGATGGCAGGGCTAGATGGTATACAAAACAAAATCCATCCAGGCGATCCGATGGATAAAAATCTGTATGATCTGCCCCCGGAAGAAGCCTCGATGGTACCCAATACCTGCACATCACTCGAAGAAGCTCTGGAAAGCCTGGATCAGGATCGTGAATTTTTGACACGCGGTAACGTATTTTCCAACGATATGATTGACGCCTTTATCAAGCTTAAATCAGAAGAGGCAATATTGTTACGTACCACTACACATCCTGTTGAGTTTGCCTTGTACTACAGCCTGTAAAAAGACGGTATTAATCAACGCTTATTCACAGATCACCAACAACGCCACCCGACTTAAAATCTGATATTTTCCGGACAGAACTTCGTATTTCGCTAATTCGTTAAATACGGGGTTCCGGTTCAAACTCATCTATTTTAGAAATCGGGGGTATCCATGAAAAAGACTTACTGCACGATCATACTGTCTGGTGTCATATCACTCGTATTTTCCACTGTTAGTACAGCTTCCGGTATTCACAAGTTAGTGGATGAGCATGGGCGCATCATCTTTACCAATAATGCAGCCAAAGATTCCTTAAGAATTCAATCCGAAACATCCAGATCAACGATTTCCTCCCGCCAAATAAATGGCGTTGCCGGAAATCATCCCAGAGTCAGCAAACTGCAGCAGGATCAGCGAGATACCAAACGTCGGAGAATTCTTTCTCAGGAACTCGCTAATGAAACCAGGTTACTGGAAGACATCCTGAAAACAATTGATCTGACTCTCCGGAAAACGGAAAATTATTTACCAAATCACCCTTACTTCACGTCAAATTATTTTGATATTCTCCAACTGCGTAACCAGGCAGCTTCACACGAACGTAACATCAAGGCACTTAATGCAGAGCTCAATAATCTCTGAAACAAACCTGATTACGGTTAGAGTCTGCTGTTTGATTGGCTGCCTCAGAACCTGTTCAAAGTCTTTTGAGTAGAAGGGCCAGGAAGGCCAGGTGAATAAACTGCAAGCTGGTGTTGAGTAAGCGCTCACAGTTCTTCCACA
>NZ_QICQ01000049.1 GCF_003201195.1 Nitrosomonas eutropha | reverse complement strand
TACCCCAATCCCTCTCAGGTAACCAGCCAAAATCACTTCTATACATCACAGCGCCCCAAGACTACTTTCTCATCAGAGACAAGTCAAGATTTTAAGAAGCCGGTACCGGGGCAAAAATCTGAATACGAACTACTAAGCATTGTTCCGAGTATCCAGGCACAAGATAAAGGCCGCATAATTTATCGCTGGCCCGGAAGCAAGGTAGAATTGCTGTATCTGTTTCTTCGGTTGATGGAATGAATAAATCACGTGTAGTTGTAGGTATGTCTGGCGGAGTGGACTCATCAGTTGCCGCCTTGTTACTCAAGCAGCAAGGCTATGATGTAATAGGCCTTTTCATGAAAAATTGGGAAGATGATGATACCGATGAATATTGCTCTTCCCGCAAGGATTTTCTCGATGCCGCTTCTGTAGCAGATATCCTTGATATACCGCTGGAAGCAGTGAATTTTTCAGCTGAGTATCGGGAGCGGGTTTTTAGCCTGTTTTTAGCAGAATATCAGGCTGGACGCACGCCCAATCCAGATGTGCTTTGCAACAGTGAGATCAAGTTTAAAGCCTTTCTCGATCACGCGCTGGCGTTGGGCGCTGACTGGATTGCAACCGGACACTATGCGCAGGTACATGAAATCAACGGTCAGTTTCAGTTGCTCAAAGGGGAAGATGGCAACAAGGATCAGAGCTATTTTCTTTACCGGCTGAATCAGCAACAATTGTCACGCACAATTTTTCCTATTGGCCACCTCTACAAGCGAGAGGTACGCAAAATTGCACACAAGCACGGACTGCCCAATTCAACCAAAAAAGATAGCACTGGAATTTGTTTCATTGGCGAACGCCCTTTCCGTGAGTTTCTCAACCGATATTTACCAGTCGACCCAGGCGAAATTCATACGCTGGACGGTCAGATCGTTGGAGAGCACCAGGGATTAATGTATTACACCATCGGGCAAAGGCAGGGGCTGGGTATTGGCGGTATTCGCGAAGGTAGCGAGCAACCTTGGTTTGTGTCAGGAAAAGATATGCAAACAAACGTGTTATATGTCGTGCAGGGGCACGATCATCCTGCACTGTTACGTTCTTCACTGACTGCCGCCGATCTCTCCTGGATCAGCGGTGCACCGCCCCATCAAAGCTGGGTTTATGCAGCCAAAATCCGCTATCGGCAGACGGATGCACCTTGCGCAATCATCCGCCTTGAGCATGATTCCTGTCAGATCGGCTTTGCAGCGCCGCAATGGGGAGTCACTCCCGGGCAATCTGTAGTAATTTATGAAAGCAAAGTCTGCCTGGGAGGAGGAATCATTACCGACAGTGTGTAATCAGGTAATGGTTAAATTTTCGATGTTTGTCTCTGTATGTATACGTTTTGCTTCTGCTCCGTTCAGTTTGATTTGCAGTCGCAGTTCATTCACGGAATCAGCATTACGTAATGCATCTTCGTAGGAAATCACACCACTCTCGTAAAGTTCAAATAGCGCCATATCAAAGGTCTGCATCCCCAATTCACTTGATTTTTTCATGATTTCCTTGATTTCATGCACATTTCCCTTGAATATCAGATCGGAAATCAACGGAGAATTGAGCATTATCTCGATTGCCGCAACCCGCCCGCTGCCTGATTTTTTGGGAATTAACCTTTGTGCAACCAATGCCCGCATATTCAGTGATAAATCCATCAGCAACTGCGCACGCCGCTCTTCCGGAAAGAAGTTGATAATGCGATCCAACGCCTGATTAGCACTGTTTGCGTGCAAGGTACCCATGCATAAATGCCCGGTCTCGGCAAAGGCAATGGCATGTTCCATTGTTTCCCGATCCCGGATTTCACCAATCAAAATAACATCAGGCGCCTGCCGTAACGTATTCTTCAGC
Organism: Nitrosomonas eutropha; assembly: GCF_003201195.1. Classification (GTDB taxonomy): domain Bacteria; phylum Pseudomonadota; class Gammaproteobacteria; order Burkholderiales; family Nitrosomonadaceae; genus Nitrosomonas; species Nitrosomonas eutropha. Next base: position 6,776 of record NZ_QICQ01000049.1, on the reverse strand, counting down.
GCAGCTTCCCAGGATTCCGTATCAACCCCGACTTCCCGCTGAGTAATGACGCAGTTGATATGCTCATGCACAAATTCAACCGGATCTTCAATGGTAATGATGTGTCCATAGCTGCTTTTGTTGCGATAGCCGATCAACGCCGCCATCGAGGTAGATTTTCCCGAACCGGTTCCACCGACAAAAACCACCAGACCGCGTTTGCTCATGACAACCTCTTTCAGAACCGGTGGCAACCCGAGATCATCGAAATCCGGGATCTTTGTGGTAATTGTCCGCAAAACGATGCCCGTCCGCTGTTGCTGGACAAAGGTATTAACACGAAAACGCCCGATCCCCTCAGGATTAATCGCAAAATTGCATTCCTTACTGGTCTCAAACTCTGCCGCCTGCTTATTATTCATGATGACCCGTGCCAGAGCTTCGGTATGTATAGGAGAGAGCGCCTGTTGCGTGACCGGTGTCATTTTTCCATCTATTTTCATCGCCGGAGGATAGCCTGCTGTGATGAACAAGTCTGAAGCCTTCTTGCTTAGCATCAGTCGCAATAAATCATGCATAAATTTAAGTGCCTGTTCTTTTTCCATCATGTTCTACCCTTAACCCCGGAAATTATCTTTGTTCATCGCTTTGGTGCGCGCTTCCGCTATCGAAATAACACCGCGTTTCACCAGATCTGTCAGATTCTGATCAAGTGTCTGCATCCCGACTCCCTGCCCGGTCTGGATGGCTGAATACATCTGTGCCACTTTCCCTTCCCGGATAAGGTTACGGATCGCCGGTGTACCGATCATGATCTCGTGTGCGGCCACTCGCCCTTTGCCATCCTTTGTCTTCAGCAGCGCCTGGGAAATAACTGCACGCAACGATTCAGACAACATCGCACGTACCATTTCCTTTTCTTCAGCAGGAAACACGTCAATAATCCGGTCAATCGTCTTGGCAGCCGAACTGGTATGTAGCGTGCCGAAAACCAGATGACCGGTTTCCGCAGCAGTCATCGCCAAGCGGATAGTCTCCAAATCCCGCATTTCCCCCACCAGAATAATATCTGGATCTTCCCGTAAGGCAGAGCGCAGTGCATTGCTGAAACTGTGCGTATCTCGCCCGACTTCACGCTGGTTAATCAGACATTTTTTGCTTTCATGCACAAATTCGATCGGATCTTCCAGAGTCAGGATATGACCATACTGATTTTCGTTAATATCATTGATCATGGCTGCAAGCGTAGTTGACTTGCCAGATCCGGTTGGCCCCGTAACCAACACCACGCCACGCGGCTGTTGCGCGATCTCGGCAAATATCTTAGGTGCTTTCAGCTCTTCAAGCGTTAGTACTTTGGATGGAATGGTACGCAGCACCGAAGCTGCTCCCCGTTGGGTGTTGAAGGCATTGACTCGGAAACGAGCTAGACCAGAAATAGCAAATGAAAAATCACATTCCAGATGTTCTTCATAAGCTTTACGCTGGCTATCGTTCATGATGTCGTACACCATGTCATGCACATCCTTGTGCTCCAGTGCGGGAAGATTGATACGCCGAATCTCTCCATGCACCCGAATCATGGGTGGCATGCCAGCAGATAAATGCAGATCAGAAGCGCTATTCTTGACCACAAATGAGAGTAGTTCTACTATGTTCATCCGATGTGTTCCTTCTACCTCGTGGAATATTGGTTGGTCAATGACAATCGTTGGATGTCATTTCCGGCCACACCGGGCCGATCCAATCTAGAACGGATCAAACCGCACGGAATTAAATATATTTCGGGAACATCAGCCAAACTTTCCCTGTAATATCCATCGTATTTGTCAACTCATTTAGATCACTATTCGCCATGACTACAATTGCCTCACGCCTGCAGAATGTTAAGAACCGTATTATTGATGCCGCTAAAAATGTGGGGCGCGACCCGGCAACTATTCAGTTACTGGCAGCCAGTAAAACCAATACACCGGATAAGTTGAGAGAAGCCTGGGAAGCGGGACAAACCGTGTTTGGAGAAAATTATCTGCAAGAAGGTCTGGTTAAAATTCGTGCATTAGCCGATTTACCAATCGAATGGCACTTTATCGGCCCAATTCAAAGCAACAAAACCAAACTGATTGCCGAGAATTTTTCCTGGGTACATGGCATTGACCGGGAAAAAATCGCAACTCGTCTTTCAGCAGCAAGACCGGAATCATTACCTCCCCTGCAAGTCTGCGTGCAAGTCAATGTAAGTGGAGAAATTACTAAAAGTGGAGTAGATCCGGAAAAAGCCGCAGAACTGGCAGCCTTTGTCAGTGAGCAGCCGCGACTTCAACTGCGCGGAATCATGGCCGTGCCGGAACTGACTGCTGTCACTGCGCTGCAACGCGAACAATTTCAGATGATGCGAGAAGTTTACGAGCAACTCAAACAGAAAGGCTTTATCCTGGATACGCTATCAATGGGCATGTCAGAAGATCTGGAGAACGCCATTGCGGAAGGGGCCACAATGGTCAGAATAGGCACAGCAATTTTTGGTCAACGACGTTACGCTATCCCTGAGGAGCTCGGTTCGCGCCCGTAGTCAGAAAACGATACTTCTCTATCAGCTGCTCATGATCCTCAACCCGGTTCGGATCAACAATAATGCAGCTGACCGGACAAACTTCCACACACTGCGGCGTATCATAATGTCCGACACATTCCGTACACAAATCCGGGTTAATCTCGTAAATTTCCTCCCCCTGTGAAATTGCCTGGTTAGGACATTCAGGTTCACACACATCGCAATTGATGCATTCATCAGTAATGATCAGTGCCATTTTTATTACTCTCCATTATTCATTTCTATCTTTTTCTGACGTAACCGCTCGATCACAAGAGGATGTACAAATTTGCTTACATCTCCTCCCAAACGGGCAATTTCACGCACAATCGTGGCGGAGATAAACATATATTGTTCAGATGGCGTCAGAAAAATGGTCTCCACGTCCGGATACAAGCCGCGATTCATGCCCGCCAGTTGAAATTCATACTCAAAATCAGATACGGCACGCAGACCGCGAATGATGATATGAGCATCCTGTTGCCGCGCGAATTCCATCAGCAGGCCGGAAAATCCCGTTACTTCAACATTGGAATATCCGGTCAGCACGTTTCTGGCCATTTTCACCCGTTCTTCCAGCGAGAAAAAAGGTGCTTTTCCACTACTGACAGCAACCGCCACAATCACCTTGCCAAATAATCTCGACGCACGATATACCAGATCCTCATGCCCATGGGTAATCGGATCAAACGTACCTGGGTAAATAACTTTATCCATCAAGATTCAGAGTCAAGAGGCAATAATAAACATGGCTTGCTCGCCCTTGCTTGCAGATCAACCAGGTATTATCGGGCAATAACTTGTCACTGCTTTCAGCATAAACCACCCCGTTTTTCCTCAACCTCGCAGGCAGTAATGGCAATACTTCAGTCAGCAACCCGGATTGATACGGAGGGTCTACAAAAATAATATCGTAGTACTCAGAGTTGGATGCAAGAAATGTCCGGGCATCGGTATGCTCAAGTTTCACTTGTGAAGCAGCCAGTTTCTCAATAGCGTTGCGTAGATTGCGCGTCGTCTTTACATTTTGCTCAATCATGGTGACCTGTTTTGCTCCACGCGAAGCTGCTTCAAACCCCAGTGCACCACTACCGGCAAACAGATCCAGGCAAGTTTTTCCGGTCAGATCCTGCCCCAGCCAGTTGAATAATGTTTCTCGTACACGATCTGGCGTCGGTCTCAGTAACAACTTATCATCAGAAAACTGGAGCAATCTGCTGCGCCATTGCCCGCCAATAATACGAATTTTACCCATTAGCAACATGAAAAATCAGGAGTCTACTCTGCACCCACGACTACAGTCACCATCCCTGCTGGATCAATCCGGCGCTGGAACGCCTCTTTAATCTGTGCCACAGTCACTTTTTCCACTGCCTTGACATAATCTTCCAGATAAGTCAGTGGCAAATCATAAAACCCGATCACCCCCAGGTAACCGAGTATTTTCCGGTTACTGTCGATACGCAAGGGAAATCCCCCCACAATATTCTGCCGGGCAGCCTGTAATTCTTTCTTAGTTGGCCCCTGTTCAACAAAGTCACTGAGTGTCTTTCGCGTTAATTGCAAAGCCTGTTCTGCCTGCTCTTTCTTTGTCTGTAAACCGATTTCAAAAGGCCCTTTCTCCCGATACGGTATAAAAGCACTGTAAACACTGTAGGCCAACCCGCGTGTTTCACGAATTGTCTTCATCAAACGAGATACAAACCCACCCCCACCCAGAATGTAATTGCCAACCAGCAAAGGAAAATAATCAGGATCCTTGCGGCTCAACCCAGGATAAGCCAATTGGATATGGCTTTGTGTCGCCGGATGCGCAATTTTTCGGGTTATCGGCTCCGGTTTTTCGACTGCTGGCAAGCTATTATTCGTTTTTCCGCTGGGCAAATTTTCAGTCAGCATCTCTGCAATATGATTCGCTTCATCACGCTTGATATCACCAATGATTGCGACAACTGCATTACCAGCCGTGTAGTGCGTACGGTAAAAATCAACCAGATCCTGACGTTTCAACATGGTAAGCGTATCCGGCTCTCCGGATTCACGCAAACCATAAGGATGCTTGCCATACAACAGCTTCATTAACGTCCGATCTGCAATAACTTCCGGCTTGGTATCCGCTTCCTTGAGTGCAGAAATGATGCGCGTACGTTCCCGTTCCAAGATTTGTTCAGAAAATTCCGGACGCTGGATGATTTGTGCCAGCACATTCAGCGCACGAATGCGCTCCTGCTGATGACTCAACGTTCGCAATGACAAACCCGCTCGATCCAGATCAAATGTTCCACCCAGCTCTGCTCCGACATCCGCCAGTGTTTCAGCAATCTGATCTTCTGATAAACCACCCGCGCCCATACCCATCAACCGTTGTACCAGCCTCGCACGCCCAGATGTCGCAGCGGTATCAGTACTGCTGCCTGCCGGAAACTCAATGCTGAGATCAAGAATCGGCAAATCGTGATTCTCAACAAAATAAACCCGTACCCCGTTTGCTGTCTGCCACTGCTGAATTGGCAAAAAAGCCAGCGCCCACTGCGCATGAGTACCCAGCCAGAATATGACCAAAAACTGTAAAAATCGCATATATCCCTTTCCCGGTAAGTTTAGGGAAACACTGATTTATTCCGTCATCTGGATTGCTTCCTGCCACGGCCTATGGCCTCGCAGCTAAAAACCACACACTCGCAATGACGTTTATCACTTTAACCAGCCTTTCCTTAGCGTTAAATGTAGAAACATTGTACCTGATTAGAAAGATTGTTCAGCTTGCCGTAGCCAACGTATTGGCCGGGGTCCGATAGTGGCTGCGGCGACGAACAGATGTAGAGGGAGCGCCTCAAGATGGAAGCGCCGGTTGAAACGGTAAACAAATGCACCGAGATAACGGGTTCTATATTTGGCGAAATTGAATGCATGATAAGTGCCACCCAGGCTGGTTTTGAGGTTGCCCAAAACCGTATTGATCCAGCTGAATTCTGGTAAATCCTTAGATTTGCGGCTGTCCGCAACGATTGCCCGGTGCTGGCAGCCAGCATCAGCAACCCCGGTAAAACAACTCAATCCATCGGAAGTGACTATACAACCTGGCGCGAGGTCAGCAGTAATCCAGTTAAAAACCGCTTTGCGCGTAAAGCCAGAGCTTTGATGGGTGTGTTTGGGCCACTATGCGCCTTATCATAGAAAAAATCGGGCCCGGCTGAACAATCTTTCTAATCAGGTATTGGTTTGGGCTTTTGTATCCCAAGTATGAATGTAGTCGCTGGCTGTTATAAAACATGGAAATATATGCAATACATCTTGCTGAGCTGCATAGCGGGTCAGGTAATATTGCCAGTGGATTTGCTCCTGTTTAAGGCTGCCGATAAAGCCATATATTTTTAGAAGTTGACGATACTGTTTGCAGGCATATTACGATCCGCGATCCGAATGTACCGTCATCCCTACTTGCAGCTAACGTTGCCAGATAACCATCTGCAATGCATCACACACCAGTCTTGCTTTCATTCTTGTACTCATACTCCAGCCAACCACTTTCCTGGAAAACAAATCGATCACCACACCAGATACAACCAGCCTTCCTGATTCCAAATGTCAGTAATATCGCTCACATAGGCCTGATCCAGTTTAGCAACATCAAACTGTCGATTCAGTTTGTTTTCGAATAGCGGTTGTTTATGATTGCTGTCAGTGGTTACCTTGTACTTTTCCCGGTGCCTCACTTGCACGCCAGCTTCTCGCATCAATCTTCGAGCTTTCCAGCGATCCACCGGATAACCCCGTGCATTGAGCGCTTTTCCGATTCTGCGACAAGTAGTCATGGAAAATTCCTTCACAAGGTATGAAGGCTTTGGCACTTACACAATAGATTTTACAGTCTCTATTTTAATTGATCTGGCTCAATTATTAATTTGTTCAGATGAATCGTCCCGGGTTTTGAGGAGGCTGTTTGGTTAAAGTCAAGCCACCGGAATGGCTTTCCTGGCGAATTGCCTATAGTAGTTTACCTCAGCTTCTGCGGGAGGGATGTAACCGATTGGTTCCAGCAGCCGCTGGTTGTTGAACCAGGCTGCCCATTCCAGGGTTGCCAGCTCCACGGCCTCCCTGGTTTTCCAGGGGCGCGCTTGTGAATCAATTCTGTTTTGTACAGCCCATTGATGGTTTCTGCCAGCGCGTTGTCGTAGCTGTCGCCCTTGCTGCCGACCGAGGG
>NZ_QICQ01000048.1 GCF_003201195.1 Nitrosomonas eutropha | reverse complement strand
TCGGTGCATCGTGGGTGAATTCCCGCTTCCGCCACTTCGCTACCGTTTTTGGATTAATCCCATGCCGCTTGGCCAGAACATTCAGACTCTCTTGACTATTTTGTATCGCTCGACGCACCGCCACTGTCGTGCGGGCGCTTCCGTGTAATATCTGTCCCATAAATCATCCCTCCGTAGCTGGTTATATGTTACACCGGCACACCGTGGGACTAAACATCTAAGCAGTTTATGGCTTTAGCCGGATGACTGTGTTCGCAGATAAGGGTGGCTTTGCACGTTAAGAACATTTGCGACAGGGCCGCTTGCTTGAATCTCTATCAAGATTATGATCAAATGATTATAAAATTTTATTCATTTGATGGTATTAAATAATGGGCATTGAATTAAAGCAAGCCAAACAAAAGAAAGAGCCAACCGGACATTCTTTCCAGGAATGGGGGGCGATGATCCGGAAGATGTCTCCGGCAAAGAGAATTGAAATGGTACGAGGCGGAGTAAAAGTAGTCCATTTAGTTGAAGCGGGTTGCTACTACAATATATCTCAAGCAAAGCTTTCAAAATTAATTGGCATCTCTGATGCGACTATTACCCGAAAGATTAAATCGGGTGGAAAGCTTGGTCCTTTGGAATCCGAAAGATTGGCACGAATTGCACTCATTGAGGCTGAAGCAGGAAAGGTTTTTGATTCGTCAGATCTGGCAAGACGCTGGATGCTCGAATCTAATCTGGCTTTAGGCGAATCCCCTCTATCATTACTTGATACGGATATGGGCGCCGATGAAGTCAGGAAAGTTTTGGCTTCCATTGCTTATGGCAGTGTTGCTTAGTATTTGCCTGGAGGATTTCCAGGAAAGAATTTGCTCTCGACCGTACCGGATACGGAGCTAGCATAAAAGGGCAACGTTGGAATAGCGCTGGTATACCTACAATTTATGCAGGGCTCTCGCTGGAAATTGCAGCACTGGAAAAGCTAGTACATACAGGATCGATTCTTCCATTGAATCTCATGGTCGTCAGAATAACTCTACCTGATGACAATAATTTCTATAAAACTCCGCCACTCGATGCTTTGCCAGATGATTGGAATACCCTTCCAGGATCACCAACAGCAGCAGCTTATGGTGATTCGTTCTTACGCAAAGGAAAATATCTTGGTCTAATTGTGCCCTCTGCGGTGATCCTGGAAGCCAGAAACATAGTGATCAACCCAAATCATCCAGCGATGAAAGAAGTAGAAATTGAGATTGTTCGTGATTTTACATTCGATTCCAGACTCCGCTCTTAATCTACAGATTTAATTAAGATTATCTGCGGGGACTAAAGTGTGCAGTTCACTGCGCTTGGCAATCTGCACCGTGACAAGTTCGCCCAGAATTTCTCGCATGCCTCAAATGGTTCTCCGGTATAGTCGCTCTATTGCACAGCAGACTTTTGACCTGCCCCAGACTCTGCTTGCAGCGTTTTAGGGCTTGCAATGCCATCCTTTGCGGTCAGTCACTTCCGCCGGCGTCATGATGTGGTTTAATGAAACCGGACAGTTATCTCATTGCTCGTACCTGCCCAGCTTGTGGCCATGTGTCGGCGGACAACCGCCAGATGCAAGTGCAGTTTGAGTGCATGGAATGCAGTTTCGAGGGAAACACCGATGTGGTCGGTGCGATCAATATTTTAAGGGCGGGACACGCCCGGTTCGCCTGTGAAGTGGGCGATGCAACAAGGTCACCAGCAGCAGGAATTTGCCGAAGCAGCTCAATGCTGCGCCTGAGCGTCGTAGGAATCCTCCGCCTTTTAGGCGAAGGAGGATGTCAATCAGTTCTGTTTTCTTCCTATCAGTTCTTTGGCATTCTTCTTTTTCGTAAGAACTAGAACCTCTGCTTGTTACTTGTGGGAGTACAGATTTTATTGAGCAATGTAATAGCAGAAAGTGATTCTTTATTAATATGTGTTCTTCCCTTTCTTGCCCAATCATATACCTTGTCAATTTCCAGAGTATTTCCTTTGACCTTTGCCTGAACTGTATAAGCGTCGAAACTGAGATTTGTATTAAAATCGATCCAATCGAGCGGTATACTAAATTCTCCTCCTTGGGAAATGGGTGTGATATTAAAATTCATCAGGGATGAATTTCTAATGAATCTGCCCAGGATGGGGGAAGCATGATCATCGCCATTGGATTGAGATAAACGTTCATATACTATCACCTGATTCTCTTTTTCTTTGTTGATAGGTAAAAGAAGTACATACGTTTTTCCATGTGTAATGTGTAGAAGTAGATAATCACGCTTGCTTCCCTGCAAGCGCTCCCCTCTCGTTTTAACTTCGAATATGAGATGATTGTTATCAGATGAAATACCTGCCATTACCCGTAATATGTCCAATTCGGGAGAAATGGTTTTGTCCATAAAAGAGACAATTATTCGGGGATCAGGATCTATTGTCATGCTAAAAACAGATTTTGTTACCATGAATAGGATTGCAACTAATATCATCCTATTCATGATTTGAATAATTTTTTGTCTTCATGAAAAATTCTTGCCATATCTCTGGCATCTTTTAAAGCATCAAAAATTACTCTAATTCTTCCTGCTGGATCGACCAGAAAGGCTGTGGTACTGTGATCAACCTGATAATGGGTTTGGTTACCCACATTCTTTGTATAAAAGATAGCCTCTACCTGAAAGGCGTTTTTGAAACGCTCCAGTTCTTCTCCTTCAAAACGTAAATAGGAAATGTCGGTGCCAAAGCTTTTCGTATAATTGGCCAAGATTGCTTCTGTGTCTCTATCCGGATCAACCGTGACAAAAATTCCATTGATATCAATCTGTTCACTAATTGCTGTTTTAACCATCGTGGATAAATTAACAAGTGACATCGGACAGACATCTTTGCAGTGAGTAAATCCGAAAACAATGAGCTTCCACTGACTGGTACCAGTTGTACTAGCTTGTTCGAGGTGAATGATTGTTTCTGGCTGTAATGTTATTGGACGGGATAATGTAATAGTTGCTGCTCTGATATCAGCTTGTACAAGAGTAAGGAATAAGATAGTAATAACTTGAAAATAGTAATTCCGAAAGGCCCTCAATTTCATTCCATCTATTTTTTTCATTAGTCATCCTTAATAACTGTTTTGCATTCATTACTTGTTTTTAAACTGATTCATCCTAATTTTTATCTGATAATTTTTTGGATAAAAGAAGATGAATCAGTTTTCTTTACTACAGCTAGCGAAGACCACCGGCAGTACAAATACCATGCGGTTTGGTTAGGCCATCATTCGGTCCCCAGGCTTTGACAACAGTATCTGTCTCTGTATCTATTTTGAGTACATAACCTGAAACCCAGCTTGCGACTATCAGAAAACGATTATCCGGTGTCGGGCTGATTGTGTGAGCTACTGCATATCCGTTGGGTAGCTCCCGGCCAGGTTTAAGTCTTTTCAGGAATCGTGGCTTGTTACGATCAGTCAGATCAAATACAGAAATGTATCCGTCATTGGCAAACGTGAAATCAAGTGAATCTTCTTCTGCGATATAGAGTTTGCCATTGACTACTGCAAGATCAGAAGGAGAACGGAAAATACCTGCCCCATTTGCATTATTGGTATGGTTAATAATCTTCTTTGCGGTGCCCTCTAATGTATCAAGTAACCACACGCTGGGAGGGATAATCTGCTTAGTATTAACAGAAGTAAGCGAGGTCTTATCAAGCTGCATAGAAGCAGTCACAGCATATCGTTCATCCAGCCAATATACAAAGTGGGTAAATGCCGCGTGCCGTTCTTCATCACCCAGCTTGATCTGTCCTATCGTTTGCAGCTCCCCTGTTTGTCTATTAGGTTTATAGACGTCGATAAGACTGTTATCAAAGAAATAGCCAGTTCCAAGACCAATTGTTCCTGATTTATTAAACATGATGCCGTGCGTTTGTTCCGTATAATCAGGGATGACAATAGGATCCACGCCACTTACAAGTTCATTTGTTTTATGGTTGAAGACACGCACTCTATCTGAAGTAAGTTCAGTTAGATAAACAAAATCTGAGTAAGGCAGAATTGTGGGGCCATGTATCTGTGTTGTTCCCCTCCCTACCAACCAGTGAGGGATATTTTGGACATTGTTGACAGGTTCAACAAACGGAAACTCTGCTGGTGTTCCTGGATTATCTATAGCTATTGTAGCTTCTACTTCAAGTGAAGTTGTTCCTGCATCCCAGTTAATATCTTTTACTTTCAGTATGACAATGTAAGCAGAATGTTCTGCTGTGTTATCAGTTGTGATTAAAATCTTATCACCTTCTGGAAATACAAGCGTATGCTGTAATGGAACATTTCCTGGCCACCCGAAGAGACTTGTTGGTTCGACGGTAATCAGCTTGTCTTTATCGTAGTTAAAGAGATAAATCAACCCGGAGTGATAATCTATTGCGGTTGCTACAGGTTGCAGATAATTGTTGTAAACATCGAGATACTGATATGTCGGTAATGGTTTTGGATGATTTTTTGCGGCGAGGATTACTGTTGAAGATAATGAGAATGTACATATTATTACTAATAAAACACCTTTGATCCAGTTGCTTGAAATCATTTATAAGCTCTTTTTTTATGTTGTTTAAATAGGTTTCAAAGTAGCTAAAATTAGCCAAATGCAGAGATGTAGTAAATCAATATAAAAATATTACATTGATGAATAGCCGCGTAAAGAAGGATATTTAGTCGGTTGCGCAGATTATTTTTACGTGATTGCAACACTTTTAATAAGTATCATCTATAAGCCTGAGATGCTGCACTTACACATGAGATAATTAGATGTAGCTGCGGAAATCAATTGTCTGACGAGCGGTGGAATAATCTAATAACAATAATTAGTGTTACTGAATTCTGACATTTCGTGCAGTTGTCTATTAAAATAACATCAGTTATAAAAAATATTGAGAGTAAAAAAAGTTACTGTCCTATTTTTCCACTGAAAGAAATATAATGAAAATATCGTTTATAGTATTTCTTGTAAGTTCTTTATGCTGATGTAGCAAACACAAATGTAGATTATTGGGCGCCTCGAAAAATATCGACTCGCCCCTTCTTGGTCGACTTGGTAAAATTACGCTGTCCTGAAACCCGTTCTTCTCTTGTCGATAAAATCACATAGCCCCCTGTTCGACGGCGTCTCCGCGCAGCTTCTCCAGCAGGGGTTTCATCGCGCGCGGCAGTCAGATCATCGACGCCACGTTGGTGCCGGCGCCCAAGCAGCACAGCAGCGATGACGATGGTGGCGACTTGCTACAATCTGAAGCGTTGCTCTACTTTGGGGAGACAGGAATCAAGGCACTTTGATACCCGAAATGGGCCGAATCGCCAATGTCCAGGACGATTCGGGGTAAAAACGGCGATTTGTCATGAGACTAGAACCGAATTCGGTCGCGGCCATCATTTCGCGGCAAGATTTACTGAAAACCTCGGGTTATTCGAGGTGTCCTATAATGTAACTAGCTGCTTTCTGAAAACGTCTAGTGATTCATGTCCTATTGATGGTTGAAACGTCTCCTCCCTCAAAGGAGGGATTGATGCTTTAAGCATATTTGCAGGCTTATCTTGCGGGTTAAATAGATAGTATAATTCTTGGCATTTTTTCAACACACCAGCTGCATCAAGATCCTTATTCTCTGCCTTTACCGTGAGTTGATATACTGATATGAAATCATTCAGAGATACCTTTTTCATATCCACGATTGATCTGTAGAGTACAAAAGCACTTACCTTATCGCATTTACTTTTCAATTGCTTGGATGTAACTGAACGCGACCAGCCAGCAAAATCAAGGCGAATCATAGACACGCCTTCAAGAATCGCACAGTATCTTATAATCTCACTTTCAGAACCCTCTGCTGAACCAAATAAAATATCAACAAAGCCAGATACCATGGTATTAACGGCTGATGTAGTATCTCCCGATACAAAGCCCTTAATGGAGTCATTAACAACACTGCTGATGTTTTTTGCGTTATCTGATGTGTAGGCTTTTGTCTGATAGATGAAGGATTGTATAGATGAGATAGGGAACGTTTTATCAGTCCCTTGACCCGCACCTAATAGACTCGTATTAATTTTTTCCGCGTAGTACTGAGACTTGGCCTGTCCAAGAGCCATAAGAGAATCAAGATGAGCTGAACATTCATCTCTCAGAGCACCGCTCGCATCTTCGCCAATTAATGCCTTTGTAATTGCTGCCATAATTTATTTTCCTTAAAATACCAGGTATTTATTTGTCATGTGATCGTAACAATACATCATGATGGTTGGTACACGTCCATACGTAATTTGGAGTATCTCCGTTACCTAACTCTCTCCTTAAATCTCGTAAGTTTTTCCCCCAGTAGGAACACCCTGCGAGCTTTTATAGATACCTTCTTCGACGTCGCTCTCAGGAATGTGATTAAACGTTGCATAATTTGATTTGGCTGCTGCAGTGAAAGCTCCTGATTCTTCGTGACTCGGATGAGGTTGGCTTTGCTTTCGATAGTACGTAATTTTTATCGTGTTGGGGGAGGTCATAGGTTGAGTCATATAAAGTGCCATAATGTTTTCCATAAATAACTTCGAGGCCAACCAGTTGCTGAATCGTATTTCAATATGAACCTCGAAAAGGTTGATCAATTTTAAAAACAGATGTGACAACGTAGATGGGTTTAATAATTTTTAAACTGGCGTAAGTGAGAATAAGGTATGGACGGAATAGTCAAAGTATGAAATAGCGCCAGTATTGCAGGTTATTTATCCAGTTCATGAATACACGGATTCGTTCCCCTCTATTTTCGTCGCAGAAAATTCAATGCCGGGTCAGCGCCATGACATCAAAGGCGTCAAGGAGCTGATCACTGGCATAGATTCTGGCGCCTTGCTGGCAGACAAAACGTTTGATGCAAAACTGGTTGATTCAAACGTTACAGCAGCGAGACTATCACGTGGTGATCTCTCAGATGAGTCGACGCAAAAATCCTCTGGCCATTGATTCGGAGATATACAAATGGCGCCATCTCATAAAAAATTTCTTTGGAAAACGCAAAGAGTTCAAGCGTATTGCTTTTCGCAGCGACAAGACCGGCTGCAGCTTCTCATCAGCCATTTATCTGGTATCCGCTGTCATCAACTCCAGGTGAATCTCAGCAGGCCCTGATGTCTTCCAGATATATTAATTAGTAAGATGAGCATTTTTTGGGTTACCGTGGCGTTATTTTGTAAAATCTTCAGCGCTGAAGCAGCCCATCTCTTCGTCACCTTTGTGACTGCGGACGTAGCGCAGCAAGTTTCTGCTGATACAAAGGCTAAATCTCGATATGCTGCGAATACAATCTTGATATGAGCTGATTTTTGAAGCTTTTCGATATAGGAACCTGTTCAATATCTCACTGAAGAGCGCATTACGGCGTTGAAATTGAACTCAAAATGCTCACATACTTCAAGTATGCTCTGCTTTCTCGTTCAATTTTGCCTTGTATTGCATCTCTTGATCGAGATCTTGAACAGGTTCTAAGAATGGTAGTGAGGCAGTTCAGGATGGCTGGACTGGTTGGTATGAGGGTAGGCAAAAGAACATTTCTTTCAGATCTTATCTGTAGTAGTGTTTTTGTGCCGATATGATGATGGAGTAAAGTGATGGAAGTCAAATGAATAATCTGGAGGAAGTTCAGGGTATTGATGAACAGATTGCAGCGCTGCAAGCTAGGAAAAAGGAGCTGCTCGAAAATAAGCGTAAAGAGGTGCTTAAAGAAATCAAACGGGCTATTCAGATTTACGGTTTTACCGTGAATGAATTGGGCTTGTCGGGTAGCAGCAAAAAACGTCAGCCGAGGTATGCCAATCCGAATGATCCAGATCAAACCTGGGGTGGTGGCGCCAGGCCAAAGTGGTTGAAGGAATATATGGCCAGAGGCGGCAAGCTGGAAGATTGTCTGATCAAGAAAAATTGAGTGCTTCATGCATGAATTGCGGTGAAGTGGCGGATGGATAAATCTGGATCAGCTTTTCTGCCCCGCATTCTTTTTTTTAATGTGAACGGTTCCGGTATGGGGCATTTGAACCGTTGTCTCGCCTATGCTCGTCAGTTGCGTGAACAGGTTTGTCCTGTTTTCTTTTCTTTGAGTTCTGCTATTGAAATCATCGAAGAGATGGGATTCAAAGCAGATTATTTTGTTTCACACAATTGGTCTCGTGCAAGTTCGTCAGAATGGAATCGTGAGCTGTGTCTTCGCCTTGGCCTGATGCTGGAGCGTGTTCGTCCAGCAGCTGTTGTTTTTGATGGTACTTGGCCCTATCAGGGATTTATTCACGCTTGTAGAGAATACGGTAAAGCAAAAATTATCTGGTCGTATCGGGGGTTACACCAGGCCGATAAGATTAAGCCATTTTTGTATCCAGACATGTTTAGCATGATTATTCGGCCGGGCGAGGTGGGTGATGAATTCAGTTTTGAGGATGGTGATTTTGGCTGTCCACAAGTGCGTGTCCCGCCAGTTTGTGTATTAAAAGATGATGAGCTGCTGGATAAAGTGCAGGCCAGAGAAGCCATGGGGTTAAGCGAGAATGGACGCTACGCCTTATTTTCCCTGGGTGCCGGTAACATCAACGATGTTGAAGGTGTTGGGGTCGGTTTGATACAGCAGTTACAGAATGCGGGTTTTGAAGTTATTTGGGCGAATAATCCCATATCGGTTAAGGATGTTGTACTGCCGGAGGGTGTGCGGCCGGTTTCAGCATATCCTCTGGTTCGCTATTTACGCGCTTTCGATGTATTTATCGGGGCATCGGGTTATAACACGTGCTGCGAGATTGTTCAGGCTCAAGTACCTGCACTGTTGGTGCCGAATACAGATACGAAGCTGGATGATCAGAATCGGCGTGCGTATTTGGTGGCCAGGCATGCACCTATTATTGTTTCCAGGTGTGGAAACGAAAGTGAGAGGGAGGCTTCCGTTAGGGAGCTGCTGCAACTGGCAGGTATGCATATAGATCGCAAGTACTTGGTTCCAATGAATGGTGCTGCACTCGCGGCGGATACGATTCTTGCATTGGCGAATCGTTAAGATTATGTATGCGCTCATTGAAGAAACCCGGAGATTGAGACGCCAGTTGGCGGAGCTGGCTGATAACCCGGAATGGGCATTACTGGTGCGCTACGAACTATTGCCACAAAAGCCTTCCCCGGTGTGGCACCGGCGATTTAGCCAGCGAATGGGGCGATTGCTGCGCGTATCGGGATTGAGCCGTTCTTACTATCTTCGGCAGCGGTGGCGTACGGATTTGAAATATACAGGCGATTTGTCAGATGCCCGGACTTTGTTGATATGGGCCGAGGGCGCTGATCCTCAGCAAATACGCGAGTATTGCAATGGGTTTCAGCACTTGCTGACGGGGCGTGAAGATTTGTCGCCAGTATTAGTGACAGATGTAACCGATTTTGCTTTTTATTCACGCTTGGGGTGGCTGGTGGAATACCTCTCAGAACCTGTTCAAAGTCTAGGGGAGTATGAGAAACTCGGAAGATGAGAAGAAGTTACCCGAGCGACATCAGTCGTGAACAATTCGAGCTTATCAAGCCTTTGCTGGAGAGCGCGCGCAGGAAGACCAGCCCTCGACGAATAGATCTGTACGATGTTTTTTGTGCGGTGCTGTATTTGCTCAAGAGCGGCTGCCAGTGGCGAGCCCTGCCTAATGACTTTCCCAAGTGGCGCACTGTCCACTCATACTG
>NZ_QICQ01000047.1 GCF_003201195.1 Nitrosomonas eutropha | reverse complement strand
GACTGATGGCATCTAGTTTGAACTCTTTTGTGTACTGCTTTCTCGTTTCCATTGCTTCCTCCAGTTAAGGTTATTTTCTCTTAACTGGACTGTCCGGTTTATTAAACCATGTCATTACACCTTATTCTCTCTTGTAGTATCTGGTCAGGTAGTTTTTAAGCTGATCAATTGTCGTGTCGGATGAATATTTAATTGGAATACGTGATGAGAATTAACCTGTTTCAGAGTTATACGACATTGCATGCGGGGTTATTGGGCAGAATGTCGTTATATTGCGTTAGCTGTACCCGGAATTCAAACCAAGGAATATATGAGCGATCTCCTAAAAAAGGAAGAGCCAGTATTACCGTCGCTTCCGACGACTATTCTTCCAGCAATAGCAGAGCTGACAGCTTCGCTTGGAATTCCACGAGAAGTGCTGGCGAGCGCCGAAGAAATCGAGTACGCATGGAGAGATTTGCCAAGAGAGCTACGAGAAATACCACCTGAATTAAGAGGTGAGCTCATGGCTCGTATGTGTGTAGCCGTCAGCACTGGCTTATTTGATGGCGCCATGAATTATGCGTGGAATGCCGCAGTACTTCAGTTGAGGCAAAAGATACGCAATTTTGGATTGCCTGTTGTGGCTAGAACAGCTCAAAACAGATGAAGACCTAAAATTGTATTTTGAGGCCTGCACGGAAGAAGATCCGGGTGACGGCAGTCTCATTCGTGCTGCATTAGGTGATATTACCCGTGCCCGCAGAATGACCTGGCTTGCTCGTGAAACCGGCCTGACTCGTGAAGGGCTTTATAAGGCTTTGTCTCCTGACGGAAATCCGGAATTCTCTACAGTAATTAAGGTTATCAAAGCGCTTAACCTGAAATTTCATATTGAGCCTGTTCACGTAAATTAATCTACCTGGTGCGCCGATTTGCGTATCTTCAATGGCCCTGGATTGCTGCGAGTGGCTACACCATTTCGCAAGCGCCCTATCCCCTCAAAATACATCTGTTCCAAACGAATGTACGAGTACAGGATAGAACGAGAAACCAAGTTGGTATAAGCTAAGTTAGTTGAACTAAGTTTAATTGGAAGAGCACGATGCGGATATACAATATTCACGACGCTAAAACTCAATTATCCCGGTTGGGGGAACAAGCTGCCAAGGCTGGCAAACCGATGGCCAAGGTTGTTGCGCTCCGGGCATCGGAGCCTTCTCAGATTAAGCGGTTTGATTTTATGGCTGGGCAAATCCATGTACCGGATGATTTTGATCGGATGGATGAAACGGAAATCGCAAGGCTATTTGAAGAGGGCGTATGAAGCTTTTGCTGGATACTCATCTGTTGCTGTGGGTAGCAGCAAATGGCTTTGACTATCTGCCACGGACCGCCCAGCTGCGAGACTGTAAAATCTGTTGTGTAAGTGCCCGAGCCTTCATCCCTTGTGAAGGTTTTCCATGACTACTGCCTTTGTTACACATCCGATTTATCTGAAGCATGATATGAAACATGGCCATCCAGAATGTCCGGAACGATTACTGGCCATTCAGGAACAGCTTGTTGCCACCGATACGCTGCCACGTTTACAGCAATATGAAGCGCCACGTGCAACCGATGATCAGTTGATGCGAGCTCATACGGAAAGCTATGTGCATGAGATCAAATCAGCTGCACCACAGCAAGGCCTGGTTTGTCTTGATAATGACACTGCGATGAATCCTTTTACCCTGGAAGCGGCTTATTATGCAGCCGGTGCAGTTGTTCTGGCGACGGATCTGGTCATCGACAAGCAGGTGAAAAATGCATTCTGTGCCGTTCGTCCACCTGGACATCATGCAACGCGCAATCAGGCAATGGGATTTTGTTTTTTTAACAATGTGGCGATTGGCGCAGCACATGCTTTGGCGCATCATGGTCTGCAACGTGTAGCAATTGTGGATTTTGATGTGCATCACGGCAATGGTACTGAAGATATTTTTCAGGATGAGCCGCGTGTCTTGTTTTGCTCCACTTTTCAGCACCCATTTTATCCGTATTGCGGCACTGATAGCGGGGGTGATCACATTATTAATGTACCGCTTGCTGCACATACGAATGGACAAGCGTTCCGTGTAGCGGTAACGCATTATTGGCTGCCGGCACTGGAAGCATTCAAACCGGAAATTATCTTTATTTCGGCTGGGTTTGATGCCCACCGGGAAGATACGCTGGCGCAATTAAATCTGGTTGAAGCAGATTATGTTTGGATTACCAGGCAAATAATGGCTATTGCTGAAAAACATGCACAAAACCGAATTGTTTCAGTGCTGGAAGGCGGATATGCGTTGGGCGCATTGGGAAGAAGTGTGACTACACATATCAGAACATTAGCAGAATAATAGGCCAGTAATAGGGGGTAGGGGGCAGACCACGGGTTTTGCTAAGCTTGCCGTTTTTCGGGAAGTCTGTGTACCCTTCAAAGAATTTCCCTGGTTCAAGGAAGCCTCAATCGGGAAGCTGCTGAATGTTGAACCTCCTTCACCATACCGCCTTTATCGGCCTGATCTGGACGGACATTTAAGGCAGTTGTTCGTTGTATCTATCTTGCTGAATTTATTGGCTTTACGGAGCTCTGGTAGAAGAGGGTTAACCGCGCAAATACTCCTGCACTCGACTGCTCTCTGATTTAAAACAGCCAGTCTTCCATTTGATCCGTAAAACCAGGGTCCTGGAAAGAATAATCTGTTTCCGGCGGAAGCTGTTCCTGGAAGAAGTATTCATTGAGCGTCCCGAATGGATCCCTCAAGCCTGTTTCTGAATTAATCTTGGCCGTAACAATACCTTTTGGAGGAGATATTTTTGTGACAGGTATTGATTTAAGTGCGCTGGCCATATAGTTGATCCAGATAGGTAAGGCTGCCTGCCCTCCGGTTTCTCTGTTTCCCATGGATTTGGGATCATCAAAGCCCAGCCAGGTAACCGCCACCAGATCTTTCTGGTAACCGCAGAACCAGGCATCGAAGGCGTTGCTGGTAGTTCCCGTTTTCCCGGCAATATCATTGCGGCCAAGTGCTCTTGCCCGGGCGGCAGTTCCTCTTTGGACAACATCCTGCATCATGTTTGTCATCAGGAATGCATTGCGTGGATCTATAACCTGCTTGGCGTTCTGGCTTGCAGTGGTGTGGCGTGTCTGCTCAATAATTTTTCCGTGCTCATCCTCAATTCGTTCAATGAAGTAGGGAGGAATATGGTATCCCCCGTTGGCGAAAGTAGCGTAGCCAACGGCCAATTGCATCGGCGTGACCGATCCGGCGCCAAGCGCCATGGGAAGAACTGCTGGATGATGTTTTTTATCGAAGCCGAAGCGTGTAATGTAGTCCTGTGCGTAGGATAGCCCAATCGCCTGAAGAATACGGATGGATGCGAGGTTTTTCGAATGAGTTAATGCTGTGCGCATTCTGATCGGGCCGCTGAACTTGCCGTCATAATTCCTGGGTTCCCAAGCCTTGCCACCAGTCTGATCAGGTCCCAGATACAGTGGGGCGTCATTAATAATGGTGGCCGGAGTAAAGCCTTTTTCAAGTGCTGCGGAATAAATGAACGGTTTGAAACTTGATCCGGGTTGACGCCAGGCCTGGGTGGCATGATTGAATTTGTTGAGGTTATAGTCAAACCCGCCTACTAATGCGCGAATCGCGCCATTGTTTGGATCTATTGCGATCAGAGCGGCCTCTATTTCAGGTAATTGAGTAATTTGCCAGCTGTTTTTTTCTGTCTTTTTTACTCGAATCAGAGCACCGGGGCGTATTCGCTTTTCGGTAACCTTTGGATCTTTGCCAAGGTACCTGCTGGCTACTTTCAGGCTATCTCCCGTAATCCGGATTGTTTCCCCATTTTTGAGGGAGGCTTCAACAGCACCGGGTGTTACGGACAGGACAACGGCTGCCAAAATATCATCACTGTTGCTGATATTTTGCATGATATCCTGCAGCGCTTCATGATCCTTGAGATCTTTTGGCAGTTTCAGGAATGCTTCCGGGCCGCGGTAACCATGTCTGGTGTCATATTCTATTACTCCTTTGCGCAGCGCACGGTAGGCTGCTTCCTGATCAGATTTTCTCAGCGTGGTATAAACCCTGATCCCACGGGTATAGGCTTCTTCACGATAGCGATTGTAAACAACCTGACGCACCATCTCTGCGACGTAATCAGCCGGCATGGCAAATACTTTTACCTGGCGATGAATTGCAATAGAAGTTTTCTTTGCTAGCGCGAGTTGGTCGGCTGAAATATAGTTGAGCTCATACATCCGCCGCAACACATATTGTTGTCGTATTTTTGCGCGTTCCAGGTTGGCAATCGGATTGTAGCGTGAAGGTGCTTTAGGGAGCCCGGCCAGCATGGCCGCTTCAGCCAAATTAATATCAGACAGTTTTTTACCAAAATAAGATTGTGCTGCAGTAGCAAAGCCATAGCTGCGTTGCCCGAGGTAAATCTGGTTGATGTACAACTCAAGAATGCGATCTTTTCCCAGGCTGTGTTCAATTTTAAAAGCCAGTAATGCCTCGCTGAATTTTCTGGTAAATGTTTTTTCCTTGGTCAGAAAGAAGTTGCGTGCCACTTGCATGGTAATGGTGCTTGCGCCCTGGAGGGTGCTGCCCGCCGTGAAGTTTGAATAAATGGCGCGCAAAACACCTATGTAATCTACCCCGTAATGCTGGTAAAAACGATCGTCTTCAGCTGCCAGCACAGCTTGTTTAAGAGATTCTGGTACCTCATTTATTTTTACAAAATCCCTGCGCTCTTCACCAAACTCCCCAATCAGCAAACCATCAGCGCTGTAAATCCGCAAGGGTATTTTCGGACGATAATCAGTCAGCATATCGAGACTGGGTAAAGAAGGTAGCGTAACCAGGGCGGCAAATATCACGAGCAACGTCGCAAGTAAACCAGCAGCCAGAATAGTTAGGAGGAAACGGAAAAGCCAGCGGAATAACATTAAAAGGCAGAGTGTTGTGTGGGTAAAAAAATGATCCAGCACAAGATTATAAAGGGTATATCAACTGTTATTGCATGAATTGATTTTTTCACTTACCTGTCAGAATCGGCTTCAGTTGAAGTATTGCATCCGAATAAAAATCTTCTGGTCGAAACATTATGCAAATAAAAGCTGATATGGCACTGAAGAAATCTTTTGATATCCATTTTGGCATGCTGACAGGTACCTCCCGAATGTTAGGGGTGGATATCGGCGCTTCCTCAATTAAGCTAGTGGAATTATCCAGAAAAAGTGGAGCGCCAGAATCCTATCGTTTGGAACGCTATGTTATCGAACCATTGCCGATGGATGCTCTGCAAGATGGAGGTATTAACCAGATTGAACAGGTGAGTGACAGTCTCCAGCATGCCCTGAAACGAATGGGAACGCGACAGAGGAAAATTGTTATGGCTCTGCCGCTGACATCGGTTATTACAAAGAGAATCAACGTACCTGCAGGTTTGCGGGAGGATGATCTGGTGTTTCAGGTTGAAACAGAAGCCAATCAGTATGTGCCGTTTGCAATGGATGAAGTCAATCTTGATTTTCAGGTGATTGGACCGGCTCCAGATTGTCCGGAAGAAGTGGAGGTGTTGTTGGCGGCTGCTCGTAAAGACAAAGTGGAAGATCGTGTGGCAACAGCAATGTCTGCCGGCCTGAAGGTAATGGTGATGGATATCGAGCAATTTGCTGCCCAGGCTATTTCTTCCAGAGCGATTGGCAGTCAGCTGCCGGATGGGGGAAAAGATAAGGTGGTTGCGCTCATTGATATTGGCGCGAGCGTCACGCGGATCAATGTGCTGTTAAATGATACCTCTATCTATATGCGGGATTTATCCTTTGGTGGAAATCAGCTAACGCAAGAAATCCAGAATCAGTTCAATCTCTCTCCGGAAGAAGCCGAGACAGCCAAGCGCAACGGTAAGCTGCCGGAGAGTTATCAAAATGAGGTATTGCGGCCTTTTTGTGAAACGGCTGCGCTGGAGGTGGCTCGAGCCATACAGCTTTTTTATACTTCCACTCAACATACTCAGGTTGACTATATCTCCTTGTCAGGCGGGTGTGCAGTGATCCCAGGTCTTGAGGAAATCGTATCTGAACGTACCGGGGTGATTACCCAGGTGATTAATCCGTTTTCCGGCATGGAGTTATCCGGCCGGATTGCACCGCGGCAGCTGAAGATGGATGCCGCGGTGTTGCTGACTGCCAGCGGCCTGGCTATGCGAGGATTTGATCCATCATGATACGTATTAATCTGCTTCCACATCGTGAACTTAAGCGTAAGGCGCTTCAGCAACAGTTTGCCGTACTGGCAGGTCTTACTGTTGGCCTGGGAGTGCTGATTATCTGGGGAGTACATGAAATGGTGATGGATAAAATCAATCATCAGAACGGACGTAATCAGTATCTGCGGGATGAGATTGCTGTTCTCGATCGGCAAATTACCGAAATAAAATCGATTAAGGAAAAAATCCAGGAGATGCTGGCACGCAAGGAGATCGTTGAATCGCTGCAGGGAAATCGCATCAAGGTAGTGCATATGCTGGATGAGGTAGCCAGGCAGTTACCAGAGGGGGTTTACCTGAAGAGCTTAAAACAAACAAATGAGCACCTGCACCTTGCTGGTTACGCTCAGTCCAATGCCGGGATCTCGACGCTGATGCGCCATCTGGATGCATCACCTTGGCTGGAATCGCCATTGTTGATTGAAATTAAGGCAGCTACCGAAAGTGGTGTCAGGCTTAGTGAATTCGATTTGAATGTCAAATTGACCGAGTTGCCAGAAGAGGATGGCCATTCCGGAAGAAACGAGATGGCAGCAAAAATTACTGCAACGGCGGGGCAACCATGAATCTGCTGGAAGAGTTACGTCATGTCAATCCCAATGAGCCTGGCAGCTGGCCAGTTGTGCTCAAGGCGGGTGCACTTGCGTCATTGTTGGGGACCCTCATGGTGGCAGGTTACCTTCTGGATTGGGAGGAGCAGTGGGAGGCACTGGAACAGGTGCAGCAAGAAGAAGATACGTTGAAAGCTACTTTTATAGCCAAAAAAAATAGTGCGGTCAATCTTGATCTTTTTCGTGTGCAATTGGCGGAGGTGGAGCAAACGCTGGGTACCTTGCTGAAACAGTTGCCTAACAAGTCCGAGCTGGATGCGTTGCTGGTGGATATTAACCGGGCCGGATTGGGACGAGGATTGCAATTTGAGTTGTTCAAACCCAATGCCAAGGAAACAGTTCGTGAGTTCTATGCCGAGCTGCCAGTTTCTGTCAGGGTGACGGGTAATTATCACGATATTGGTGCTTTTGCAAGCGATGTGGCCCAGTTGCCGCGTATTGTTACGTTGCAGGATATTGAAATCATTCCCGGGAAAGATCGCCAGTTGATATTGAACGCAACGGCAAAAACTTTCCGTTATCTCGATGATGAGGAAATTGCAGAGCGCAAAAGGGAAATGACAGAGAAAAACAAACAGAAGAATGCAAAGGGAGCGTCATGAACGATCAATTCCGCTTCTGGATGACTGTGATGGTGGTGCTGTTTACAGCGGCATGCACTCAGGAGGGCTATGAAGATCTCGAGTCTTTCGTCAGGGAATCAGGAACGGGATTGAAAGGAAAGGTAGATCCTCTGCCTGAAATCAAGCCACCGAAGCATTTTGTTTATCAGGCTTTCGAAATTCCAGATCCCTTCAGTAATCGAAGAAACAAGCAGGAAAAGTCTGATCGAGATGAGTTGCAGCCTGATCTGAAACGTCCCAAAGAGGCACTGGAAAATTTCCCGTTGGAAAACCTCGCTATGGTCGGTTCGCTACGGCGTGGAGAGTACGTTTTTGCCCTGGTTAAGGCACCGGATAACTCTGTGCACCGTGTCAAAACCGGCAATTACCTTGGGCAGAATTTCGGTTTGATTACAAGGGTTTCCGAGGAGGAAGTCAAATTGAGAGAGATTACGCGAGGTAGTGCGGATGAATGGGTTGAACGGGCCAGTGTACTCATGCTGCAAACTCAGGAGCAAAAATGATAGATTGGAAAACGGGAAATCAATGGCGCAAGAGTTGCATAATCATGGCTGCTCATCGAGCTTGGCAATGTGTGTCGGTGTGTGTTCTGCTGGTTGCGTGGACCGTTCAGGTTGTAGCTGCATCAACGTCAGTAAATACCCTTCGTGCACTGGATATTACGGCCCAAACAGATGGTCGTTTAATTGTTAAAGTGACATTGGATCGACCGATTGCGACGCTACCGGCCGGAGTATTGCTGAATGATCCCGATCGTCTTTATTTTGATCTGGAGCAGGTCGCCAGCGCTCTGGGCGAGTCTGGCAAGATATCAGGTCGTGGTGTAATAAAGAGTATGGATGTTGTGCCTGCCGAAGGCCGTACCCGTCTGGTTATGAATTTGTCAAAAGCAGTTAAGTATGAAATCAGCACGGAAGGTAACGATTTGCTGATAGCGCTCCGGGGCAATGAATTGGGGGAATCACTCAATCGTGCCGCCGTTTCAGCTTCCATGCCAGCAAGAGGTGAAGCACAATTAAGCTTGCGGGATATCGATTTTCATCGTGGTACACAAGGTGAGGGCAGGGTGGAGGTGGAGCTGTCACAACCAGGTGCGGTAGTCAATGTGCATAGTCAGGGAGGAAGGTTGCTTATCGAGTTCATGAAGGCTTACCTCCCTCCCAATCTTGAGCGGCGGTTGAATGTGCTGGATTTTGCCACACCAGTACAGACAATTGAGACTATCGCGCGGGATGGTAACGTGCAGATGATTATCGAGCCGAAAGGGCGCTGGGAGCATACATCTTACCAAACCGGAACTAATTTTGCGGTAGAAGTCAGATCGGTAGTTGAAGGTGATGATATGCCCATTCACAAAAAGCTGATTGATGGAGGTTATACTGGTGAAAAACTTTCACTTAATTTTCAGGATGTTGAAATTCGCTCAATTCTTCAGGTTATCGCTGATTTTACTGATTTGAATATCATTGCCAGCGACTCAGTTAAAGGTAATCTGACCCTGCGGCTGAAGGATGTTCCCTGGGATCAGGCGCTGGATATCGTGCTGCAAACGAGCGATCTTGATAAACGCAGGGTGGGTAATGTGATTTTTATCGCGCCACGGGAAGAAATGGCTGCTCGTGAAAGATTACAGCTGGAGCAGAATCAGCAGATAACCGAGTTGGAAGTGTTGCAAACGGAAGCATTCAGACTGAATTATCGGACTGCCAGTTCGATTCCGCTTAAGGGTATTCTGAGTCAACGTGGTTCGGTGGAGGTTGATGACATCAGCAATACGCTGACCGTTACCGATATTCCCACCAGGCTTGCAGAGGTGGCTCGGCATGTGGCCAATCTCGATACCCAGGTGCGCCAGGTCATGATTGAAACCCGTATTGTCGAGGCAACCGATACATTCAGCCGTAACCTGGGAGCTCGTTTTGGGGTGCAGAACGCAACTCGGATCGGGAGTCAGACTAATGGACGGCGACTGGGTATTTCCGGGAATTTGGGTAATTCCAGTGAATTGGCTGCTGGTACGATATCACCTTCTGGTGGGGATAATCTTAACGTCAATTTACCGGCGGCTGCGCTTGCAGGAGTCGCGGGTGGCCCGGCTGCACTCGGATTGAGCTTGATTAAGATTAACAACGGCACATTGATTAATCTGGAGCTTTCTGCGTTGGAATCGGATAGTCAGGGCCGTATTATCGCTAGCCCGCGCCTGGTTACGGCTAATCGTGTGGAGGCGAGTATTGAGCAGGGTACGGAAATCCCTTTTCAGACTATCAGTGTGACACGGCCACAGATTCAGTTTAAAAAAGCTGTTCTTGGCCTCAAGGTTACGCCACAAATCACTCCTGATGATAATATCATCATGAAATTGCAGGTTAATCAGGATACTCGCGGAGAAAGCACACCGGCTGGCCCAGCCATTGATACCAAGCAAATCGTCACCGAGGTGCTGGTAGAGAATGGGGGCACAGTTGTCATCGGCGGTATATTTGAACAGGTCGAAAAGCGGGATCGTAACCAGATCCCGTTACTGGGAGATGTGCCGTTACTGGGAAATTTATTTAAAAATACCGCAAAGCGAGATGATAAACGAGAATTGCTGATATTCGTCACGCCGCGTATCCTGAACGAGAATTTGAGTAATAATATTCGATCCGCATTGAATTGATATGAAAAACAATCAAAATAACAGTATCAAAAATTTTGTGTATTTGGCCCATGCTATAGCATTGACTTGATCAGGCTAAGCGTTCATAATGCCCTGCTATTTTGGAGGGGTTCCCGAGTGGTTAAAGGGATCAGACTGTAAATCTGACGGCTCTGCCTTCGAAGGTTCGAATCCTTCCCCCTCCACCAGTCACGGTAACAAAAATCAGAGATGTGTGTAATGCTGGAATTTGATCGCACTAGTCATTGCAGATAGTGCGGCTGTTTATTTAAATATGTAAGGCAGGTGAACCGGGCACAAGCGGGTGTAGCTCAATGGTAGAGCAGAAGCCTTCCAAGCTTACGACGAGGGTTCGATTCCCTTCACCCGCTCCACAACATTACGGCGAGGAAATGTTCTTGTTCTATACGCCCATGTAGCTCAGTGGTAGAGCACTCCCTTGGTAAGGGAGAGGTCGCCAGTTCAATCCTGGCCATGGGCACCAAGTTATGCTGCAGCCAGGTTATTAGATTACTGATACAAGCATTAATAAAAGGAAACAGACGTAATGGCGAAAAGTAAATTCGAGCGGGTGAAGCCGCATATAAATGTAGGGACGATAGGCCATGTGGATCATGGGAAAACGACGTTAACGGC
>NZ_QICQ01000046.1 GCF_003201195.1 Nitrosomonas eutropha | reverse complement strand
TGTAATAGCTTGCGTTTGAAACTGGCCATGCTCGCAATCGACGTGTTTTTCTGCTCACAATAACTGCAACTGAAAAGCTGTTCATGCTCACGCTATCTGTAAATGAGCTCGCATTTATCAGCTTCGGCTTGCATTCCATCGTGACGTGCTCACGCTAAGTGAAAATGAACTTTGCGTTGATTGTGAGTTGCTGAAAATAATTATTCACTCATTTATATCAAAAACTTACATCAACACACGATAATTTCTTTTATCGGCATCAGATGATTTGAGGACGCGGTACTCCATCCCGCTGGCCACTGCGATCTGCTGGGCAAAGTCCTTCTTGGCCTGCACCACGGCATCTTCGATCTGATTGTCGGCTTTCACCTCGACGATCACGTACTTCAGGCTGCCATCCATCTCTTCGCGCTGGAAGATAAAATCAGGGTAGTAGCTGCGCACGGTGCGTGAATCCGGGTCGATGTACTGGATGAAGAAATCGGACTGGCCGTGAGTCAGCATTCCAGTGAAGTAGATCTTTTTCACACGCTGCTCGCGCAACAGATCCCAGAACAGCCAGTTCTCCGAGCCGGAGTCGAAGCAGTAGGTGTCGAGGTGGAAGCTCTTGGCGCGCTCGTCATCCTTGATCTGCGCGTCGTGCATCCGGACGATCTTATCCTTCGCCGCTGATACCTCGTAGTAGCCGTTCGTGGGCAGCTTGATCAGATCGACCTCGTGCTCCTCGGTTTGCTGCGACTCGTCGAGGTCGTAGAGCTGGTGGAACAGGCGAGGAATGATTTCGTCGTACAGCAGTTCGTTGAACTCGTTAGTGATAGCCACCAGCTCATCGGAGCCTTCTTTCGTCGCGGCCAGCAGTTCCTCGATCTCCAGCGGGTTTCGGTTCAGATAGCGGGACACCTCGGCCACCAGCGTCATCGGCGAGAAGGTGCGCTTCTCGCGGCGAGCGGTCAGGTCGAAGGTGCGACTACCGGAAGCGCGCGCAGCGTCAGCGGGCGTCAAACCGTCCTGCCGCGTTTCGATCAGGCGGTACTTCTCTACCAGCTCGCCCCACTTCTGCGCATCTGCCCGCTCAGGCATCAACGCTTGCCCGATCACCAACTGCTTATCGCGCATCTGGTACTGCTTGCGTACGCGCACCAGCTTGATCTTGATCGGTGGCTCAACCACACGAATCTCAACTCGTTCTTTGTCCTTGCCGGTCTTTTGCAGCTCGTCGGTGCTGATGCGGAAGTTCTGCTGCAGTTCGTCGTTCAGCGTGCTGAGGTTGCCTTCGGAGAGGAAGACGTGGCCGGTATGCTGGGCTTGCCCAATGCTGCGTAGACAGCGCATCGTGGCCTGCAGGACAAACACTTTGGACTTGGGTTCGCGGAA
The DNA here is from genome assembly GCF_003201195.1 of Nitrosomonas eutropha. Taxonomy (GTDB): domain Bacteria; phylum Pseudomonadota; class Gammaproteobacteria; order Burkholderiales; family Nitrosomonadaceae; genus Nitrosomonas; species Nitrosomonas eutropha. Next base: position 10,041 of record NZ_QICQ01000046.1, on the reverse strand, counting down.
TAGGCCCACGCCAAACAATGAGCGGCAGTTCCAACCTTCGCGGCCCTTGTTGACCAGCAAGATGAACTGCTTCTCCGAGCCTTCGGTGTCGAGCCGATTGAACTCGCGAATGTCGTCGTTGGTGGTGATCTTGCTGTCGCCCACGTTGACCAGGATGCGTGAGGTGGGGATGCCGTGCTTGAGCAGCGCACGCTCTACGGCAGGCTTCAGCTCTTCGGTCAGCTCTTCCACGGTGGCCGCGAAAAACGCCAGCTTGGGCAGCATTCCTTCCGGGCGCAGGTTGCCCGATCCATTCAGGAAGCTCTCGATGGCGATGTCGATAAACTCGTCTGTGCGGGTGTTAGCGTAGCCATGCAGCGTCACATTCTTGAGAAAACCCTTGTCGATGGCTTCCTTCAGGCCATAAGCGTAGACCACCTCCGGCAACACCTCGCGCCCCACGTAGGGCGTGCCGGTGTAGTTGTAGCAAGCTACCACGCGCGTGCCCGCCGCGTTCAGACTGGCGGCGAGGATGTCGATGGTGGTGCGCAGACTGGTGTCGGTTGCCTTGGCCCCCACGCCCATGTCCTTGGCCAGCGCCTTGCCGAAGGCGTGGTGTGCCTCATCCACGTAGATGCCCAACTGCTTCAAACGGCGCAGCCTCTCGAACCGCTGGTTGGTCGTGAGTTCGCCTTCCTCTTCCGGCTGATCGAAGTTGTAGAGGTCGGCGGCGTCGGCATAGACGCCGGTGACGGCGAGGGTTTCGCCGGTCGCGCCGAACAGCTTGTCAACGGAGGTTTTCTCCTTGTGCTGGCGCTTGAGAATAATCTTCTGCGTGTTGGAGACAATGATGTTGAAGCGCGAGCGATCCAGGGTGTCAAGCGATGTGCCTGCCTCTTCGAGGTAGTGGAAGTGCAGATGCGTGGTCAGGAAGTTGACGTACTCCGGCGGCACCACGCGCGTCAGGTCGAAGGCCTCGATCTCCTTGAGCGACTGCAGCACCGTCTTGTCCGGCGCGAACACCAGGGCGTTGTGGCAGTAGCGCGCGTCCTTCGGAAATTTGTTGGCCAGCAGGAATTCGTAGAAGACGCAGGTCGCCATCAGGATGGTTTTGCCGGTACCCATCGTCAGCGCGAAGATGTAGTTCGGGTAGGTGCGGGAGTTCTTGCGCATCTTCTCGAACAGCACTTTGTAGGAGTTCAGGTCCAGCTCATCGCTTTCGTCGAACTTGATCATCTCCTGCACGGTGTTGTCGAGGAAGAAGCTAAACTTGCGGCCCTCGAACTTTCCACTGCGCTCGTACCACGCTTTAAAGATCTCTTCGACCTTGGCGTTGCCCAGAAACTCCTTGAGAAAGACGTAGGTTTCCAGCGCCTCGAACTGCGGTTGGCGCAGGAACGCTTTTGGATTCTTCTCGGGGTTGTTGAAGTCGAGGAACTTGCGGGTCAGTTCCTTTTGGTTCTGCCTGATCGCTCCCCGGTTGTCTTGGTAGAACCGCCACAGAAAGCGGAAGAAGGCGAAGTCGAGCGACGCGCTGACCGCCTTGGGCGTGCGCTTATTCGCCATAGCTCACGCTCCCTTCCCACGATTCCGAGAGCAGGTCGGTGATCTTGACGTAGATGGTGCCCGCATCCTGCGGCACGGTGTACGCGCCCTTCACCAGATCGTTCTTGCTGGGGATATCCAACACTGCGGGTTGCAGCACCGCGCCGTCGTAGTTCCAGTCGATCAGCACCGACTCGACCAACTCCTTCCAGTCCTCGACAGACTCCTTCTGCAGCGATAGTTTCTGCAGCAGGTTCATCGGGTAGAACTTCTCGATGACCAGCTCTCCCTTCTTGATGGACACCTTGGCCTGCGAGTCGCGTTTGAACTCCAGATCGGCCTTGTCGCGCAGGATGTCCACCACCTCCACGTCGATCTTGAAGGGCTTGGCCGCATATTCCAGTTCCGCCCGCAAAGTTGGCTCATGCCCCATGCAGACGAGAGTGATCTTCTCGACCGGTCGGTTTGGGCTTTCGTTCTGCTTGCGCTCCCACGCCTTGTAGTCGAACCCCGCGATCAACTCGTTCAGGTCGGCGCGCGTTGCGATGCGATTGACGGGCATGATCTTGACCATGCGCCCGTCCTTCTCGCCGTCAAACACGGTGCTGAACTCCAGCTTCTGGATTTCCAGTGCTTCGATCAGGAGTTCCTTGGCCTGAACAGGGTTTCGAAAGATGTCGTAGTTGTTGACGTTGTGAATCTCGAACCCCCAGAAAGCCCTTTCTTCCTCATTAAGAGGTTGCTGAAGAATCTCCACGGCAGAGTTGATGAGTCTCTTGGTTGATGACTGCACTGCCCCCAAATTGATGTCGGCAACAATAAATTTCCGACCGAGCTTCTGTGCAGCTACCGCAGTAGTGCCAGAGCCAACGAAAGTGTCCAGGACAACGCCGCCCGCTGGGCATCCGGCGGTAATTATTCTTTCCAATAGCTGCTCTGGCTTTCGGGTTGGATAGTCAGAGCCGCCCTTCATCCGACCGCAATCTGTCCAGATTGATTGTAGCAATCGGCCATTACTCTTCTCAAGGAAAAATACTTTGCAGCGGGTAGATCCTTTTCTTGGATCGCGCAGGTACAACTCCCCCCGCTCCAAGGCTTGATCCATTTCCTTTGGGGAAGCGTATGCCCAAACACGATTCGGCGACGGTTTGACACCGCGCCATTCGAACTGTCGCTTGGAGTCCTTTCCCTTATACGTTGTATTTTCTACTTTGAAGCGCCTGCCGAGATTTTCCGTTTCTTCTGAGTAATCAACAACTGATCCATCATCCAGAAGCACCAAACTATACTCACTGAGAGCGGAGTCAGAGAGATCGCCTGCGGCTGCCTGCCAATCATAGAAAACTTTTTCTTTGTTCTTGGCTACCCAGAATATGGTGTCGTGAATGATCCCAAGCCGACTCTTTGCATCATTATGAGGATCGGTTCTCTGCCAAGCGACCTCATTCAGAAAATTTGAAGAACCGAAAATCTCTTCAAGCAAGCAGCGAATATGATGACTGCGATGCCAATCACACTGAACCCAAATGCTTCCCTCTTCGGTAAGCAATTCTCGAAGCAAAACTAGTCGCTCATACATGAATTGCAAATATTCATCATTAGTCCACAGGTCGCCGTACTGCTTGTCCTCGAATGCGGCCATGTCGCCCGCAACCGTTATCCCCTTCAGATGAATTTTCTTCCGATAGTCAGCCTTGGAATCAAAAGGCGGATCAATGTAAACCATGTCGATCTTCCCTCTGAACTGCTTCAGCAAGTGACTCATCACCTGCAGGTTGTCCCCCCAGAAAATCTTGTTGCGCCAGCCATCTACTTCCTCGCCGTGGACTTCCTTCAACTGCGCCGGGTAATACTGCGTCGAGGTGAACGGGCGTTTGCCACGCCAGTTCAGCATCGGGTAGCCCTTGATCGGCTCAAACTTGTATTTCTCCACGTTGGTGGCGCCGCCTGCGGGCGTGGCCAGTTGCAGGCTTTCCTGCGCGGGGGTGTTATTGTTCATCAGTTGCTCTTCCTGAATTTCCAATTCTTGTTGTCGCAGTAGGCGCGCATGTCGCAGCTCAGGCATAGCTTTGCCGGGCGTGTCGCGATGCCATAGTCCTGCCGCTCTATGCGCGCCACGATGTCGTCGAAGCGCGCGATTGTCTTGCCGATGGCTCGGTCGTCCTTGCTGAACGACACGTAGGGGGTGCCGCCGTCCTCGCCGGTGTAGTACAGGTGCATCCGACTGACCTTCTGGCCGGTGCGTTTTTCCACCAGATGGGCGTACACCTCCAACTGGCTCTGATACTGGCGCAGACGATCCCGATCCCTCTCCATGTCGGGCTTCTTCTCCGACTTGAAGTCGATGATCTCGACCGTGTCGTGTTCGCCGCGAATCAGGTCAACGCTGCCCTTGAGGATGTACTGATCCTTGACCAGCGAAATTTCCACCTCGGCTTCTTTGATGCGATTCCAGTTGCCGTTCTCGCGCTCGAAGTAGCGCAGCACATGCAACAACGCCGCCTGCTGCGAGCTGGGAGCAAGGTAAACGCGTTCCTTCTTTGAGAGCATCGCGTAGTTGGCTGAGAACCAGCCTTTGATGCCGTCGAGGGTGATGCTGCCTTCCTCGCCGCGCAGCACCGTCTTGTGAATATCCTCGATGGTCTGGTGAACCAGCGTACCGAACAGCATCGGGCTCTCGCGGATGGGCGCGAATTCGAGTTCCTTGAAGAAGCGGTACTGCTCGGCGCAGTTTTCGAACACGGCGATGTGCGAGGTGAACGAGTATTCGCGCTTGAGATTGATCTGCTTGACCGCCTCGTAGGTCAGGGCTGATAGATCAACATCACGCCAGCTCGGCAGTTCGTAGAACAGGCGCTCGAAATATTTGGACGGCGACTTGCCACGCCCCTGCTTCTCCTGCGCCGCGAGCACTAACAAGTTCTGCGCACGCGAAAAGGCCGTGTAGAACAGTCGCCAGAAGTCGAAGTTCTTGATGTGGTCGAGCGGCTCGAAGCGTTCCTTGGAGAGGTAGCCGCCATCCTCCAGCAGCACGTCGAGCGCGCTGTACTGCTTGCGCGGCACTGCCTCCAGTGAGCCGCACACCACCACTGGAAACTCCAACCCCTTCGACTGGTGGATGGTCAGGAACGATATGCAGCCCTTGGGCGCGTACTCGGCTTCGTCCTCGTACTCACCGATGCCGCCGTCCTGAAGGAAGCGCAGGAACTGGTTGAACAAGTCGCGGATGTTCTTCTCCAGGAACGAAGGGTTCAACACGCTGACGAAATGCAGGTACTCGAACTTGGTCAGCAGCTTGGAAAAGGTGCCGAGATTGCGCGCCGCGCGCCCCTTGTCCACGCCTTGCGCAGCTTCTTCGGTGAGAAAATGCGAGAACAGCGGGAACTGGAATAGTTGGTAGAACAGGCCGGAGAAGGCGTAGTCGGTGTTCTGCGCGAGCACGGCGTGGCGCTTGGCCAGCGGACGCGCCCAATCCAGCAAGGGCTTGTTTTCCGGCTTGCGCAGCTCGTCGGTGAAGGGCTTGAAGCACTGGTGATCGTAGTAGTCCCAGATGGGCAGCGTGACGCCTTCGGCCCACGCCCGCACCTTGGGGAATTGAGGGAACAGGAAGATGAGCGCGCCGATCATCAGGCGGATCTCCTCGCGCTCGAAGAACATGTTCGAACGGGGCGAGAACACGGGCACTCCCTGCGCTTCGAGGAAGCGCGCCAACGCCACCACCTTGTCGTTCTTGACCGAGCGGAACAGGAAGGCGACCTGATTCCAGTCTGCCAGCTTGCCGGACGCCTTCAGGCCGTTGAGAAAGGCCAGCACCTCTGCGTGCCAGTTGGTGGTTTCTCCGTTGTCATTGCTGGCGGCCAGCCGCACCGCCGTGGGCATCTCGGGAAAGTCGTCCTCGCACGGCACGATCTGCTTGGCGAAACGGAAGACGCGCGTGCCGTCGTCCCATACCTGCTCCTTCATCCACTCGTTGTAGAAGCGGATGATGTCCGGGTGCGAGCGGTAGTTGACGGTGAGCTTGACCTGCTTGCACTGGTCGTCGGTAAACAGCGACGGAAATTCCAAGATGTTACGAATGGTCGCCCCTCGAAAGCGGTACAGGCCTTGGTCGTCGTCGCCCACCACGCACAGATTCTTGTTCTCGCCCGCCAGCAGCAGGAGGATGCGCTCCTGGATGGTGTTGGTATCCTGGTACTCGTCCACCATCAGGTGGGTGAGCCTTTCGCGCAGCTGCGCCAGCACCTCGGGGCGCTTCTCCAGCAGCCGCAGCGCCTCGTACTGGATGCCGGAGAAGTCCAGTGAGTTGTGCTCGTGCAGAAGTTCCTGGTACTTGGCAAAGCAAGTGGCCAGGGCGCATATTTCCAGCTCTGGGGCCGCTGTCAGCGTGGTGGCGTCGAGCGCCTCTTCTCTGACCTTGTTGACCCACTTGAGCAGGTTTTCCGACTGCATCCAGCGGCCCGTCTGGTCGTCGCCCATAACGAGCTGGGCGTCGGGCAGTTCGCGGAAATCCTTGATGTGCTGGTACAGAAAGTACTGTTGGTCGAACTGGTCGAACAGCGTGAAGCTGCGCTTGAGCCAGGTGAACTCGCGGAAATCCTCCAGCAGCCGCAGGCAGATGGAGTGAAAGGTGCCGAGGTACATCTCGTTCAGGTTGAACTTGATGCCCAGATTGGTCAGTCGGTTGGAAATGCGCGTAGTCAGCTCGCGCGCGGCCTTGTCGGTAAAGGTGACGACAAACAGCGACTCCGGCGCGACGCCTTCCTGCGTGATGAGATAGGCGATGCGCTCGACCAGCGTGAAGGTCTTGCCGGAGCCGGGGCCCGCGATGATGAGCACCGGGCCGTCAGTGGCGAGGATGGCTTCGAGCTGCTGCGGGTTGGCCTTGGATTGAAACAATGGAACGAAAGTAGTCATTCCATGTGCGCGTCACTATCAAACTGACTCTTCAATTGCACTGTTTTCCCTGATACGCCTACCTGTAATGGCTTGCGTTTGAAACTGGCCATACTCACATTAACCGCAAATAACAGCTTTCATATCGGCAATCCCGCTGCCAATATACAGTCGCGCAACTCCGCTGTGCGGGCTGGATCAAGCTGATTTCTAAATAGCGCCCTGATTTCTGCCGGCTTGGCATCGAACTGCTCAACCATATCCTTAAGACGATAGCCATGGCGCATCAGTGTAGGCTCCAAGTCATCGAGCTGTCGCGATAGCACGGATTCCATCAGTGCTGCCGTGACCGGCTGTTCTCCGATCTGATAACCAGCCTCCAACGCCAGTGTCAGGTGCAATTGGATTTGCAGCGGAGTCCGTAGTTTGGTGGCCAGCAAGTCAATCGCTTCTGCCGTCAAAATAGCCTCTGAATCAGTTTTGGTGATGCTGGTACCGAGCAACCACTGTATATATTCACGCTGACTGCCGGCGATGCCGTCCAAGGTGAAGATATCAGTACGATAGCCGATTTCCTCCATGGTCGGCCGGCGCAGGTCATTGCGCAACTTCGGATGGCCGGCAAGGATCACAGACAGTCTGCCGCCACTATCTTCCACCACTTCCATCAAGCGCTTGAGGCCAGTAAGTGTGTTTCCGTTCAGGTCGTGCGCTTCATCGACGAATAGTGCCACCGGGCGCTTGCCCTTCTTCACCAGCTCCTGCAATTCGCGCTCGCGGCGCTCGCCTTGTTTGGGTATCTGCACCAGTTTGTCTTGCGCCAGATCGTAAAAAAGTGCGGTGATCAGCGTAGCCAGCTTGATGCTGTGCTTCTCGACCGACAGGGATTTAGCAACGGTGATTCGGTTCTCTTCCTTGAGGATTTGCTGCAAGCGCCGCAAAGTGACGGTCTTGCCGCTACCGACGACACCACATACCGCAATCAACCGACCTTCCTGAATAGCGCCCTTGATATCCTTGATAAGCTGTTTATGATGCTCAGTTTCATAGTAACCACCTTGATCTAACGGCTGGGTCAGCCCGTAATATTGCATTACTTCAACCCGCATGATCCCCTCCTGATTTTTTGTTTCGGAAATATTCTCTAATCCGTGAGAGGACCACTCTATGCATCAGCGTCTCGGCGAGCACATGGTCAATGAAAAAGCGATCTTCGGCTGGCAGCTTTGCCAGCGGGGTCGCTAACTCATTGGCGATAGACAGTTTTGCTGCAATGGCGGTAGAAAATCGGTATTCGTGTGCGGTGGCATCAAATGGTTGGTGAGGCACCGGCGTTTCAACCGTCGGTGGCGTGAGTTGCACATCGTTTCCGGCCAAAGCACTTATTGGCAATCCGATCTGGTCGGCAAGTGCTCGGATACGATCGGCGCGTTCATCGGCCTTGCCACGCTTGAATGCACGGTACCGATGCAGCGGGATCGGGCCGGATACAGGGTGATAAGGGCCAAATTTCTCGCCGTCGAACTCGACATACATTTCATCGTCGAACAAGCCCCACAGCAAAATAACGGTTTCACCCGCCATGTTTGGTTCCAGTTCGTAGGCAGTGCCACCAATAGTGATGCGCGCATCAACGCCGACCTTACGGCACTCCGGTTCACGCGCAAAGCGGCAGAACTGCTCCCAGGTGCACATGTCGCGCAAGCCATCCGGCGGCAGGTTGGACAACCAATCTTCCAGGCGGGAATGTTTCTCGGAACGATGGTTTTGATTGTTGTAGCGCAGCAGGTAGCGCATCAGCCACTCATTGGCCTGCTTCTCTGTTTCCGGTTTGTGGAAGTGGTAGAGTGTTTCGTGCGCCTCCTTTACCGTGCGAAATGGGCGCTCGACCTTACCCTTCGAACGCGCTGTCGTGCGTGTCCCATCTTTGCCGGCCGGAGTGTGCGTTTGCCATTCAATGTCAAGCGCCTGCATGACATTCTGGAACACCCGGCTTTTGGCCACCGGCCCATTATCCAGATAGATCATCTTTGGCCGCCCCTGAAATTGGAAGGTGGTATCAGCTTTGGCGGCCATGGCGTTGAACAGAAAGCGTAGTGCGGACTCGGCATCCTCGCCGTACACGCAACGGTATTCCTGAAAGCTAACACCGCTACGGTCATCCACCACACTGAACAACATCAAGGTCGGCTGACCCTTGGCGGGGTCGATCCAATCCGGTTTGTCGATGTGCTTGAGATCGGACGGTGACATATCGAATTGCCAGCAGTCGTTGCTATGCTCTGCCTGGAAGCGCACGGCAGTCGGCTCGCGTAACAAGTGTGGTCGATCGAGCCGCAACACGGACAAATAGCGATTGATGGTCGGGCGACGTAACAGCCCCTTGGGTACTTTAACCAGACCTTGCGCAGTTTCCACGCCGCAGTCTTCCATGAGTTCGATCGCCCGCCCAGTGGAAAGGTGCCGCCCTTGCTTGTTGGTGGTGCGCAGCTTCAGTGCCGCGATTAGTTCGCAGTAGCGTTCCAATTCGGGTTGCGGCAATAAACGGGGCTTGCCATGGTCGGCACGATGCGCGGCGCGGGGCTTCTGAAAGACGTGCAGCGCCCGATAGACGGTTGTTGCAGAGATGCCGTACAACCCGGCGACTGCTGCAATCTGAGTGGCACGTTCCGGGCTTTTGCGCGGCAAGCGATCAAGCCGCTGCCGCAATTGCAGCAGTGAATCGACTGGGATCGTTTTACGCCGACCGTCCATCGTTGGCCAGAGCGCGATAAACCGAGGCACGGCCGATGCCAAGCCGTCGTGCAATCTCCGTCGCGCCCAGCCTCTCCTCGGAGCGAAGGCGTTGAACTTCGGCGGGGTCAATCGATGGCTTGCGCCCACGGTAGACACCGCGCGCTTTGGCGGCAGCAATACCTTCAAGCTGACGCTCACGCCGGAGGTTGGTTTCAAATTCCGCGAACACGCCCAGCATATCCAGGAAAGCTTTCCCTGCCGCGCTGCGTGTGTCAATAGGTTGTTCTGTCGCTTTGAGCGTGACACCTTGCTTCTTCAGCGTATATACGATGTCCTGAAGATCTTTGATACTGCGCGCAAGGCGGTCGATCCGTGTGACGACAAGCGTATCTCCGCGCCGCAGGAAATCCAACAAAACCTGAAGCTCGGTCCGGTCGGTCCGACTTGTTCCGCTCGCTTTCTCTGCTCGGATTACCTCACAGCCAGCAGCGCGTAGTGCTTGCTCCTGCAGCGTAAAGTCTTGATCGTTGGTAGAGACACGAGCATATCCGTAGAGCGCCATAGAGGAGAATTTGTCTCGTTAGCCTTTAGAGCCTTAAACAATAGCATGCCGGAAACAGCAAAACAACCCTATTGAGACACGAAAAACGTCTCATCACGGCGTCCCATTCGGGTATACCCAAACAAGACGCCCAATACGATCGTAGAGACAAAGTTCATTTTCACTTAACGTGAGCACGTCACGATGAAATGCAAGCCGAAGCTGATAAATGCGAGCTCATTTGCAGATAGCGTGAGCATGAACAGCTTTTCATTTGCAGTTATTGTGAGCCAGAAAATGCGTCAAATGCGAGCAGAGCCAGTTTCAAACGCGAGCTATTACACCTA
>NZ_QICQ01000045.1 GCF_003201195.1 Nitrosomonas eutropha | reverse complement strand
GATTGTAAACAAGCACACAAAACCCTTTAGTGACAACAATTTGCAAGAACTATCAGGCTCAGTGCCATGAAAAATACCATGACCAGATCATGAGGTTGAACACGGCTTGCGCCGGCAGCGTTCACGCTCCTGGTCGGCGATCTCGCCCGGCTGCATGCTAGCTCAGCATCGGTCATGCGCTCCAGCACGTCGCGTAGGCGGATGGTGCAAGGAATGGGCGGCAGCTCGAACTCATAGCCGCCGGCGATCATTTCGGCCGCAATCTCCTCGGTGATGAAAAACGGCTCGTCGTCTTGGTTCGGCTTCTTCATGCCCTTTCCTCCTGGCGCTCATCCTGGCCGACAGCGGCCAGGGCATCGGCTTCCGTCAATGCGTCCTCCACGAACGCGCCGTGCTGCTTCGCTTCGGCCTGGCTGACCTCGGCCCATATCCGTTTCACCTGGGCCGCACTGTACCCGGCCAGCTCGGCGGTCTTGTTGATGCTGTAGCCGGACTTGCGCAGCGCGACAACTTGGGCGCGGCGCTTCGGATCAGCACGGCGGCCCTTGTACCGCCCGGCCTGGCGGGCCAACTCAATGCCTTGGCGCTGGCGTTCGCGCCTGTCCTCGTAGTCGTCGCGGGCCATCTGCAAGGCCAGGCGAAAAAGCATGATCTGCACGGCTTCCAGCACGATCTTGGCGACGCCCTGGGCCTCGGCCGCCAGGTCGGATAGATCGACCACGCCAGGGACGGCCAGGCGTGCGCCTTTGGCCTGTATCGAGGCCACCAGGCGCTCGGCCTCGGGCAAAGGTAGGCGGCTGATGCGGTCGATCTTCTCGGCAATGACCACCTCGCCGGGCTGTAGGTCGCCGATCATGCGCAGCAGCTCAGGCCGGTCGGCGCGTGCGCCGGATGCCTTCTCACGGTAGATGCCGGCGACGTAGTAGCCGGCGGCCTTCGCGGCCGTAGTGATCGCCTCTTGGCGTTCCAAGTCCTGCGCGTCGGTGCTGACGCGCAGATAGACCCGCGCCACCATCGGCGCGGCTACTGGCTTCGTCCTGCGCATACTTGCGGGCTCCTTTGGGCATACTCAAATGCACCCATCTTAAACTGGCAGGCCAATTTATCACATATCGATCTAAATGCGCCTAGCTCATTTTTACAGCTTAAATGAGCTATTGAGCACACTCCATATTTCGACTATTATTGAAACATGGAAACGATAAATGCTGTAGCCGCCCTGGCGGCCATCGCTCAAGAATCGCGCCTCGCGGTGTTCCGGCTTCTCGTCCAGGCCGGCCCCGCCGGCATGGCCGCCGGAAAAATCAGCGAAGCGGCCGGCATCCCGCCGTCTTCGCTATCCTTCCACCTGAAAGAGCTGGCACACGCCGGCATGGTCACGTCGCGGCAAGAAGGCCGATTTGTGATCTACGAGGCGAACTTTTCGACGGCCACTAACCTGGTGGCCTTTCTCACGGAAAACTGCTGCGGCGGCCAGGTGTGCAACCTGTCTTGCACCACGGAAGCCGGGAAGGTGTTGGCATGAGACTTCGCCATCTTTCCGACCCCGATTCTTTGCCCGCTTTGGACAAATCCTTTGCCATCGAGCGCCCGGCGCTCGGGCTGGCACCCGACGCCCCGCCGGTGCGTATCCTGCTGCTGTATGGCTCGCTGCGCGCCCGCTCGTTCTCACGGCTGGCCGTCGAGGAAGCGGCCCGGCTGCTGCAATTCTTTGGCGCAGAAACACGCATCTTCGACCCGTCCGATTTGCCGTTGCCCGATCAAGTGCAAAGCGACGATCACCCGGCCGTCAAGGAGCTGCGCGCCCTGTCCGAGTGGTCAGAGGGACAAGTCTGGTGCAGCCCGGAACGCCACGGTCAGATTACCAGTGTCATGAAGGCGCAGATTGACCATCTGCCGCTTGAAATGGCCGGCATCCGGCCGACCCAAGGCCGCACCCTGGCCGTGATGCAGGTATCCGGCGGCTCGCAGAGCTTCAACGCCGTGAACACCTTGCGTCTGCTCGGCCGCTGGATGCGAATGTTCACCATTCCGAACCAGTCGAGTATCGCCAAAGCGTTCCAAGAGTTCGACGCGGCGGGCCGCATGAAGCCCTCGCCGTACTACGACCGAATAGCCGATGTGATGGAAGAACTGGTGCGCTTCACGGCGCTGGTACGGCCGCACCGTGAAGCACTGACAGACCGCTATTCCGAACGGAAAGCGGCCGGCCACGTCATCGACGAGGCCACCGATCTTTCATCCATCGCCATTGCTCCCCAGCCACTACCAGAAAGCGAAACATCATGACCGAAAGAATCTATAACGTCCTCATCCTCTGCACCGGCAATTCGGCGCGCAGCATCATGGCCGAAGCTCTCATCAACACGATGGGGCAAGGGCGCTTCCGCGCCTACAGCGCCGGCAGTCACCCAACCGGCAAGGTCAATCCCTTCGCCGTCGAAAAGGTGGAGTCGGTGAATTACCCGACCGAGAATCTGCGCAGCAAGAGCTGGGACGAGTACGCCACGCCCGACGCACCGAAGATGGACTTCATCATCACCGTCTGCGACAACGCCGCCGGCGAAATGTGTCCGGTGTGGCCTGGTCAGCCGATCTCGGCGCATTGGGGATTTGAAGACCCGGCCGCCGTCGAAGGCACTGACGCCGAGAAGCGCCGGGCCTTCGAACAAACCTTCCGGCACATGATGAACCGCGTCCGCCTGTTCGTGAATCTGCCTCTCAAAATGCTTGACCAGACGGCCATCAAGCGCGAGCTGGCGAACATCGGCAAGACCGAGCAGGAAGCATGAGCGCCGGCGCACAGGCCATCGCCGCGAAGCCGCGCCAGGCCCCGATGAGCGGCTTCGAGCGTTACCTGACGCTGTGGGTGGCCCTGTGCATCGTCGCCGGTGTTGCGCTCGGCCAGGGCCTTCCTGACGTGTTCCAGGCCATAGGCCGCATGGAAGTGGCCCAGGTCAATTTGCCGGTGGGCCTGCTGATTTGGGTAATGATCGTCCCGATGCTGGTCAAGATCGACTTCGGGGCGCTGCACCAGGTCAAAGAGCATTGGCGCGGCATCGGCGTCACGCTGTTCGTGAATTGGGCCGTCAAGCCATTCTCGATGGCCCTGCTGGGGTGGCTGTTCATCCGACAAGTGTTCGCTCCGTTCCTGCCGGCCGATCAACTGGACAGCTACATCGCGGGCTTGATCTTGCTGGCCGCCGCGCCCTGCACGGCAATGGTGTTCGTGTGGAGCCGCCTTACCAACGGCGACCCGCTTTTCACGCTCTCGCAAGTGGCTCTGAACGACGCCATCATGATCGTGGCCTTCGCGCCCATCGTCGGCCTGCTGCTGGGCATGTCCTCGATCTCGGTGCCTTGGGACACGCTGCTGATTTCGGTCGTGCTCTACATCATCGTGCCGGTGATCCTGGCGCAGCTCTTGCGGCGGCATCTGCTCAAGCAAGGACAGGCCGCCTTTGAACGGGCCATGCAGAAGATCGGGCCGTGGTCGATGGCCGCGCTGCTGCTGACGTTGGTTCTACTGTTCGCCTTCCAGGGCGAGGCCATCATCCGGCAGCCGTTAGTGATCGCCATGCTAGCCGTGCCGATCTTGATTCAAGTGTTCTTCAATTCCGGGTTAGCCTACTGGCTGAACAAGCGGGCGGGGGAAAAGCACTCTGTCGCCTGTCCTTCGGCCCTGATCGGTGCCAGCAACTTCTTCGAGCTGGCCGTGGCGGCCGCCATCAGCTTGTTCGGTCTGCACTCCGGCGCTGCATTGGCAACCGTGGTCGGCGTCCTGGTCGAAGTGCCGGTGATGCTGCTGGTCGTGCGCGTGGTGAATCGCTCGAAGAGCTGGTACGAACGAGGTTGAACATGAGTAGGAAAAAACTGAGGAAATGATTGCAGATTGCCGCGCCGGCCGCTTCCTGGCGCATTCGATCACTGACCTGGAACACCTAGTATCCATGCTTGCTGAGGTCGCCCGATGACAGACCCAAAGAACCTAGAGAACAGGCTGCATGAGAAGGCCGACCCGGCCCGCGCCGTTTCCACTGGTCGGGTGCGCTACACACTGGCCGAACTACTGGCCGACGCGGAAGCATCCGGGGCTTACCCGCTGCCGCCGGAGGAACGCGAATGGATGGATGCGCCGTCTGTGGGTCGGGAATGGCCAAACAGTGAAGATTGAAAAAGGCGGCCAGTTCGAGTGGCCGCCCTTTCGTCATTAGCTGCACGCTTGGCGCAAGGCGTTCATTGCTTCTTGAAAATCAGCCTGTGTCGCCCGGCCCGTTTCAGCTTGGTAGTACACCACCATAAAAGCATTAGCGACGGCTTCGGCCAATGGCCCAAGGCTCCGCGCTTCCGCTTGGTTGATGTACTCCAAAGAAGAAAGAATAGCCGCTGCTTGATGCACTGCTTGCCCTGGTTCGATAATATGTTGTGTTGTCATAATTCACCTCTCCAGTAGGTGTTGATTGAAAGTGCCGGGCTGGTTGTGGCCAGCCCGGTGCGCCTACAGGTACAGCCCCGCCGCCTCCGCGAATGCTGACCGCTCATTCCTGCCGCCATTAACCTCAATACTTATCGGCTTAGTTTCGCTCTCTCTCATAGGGTCTGGCCGTGATACAAAAGCGGCTGTTTCTGTCTCTGCATCGACCTCGGTCGATTGATCACCCAGCGGCGAAATAAATACCTGGCTGACTTCTTCCCTTGGCGCTTCATCCAGGGCCGCCAATGCGGCCATGTATGTTGATGTCGTCATCGTGCTAACTCCTGACTTCGTTACTATCTGGGCCAGAATCGGCGCCCAAGCTATTGCCCTCGAACTGGCCAGATTGGCTTGCTTCTTTCGGCTCCATGCTTTCGCGTATCGAAGCAGCCAGTTTTCCGCCTGTGGTTTCGCTCACTCGCTCCTGGAATCCCTGCTTCACTTGAGAGCCGACACCCTTGGCTAACTCGGAGGCCGTGCCTGTGGCCAGCTTCGCGGCCTTGGCAAAGCCGCCACCGCTTGAGCTACTGCCGCTGTCACCAAAGCCAGCCGCTTGGGCGAATGGGCTACTGCCAGCAGTACCCGCTTCACCACCACCGTTTCCGCCACTGCTGACAACTGACCCCATGCTGGACATGTCACCGCCGGTTTCCATACTCGCTGATGCTTTCTGAAAAGCCGCTTGGAGTGCACTTGCACCTCCGGCTGCACCGGCTGCGGCACCCATAACCGCTTTACCTGCCAGGGCAGCGCCGCCAGTTGCCATACTGGCCGCCGTCACCGCCGCCCCAACTGCCGCACCCGCACCGAAGTTTCCAATTCCACCGGCTGCGCCAATACCACCACCAGACACAAGACCAGAAATCATCGGCGGAACTTTGTTGACCAAGAAAAGCAAGATGACCGATATAACCAACATCACGGCCAGTTCCTGGGATGCCATGTTCTCGCTGATTTGCGTGTAGTAGTGATTGATGAACTCTTTGCCAATCGCAACCAGAAGCACCATTGCCATAAGCTGTGCGGCCAGGCCCAGCACGGTCTTGTAGTAATTGATCGCCATGTCGGAAGTCCAACGACTTCCACCAAAGCCAAGGAAGAACACACCGGCATACAACAGAATCCAGGCTGATGCGAGCAACAGCAACAGGTTGACCGCAATCAACGCCAGGACAAACAAAACAGCCAGGGCCATTAGCTCCATGACCAGAGCAGTTGCCATCTGCCGCCATCCCAGCTCCGAGGTGGCCTGTACTGTGCGGTTGTATAACTCGAAACCAAGATCAAGGATGCTGGAGGGCCCAAGATTGCTATTGGAAAGTCCCCCCGCCTGCGCGCCCAGAGTTTGCAATGACTGAACAATCGTACCGGCGATATTCATGCCCTGGTTCGCATTCGTCAGCAACCACCAGAAAAAGCCGGTGAAGATCGTGAAGCGAACGAACTCCGCGAAGAACTCGCCAATGTCGGCCTTGCGCAAAGCCATCATGCCGAATGTCCAGACCATCGAAATCACAACCAGCGTCCAGAACAAACGCGATGCAGCGGACTCAATAGCTGGCCCCCATGTTGCGGCAGCATCATGAAAACGCTTGAGCACATCATTCATAACACCGCTGCTACTTAGCTCCTGCGCCATTGCAGGTTCAGCCAGCACCATTGTGGCGACCATCATCAAGCCACCTAGAGCAATTTTCTTTCTCATGGCGACCACCTCAATAATCATCTTTAGGGCTGGGCTTGAACTCCCACTGACGCATCTGCTTGGCCTTCTGGAATGCTCTGCATTCCTCGGTAAAGGCCTCTCGGTTCGCTTCGCTGCGCATTTCATTCAGTGCTGCCTGGAACGCATCGGGGGCACACGTCGCCGCATTTGGTTCGGGCATCCTTTCCTGTTCACATCCAGCCAACAACAGCAACGTAGCCGCGGTAGTAAAAAAGATTTTTTTCATCTCACCGCCTCCCTAGTAGTTGTCTGCCGGACTCGGGCGAAACGTCCAGGTACGCATTTGCTCGGCCCTGGCATCACCTCGCGCCTCGGCATCGAGTTCTGCTGCAATCCGGGCTGCCTCCGCGTTGTGTTGGGCGGTCAACATGGTGCGAATCTGCAAGAGCTGATTGGCCTGCTGGCTGGCGAGCTGGTTGGCGTAGCCGATGGCCTGTAGCTGGCCAGTTGCACCCTGGGCCGCGCCTTGCAGCCGCTCCAGGGTACGGGCGTCATCCTTCAAAGCCTTTTGCTGGTCGGCAACGGTCTGGAACAGGGCATCGTTGGCCTTCTTTTGCGACTCTGACGCCAGGCGGCGGTTCTCTTCCATCGCTGCCTTTTCGGCCGGCGTGCATCCGCCGCTGCCGTTGAAGCATGGCGAGCTGCGGTAATAGGCCACGTCCTGAAACTTGGCCAGGTAACGATCCAGGCTGCCTAGCTGGTTCTCGTAATAGGCCAGCGTGTTTTGCGCGGCAATCAGCCGGTTGATCGTAGTCTGCGCCTGATCCCAGATATACGCGGCTGGGGCCATCGTGTTCTGGAGCTGATTTTCGTACTGCTGCAACTGGGTCTGGTACTGCTCAATCTGCTTGAGCGTCTGCGCCACCGACTCGATGGCCGTCATGATGTTCTGGGCCAGGTTGCCGCCGTCGATGACGGGGATACCAGCTTGCACAGGGGCGGTGGTAGTGGTGATAAAGCCGGTTGCGAGTGCAACGGCTAGAGCGGTTTTTTTAGCCGCTAAAATTTTGGACTTCATGGTCGTACTCCGTCGATGAAAAGAAGGCATTGCCTTGACCAAGCGTTGTGCTTGTTCTCGGCAACGTTTCATCGAAGAGCTACGCCACTAGCTGATCGGTATTGCCCTTGGCGCTGAGGCCCGGACTTACAAACGTAAAACTACTCTGTTTTTTTATCGCTTTCGGACAAGCCAACTTCCCGGCCAATCTCTTCAAGCTCTAGCGGCTGTACTGCCGCCGTCAGTATTTCGCGTATTTCCGCGTCGGTGCTCCTATCGTTGAGCGCTGCTCGAACTTTCAACGCACGGTGCACCTCGGCGGGTAAATTCCTGATAAGCACATTTGCCATATCAATACCCTTTTGGTGTACCCGACAACCATGCTATCAAAGATATTAAAAATAGCAAGACCTATACTCTTGCAACCGGCGGTAGCCGATCAGCCCCGCAGGGCAGGATTCCCGTTGAGTGCCCCCGGCGCGAATAAGGGACAGTGAAGATAGATAACCGGCTTGCCGGTTAGCTAACTTCACCCATCCTGCCCGCATTTCACCCACTATTGAAAATCTAGCGCATATCGAACGTAAAGCGTTTTATCGTCAAACAAACACCGATTCTTGGCAACATAACCGTAATCGTCACCAAATCGGCCTGCAATCGACATAGTCGCTTCAAAATCGCTGCTCAATCGGCTTTAAATCGGAACCTAAAATGCCAACAATCGACACAAACCATTCGCCCCGATGGGGCGAGTTGGACGCCAAAAAAGAAGGGCATAACCCGCCCCTCAAGTGTCAATGAACACAAGAAATTTGCCTCCCCTCCCGTCATACCACTAAGGCGACGTATTGATACTTGAGGGGCAACCTTTCCTGATGTTGACACCTTCACGCAGGTTACTGGTTATGGGCGTCCAACACACACGGCTCATTCCTGCTTGGTAATAATAAGAATAATAATCTTCTTATTATTCTTACCGAACGAATGGGCACTGCTTAGCCATTTCACGTTTCGAGCCAAGGTTTCAGTACAGATAACTACAAGTGCACACAGCGGCCCTCCAGCACCGTTAGACGCAGATTCTGCTTCAGCTCATGGAATAAGGGACTCCGGGTTGTTTTCCCCTCTCACAAGGCGTTTCAGCGGCCACTGAAGCCGCCTTCTCTTCTTGGCGTTAAACCATCGGCCTATGGCCGATTGATAAAGCCCGCCAGGGCTTTATTGGCAAGGTCAGAACGCGCCCTCAAGGCGCGAGCTGCACCGCGCATGATGGATTATCTTTAGATAATCTTGGATGGATTTCCCAAACTGCCCGCAAAGCAGCGCACCGTCTGGGTTTTCCAAATTGGGACGGGGAACGTTACGACGGCAGAAGGGGAGCGTTACGACGGTAACAAGGGAACGTTACGACGGTAAACGGGTGCAGTTGCCGTGGGGCCAGGCCTCTTGATCTCCCATTTTCCCTTGGCGTATTCGTTCACTACCCAACCCACGGCGGCAAGTTCGGCCAGTGCCTTCCGGGCAGTCTGACGGCGTTTTTTCATAGCTTCGGCATTGGCTTCATCTGGCCAGACATAGCCGCAAAGCGTGTCCAGTTCCACGCGCCCGGATTTGCCGGGGTCGATCCAGCCGCATAGCCGTTGGTGCATCAGCCGTGCCGGATCAGTCTGTAGCACCCGCACTTCCGCCATGTCGATACGGGCATATGGACGATGCCCCAGGATCGCTTCGGCAATACGCGGATTCAGGGCAACCCATAGCCTGCCGTCCGTCTCGTCAAAAGCATGACTCATCAGGTGGAACGCGGCTTGCCGCCGTCCCTTCGTCACAAGGATGGTGACGTTCGACATGCGCAGCAGGCTGGCTTTGAGCGCCTTGATGTTGTCGCCGCTATCCGTCATGCCCGTTTCTGAGAGCAGTTTGGTCAGGCTCTCACGAACCACCAAGCCGTCTTGCTCAATGGCTTCGAAACGGGGTTCAAGGAATAGCCGTAGCTGTCGCCCCGTCTCACTGGTCGGTTCCGGGGTTAGCAAGATGCCGTTCGGGCCGCCAAGGGCCACGATGCCTTGCAAAAGACGCATATCATCGGCCCCGAGAGGTTCGAATCCGACGAAACGCATGGATTCGTCCTCGCCAAAGGTGTAGGTCACGTCCAGCTTGCAGCGTTTGCGATCGCCACGCTTGAGGCTGCGGAACAGGCCAGGTGCCAAACAGTGCGCGGGATCATGTCGGACGTGGGTCAGGTCATGCTTAGGCTTCTTCACGCTGTCTCCTTTTCACCTTGCACTGCCGCTCCAGTACAGCAGGCTTCAACACGCCGCCGTCGTGCCGTCTAAACCAGAGTTCTTGAAAAGGTGCGCCATAGTTGGCCTTGCTGACGCCAAAGCGGACAAAATACCCACGCTGACAATCATCGACCCCCAGTATCTCGGCCTCGCCTTGCGTCATGCCGGATAGGTACGATTGCCAACGGATGTTATCAACCAGTACGGACGATCCACGACTGGCCTGCTGTTGATCGCCCGACCCCATCATGGCTGCGCTTTTACTCGCGTGGTGCAGAAACACAATGGAGCAGCCTGTATCAGCGGCTATGGCCTCCATGTGCCCAACAACCTGCGCCATCGGCCCGCTAGCGTTCTCCTCCTCAATGTGGAAGCGCCGCAAAGTGTCCAAGATCATCAAGCGACGACCTTCAGCGGCTCGTTTGAGAGCATCGAACCAGCTAGCAGCCATGATGTTTGGGCATTTACCGATCAAGGGTTCAATGAGCAAACCATCAGCCACGGCTTGCCGTTCCGCTGCGCTGAGGTGTGCCCCAAGGGCGTGCAGACGATGGTGAATAGCGGCCGGTGGATCTTCAGCAGGCAGATAGACCACTTGCCCGGTGGGAAACTCGCCTATTTCAAGTAAATCAGGCCCGCCTGCAATCTGTGCAGCCAATTGAAGGGCCAACATGGATTTACCAGCCCCACCAGGCGACACAAGAGCACCAACAGTGCCAGCAACCATATTAGGCAGAACATAATCAATGGGTGGCGGCAATTCCGTGAAAGCCGCCATAAGATCAAGAGCCATATAACTAGCCCTCTATAGGGCCAGGTCGCGCAGCTTGATCACCCGATGATTTACGTGCCTCAATCCACTCTTCGACCTCTGACAAATCCCAGGCGACATTTCTACTGGTTAACGCGATACGGCGTGGAAAATCCCCTCGCTGCTCCAGGTTATAAATTGTTCGTGTCGAAAGCGGGATCATCTCCAGGAGCTTCTTCCTGTTGATGAGGGTCTTTATATTTTGCATGGGTCAATACCTCTCAAATGAATAGTTGCTATTCATCGAGTAGCTGCGCGAAGCAGCTAATCGGTAATTGACCTGCCCGATGCCAATGGCGGCCTTATTTATAAATTCACGGCATCAACTTCAATGCTATCAAAGATAGCAAAAACATCAACCCTTACTGCCTCCCGAAGTCCACTCATCAATCATATCGGCCCAATCCTGCAACATCGCCGCCCGCTGCTCGCGGTACTCAGCCTTGTTGTAGACAGCCCTCACGCCCTTCTGCTCGTGCGCCAGGCACTTCTCGATCCAGTCGGTGTTGTAGCCGGCCTCATGCAACAGCGTGCTGGCTGTGCGCCGCAAATCATGCGGTCCGAACTTGGTAAGTGACTTCCCATCTTTCTGCGCCGCCTTGTAAGTCAGCGTCAGCACCTGGTTAAGTGTGGCAGCGCTCATCGGCGCATCCGAGTCGTACCGTGATGGCAAAACGAAGTCGGAACCACCGGCAAAGGTTTTCATGGCAATGAAAATATCCAGAGCCTGCTGGGACAGAAATACCAGGTGCGGGTTACGGCGTTTCATCCGCTCCTTTGGAATCGTCCACAACGCTTCGCTGAAATTGATCTCGCTCCAGGTCGCATTGGTCAGCTCGCTCTTGCGCACCATCGTCAGCAATAACAGCTTGGCCGCCGCACGGTTTGTTGGGCTTGTGCCCACTCGCTCCATGTACTGGTACATCAGCCCAATTTCTTCTGGCGTCAACGCTCGGTCACGTGGCTCGAATCGAGCGATGCTTGTTGGGCGCACCAGTTCTGCCGGGTTTTCGACCTTCTGCCCACGCTCGATGGCCCAGCGAAATACCTGCAACACGATTTCACGCACATGAACGGCGGTGGCCGGTGCGCCTCGCTCAACAATGGCATCAGCCAGCGCCCGCAAGTCTTCGTGGGTGATCTCCACCAGCTTCTGATTGCTGAATTTCGGCTTCAGCTCACGCTCATAAACCGAGCGGCGCATATCGCGGGTGGAGTCGGCCATCTGGTAGCCACGCAGCCACTTCTCCGCCCAGGCACCGAACGTCTCTGCATCTTTCACCCGCGCCTTGTCTCGGGCTTTCTCCTTGGCCGGCGACTTGCCCGCCGCAACCATCTTCTTGGCGTCACCCAACAGCTCGCGGGCTTCGGCCAGGGTGATGCCACCGACACCATAACGCCCAAAGGTGATGGTCTCCTGCCGACCGTTGATTGAGTAGTTGTAACGGAACGAGATGGAGCCGGCTGGAGTCACTGCCACATAGAGACCTTCCCGGTCATTCACTTTGTAGAGTTTGTCCCTGGGCTTGAGATTGCGCAGCTTGGTATCGGTCAGCATGTACCTTGTCCTTCTTCGTCTCCGATACCATGCTGAAAAAATCTCGAATTTATCGTATTTTTTCTTACGAAACAGTAACTTATAGAATATTAATACCATGAACACACAAAAGAACGCAGCATGGTATCGGCATCAATCATGGCATCGCCAAACCATAATACCAGCTTTAATGCCATGCTCAAACGGTGCTTGGCGCTTCCTCCCGTTGCCAGATCGTGCCAAACACAAACAAAAAAAAGCCCGCAATTACGCGGGCTTAGCGGCATTTCATGCCATCAGGTGCCTGGCTGTGCCAGACGCGGAATCATTCCCAC
>NZ_QICQ01000044.1 GCF_003201195.1 Nitrosomonas eutropha | reverse complement strand
CCACTGGCAACATTATCCAACCCGCCATAAAGCACAACAAGATGTACTGCAGTATATTTCCATGTTCTATAACAGCCAGCGACTGCATTCATACCCGGGTTACAAAAACCCGAATCAATATGAGATGGAAATGGAAATAGTGAAAAATGTTGCTTAACTGGAGTGTCCGGTTTTACTTGACCAGGTCAATACACCGCGCAACGTGACCGGGGGACTGGATCGCAGCCGATGGATGGCCGGTGCACCCAATCCGTCGGGAGAGGGCAAGATACCGGGAATTACGCCAGACACGCTGGACTGGAATACAAGGGATATCGTCTCTTTTACCTGGAAACCGGTCTGGACCCGGATTATGATAGCGCGGGCGCGCAGATGGTGTCGGTGATTGCCAATATGGGCCACCTGACGATCGAGGATCGCACCGCAATCGCCGCTTATCTCAAGGCATTACCACCGAGCAATTAGTAGTGATGGGAGCGTACGCTGCCCCCTGCTTTGCGGACTTCCCCAGGACGCTTCGCTGCTCACAGACGACATCCAGTTCCCTTGCAGCCGGCTTGGCAAGTGAACTTTAGCGTTAACCGTTCTAAATGGTGCCGTTTTTCTCTATTCCAGCATTACCTGGGGCAGGAGCAGATACAGGCAAGCTGGGATGACGATGATTTGAGCCTCTACTAGATTCTAATGATTTATGCAGCGCATCAGGAAACTCAGCTTACCCAGTGGGAGAGTGTGAATGTGTTGGAAGTGTGGCTTTATTCCCTATCCGTGTAGGAAGACGAGAAACGTAACTCGCTACCAGTACGATTTCCGTCTTTGATGAAGGAGACTCAGCTGGTCCCCCTTTCACCGCAAGTACCAGGGTTGCTGCAGCGGGTTGCTTTACGAGTGATTCTATTGGACCTGGAATCCGTTTGGCACTGGCAACGGCCCGTGGGTCGACACCCTTTGGACGTACTATTTCCAAAGGGCCGATTGGCTCAATCGGTAACTGCCCGTTTAATGATGGTGGCGTCATCCGGTGACACGACCGGGGGCTTGGACGCGGGACCCCATCTGGACGATCTTATACGTGTTAATGGGCATTGTCGCATAACAAAGACCTTTGCATAACCCTGATAATTTTGTTGTAGCGGTGGGGGAGGGATTTCCAAATGATACTTTTATGTGTTTTTAACAGAAAAATGAAGTTTTACTCCTTTTCCAAAGGAGTTTTTCACCCTTATGCTGCATTGGGGCAGACTGCTCCCCTTTTGAATGGCTCATCCACAAAAATTTTGTTGGCAGCTTTTTTCAGATTCATGCAGATGCTTTTCAGCACGACTTGGACATTGACTTTTATCGTGCCGAAGTAGCTGGCGCGCCCCATTCCAAATAGGTGTTTGGCCGTGCCAAAACACTGTTCGACGATATAGCGTTTTTTACTGATCAATTTGTTTACCAGTTTCTGTCGTGCCGAGAGTGGTTTGTTCTTGTATGCCCGGTGTATAATCGCGCTCTTGATTTTGTACTTTTTCAGAAACTGCCGATTGGCGTTGGCTTACTGAACCTTTATCCGCATACACTCGATTCGCCTCGATGTGCGCGCCAACGATGGTTGTTTCGAAATGCACCATTTTGCTCTGGTTGGCAGGGGCGGTGTGCACCCCGCGCACGTAGCCGTCTTCCGCATCCACTCCGGTGTGATGGTCTTTTTAGGACGCGCCGCCGACTCAATCAGTATGGCATCAATCACCGCACCCGTCGTACCCTTGACCATCAAACTGTGTGATTGAATCTGTTCATTGATAGAGGCCAGAAGACTATCCAGCCTGTCGTTGACCACCAGGCGATTGCGAAACCGGCACAGAATAGTTTCATCCGGTATCGCATCCGACGAGGACAAACCGCAAAAATGCAGAAAATCAATCTGCACACGCAGCGCTTGCTCCAATCCGACAAGCTATGTCACTGACCAAGCAGGATCGCCTTCAATATCATCAGTGCGTCAAACGGTTTCTGTCCTCCACCATTTGATAGCTCGCGCTTGTATAAACCAGTCAGCATCGGACGTAATGCTCCCCAGTCAATCAACGCGTCAATCTTCATCAGCACGTTGTTTTGTTTCAGATGTTGCGCCAGTTCCAGGGATCCAAAACGCATCTACATCTTCTACTTCTCTCACCTTTTACCTTTCGCCAGTTTAGGTGTTTATTTGGCTAACGTGGCGAAGTTGTGCAGGAGTCTTTTCAATATGAATGGGTCATCCAGGATCGGGATTCTGGTGGTTGATCTATCAGCCACCATCGTTCCCACCGTAATAAATAGATAATTCCTCCTTTACTCGTTGATTAAGATCAACTTCAAGCGCAGCAGAATACTTGAAACCTTATTTCTGAAATTTCAAAGGAGTTGATTGACTCCTGATCAGGGTAGCAAGCTGCCGCGAAGCTGACCGAATGAGCAAGGCGTAATCAAAACAAAAGATTGCGATATTTCATTCAGGAAGTTTTTTTAATTCAAAATCTTACTGAATAATGAGATTTGTTATACACCTATTTTCAAAGAAGTATGCACCGTTTACGGTGCATACTGAACGTTAAGCGCAAAGAGGTAATTCGTGAATTTCAACATAAGTGTTTGTTGCGAGACTTGTGACGAGAAGACGAACTGCCGTTTAGGCATATCCAATCGAGCATACCAACCACTCCGTTTCCGTTGCGCGTCTTGCGGTTCTCCAATTGATATAACAATGATTCCGGATTTTGAAAATGTGGGAATAGATATACAGGTTTCCGGAGCTGAACAGGTCAAGACTGACCGCTTCGAGGAAGGTGTAAATTTCGTCGATCTACATTTGGATTTTCCGGTCAGGTTTGGTGAGTACGTGATGGGAATGACTCCATACATGGCGGCTACTATGCGCATCGGTCATCAAGAAATGCAGATGCACTCTGTGCGTGTAAATTATCTAAACGAAGTATATGAAAGAGAAAAAGAAATAAAGTCTATTTTCACCCTATACAAAAAAGGAAAGGCTAATCTTTTTAGGAAAGGGGCACTTTCATTTTTAGGATCTTCCATGGCCTGCAAGTCTCAGCTTGACCAAAACCGGGCCTTATATTATGTGATTGAAAAATCGTTTTTCCCGTTTTCTGAACCAAAAAATAACTTAGATGCGACATCTCTTTACACCGAAAAGCTCATTGAGTTGGAGAAGGCAAAGAAGGATAAGCTTGATAGGTTTATCAAGGAAATAGTAAACACTGGATTCCTGAAGAATGTTCAAGAGGATTGCCTAGAGATTTATCCAAGAATAATTGATATTGAATTAATGCTTAGACCAGCATTATTTTTGGATTTTGACAAAGAATACCAAGGCAACCAAGTTCCATATCGTGTGTCCGCGCACGAGTTTTTAGATGCAAAAGATTTGTATAAAGATATTGCCGAGATAATTTCCAGAGCACTAGTTCTGGTTGCGGGCTTCAATAACCTCCTTAAACGCGATAGCCACGACGAATTTGAGAATGTGCCCGGTGCCCCAAAGGATTTGGATAAGTTTGCTGACTACCCATTGGGCAAAAAGTTAGATTTTATTGATGATCCATGGTATGCGTTGGATGCAAACGTAATGGACAATCAACTCCGAAATTCCGTGGCGCATTACAAGGCGGAATATGATGAGGTGTCTCAAGAAATAACCTACTATCCAAAGCGCGAGGGCATCAAGCAACAAAAATCGGAATCAATGTACTTCTTGGATTTTAGTCGGAGAATACTCATGGCTTTCAGGGAGCTACATAGGATGAATCACTTCACTAAATGCCTTTTCGTCTATTACTATTTAAGGGTGCTAGGTGAAAAAGGAACCCCAGTGTGATTCGTAGCAACTCGCTTAACCAGTGGGTGAAGCTGACCGATACTCCGCTGCGCTCCGTCCCGGCAGCTTACCCAAGGCGTTAGGTTAGGAGAGCGAGATGAACAAGTTCCACATTGTGATGGTTGCCGTGATCTTTCTATCTGGGTGCGCGAGTAACCAATATGCAATTCAATTTGATTCAAACCCGCAAGGGGCAATGCTAGTTTGTGATGGAAAAAACTGGGGGTACACGCCGACAACTTTTTATCTTCCAAAGGAAAAAACCAAGGATCAATCGGAACTCAATCTTTCTGGCTGCACAGCAACCTGGGTGAGTGGTGCTAAAAACAGATACGGAACAGTCCCGCTTAATCAATATCCTGATAGTGTTAGGATAACTGCTCCGCGTCCGAACGCTCCAAACTTGGAAGCAGACATGAATTTTGCCCTAAAGGTTCAGCAATTTAAATATCAACAAGCGCAAGATGCGGCAGCAGCGAATGCCCAAGCATGGAAAGATCTTAATCACGCAATAAAAGATGCTACTCCAAAATCCACTTATACCAACTGTTATGGCACATATGGTGGTGTGAACTGCACATCAACAAGTTATTAATGTGTGCTCATTGATGAATCTTGATTGGCAGCTTATAAACAGTTTTTCAGGCTGGTTTTCGGCAGCTGGCACAATCTCGGCTGTTGTTGTCTCTTTGTATGTATCTTACTCAACAAGAAGTACAAAAATTTCCGTCACTTCAGGAATTTACGTTTTCAATGAAAATGGCGGGAAGACAGAATACCTTGGGATACTCGTTCAAAATGTAGGATTTAGGTCTTTTTACATTAACAACGATACATGTATTTCAATTAGGGTCGGCTGGTTTAGAAAAAGATACATAGGCATCGGAAGAAATCATATAGATTTTACTAAAAGTAGTAACTTCCCTTGTAAGATTAGCGAGGGTGAGCAAGCCAAATTGTTCATTCGACTACATGACGGACAATCGCGCTGGATAGACGGACTAAAGCAAGGTTTGCTTAAAGGAAACAGTCTTTCCTCGTTAAAGATAGTGGTTTTTCCAAGCATTGGGAAAAGGGTGGTACGGCGCTTCAGCAGAGAGGTCATGCATGAGTTCAAGAAAACCTAACAAGGCGCTGCAGCCGACCGCCATCCCGCTACGCAGGCTGTCGGCGGCTGAGCTCAGGCGTTATGTTCTCGGGGGTTAAATGAGTTTCGTGCGTACCCACTACCGGAAGGTCTATTCCCCTCGACCGATTCCAAAGTCGCTCATCAAATCGCTGGTGGACGGTTTGAACGGCTTCAAGTCAGGGCTGCCCACCTCATCAAGACTGCTCAAGGCTCAGGCCATCAGTCATGGAAAGATTACAAATCTCCAAGGCTCGGACTGCTGGAAAGTAGTAGACCCACATCCACTCGCAGAGTTAGAGCAGGTTCATGTGGAGCTCTTGCTCACCGAATCAGACAAGGCAAGCTGCGAGGTCCACGTCGAATTTCGCAACGAACACATCTTTTTGAGTGTTTCGGATATTCAAACTGGGTGGGGCAAGAGCATTCATGAGGAGATGCAGCACTTACTTGCCACGCTCGGCATCTCGGCGGCAGGGGTGAAGGAAAAACTGCGGAGAGCCTATAGCTTGCTCTGCGTCCTTCAAAATGTGCTGCTAGTCATTGCAGTCGCCGTGTACTCAACTTGGCTGGTGGGTCACGGTGAAAGCTATCTCTATGGAGCAATTGGGCTATTCGTCGCTGGGGCGATGCCAGCCTTGACCAAAGCTTTTCGCTTCTTCTTTCCGACAAAGAGGTTTGCTTTGGTACAAGAATCGCCACCTAAAGTCCGCGCATTCCCTTTGGCAGAGGCTTCGGCGCTCGTTGCCCTCTTAGGCGGTATTCTCCAATTAGGGAAAGAGTTGGTGGCTCTGTTGTGGTAGCGAACATAACTACTGGTTCCAGCCGACGTCCCCGCCTTCGGCAGGTCCGCGGCTGAACCTGGCGTTATGCAATCAAACCAACGGAGTAATACCATGAAGAAAGTAATATTAGTAATCTCAGCAACAGTAGCTTTTTCAGGTCTAGCACAGGCAGAAGATTATTTGCATGGTCAGTCTGGCTCTACCTATCAAAATATTGGTAACACTACATATGGTTCCAACGGTTCTACATCACAGCAAATTGGCAACACCACATACGGGAGCAATGGCTCAACGTCACAACGTATTGGTAACACCACATACGGATCAGATGGCTCAACATCCCAGCAGATAGGCAATACCCTTTATAACTCTGATGGCAGTACTGTTCAGCGCATAGGTAATACAACTTATGGCTCAGATGGCACAACTTGCCAAAAAATCGGTAGCCAAACCTACTGCAACTAAGTGCATAACAAGTGCGTGCACGGGATGTCAAAAAGCTGCGCTTTTAGCCACCCGTGACGCAGGCGGTTGGGCGTCATAGGCGAGAGAATGGTGGATTATTTCAGCGACAGAGAAAATGGACCACGCCCTCGCATCGGGGAAAGGGTTTCTCCTTCGGCATGGGGAGGGATAGTCGGGCTCGTTCAGTCTCTGATCGCGACCGGAGCCTTTGGCGTCAAGTTTCCTGAGATGTGCCCTGACGGCAATGGGCCCTGTGGAACAGATGAGAGCGCTTTGGCCTTGGCTGTCGGAGCTGAACTGCCGGGGCTGGCTTGGCCGCTGGAGACGCATACCACTGAACCGGATGATGGGTTTTTTGCTAAAAAGGTCCAGTCAGCCCCAGACACATTAGTAGTTCTTGATTTCGTCGAGTTTTGCTACCGCTCAGTTGCAGCCCCAATCCAAGAGGGCTTTCATAGCTTCTTCAGTCATCATCATTTGAGCTTCAATGTAGCCATTGGCCGTGCCAGCTTTCGCTCGGATATCAACCGTCTTTTCAGTCGCAACAACTTAGCTTATGAGCTAAATGAACAAGGGCAAATTCAGCGCCTTGCCCCGCCAATCTTGCGGGAGGCTCTTGCCCAAGCATCAGTTTCTACTGGTGACGTTACGTTGGATCAAATGCTAGACGATGCCCGTAGAAAGTACCTAAATCCAGACTCCCGTGTCCGGCGGGAGGCGTTGGAGAGGTTATGGGACTGTTGGGAGCGGCTGAAATCGCTAGAGGCACCATCAAATAAGAAACAATCCGTTTCCATGCTCTTGGCAAAATCAGCCAATGAACCAAAATTTTTGAGCGCGTTGGATGCGGAAGCTTGCGCACTTACCGACATTGGAAACTCCTTTCATATCAGACACTCCGAGGTAACGCAGTCGCAGGTTACTGATTCGCAGCATGTGGATTATTTATTTCACAGGCTCTTCGCGTTAGTGAGGTTACTGGCAGCTAAACGGAGTGCGAGATGACGCCCAACAAATCGTTGCAGCTGACATTTGACTCGCCGCTCGGTTTGGCTACGCCAAGCCCTCCCGTCGCCTCGAATGCCGCTGAACTCAGGCGTTAGGCGTCACTGAGCTCAGGTATTAGATGTTTCACCAACCAAAGGAGTAGACCATGTCAGATGCAAAAGACTTTGAAAAAAGGTTCTCGGACAATGGCTTTTGGGACAAGGTTGTTAAATATGCCAAAACAGCCGGCCAAGGAGTTATCGAAAAAGCGCTTTGGCTTTATTACGCTGCCCAAAACCCTCAAACACCAATGTGGGCTAAAACAACCATATATGGTGCCTTAGGTTATTTCATTTCCTTCATTGATGCGGTTCCCGATATCACTCCAGCAGTCGGGTATGTCGATGATCTTGGGGTTCTTGCAGCCGCAGTTGCTGCTGTAAGCATGTACATTACTGATGAAGTAAAAGCCCAGGCAACACAAAAGCTAAGAGACTGGTTCGGCGTGTAAATAGTCTAACCACTCCTCAACCGGACGCTTAAAAGCAGAGCTTGGGGTTCCCTCGCTAACGCTCAGTGCCGGTTAGCTCAAACATTAGATTGTAATCATGACTGCTCGCACAATAGGTCATCTAGCTCAGCTCTTTAAGGGACTGGAAAAAGACGTTGGCTCATGCCATGGATTCGTTTGGTTCGCGGCTATTCCAATAGTCTTTGGCGGCTCCTCCCAGGCTACCTAAGAATCTGTTCAATATTTCACTGAAGAGTGCATTATAGCGTTGAAATTGAACTCAAAATGCTCACATACTTCAAGTATGCTTCGCTTTCTTGTTCAATTTTGCCTTGCATTGCATCCCTTGATCGGGATCTTGATCAGGTTCTAAGACTACAGTATGTTGATCGTCTCAATTCCGATTCTGATTCCGGCTAATCTGAATTTTTTCCTGTGTAATTTCCTGGATGCTGGCGGTGCCGGTCAGTGCCATGGTCAGTTCCAGTTCATCTCGCAGCAGTCGAATGATGTGCGCCACGCCAAGGGCGCCTGCTGTGGCCAGTCCCCAGATGTAGGGGCGGCCAACCATGACTGCATCTGCGCCCAAGGCGAATGCCTTGTAAATATCCCGTCCATTACGAATGCCGCTGTCAAACAGTACTTTCCCTCGGCCAGAAATGGCGCTGACGATTGGCGGCAGGCAGGCAAGGCTTGCTGGTGT
This sequence comes from Nitrosomonas eutropha, assembly GCF_003201195.1. GTDB lineage: Bacteria > Pseudomonadota > Gammaproteobacteria > Burkholderiales > Nitrosomonadaceae > Nitrosomonas > Nitrosomonas eutropha. Next base: position 4,082 of record NZ_QICQ01000044.1, on the reverse strand, counting down.
GCCATCCAGGACACGTCCTCCGTGGTTGGAAACCACCAGCCCGTCACATCCCAGGTTGATCACTTTTTCGGCATCCTCCGAGTGCAGGATACCTTTGACTAGCAGTGGTAGCGAGGTTTGATCCCGCAACCAGGCGAGATCCTCCCAACGTGGGGCTTGCGCCATCCAGCCGTTGAATACTTGGCTTTGTTGCGGTAGCAACGCGGGAAAGGGAGCGGGAAGATCCAGATTTATCGGTTGGATGGTCGTCGGCAGCTGGATGGTTGCCTGTTTAACCGGGGCATCTACCGTAAATATGATGGCGTTGTAACCTGCTGCAATGGTTCGTTGCAGTAATTTTAGTGTTCGTTCACGATTTTCCTGCCAGTACAGCTGAAACCATAAGGGTTGTCCGGCTGCGCTGATAATATCTTCCAGCGTTTGGCTCGCCAGGCTGCTGACACATGACTGCCCTTCCTGCGCACTGGCTGCCATGGCGCTAGCCGATTCCCCATGTGGGTGATAGAGTTGTTGATACGCTAATGGTGCCAGAATGACGGGATGGGCAAGCGTCTGCCCAAACAGGGTGATTTTCGTATGACCGCTACGTACATCGGACAGCGGCCGTGGAATGAGGTGAATGGAGTCAAATGCATGAGGGTTAGCTTGCAAGCTGACATTATTAGCGCTGCCTTCCTCCAGATAACGCCAGATTTCAGGTGGCAGGCGTTCTTTGGCATAAGGGAGGTAATCGGACGGGCTGTGTATGCCTTCCGGGACAGTTGAGAGTTTAGGTAACAGCTCATTCATTTTAAAAGTGCTGACTTATTTTGTCATCATGCGGTCATCAGGTTGCGGTGATTCGCCCATCGTTGCGAAAATCCACAGGATTGAAGCAATCCAGTTAGCGTATTATTTTTCAACTCTCCGCCCACTGCCGCAGCAGGTTATGGTAGGTGCCCGTCAGGCTGACAACAGCTTCAGTTTCGCCTATATTCTGGCGCAATTGCAGCAATGCCATATCCATTTCATATAGCAGGCGGCGTTGATTGGGATCGCGCACCATACTTTGGATGAACATGAAACAGGCGATCCGTTCTCCGTGTGTTACTGGCGTTACCTGATGAACAGAAGAAGAAGGGTATATCACCATACTTCCCGCCTGCAGTTTCACGCTTTGTTGACCAAAGGTATCGTTAATGACCAATTCACCACCATCGTAGGTTTGTGGGTTGGACAGGAACAGGGTGGCGGATACATCCGCGCGCACGTAGCCGACGCCATCTGGCAACATACGCATGGCATTGTCCACGTGAAAGCCATAATGATTGGTTTTTCCGCTGTAGCGGTTGAAAAATGGCGGCATGATTTTCTTTGGCAGAGTTGCCGTGAAGAACAGGGCATTACGGTTCAACGCCCCTAATACCAGTCCGCGCAGCGCTGCCATTTGCGGGGAATCTTCCGGCAGTTGCTGATTGTTTTTGACTTTGGCCGCCTGGGCGCCGGCGGTTACCAGGCCGCTCACCCAGGCAGATTCAGCTAACAGACTGCTTGCTGCTGCGAGCTCCTCTTCAGTTAATACATTGTCGATCGTCAGCAGCACTTGATTATATTTTCGGTTAGGACTAAATCAGAATTTGTATTCGGCTGTCATGATAACTCTGCGACGCTGGCCAGGGATAGTAAATGGGCCGTTGTCATAGATGGCATCATAATAGGTTGTGTTGAACACGTTCTGTACATTCAGCCGCATAGCCCATTTCGGTTGTTCATAGGCCACCATCGCATCCCAGCGCATGTAGGCAGGTGCAGTGTTCGGATGGAACTTGGTTTCACCTGGCAAGGTAGGGATTGGGCCGGCGCCACTTGGATTGTAACCGTAACGCTTGCCTTTGACCTCGACACCGCCGCCTATTTTCCAGCCATAAGGCAGCCTGTAAGTGGTCCACAGGTTAAATGTGTAGGGCGGGGTGTTGCGCGGACGTTTGCCTTTATATTCCGGGTTGGCTGAAGTCAGAACACCTGTTGTGGCGTTGACGTTTTCAGCAACTTCCAGAATCTCCGGATCCATCAGAGCAAGCCCGGAGAATACTTCCCAGTTGGGTGTAATACGGCCTGCCAGTTCCAGTTCAATGCCGTTTGTACGGCGCTTTTTGGTAAGAATTGCCGCAGTGGATTCCAGATCGGTATTACGCTCCCATTTTTTTTCTGCATGATAGAGTGCTGTACGCAATGCGAGGTCACCATCAAACAGTAGCCATTTGGCGCCAATTTCTTTGACATTACTGCGTTCCGGTGGCAGAGGTTGAACGGTGAGTTGATACAAATCGGCTGTCGGGCTGAATGAGCTGCTGGACGCCATATAAAGATGGGATTGATCGGAAAAGTGGTAGGACAGTGCTGCGCGTGTACTCCATTGACCATAATTCAGCTTGGGAGAGGTCGCGCTGGAATATGTTGCCCGCATTTCATCGCGTCTTCCTCCCAGTGTGAGTTTCCATTTGGGGATAAATTCAACCGTATCCTGTACATATACTGCGTAAGTATCGGAATTAAATTCGACTGGAATTCCTGCTGAGTTGGCTTTGTAAGGCCGGAACAGAGGCGGATTGGCTGACGTGGTTCCACTGAAGTTTTGTAGAGAATGACGGAAGCTGTCTTCATTGAGATATTCCCCGCCCAGCAGGAAATCGTGATTCATACCAAACAAATGGAATCGATGGTTATAGTCTGTCTGTACCGTTATGGTTTTGTAATTCATGGTGCGGGTTGGGCCGCCATTACACGATGTGGGTGTGTTACATACCTTGCCTTCGGCATTGGGGGCAATAGTCAGGCTGGGGGTACGTGCCCAGTAACTGCGTTCATAGTCCGCATAACGTACCTGCGTGCGCCATTCACTGGCAGGCGAGAAATGATGGGTAAAGGTGGCGGTTGAGATATTAACTGTACCTTTGTCAAAATTACTGTTGGTACCCCAGTAATATTTCACTGGAAATTTTTCTTGTGGTTTGCGTGTTGTGCTGTCGAAGTTCACACCGTAATCCGGCTTGTCATCTACTGTGGTGTAGATATGGCTCAGAATAAGTTCGTTGTCGGTGTTAAGCCCGATCCCCAAGCTGGCGGCGACCCCGTCCCGTTCCAGTGTCGGTCTGTCATTGGCTGCCGGGTTTTTACGCCAGCCGCCATCAAACCGTTTCATTCCATTGAAGCGGAAGGCGATGGTGTCAGTAATCTGTTTGTTGAAATCACCGGTCATCTCGTAGTAACCGTACATGCCCACACTACCGGTAATTTTCCCCCTGTCTCCCAGATGCGGCACTTTGCTGACCTGGTTGATAACACCACCGGCCTGACCACGCCCAAACATCATTGCTCCGGCACCACGCAGTACATCGATTTGTTCCAGATAGAAAGTTTCACGATTGTACTGCGCCGTATCGCGAATGCCATCCAGATAAATATCACCAAAGGTATAGAAGCCACGCAACATCATATTGTCGCCAGAACGTCCACCCTCGGCAGCGTTGAAAGTCAGGCCGGCAACATTGCGCAGCGCATCCTTGAGCGAGCTGACTTGTTGGTCTTCCATCAACTGGTTGGTGACGGTCGTCACCGCCTGAGGGATGTCGTGCGGATCCTGCAACGTTTTGCCGACACGGGTGGTGGTGGCACGGTACCCGTCTTTTTCAGCTTCGGCACCTGCTTCTACCTTGATGGTAGGGAGAACAGGCGTTTTTTTGGGGTAATCATCTCCTTCTGCTGCAAAAGCGCTGATTGACAGCCCGCCGGCCATCAGGGCAGCGCCGAGGGGGAGTAATGTTTTGGGTGGTTGTGGCATTTAATTTCCTTCTAAGAACCTGTTCAAAGTCTAGGGGAGTATGAGAAACTCGGAAGATGAGAAGAAGTTACCCGAGCGACATCAGTCGTGAACAATTCGAGCTTATCAAGCCTTTGCTGGAGAGCGCGCGCAGGAAGACCAGCCCTCGACGAATAGATCTGTACGATGTTTTTTGTGCGGTGCTGTATTTGCTCAAGAGCGGCTGCCAGTGGCGAGCCCTGCCTAATGACTTTCCCAAGTGGCGCACTGTCCACTCATACTG
>NZ_QICQ01000043.1 GCF_003201195.1 Nitrosomonas eutropha | reverse complement strand
TCAATTGATTACAACAATCTTCACAGCACCCCTCACAAAAACCAGATCATCCCTCAAAATAAAATAAACCATGAAAACTTTGTGGATATAGGTTTTTGCATCTGTCTGCGTGGATAATTTAAACTTACAAAATGTGGAATATATTCCTTCTATTGCGGTTATTCTTATTACATGTATTACATGTCCAAAACCCATAATCCAGTTCCTGACTTGGTAAACGAGCAAATTACTGCCGCCGTTGCAAGTTTACGTAAAGGTAATGTTATCGCTTTCCCAACAGAAACGGTTTATGGGCTGGGTGCGGATATTTCTCACCCCCAAGCAATCCAGAAGATATTTGATATCAAAGGCAGGCCTCCTGACCATCCACTCATAGTTCATTTTGCTAAGTCAGCCGAGCTCGAATTTTGGGCGGAAAATATACCTACAACAGCACTTATGCTGGCTAAACATTTCTGGCCTGGCCCATTAACCTTAGTCCTGCCCAAAAGCAGGCATATTCCACTTAGCGTTACAGGAGGGCAAGATACTGTAGGATTACGTGTTCCCAGTCACCCAGTTGCACTCAGGCTTTTAGAGGAGCTTGGCGGTTATAAAGCAATTGCCGCGCCCTCGGCCAATCGCTTCGGCTTTGTTAGCCCCACATCTGCTGACCATGTAAAGAAAGAATTTGGGGATCGTATTGATATAATTCTCGACGGCGGATCCTGCGAAGTAGGTCTTGAAAGTACAATCGTCAGTTGTATTGATAATGAAGTCGCGATACTGCGCCCTGGTGGAATTTCGGTTTTATCTATTGAAAATGTACTTAAGCAGAAGATTTTTGTTCGATCTCACGGTAATTCAATTCGGGCTCCAGGATCCTTGACATCACATTACGCAACCACAACACCACTTGAAATCTGCCATGGTGAATCTCTTTTTTTACGCTCTTCCATCCTTTTGCAGCAAGGAATACGCACAGCAGTTATAGTACGAAGCGTACGCGAAGATTTTGTTCAAGATGCAAATAACAAACTTCACTGTGTTTTTATGCCTAATGATCCGGTTAGGTTTGGAAGGGATTTATACGCGACTCTGCGTAGACTTGATAATGAAAATTTCCAACAAATTCTAGTTGAAGCACCGCCTGATAATTTAGAATGGCTAGCCGTTGCTGATCGATTAAATCGAGCCAGCTACTCATTTTATAAATAAATCTTAAAAAGACAATGGCTCTTTCAGCAGTCCTCTTTGACGTTGACGGTACTCTCGCAGATACTGAGCGGGATGGACACCGGCTCGCTTTTAATCAAGCCTTTAATGAACTTCAACTTGATTGGCAGTGGGATATAGATCTATACGGCGTCCTGCTCCAGATCACTGGTGGCAAGGAACGTATCCGCTTTTATCTAGAAAATTATGTGCCTTCATTCCTTGGCAGGAACGATCTCGATGAATGGATTACACAAATTCATAAAGTCAAAACCAGATATTTCCTTAATTTGCTGAAAGAAGGAAGAATACCGCTACGTCCCGGTATTAAGCGCCTATTAGATGAATTGCGAAAAAACAATATAAAAATTGCAATCGCCACAACTACAACGTACGAGAATGTCAGCACCTTACTTCAGTGCACACTTGGAGACGATGCTCTTTCCTGGTTCACTGTAATAGGCGCGGGAGATATTGTTCCAAAAAAAAGCCTGCGCCAGATATTTATCATTGGGTACTTGGCCAACTTGGCCTGCCAGCCGAAGATTGTATTGCAATTGAAGATTCAGAAAATGGATTAAAATCCGCTACGGCTGCAGGAATTAAAACAATTATCACAACCAGCGAATATACTCGGCAGCAGGATTTTAATAATGCGGCTTTAGTCTTAGAAGACTTGGAAAATGTGATGATAGCCTCTCATAACGAGCCATTAAGTGTCCAAACGCTCATTAATCTAAACCGAAGAACTCCAATTTGATTTGATTTGATTTGATTTGATTTGATTTATATCTACTACATAGACAATAGCTATCGAACAGGCAAATAGCCAAGAGGATCTACAGGCTTACCCTTTTCACGAATTTCGAAATGAAGTTTTACCACGCCACCATCAGTATTACCCATTTCAGCAATTTTCTGTCCTTTAGAAACATTCTCCCCCTCATGCACAAAGATTTTACTGTTATGCCCATAAGCACTCAAATAACTATCATTATGCTTAATAATAATTAAGTTGCCATATCCGCGCAAACCGTTACCACTATAAACTACTGTCCCAGAAGCTGATGCCAGAACTGGTTGCTTAAAACTGCCACTTATTCCCACACCTTTTGATTTTTCAGAAAATCTGCTTATTATTTGTCCATCTGCCGGCCACCCCCAATTAATGCCACTCTTATTTGCACTCACACTTATTGATTGACCAGGATCGCTGTTACCTCCCCCTCCGACACTGCCAACTTGATAAGAATCTGAATTTTTTTCAGCTAATTTCTGGGCCGATACAGTTTTAGATTGATTATTCAGCTGATCACGAGCCGAATCCGAATAAGGCAGCAAAACCCCTTTTGGTTCTGTCTTGAAAGATTCAGATGCCTTCTCCCCAGTCTCAGAAAAACCAGGTTGATAGCCACCAGTTACTACACCCACATCCTCGGGTTGAGCTATTGAGTAAAGCGTAGGTTGAGAGGTAAGGCTTTCCTGTTGAGAAATTAATCCTTCTGCAGGAAGTGTCTGCAAATAAAGCTCTTGGCCAACCCGCAACTCCCTGGGATCTGTAATATTATTTATCCCAGCCAACTGATTAATATCCAAACCATGTCTGAGAGCAATACTATACAAAGTATCACCACTTTGCACTATGTAGGTTTTTCTATCTAAAAGACCTTTTGTAGCATTATTCCCTTCATCAGAATAACGACCAAGCTGTCGCTCAACGATTGGCGCGGGGTCAGGCTTTGAAACACAAGCACCCAAGGACAGGACAAGAAATAAAAGAATTATTTGCATGAACATAGATATTTAGCTCTACGCTATCCGCCACATTTAGATTAAATTGCTATAGAAAATAAGAAATTGAAAGTTTAAGATACAGCCAACAACATGACTGCCTCTATTCCTTGAAGATAAGTACTCCCTACCTGTTGATTGTCCCGGGAAGAATGGGCACAAACATTACCTCATCCAAGATCGTTTCAACAAAACCCTCGGTAGTATGATCAATTACACAAAGATACTGCTGCCTGTTTCCTTTCGGGAATACCATCCTGCCACCCATTGCCAATTGTTCCAAGAGCGTCTCTGGTATCTCTGGAATAACTGCAGTCATCATTATTCCATCGAATGGACCCGCCTCCAACAATCCACGCATTCCATCAGCATGTTTCAGGTAAATATTACGAATACCCAATTCACGCAATCGAATGCGAGTACGTGTCAACAAGGGACCTATCCGCTCAATTGAATAGACTTCATTCGCTATCTTGGCCAAAACAGCAGTCTGATAGCCGCACCCTGTTCCGATTTCCAGTACTTTTCTCAGCGAATTGTTCCCACCATTCCGCAGCAATTCACTCATACGGCCTACAATCCAGGGGCTGGAGATTGTTTGTCCGTAATTAATTGGCAATGCCACATCTTCATATGCCCGGGATGCCAATGCTTCTTCAACGAAAAGATGGCGTGGAATAGAACCCATTGCAGCCAATACCACCTCATCTCTAACACCTTGCTCCCTTAAACGCTCGACCATGCGAACCCTCGTTCGCGGCGAAGTCATGCCAATACCAGAATGGCGTACACTCACGCACCAACTCTCCTTTATTATTTCTTTCCAGCAAATAACCGGATCTGACTATTCCTACTATCTTTCATAAAAGAACCAGCCTGATAATACATCAAGGGAGAAGAAAATAACGAGAAGCCAACCCATTTCAAACAAATCCCAACTTCTTTCATTCCGAAAACACACTTATTAATTGAAATCACGGCAGCTATTAAAAAACCAGCCAGTTTTTGACATAACCAATCTGGTCGTAACGCGTCAAATCTATTTGCAAAGGTGTTATCGATACCCGGTTATTCTGAAGAGCATGGAAATCTGTTCCCTCACTCGCGTCTTGGGCCGCACCTGCAGCACCCACCCAATACACTGTTTCTCCTCGTGGAGTCTGGTATTTAATCACAGGCTCCGCTTTATGACGGCGACCTAAGCGTGTTACTTCTATCCCCTGCAATTCTTCATACGGTAAATCAGGAACATTTACGTTAAGCAGAATGGGGACATGAAACTTATTATCTATAAATCGTTTCACGAGATCTAAAACAATCTTTGCTGCAGTTGGAAAGTTACCACGTGACATACTTACTAAAGATACCGCAATTGAAGGTAATCCCAATAAAAAACCTTCGGTGGCGGCAGCCACAGTACCCGAATAAACCGTATCATCCCCCATGTTGGCACCATCATTGATTCCAGAGATCACCATATCGGGTAGTTCATCCAACATGCCAGTTACAGCAAGATGGACACAATCTGTCGGGGTACCGTTTACATAATAAAAACCATTGTGTGATTTATGTAAACTGAGGGGGCGATCCAATGTAAGCGAATTACTTGCTCCGCTACGATCACGCTCTGGTGCGACAACTGTTACATCTGCAATATCAGAAAGTATTTTTGCAAGATTAGCAATACCTGGCGCAAAATACCCATCATCATTACTGAGCAAAATGCGCATTTCTACACCCTTAAAAAATAAGTAATGTGATTAATCACCCCGCATTCTCAGAAATGACTAGCTGCTTATGCCGGATAGCAACCATATGATAGTCACAGATATATAAAACTTGATTTTTAACGGACTAACCTATAGTCGAAATGAGGAATATTTTTATAAAACTGGTCGGGGCGAGAGGATTTGAACCTCCGACCACTTGCACCCCATGCAAGTACGCTACCAGACTGCGCTACGCCCCGTATCGATTAATTATAACAAAACATACATCAATCCAATTGTTTGCGATATAGCAACACTACCTGTCTACCGATCAATTTAAACCGACTCTCCCTTGTCACATACTAGCTACAATCAAAGCTATAGCGCGAACAACTCTCGTAAACAGGAAAGAGCACTCCCTGATGCTAGCAATTGTATCGATCCCCATAGCTTCAATAAAATCTTACAGGGAAAACACATACTCCGGTTATACAGAATATGTATCCTGATTTGCTATACACATTTATCTTATTTACCACTCAAAACAATATATATTTATCAATATAAAAAAACGGAATGTTAATTTACGTTTGGTTCCCCACGATAGTTAGCTTCTACCATAGATTTAAGCTTCTGGCTTGCATGAAAAGTAACCACTCTTCGTGCTGAAATGGGAATTTCTTCACCAGTTTTGGGATTCCGCCCCGGCCGTTGTGGTTTAGTCCTCAATTGAAAGTTGCCAAAGCCTGAAAGTTTTACACCATCACCATTTTGGAGCGCTGTGCGCATTTCTTCATAAAAACACTCGACAATTTCTTTTGCTTCACGTTTATTCAGACCGATATTTTCAAATAATAAATCGGTTAGCTCTGCTTTGGTTAAAGCCATATATCCACCCTTAAGTTAGAAAACAGAGTAAATGTCTTGAACTAACACCAGGATTTGCCGGATTTGAGCAATCATAACGCACCAAGTGAAAGAGTGAAGACAATCGCTCATGATTTCGAAATACACGACAAATCTATACCGCGAAGAACTCAGGAAAAAAAACGTTCTTCCCACCAATTCAGCCGGCCAGTCTCAGCGGACAGAACTCCCAACTAGCCGCGTAGTGTTGCACCAAACTTTCGACCGAGAACATTGATCAGCCCATTTACTGCTTGATCGATTTCCTGATCTGTAAGGTTTTTTTCAGTACCTTGCAACAAAATACGGAAAGCAAGGCTCTTCTTCCCTTGCTCTAAATTTTCACCACTATATAAATCAAATAAAGATATCTCACTGACGCTTTTATCTTTTTCTGAGTTCATTGCTTCCAGTAACTTGGCCATACTTACCTCATTCTCTACCACCACCGCAATATCACGCCTTACTGGTGGAAATTTTGAGAGTACTTGCATCATCGGCAGCAAGTCACTAGCAAGAGCTTCTATTTGCAATTCAAATAGGATCGCAGATTGTGATAAATGATATTTTCTCTGCCAACGAGGATGAAGTTCTCCTATCCAGCCAATCGGACTCTTGTCAATCAGAATTCTGGCTGATTTTCCTGGATGTAATGCCGGATGAACAGCCGACTCGAAATCAATATTTCTTGGCCAGAATAAGGACTCAACATCCATTTTGACGTCATAAAAATCAACATCCCGATCCGTAACACCCCATTGCTCCGGATGCACATTCCCTGAACAAAGAACGGCCAGATTCTCTACCTCTTTTTCTTCATCATTATCCTTGCTGAAACAGGAACCTATCTCAAAAATCCTAACCCTACTTTGCTTGCGATTCAGATTAAATTGTAGATTGTTGATCAATCCGCCAAAAAGGCTGCTACGCATAACATCCATATGACTTGCAATTGGATTCTTCAGTTTTACCGGTAAGTTATTTCCGCAAAGATCTGCTTCCCACTGAGTGTCTACAAATGTGTAATTAATAACCTCCTGATAATCCCTTGCCACCAGAATTTGACGCAATCGCTTAACAGGCGCAATACCAATTTCTGGTTCCGTTAGCATATGTGCCGATGCCTTGGGCAACTGCGCGGGAATCAGGTCATATCCATGCATACGCGCAAGCTCTTCAATAAAATCTTCTTCGATGACTAAATCAAAGCGCGATGCAGGTGGCACTACATAAAACGTATCGCCGCTAACAGAGTGACCAAATTGTAATCTCCGGAAATATTCTGATATCAGTTCAATCCCAAAATCCACTCCCAGGATCTTTGCTATGCGCTTTTGACGAACCTCGACCGCATCTCGTCGCGGCAAATCGTTACTAACCTCTACTACTGGGCCTATTTTCCCCCCACATATATCCAAAACCAGCGCAGTGGCACGCTCAAGTGCATTACGCGTCATGGAGAAATCCACCCCTCGTTCGAATCGATGCGAGGAATCCGAGCTAAAACCCAATTTAAATGACTTGCCACTAATCGCAGCCGGCGAAAAAAAAGCACTCTCGATAAAAATATCCGTTGTGCCTCCCTCTACCTCACTTTCACTGCCACCCATGATGCCAGCCAATGCCAAAGGTTTGCTACTATCAGCTATGACTAACAGATCTTCTTGCAAATCAAGGCATTCACCGTTTAACAGTCGTAAGCGTTCATTTGCAACGGCATAGCGCACACGGATCTCCTGTTCTGCCCCTTTTTCAATCTTAGCAAGATCAAAAGCATGCATCGGCTGACCTGTTTCCAGCATGACATAGTTAATAATATCAACCACCGGATTAATCAGACGCAAACCAGCCCGCACCAAATACTGATTCATCCACAGAGGAGTTTGTGTGCTGGTGATGATACCTTTGACGATACGACCACAGTAAAGCGGGCAGGATTGAGGCTCTTCAACCCGGATTCGCAGAACATCTGCAATTTCAGGATTAACAGGTTTAATTTCTGGCAAATTGAGTTTGCCGGCAGTAATAGCAGCGACCTCGCGAGCAATACCGAACATCCCCAAGCAATCAGCTCGATTAGGCGTCAATTTCAGGGTAAAAATACTATCATCCAACCCGTCATATTCTCTAAAGCTGATACCTGCAGGCGCATCATCTGGAAGTTCAATAAGTCCGTCAGCCTCACTTACCAACCCGAGTTCTCTTGCAGAACACAACATGCCAAAAGATTCCACACCGCGTATCTTACCTTGCCGTATATTCAATTCTGGCAGCCGTGCACCTATCAAGGCACATACGGTCTTCATTCCTTCTGTAACATTCTGTGCCCCACAAACGATTTGTAAAGGTTCATCAGAATAGTTTCCCACATCCACCTTACATACTCTTAGCCGATCGGCATTTGCATGTTTTTGAACAGACATCACCTCTGCGATGACCACTTTGTCAAAAAAAGGAGCAACCGGCACCACACTCTCAACTTCTAATCCAGCCATAGTCAACTTGTGTGCCAGCTCTTCATCAGAGCATTGGTAGTCAACCAATTTACGTAGCCAGTTCCCGGGAAATTTCATAACTACAAGTCTAGAGCATCAATTAAATTGTTTCAGAAAACGTAAGTCATTTTCAAAGAATAGACGCAGATCATTAACTCCATAACGCAACATAGTTAAACGTTCGACACCCAGCCCGAAAGCAAATCCAATATTTTCTTCACTATTCAAGCCAACATGATTCATGACATTAGGATGTACCATGCCGCATCCAAGCACCTCCAACCAACCAGTTTCACCGCAAACTCGACAACCTTTACCATTACACATTACACATGCAATGTCCATTTCAGCAGAAGGTTCGGTAAAAGGGAAAAAAGAGGGACGGAATCTTACTGATAAATTATCCTTTTCAAAGAAATTTCTCATAAATTCCACCAGCACGCCCTTTAATGCAGAGAAACTGACATTTTCATCTATCCACAGCCCCTCAACCTGATGGAACATTGGCGTATGAGTTACATCAGAATCACAGCGATACACCCGTCCAGGAGCAATAATCTTTATAGGTGGCTGGTGATTTTGCATATAGTGAATCTGCACCGGCGATGTATGTGTTCGCAACAGCTTCCCGCCTTCAATATAGAAAGTATCGTGCATAGCACGCGCAGGATGATTCTCGGCAATATTTAGTGCCGTAAAATTATAGAAATCTGTTTCGATTTCAGGGCCAGTTGCAATATCAAATCCAATCGAATGAAACAGCGACTCAATACGAGTTAGTGTTAGCGTAACCGGGTGCTCCCCCCCTAACCCGAATCCACGCCCAGGCAAAGACACATCCAAACTTTCCTCAGCCAGACGAGCCGACATATTTTTCTCATGAATTACATTTCGGCGTTCAGTCAAAGCATCTTCCAACAACTTTTTCGCCTGATTAATTCGCTCTCCCATTACCGGTCTTTCTTCCGGGGTCAGTTCCCTGAGTTTTTTCAGCAAAAGTGTAACTTCTCCTGCTTTACCCAGATATCGCGCCTTAATTTGCTCTAGGTCAACAACACTTTCCGCCTGATCAAATAATTTTATTGCGGTACTGACCAAATCTTCCAGATTATTCATGGCAATGAAATGATCCACTCATAAAAAAGGGAGGTCGAGCTAACATAGTGCAGACCTCCCCTGATAAATTTGTATACAAACTGTTTTTTAGTTTGCCAGGCTAGTTTTTACTTGATTGGTTATTTTTTCAAAGGCAGCTTTATCAAACACAGCCAAATCAGCCAACACTTTTCTATCAAGACCAATTCCTGATTTCTTGAGCCCATTCATAAAGGTGCTGTAAGTCATTCCTAACTCTCGCACTGCCGCATTGATGCGCGCAATCCACAAAGCCCGAAACTGTCGTTTTCTTTGACGTCGATCACGATAAGCATACTGCCCTGCCTTCATAACAGCCTGTTTTGCAATACGGTATATATTTTTCCGCCTACCGCGATATCCCTTTGCCAGCTTAAGTACTTTTTTATGTCGTGCCCTTGCCGTTACGCTTCGTTTTACTCTTGGCATTATCTATCTCCTCAGGCGTAAGGCAGCATTGCGCGTACAGATGCCACATCGCTTGCATGAACGACAGTCATACCTCTTAGTTGCCGCTTATTTTTAGTTGTTTTTTTAGTGAGAATATGTCGTTTAAACGCTTGCGAACGTTTTATACTTCCTCCCGCTCTTATTCTAAAGCGCTTTGCAGCACTTTTCTTAGTTTTCATTTTAGGCATAAAGCAACACTTCCTTTTTAATATGAACCAAGGTGTCTCTAATTAGAGAACTTTTAAAACCTTGATATCACTTATTTTAAATAAACCAGCAAGAACATATTTTACGGCAGCAAGATAATTCGCTACTTACTAAGTTACAGTTTCGTTTTTTGTATCCGCTTCCCGCTACTTATCAGATTTGGCCACCTTCACCTCTTTTTTTCTAGGCGCCAGAACCATCACCATCTGCCGTCCTTCCAATCTAGGAAACTGCTCAACAACGGCATGCTCCTCAAGTTCTTCTCTTACCCTTTCAAGCAGTCTAATACCAAATTCCTGATGCGCCATCTCCCTTCCACGGAACCGGAGTGTAACTTTAACCTTGTCGCCTTCATTTAAGAAATTGATTAAATTCCGCAGCTTAATACTATAATCACCCTCATCTGTATTGGGTCTGAGTTTAATCTCTTTTACCTGTATCTGTTTTTGCCTCAGCTTGGCATCGTGCTTCTTTTTGCTTTCCTGATAAAGATATTTTCCATAATCCATCAACCTGCAAACTGGAGGCTCCGCACTTGGTGCAATTTCTACAATATCTACACCAGACTCTTCAGCCAACTCTTTTGCTTCAGCTATTGGTACTATCCCCACCTGCTCACCGTTCACGCCAATCAATCTGACTTGTAGTGCCGTGATTTCATCATTAACCCTTACAGTCTTTTCTTGAGCTATGGTACCCTCCGTAAATCCATAAAAACCCCTTAATTACACTCTTTCGGCCATCTCTTTCCGAATTAAGGTAACAAAACCTTCAAGAGACATCGCCCCATGATCATGGTTTGATCGTCCTCTCACAGTAACAGTCTGATTTTCGACTTCCTTATCGCCAACCACTATTAAATAAGGCACTTTCTGCAAGCTATGTTCTCTGATTTTATAGCTTATTTTCTCATTTCTCAAGTCCGAGCTGACGCGAATATCATTTTGTTTGAGTTCATTTGTGATTGACTGAACATAATCAGCTTGATTTCTAGAAATATTAAGTACAACCACTTGATCAGGAGAAAGCCATACCGGCAAAGCGCCCGCATGATGCTCAATAAGAATTCCGATAAAACGCTCCATAGATCCTAAAATAGCTCTATGCAGCATTACTGGGATCTTTTTCGTATTATCTTCTGCGATATACCCTGCGCCTAATCTCGCTGGCATAGAGAAGTCAAGCTGCAAAGTTCCACATTGCCACTTACGTCCAAGGCTATCTTTCAATGTAAATTCTATTTTGGGGCCATAGAAAGCCCCTTCACCCGGTTGCAGCTCCCAGTTTAGTTCCTTTTGATTTAGAGCTGCAGCCAAGGCGGCCTCAGCTCTGTCCCATTGTTCTTCGGTTCCAACTCTCTGGGCTGGGCGGGTTGAAAGTTTTATCAAGTTTTCATGGAATCCAAAATCTATATACACCTGATTTAACAGATCAATGAATTTAGTTACTTCTTCCAGAACCTGGTCTTCCGTGCAAAAAATATGAGCATCATCCTGCGTAAATGAACGAACGCGCATAAGCCCATGTAAAGCACCAGACGCCTCATTTCGATGACATGAACCAAACTCTGCCAGTCGAAGCGGCAAATCACGATAGCTCCTTAACCCGTGATTAAATACCTGAACATGCCCCGGACAATTCATGGGTTTAATAGCGTAATGCCTACTCTCAGATTCCGTAATAAACATATTTTCTCGGAAATTTTCCCAATGTCCGGATTTTTCCCATAACGATATGTCCAGAACCTGAGGAGTACGAATCTCGACGTAACCATTCTTGGCCAGCACCTGCCGCATATATTGCTCTATTTGCTGCCATATAGCCCACCCTTTGGGATGCCAATACACCATTCCCGGAGCTTCTTCCTGCATGTGGAACAGATCAAGCTGTTTACCAAGTTTACGATGATCTCGTTTTTCTGCTTCTTCCAGGCGCCGAAGATAATTATTTTGCTCTTCGCTGCTTACCCACGCTGTTCCATATATTCTTTGCAGCATTTCATTTTTTGAGTCTCCACGCCAATAAGCACCTGCTATTTTCATCAACTTAAAGACTTTGATTCTTGATGTATACGGCACGTGCGGCCCGCGACATAAATCTGTGAAATCACCCTGAGAATAAAGTGAAACAGGCTCATCATTCGGAATAGATGCAATTATCTGAGCCTTATAGTGCTCGCCTAGATCCTTAAAAAAGCCAATTGCTTTTGAACGATCCCACACCTTGCGCTCTATCTTCAGATTTCTCCTGCTGATTTCTTGCATTCTCTTCTCTATGGCTGCCAGATCTTCTGGTGTAAAAGGCCGTTCATAAGAAAAATCATAATAAAACCCATCCTCTATAACCGGCCCGATGGTAACTTGCGCACTTGGAAATAATTCCTTTACTGCGTGTGCTAATAAGTGTGCACAAGAGTGACGAATGATTTCCAGACCTTCAGGATCCTTGTTTGTTATCAGCACCAGATCACTATCAATCTCTATCGGCTCCGATAAATCTACTAGCCTCCCATTCAACTTACCTGCCAATGCTACACGCGCAAGCCCGGGGCCAATTGACTCAGCAACATCAAGCACCGTCACGGGATAATCGAACACTTTGTCTGTGCCATCCGGCAAACGAACAACTGTCACTTATTTACCTCATCACTTGAACAAATATATATATTAAGCTAGCCATTCGCGAATTCAAGGTAATAAATTTTTGTGGTTTACCCATTTAATCAGCAAATACCGATCATCAGGTCTTACCATGAAAATCAGCTGAGAATATCTTGCATATTCCCGCTAAAAAATATTCTTGTCATCATTCCTACAGAGATAGTCTATTCACTCCTATTAAATCTCTGTTCCAATAGCTTAAGTTCATTTATGTCAATAAAAAACCCGCGAAGTTTTTAAGCTTAATCTCCGCGGGTCCTAGTTTACATCAATAAGATAGCGTGTTAATTACATTGCACTTTACTCATCATCACTATCGTCATCATGGTTGCTGGAGGAAGCGGAGTCGCTGTCGTCAGCTGTTTCAGTTTCTTCAACTTCCACCTCGACTTCT
>NZ_QICQ01000042.1 GCF_003201195.1 Nitrosomonas eutropha | reverse complement strand
GCACCGTCGATATATCCGCCTGTACCGGCCCAATCAACAACAGGCCCGCACACAGCAGCATCCCCTTCAAATACTCCCCTAATCTCATCTCTCTCCTCCGTAATCTACCTGTCGGTATTTCCAATGTACAAACAATAACCAGCTACCCCAATCCCTCTCAGGTAACCAGCCAAAATCACTTCTATACATCACAGCGCCCCAAGACTACTTTCTCATCAGAGACAAGTCAAGATTTTAAAACATGAAGCTAAAAGTTTTGAAAGCCTCTGACCTTATCAACCATAATCAATATTATTAACAGCATCCATCACTCGGCAATTTCGTTCTCCGTCAAGTCAGCATCCAGATAGACAGTACTTTCCGATAATCTTTGTTTTTTCCGAATATTATGAAAGGACAAGCCCGTCCCTGCTGGTATTAATCTGCCTACAATTACATTTTCCTTCAAACCTCGCAAATCATCTTTTTTACCCATGATAGACGCTTCGGTCAAGACACGAGTTGTTTCCTGGAAAGAAGCAGCAGAAATAAACGAGTCAGTAGAAAGAGATGCCTTGGTTATCCCCAGTAACACATACTCATAGGTCGCCGGCATCTTGTTTTCAGTAATGAGTTTTTCGTTCTCGGCAAGAACCTCAGCACGCTCGACCTGCTCTCCAAGAATAAAAGCTGAGTCACCTGCATTTGTTATCTGGACACGGCGCAACATCTGCCTAACAATTACTTCGATATGCTTATCGTTGATGCTTACACCTTGTAGGCGATAGACATCTTGAACCTCATCGCTAATATATTTCGCCAATGCCTCAACACCCTGCAGTCGCAATATATCATGAGGGTCGATAGGCCCATCAACGATCACCTCACCCTTATTTACCACTTGACCATCATGCGCAGTCACATGCTTATCCTTAGGAATCAGATATTCATGTGCAATACCATCCAGATCAGTGATAACAAGACGCTGTTTCCCTTTGGTATCTTTCCCAAAAGCTACCGTGCCGGTAGCTTCAGCAAGGAAACCAGCATCTTTGGGCACTCTCGCTTCAAACAACTCAGCCACTCTAGGCAGCCCCCCGGTAATATCACGAGTCTTGGATGTCTCCTGGGGAATACGAGCCAGAACCTCACCAATACCAACCTGTTGTCCATCTCGTACCGTTATAATAGAACCAACGTGGAATGTAATGCTGACAGGTTGATCAGTCCCTGGGATATTGATTTCCTGATCATTTTCATCCAAAAACTTAACAAGCGGCCGTAATCCTTTGGATTGCGCAATATTTCGCCGCTTGGGGTCTATAACTACCAGAGTGGCCATCCCGGTTATTTCATCAATTTGTCTGACAACTGTTACGCCTTCTTCAACGTTCTCAAACCGTATCTTGCCGGCATATTCCGTTATGATAGGACGTTTATGAGGCTCCCATGAGCCCAGGATTTGCCCTGCCTTGATTGTTTCGCCATCTTGCACATGCAACGTCGCACCATAAGGAATTTTATGCCGCTCACGTTCACGACCGTTCTCATCCTGGATCAGGATTTCGCCACTACGAGAAATTATAATTAGTTCATTCTGTGCATTCTTTACATAGCGAATATGATGAGAATAACGGACAACTCCGTTTGATTTGCTCTCGGCCTGATTGGCAACAACTGCTCTTGAAGCCGCACCACCAATATGAAAAGTCCGCATGGTTAGCTGCGTACCCGGTTCACCAATAGACTGAGCTGCAATCACTCCCACGGCTTCTCCAACATTAACTGGCGTTCCACGCCCCAGGTCACGCCCATAGCATTTCGCACAAAGTCCATATCGAGTTTCACAAGTGAGTGGCGTCCTTACCTTTACTTCATCAACACTACAAGCTTCAATTTCATCGGCTGTATCTTCATCCAGCAATGTACCTTCCGAGCAAATAACCTCACCGGTTTCTGGATTTATAACATCAGTCGCCGCTACTCGCCCTAAGATTCGCCCACGCAAGGATTCAACAACGTTACCACCCTCTACCAAAGCCTTCATTACGACACCACCATCCGTACCACAGTCATTTTCTATGATAACCAGATCCTGGGTCACATCAACCAGCCTACGTGTGAGATATCCTGAGTTAGCAGTTTTAAGTGCTGTATCTGCCAGCCCCTTCCTGGCACCGTGTGTCGAAATAAAATACTGCAGGATATTAAGTCCCTCACGGAAATTGGCTGTAATCGGGGTTTCGATAATAGAGCCATCAGGTTTTGCCATAAGACCACGCATGCCTGAAAGTTGACGGATCTGCGCGGCAGAACCTCGGGCTCCTGAATCAGCCATCATGTAAATTGAATTGAATGATTCCTGCGTAACTGCCTGCCCATTTTTATCTGTCCTGATTTCACCCGTCTCTTGATCTTTGACCGGTTCGACACTAAGCTGATCCATCATTGCTTTAGCCACCTGATCACCTGCACGAGCCCAGATATCAACCACCTTGTTATAACGCTCTCCTTGAGTAACTAAGCCGGAAATATATTGATTTGCTATTTCATGTATTTCTTGCTCAGCTGCCTGAATAATACCGGTCTTCTGTGATGGCGTAACAAGATCATCCAGGCATATGGAAATTCCACCTCGAGTCGCATAGGAAAAACCCGAATACATAAGTTTATCAGCAAATATAACGGTCTCCCGCAAACCACACAAACGGAAGCTAGCATTTATAAGCTTGGAAATTTCCTTTTTCTTAAGCGTTTTGTTGACTAGGGCGAAAGGAAGTCCTGCTGGCAAGATTTCAGATATGAGCGCCCTGCCAACGGTAGTTTCAAAACGTGTAATCGTTTCAATCGGATCTTCACCATGTCCACAAGATTTTTTCTTTTCCTTGATTCTTACGGTGATTCTGGCATTCAGCTCCAACGCTTTGCTCTCATAAGCACGCGTTATTTCCGAAACATCTGAAAAAACCATTCCCTCCCCTTGCGCCCCAACTTTTTCGCGCGTCATATAATAAAGACCTAGCACGATATCCTGGGAAGGAACTATGATTGGATCGCCATTAGCTGGGGAAAGAACGTTATTAGTTGATAACATCAGCGTACGGCATTCCATCTGAGCTTCAAGCGACAAAGGAACATGCACCGCCATCTGATCACCGTCAAAGTCCGCATTAAAAGCAGCACATACAAGCGGATGCAACTGAATTGCCTTTCCTTCAATCAGAACAGGTTCAAAAGCCTGGATACCGAGTCGATGTAAAGTTGGTGCCCGGTTAAGCATTACCGGATGTTCACGGATAACTTCTTCCAGAATATCCCAAACAATCGGATTTTCGTTCTCTACTTCCCTCTTGGCCGCTTTAATCGTGCTCGCCACTCCCATTACTTCCAGCTTATTAAAAATAAACGGTTTGAATAATTCCAATGCCATTTTTTTCGGTAAGCCACACTGATGAAGCTTGAGTTGCGGCCCTACCACAATTACAGAGCGACCGGAATAGTCAACACGCTTACCCAGCAGGTTTTGACGGAAACGTCCCCCCTTACCCTTGATCATATCCGCAAGTGATTTTAACGGTCGCTTATTTGCTCCCGTCATTGCTTTACCCCGGCGGCCGTTATCAAGCAATGAATCCACCGATTCCTGCAGCATGCGCTTCTCATTACGGATAATAATTTCCGGTGCCCGCAATTCCAGCAACCGCTTCAAACGATTATTGCGATTTATAACGCGCCTGTATAAATCATTAAGATCAGAAGTTGCAAAACGGCCACCATCCAATGGAACCAATGGCCTTAGCTCTGGAGGCAGAACTGGCAATACCGTCAATATCATCCACTCCGGCTTCATGCCGGATTTATTAAACGCCTCAAGCACCTTGAGTCGCTTGGCAGCCTTCTTAATCTTAGTTTCAGAGCCTGTCGTTTGGATCTCAAGACGTAAAGACTCTATTTCCGACAGGATGTCCATACTATTCAACAGCGCACGAATACCTTCTGCCCCCATTGCAGCACTAAAATCATCCCCAAATTCTTCTGTTTTATTCAGATAGTCATCTTCAGTCAGAAGCTGACCACGAGTCAGTGGTGTCATACCTGGATCAGTAACGATATAGGCCTCAAAATACAGAACCCGCTCTATATCTCGTAACGTTATATCGAGCACAAGACCCAGGCGTGAAGGTAATGATTTTAAGAACCATATATGGGCAACAGGCGAAGCCAGTTCAATATGGCCCATGCGCTCCCGTCTGATTCTGGATAAGGTGACCTCCACACCACATTTTTCGCATATCACACCCCGGTGTTTAAGTCGCTTATATTTGCCACACAAGCATTCATAATCCTTAACCGGGCCAAATATTTTGGCACAAAATAAACCGTCTCTTTCAGGCTTGAAGGTCCGGTAATTTATCGTTTCAGGTTTTTTTACCTCTCCATATGACCATGATCTAATTTTCTCAGGAGAAGCCAAGCCTATTTTTATGGAATCGAATTCTTCTTTCTGTGTAACTTGTTTGAATAAATCAAGCAGTGCTTTCACGTGTCACTCCTGTGAATCAACGTATAAACCTGAAATAGGCCAAGGAAATGGAAATTTTGAGTCTCAATCTTGAAAGGCGGCTAGAAGAGCGCTTATCAACACAGAACTGCCATACAAAATTGAGACAAACACATCAATATCAAACTAATAGAGATATTAATGCTGTTCTAGGTCGATATCCAACCCCAGAGATCTGATTTCTTTAACTAGTACATTGAATGATTCTGGCATACCTGCATCAATTTTATGATCCCCCTTGACAATACTCTCATAAACCTTAGTTCGTCCATTGACGTCATCAGATTTCACAGTAAGCATTTCCTGAAGGGTATAAGCTGCGCCATATGCTTCCAAAGCCCAGACTTCCATTTCACCAAACCGCTGCCCCCCGAATTGCGCCTTGCCACCTAATGGCTGTTGCGTGACAAGACTGTAAGGGCCTGTTGAACGAGCATGCATCTTGTCATCTACCAGATGATGAAGTTTTAGTACATGCATATAACCTACGGTAACCAAGCGATCAAAAGCTTCCCCTGTCCGGCCATCGTAGAGCGTAGTTTGCCCGGATTCCGGCAGGTCTGCCAATTTCAACATATGTTTGATCTCGGATTCATGAGCACCATCAAAAACAGGGGTGGCAAAAGGAACTCCATCTGACAGATTTTTTGCCAATTCCAGTATTTCTTTATCATCCAGAGAAACCAAATCTTCCTGTTTTCCGTTATCGCTATAGATTTTACTTAAAAAATCCCGGATTTCAGACGCATCACGTTGAGAGATCAGCATCTCGTTAATTTTCTTGCCGAGCCCTTTAGCAGCCCAACCCAAGTGCACTTCAAGTACTTGACCAATATTCATACGCGAAGGAACACCCAATGGATTCAGTACAACATCAACTGGTGTGCCGTCCGCCATATAGGGCATATCTTCCACGGGAACAATTTTTGAAATGACTCCTTTGTTTCCGTGTCGGCCAGCCATCTTGTCACCGGATTGCAGTCTCCGTTTAACCGCGATATAAACCTTCACCATTTTCTGAACACCGGGCGGCAGCTCATCCCCTTGGGAAAGCTTCCTCTGCTTTTCTTCAAAGGCAAGGTCAAACAGCTTTCTTTTCTGAACCAGGCTATCTTTAATCTGCTCCAGTTGAAGGCTTGTATTTTCATCAATCAGACGAATATCAAACCAGTGATGTTTTTCCACACTTTCGAGATATTCTTGTGTGATAGTTGAATTTTTTGCCAATTTTTTAGGCCCTCCAGCAGCAACTTTACCTGCAAGTAATCGTTTTGCACGCTGAAAAGCATCTGCCTCAACAATACGCATTTGATCTGCAAGATCTTTTTTAAAGCGCCCCAATTCATCCGCTATTATCTGTTTGGAACGTTTATCTCGATCAACTCCTTCCCGCGTAAAGATCTGTACATCTATTACAGTCCCTGAAATACCTGCTGGCACATGCAAGGAGGTATCTTTAACATCTGATGCCTTTTCTCCGAATATCGCACGAAGCAGTTTCTCTTCAGGTGTTAATTGTGTTTCGCTTTTAGGTGTAACCTTACCCACCAACACATCCCCGGCTTCAACTTCAGCGCCTATATAAACTATTCCTGACTCATCAAGACGCGCACGTTGACGCTCGGATAAATTTGGTATATCTGCGGTCACCTCTTCAGTACCAAGCTTTGTATCGCGACTGACGGCTGTTAATTCCTCAATATGTATTGAAGTAAATCTGTCATCTGATACAACTCGCTCAGATATCAAAATAGAATCTTCAAAATTGAGTCCATTCCAGGGCATAAATGCTATTAACATATTCTGGCCAAGAGCCAGTTCACCCAGATCAGTCGATGCACCATCTGCAATTACATCCTCACGAGAAAGAATATCACCAATTTTTACAATAGGCCTTTGATTGATATTAGTATTCTGGTTTGAACGGATGTATTTGGTGAGGTTGTAAATATCCACCCCAACTTCCCCGGCACGAGTCTCTGCATCATGCACACGTATCACTATACGCCCTGCATCCACATAATCTACCACTCCGCCTCTTAACGCCTTAACCGCAGTTCCTGAATGTACAGCAACCACTCGTTCAATCCCTGTGCCTACTAAAGGTTTCTCGGCACGTAAACACGGAACCGCCTGTCGCTGCATGTTTGATCCCATCAACGCGCGATTCGCGTCATCATGCTCCAAAAAAGGAATCAGTGAAGCCGCCACAGAAACAATCTGGGCTGGCGCAATATCAACATACTCAATCTGGTCTCTGGACGCCAGGGTAAATTCATTTTTATGGCGGCAAGAAACAACTTCATCAGTGAAGACCCCGGTCTGATCAAAATTTGCGTTTGCCTGTGCAATGACATACTGACTTTCTTCGATAGCTGAAAGATATACGACCTCCTCCGTTACACGACTATTCTTAACCATGCGGTATGGGGTTTCTATGAATCCATATTCATTGGTTCTAGCATAAAGAGCCAACGAATTAATCAAACCAATATTTGGTCCTTCCGGAGTTTCAATCGGACACACACGTCCATAATGAGTTGGATGCACATCACGCACTTCAAAACCCGCACGCTCCCGCGTCAACCCGCCAGGCCCTAATGCTGATATACGCCTTTTATGTGTAATTTCGGATAATGGATTAGTCTGATCCATAAACTGTGATAGTTGACTTGATCCGAAAAACTCACGTATAGCAGAAGACACCGGTTTAGCATTGATAAAGTCGTGCGGCATCAGATTTTCTGATTCAGCCTGACTCAAACGCTCCTTAACCGCTTTCTCAACTCGAGCTAAACCTGCTCTAAATTGATTTTCTGCTAATTCACCTACCGAACGAACACGACGATTACCCAAGTGGTCGATATCATCAATCTCGCCTCTACCATTTCGCAACCCAACCAGTATTTTGATAACATCAGTAATATCTTCATTTGATAAGGTCGTAGAGCCTGTTAGTTCTTCACGCCCCACCCGCCGATTGAATTTCATCCGACCAACGACAGATAAATCATAACGCTCCGGGGAATAGAAAAGGCCATTGAATAAAGCTAGTACAGCATCTTCAGTCGGAGGCTCACCAGGTCGCATCATTCTGTAAATAGCAACCTGAGCAGACATTTGATCAGTACTTTCATCAACCCTCAACGTTTGTGAAATATAAGGGCCGTAATTGAGGTCATTCACAAAAAGAGTACTAATCTCACTATTTTTATTTTGAGTCTGCTTAATTCGTTCAAGTAAGGTTTCATTAATTTCGCTATTGGCTGTGGCAACAACCTCCCCCGTTTCCTTATCTACGATGTCTTCAGCCAAAATTTTCCCTAATAAAAATTCTTCAGGGACAGAAATTTTAGTAAGGTTAGCCTGTTGCAGATCACGAACGTGTTTTGCCGTTATCCGCTTATCTTTTTGTACAAAAACCTTGCCATCTTCAGAAACGATATCAAAGCTAGCCAACTCCCCACGCAAACGCTCCGGTATGAGGTGAAATAAAATCTTATTACCCGCAAGTGTAAAGTGATCAAACTCGAAAAAATCAGCAAGAATCTGCGTGGAAGAATAGCCCATTGCCTTTAGCAAAGTTGTAACCGGCATTTTGCGGCGGCGATCTATCCTAAAGTAGACATAATCCTTGGGATCAAATTCAAAATCCAGCCAAGAACCACGGTATGGAATAATACGGGCAGAAAATAACAACTTACCGGATGAATGTGTTTTGCCGCGGTCATGCTCAAAAAATACCCCTGGTGAACGATGCAGCTGTGAAACAATAACACGCTCCGTACCATTAACAACAAAAGAACCAGTCTCTGTCATGAGAGGAATTTCTCCCATGTAAACTTCCTGCTCTTTAACTTCTTTGACAGTTGGTTTTGAAGCTTCTTTATCCATAATAGTCAGCCTGACTCTGGCGCGCAGTGGAGAAGCATAAGTCAACCCTCTCTGTTGGCATTCCTTAACATCAAACACAGATGTGCCAAGCATATAACTTATAAAATCAAGACGAGCGTTATTAGAGTGGCTTTCTATTGGAAAAACAGCATTAAATGCTGCCTGCAGCCCCTGATTCTTCCGTTTACCAGGCGCCACATCTGCTTGCAAAAAATCAGCGTAAGATTCTATCTGGGTGGCAAGAAGAAACGGAAATGGTAGAATGCTGGTACGTTTAGCAAAACTTTTCCGGATACGTTTTTTCTCGGCAAACGAATAACTCATTAAATCACTCCGTGCACTGAAGATATAATCGGGATCGAAGGGCAGTTTATTTGATATAAAACGAGCACCTAAACAAAGCTACAACCTTAACCTATATAGCGGTAATACGTGGGCCAAGAAACAAAATACTCTACCCCAACAACTCATAGACTACAGACATGATATTTAAAGATCAAAGAAACTTTTATTAAACTATGTCGCCGGGATAGGCCAGAGAAAAAATTTTTTGAGGTTTAACTAACAATTACAATTAACAATCTATTAGTACATACTTTTATTTATCAGCGTTATTTCTATACCGACATACGAGATAAAGGCTGACGATACAATCCGTATCTGTCAGCCTGAATTACTAATACAATTAACTATTTAATCTCACAACCAGCGCCAGCTTCAGTCAACTGTTTCTTGAGTGCTTCTGCATCATCTTTAGAAATACCTTCTTTGACTGCTTTAGGAGCACTATCAACCAAATCCTTCGCTTCCTTCAGACCCAAACCGGTGACCGCTCTAACAACCTTAATGACATTAACCTTATTGTCACCAGCTGAAGTAAGAATCACAGAGAATTCAGTTTGTTCTTCAACAGCTGCTGCAGCAGCAGGCGCAGCAGCCACAGCAACTGGTGCCGCTGCTGAAACACCAAATTTCTCCTCTAACTCTTTGATTAATTCTGATAATTCCAGAACTGTCATATTAGCGATAGATTCTAAAATTTCCCCTTTTGCCATAGCCATCTATTTCTCCTGATATAAATTAAATTCAGATCAATCTGATACGAATCGCTTTAAGCCATCTATATATATCGGCTTCCGATTACTTCTTATCACATACTGCAGCAAGCCCACGCACAAATTTTGAAGGAACTTCATTAAGTGTTCTAACAAATTTCGCAACAGGCGCCTGTAAAGTACCAAGCAATCTGGACAGCAACTCCTCTCTACTTGGTAATGCAGCGAGAGCAGCGACATCCTTACCGGACATTACTGTCCCGGCCATAGCACCAGCCTTAATTACAAAACGATCATTATCTTTAGCGAATTCATGAAGAACTTTTGCAGTGATCACAGGATCACTGCCAATTCCGTAAGCAAGTGGCCCTACCATTGATTCAGCTAACCCAGAAAAAGGGGTGTCAACAACCGCCCGCCTTACAAAGGTATTTTTGATAACTCGGAAATAAATACCAGATTCTCGCGCCTTGACTCGCAACTGGGTAAGCTGCCCAACACCCAATCCACGATACTCCGCTATAACGATAGCCTGGGCTTCTGCAATTTGATCACTGACCTCGGCTACAATTGCTTTCTTTTCCTCGAGATTATGACTCAAAAGACTCTCCCCATTTAGAATTCAGCCAAAAATTATCGTTACTACTCATAACGATTATTTCCCATTTAAAAATGGCGACCTGAACCAGGAGAAATTTCTCTCTACCTGCTTTATGGGCACACCATCTGCGTTGGGCGCAATTTTTTGGAATAACTGCAAAAACATAATAATCACTTTTTATGATTCACTGTGTTTTCTCATCGCTACCCAGTAAACCTGCAACCATTCCTTTATTGCAATTAAGCTTTCACTCAAAAACAGCAATTAGCATTATAGATTGCTATTTTTAGATAATAAAAACCCCAACGGTCTTTGACAATCTGCTGATACAACATCTTAA
Source organism: Nitrosomonas eutropha (assembly GCF_003201195.1). Taxonomy (GTDB): domain Bacteria; phylum Pseudomonadota; class Gammaproteobacteria; order Burkholderiales; family Nitrosomonadaceae; genus Nitrosomonas; species Nitrosomonas eutropha. The sequence continues at coordinate 2,618 of NZ_QICQ01000042.1, read as the reverse complement.
CAGCAGCCCAAAGCCTTTTATTACAACTAATTAATTATTCCAGCATGGTCAACTCGCACACCTGCTCCCATGGTGCTCGAAATGGCCATTTTACGTAGATAAACACCTTTTGATGTTGCTGGTTTTGATTTATTCAATGCATCAACCAGTGCTATAATATTTTCTCTCAAAGCATCTACACTAAACGAAGCTCTACCTACAGTACAATGTACGATACCCGCCTTGTCCGCTCTGAATTGAATTTGGCCTGCTTTAGCATTCTTGACCGCACTTGCCACATCAAGTGTTACTGTCCCCACTTTTGGATTGGGCATTAAACCACGAGGACCGAGTATCTGCCCTAATTGACCAACTATTCGCATTGAATCAGGACTTGCTATTGCCAAATCAAAATTAATCTCGTTTGCTTTAACTTGCTCAGCGAGATCCTCAAGACCTACTATATCTGCTCCTGCATCTAACGCTTCCTTAGCTTTATCGCCTTGTGCAAAAACTGCTACTCTCACCGTCTTACCTGTACCGGATGGCAAGACCACTGCACCCCGTACTACCTGATCCGATTTACGAACATCTATACCGAGATTAATTGCAATATCAACTGATTCGTCAAATTTAGCCGTAGCAACTTCTTTCACCAAAGCCAAAGCATCTGTTAGGGGATATAATCGATCACGATCAATTTTTTGAGCAATTTCTTTGTAACGTCTTGAAGATTTGGCCATATCACACTCCCTCTACTTCAACACCCATACTTCTGGCGCTTCCAGCAATTGTTCGGATAGCTGCATCCATATCGGCCGCAGTAAGATCTTCCATTTTAATTTTAGCAATTTCTTCTACCTGGCTCCGAGTCAGCTTACCTACCTTATCCACATGAGGCTGGGCGCTACCTTTACTCAAACCGGCTAATTTCTTAATTAAAACAGATGCAGGAGTCGTCTTTAAAACAAATGTAAAACTTTTATCTGCATACGCTGTAATAACCACTGGCACAGGTAATCCCGGCTCCATTTTTTGGGTGGCCGCATTAAAAGCTTTACAAAACTCCATGATATTCAGTTGGCGTTGACCAAGTGCAGGCCCCACTGGCGGACTTGGGTTCGCTTTCCCTGCTGGGATTTGAAGTTTTATATAACCTATTATTTTCTTTGCCAAAATATTCTCCTTTTTAGGTCCAAACGAATATTAGCTACAATACTCTCCCTCTTTTTGCTACAAACTACTCCGAAACTACATCGCCCACAGGAGACAATCGCCCATATATTGCGCAATTATATTTTATCAACCTGATGAAAATCCAACTCGACGGGCGTAGGACGCCCAAAAATTGATACAGACACTCGTAATTTATTTTTATCGTAATTAACTTCTTCGACGTTTCCATGGAAGTCAGTAAAGGGTCCTTCTTTAACACGCACCGCCTCCCCTGCCTCAAAAATTACTTTTGGCTTGGGTTTTTCCACTCCCTCTCTTACTTGATTAAATATACTTTCTATTTCCTTGCGACTGATTGGAATGGGCTGCATAGATGTCCCTCCCACAAAACCCGTTACTTTTGGTGTGCCTTTAACCAAATGCCAGGTTTCATCAGTCATTTCCATTTCAATTAATATATAGCTTGGAAAAAACTTTCTTTCACTTATGTTTTTTTGACCACCCTTGACTTCTACCACCTCTTCAACAGGAATAAGGATCTCACCAAATTTATCTTCAAACTTGTGCAGCACGATCCGATCTCTTAATGCCTTCTTTACACTCTTTTCAAAACCCGAATAGGTATGAACAGCGTACCATTTTTTACTCATATTCCTCCCGGAACACTTTCACCCTTCCTGATCCATTACATATTTAACGATCACCATCAAACCCGAATCAACAATCCATAAAAAAAACGCCATCGTTATAACAAACGCACAGACCACGCCAGATGTCTGAAGTGTTTCCTTTTTGGTGGGCCAAACAACCTTTTTTACTTCTTCTATCGAATCTTTAAAAAATGAAAATAGTTGCTTTCCTTGTATCGTAAATAAAATAACGACCGTCGCGAAAACCAACCCTAATAACAAAGCTACTACTCTTACCACTACAGGGCTATCTTGCAAAAAATAAAAGCTGAAAAAGCCTGCTGCTCCTAATAGTGCTGCTATTCCAAGCTTAATCTTATTCACTTTTTTCGTTCCCGAAAATTACTTTTAACTTAAAAAAATCCAAATTACAAACCTTCTTTTTATTTTTCAGCCTGCCTGAAGATTTGAAATAAAATTATTCACCTTTGCTTATATCTATACTTTGGCAGGCCAGGAGGGCATCGAACCCCCAACCTTCGGTTTTGGAGACCGACGCTCTGCCAATTGAGCTACTGGCCTATCTTCCAAACAAAAAATTGCAGACTACAAATTTATCAGCTTATTTTACTCGATTACTTTGGCGACCACACCAGCGCCGACGGTACGTCCACCTTCACGAATAGCAAAACGTAATCCATCACTCATTGCTATTGGTGCAATCAAATTGACATTAACTGATATATTATCACCTGGCATCACCATTTCGACGCCTGCCGGCAGTTCAATGGAGCCTGTTACATCAGTTGTTCTGAAATAAAACTGTGGGCGATA
>NZ_QICQ01000041.1 GCF_003201195.1 Nitrosomonas eutropha | reverse complement strand
AAACGGTATTATTACGACTCACACGATCAGTTGAAGGCCCATCTCCATCGCTTTGTGATGGCTTATAACTTCGCCAAAAGACTAAAAGCTCTCAAAGGCCTAACACCCTATGAATACATCTGCAAAATCTGGAAAAATGAGCCAGATCGTTTTATCTTTGATCCATTCCAGCACACCGTGGGACTAAACAGCTATCTGCTTGTTCCTCTAATGAAATCTACCACAATAACTTCAGCAGTTGTGTGGTGACAGCTCAAAAATCATGTGAATCTTATTCTATTCAACAGCACAACAAGGAAACAAATCAGGAATATTTGCTCGGTTTTGTCGAAATTGATGATCAGGGGCAACTTCGTAACCGTGCACAAATGCAGGCACTGCTGAATGTGTTGTACGCACTAGCTTCAAAAGAAAGCCTGTTAATCAATGTTTTTGTTCATGGCTGGCATCATAATGCCAGTCCAGGTGATACCAATGTAGAAAGTTTCAAACACAGTCTGGCCGAGCTAAGTAAGGTTGAGAATCAACTGCATCATTCTGGCAGAACGCCGCGCAAAGTCGTGGGTGTTTATGTCGGCTGGCGCGGAGAATCAATTGATGTACCGTTGGTAAAAGATGCTACTTTCTGGGATCGCAAGAATACGGCCCATGAAGTGGGATATCTTGGTATGACTGAACTGTTATTGCGATTGGAAGAGATCCGTAATGTCAAGAATACTCAGGAGCCACCGGTAAAAAGTCGTCTTGTGGTCATAGGCCATAGCCTTGGTGGAGCCGCAGTTTATAGTGCCACCGCCCAGATTCTCGCCGATCGCTTTGTCAACAGCGCTGGCAACAAGAACTATGTCGGTAATGCGGAAGGGTTTGGGGATCTTGTGGTCTTGCTCAATCCAGCCTTTGAAGCGCTCAAATATGCACCTCTTTATGATCTGGCACAGGCACGCTGCAGCTATTTCCAGAATCAACCGCCACGGTTGGTTGTTTTGACTTCTGAAGCTGATTATGCGACCAAATATGCTTTTCCTGCCGGCCGGATTTTCTCAACCCTCTTTGAAACTCACGGCACAATCAATCGTAATGATTGCAACCTGCCACTCTCCTATAGCGAAGGCGCTGCAGATCGCCAGACAGTTGGCCATTTCGAACCTCTGCAAAGCCATGAATTACATCCCATCAGCGCAAGCATGGAGCCGGCTTATGATCAAGCCAAAACGATCTGGGAGAGTCAGCTACCAGAAGGACTACTACAATTTGGCAGAACAGAATTGACAAGTCTGAGGCGCACAGTAATTCACAATCCCTACCTGAATGTAAAAGTCGATAAGCAACTGATTGCGGGCCATAACGATGTGTTTCGCCCCGAGATCATGGAATTCATTCGCATGTTGATTGTTGTGTCTACTGCAGAATAAAACGCTCCCCGGAAGCCTGCATGCAGCAAGTATCGTACGCAGCTTTATCCATCAGAATCCAGAAAATATCAGAAAGAGCCTCTGCTACAGTGCCTGAAATTGCTGTTCGTACTGGTCGGCTTTGGATAGATCGCCTGCTTTCCTGGCTGCTTGTGCTGCAAGTGAGATCCCATTACGACGATTGGGTGTGCGTTGCAATGAGGTTTCCAGTTCCTTTAGTGCTGCTTCCGGTTGATTCATTGTCAGCAATAACTCTCCGAGTAACTCACGAGCTGGAATAATAGAGCCGGGTGTGACATTGTCTTTTTCAGTTGAATCCTCCAGATCAGCCGACGCACGCATCAGTTGCAGCGCTTCTTCAGATCGATTTTTTGCAGCTGCAATCCAGGCAGCAACAGCCAGTCGCTGAATTTCAATTTGACCAGCAGTGTAATCCTGATGTGCTGCATGATCGTAATCACGCAATGTCTCCAATCGTTTCAGGCTTTTTTCTGCTTCAATTATATTGCCAATTCTGGCGGCACCCATTCCTTTAGTAAAGTGGGTAAGCGCTTCACACCAGCCGAATTGCTGCCACGGAAAATCCGTTGGATGAACGTGATTATCATCAGCGATCGCTGATCCGATCCACAGCAAAATTGCAAAGGTAAAAACACGCCTAAATGTTGTCATCGCATATCTCCAAAAATAGTGCTGTCCGACAAAGATAAACAATTGGAATGGAATGACATTAAACAGCAGCCAGAAAATGTGTTACTTCATCCAGATCACGAGTGCGTTTCATTGGTGGCAGACTTTGCCAGATTCGTTTGCCATAGGGTTTGGATATCAGACGCGGATCACAAATCATCAATACTCCCCGATCATACTCATCCCGTATCAACCGACCAGCACCCTGTTTTAAATTGATAATAGTATGTGGCAGCTGGTATTCCATAAACGCATTACGACCTTCCTGCGTATATTTTTCGATGCGGGCAGATAATACCGGATCATCTGGTGAGGCAAAAGGTAGCCGGTCAATGATTACCAGTGAAAGTGCGCGGCCGCGTACATCCACACCTTCCCAGAAAGATTGGCTGCCCACCAGGACGGCATTGCCCAGTTTACGAAATTGATTCAGGAGGGCAGAGCGGGTTTCTTCTCCTTGCAGTAATAACGGATATTCGAGTTGCTCCTGCTCGAACGCATCCTGCAGTAACTCATGGATCTGCTGCATGTTGCGCAAACTGGTGCATAAAATGAATGCTCGCCCACGGCTGGCCTTAATCACCGGCAACACTGCCTGGATGATGCTCTCGGTGTAATTCGGTGTATTTGGATCAGGCAACTGAGTCGGCACATAAAGCAGTGCCTGATTAGGGAAATCAAACGGGCTATCCCAGCTGGCGGTTTTGGCTTCAGCCAGCCCCATCATTCGATTGTAATGGGAAAAATCCTTTTTGACTGATAGCGTAGCAGAGGTAAAGATCCATGCACGTGCTGTGGTATTGAGCTGCCTGCTGAATGTTTCTGCGATAGACAAAGGCGTGGTATTGAATTGCAAGCTTTGGCTGTAGGTCTCAATCCAGCTGATAATTTTGCCGGATTCGGATTGCTCGTGCCATTGTCTGATTTTGTTCAGAATAGCTTGTGCTCGCAGCCAGCAGTTTTGTAATTCTTGAGAACGAACAGCCTGGGTTTCAAGCAAATCAGCCAGTTGTACCAGTTTTTCCTGTAGTACTTGCCGCGCCTCACTGAATCCAGGCCGCTGTGCGGCGGTTGCGAAGGAGAGGCGCGCATGCTTTTCAGTGATTGTCGGCAGGATATCCAGTGCAGCTTTTTCTGCCGCAGCCAGCGCATCAAACAATGGTGTAAATTCCCGCGCAACGAGTAGAGCCTCGGTATGGATATCACGCACCAGAGTCACTATCTGGCCAGTGCTGATTGATTCACCAAAAAACAGGCTGGCCACTTCCGGTAACTGATGTGCTTCATCAAATATCACGGTATTACAAGCGGGCAGTAACTCGGACAATCCTTCATCACGCAGCATGACATCCGCAAAGAACAGGTGATGATTAACGACAATCATATCTGCCAACAATGCATGTTTGCGCGCTTCCATAACAAAGCATTGTCGGTAATGCGGACAATCTGATCCCAGACAGTTTTCCCGCGTGGAAGTAACATGCTGCCAGATGGCCGCCTGTTCTGGTACCTTATCCAGCCCGCTTTTATCACCGTGGCTGCTGGTATTGGCATACCGTTTAATCAGATTGAGATGTTTTACTTCAGTACGGTTAGCAAAGTGAGCGTGATCCGAATTCAATGTGCGTTCAAGATGATAATGGCAGATATAATTGGCACGTCCCTTTAATAGTGCAACCGTTACCGGGACTTTCAGCGCAGCACGTATAGTTGGGATATCACGCTGGAAAAGCTGATCCTGCAATGTCTTGGTACCGGTGGATAAAATAACTTTTCCTCCCGACAATAACGCCGGCACCAGGTAGGCAAAGGTTTTTCCTGTGCCTGTACCCGCTTCGGCAACCAGAATTTCCTGGTTCTCTATTGCGTGTGCGATAGCTTGTGCCATCTCCAGCTGCTGGGTGCGTGAGCGATAGTCTGGTATATTGCGGGCGAGCAAGCCATTAGATGAAAAAATGGTGCTCAATTCAGGCATCAAATCGGACATTGGAACAATCGAGTTATACAAAGAATTAATCAAAATATGTGGAAATGTCCTTCTTTGACGTATTTCCTGCTTTAAAGTGTAACTGTGTTTTTACCTGGATATATCCAAAATCACCAGCAACCAGACCTTTGTTCCGATTATCCACCCGGGATAATTACCGGATAATGGTGCCTTTATTAAAAGACATCCAGAAAAAATCCATTTAAGTCCTGGTCCTGAATGAGTCTTCTGTCAAAATTACATTTAATACTGTACATCTGCTTGTTGCTGCTGCCGCTTCGATTCGTGAATGCGGAGCAATTATCCGGATCAGGCGAATCTCAACCGGTTCATATTGAAGCAGATCGGATCGATGGGCATTATCAGCAGGAAATTGAGGCAACCGGCAATGTGCGGATGCGTCGTGGTGATCAGACATTATCAGCCGATCACGTTAAATATTATCAGGATACAGAAGATGTGGAGGTGAAAGGTAATGCGCTGCTTGAGCGCCCTGACGATACGCTATGGGGTACCTTCCTGCAGATGAATCTACAGACCGATATTGGCGAGTTGCGTGATCCTCGCTACGCTCTCAAGGGTGGAAATGGGCGGGGCAGCGGGAGCCTGCTGCTACTAGAAGGAGAAAATCAGTACAGAATCAAGAAAGCGCGTTATACCACTTGTCCGGAAGATAATCATGACTGGTACATTTTGGCGGATGATCTGGAAATAGATAATGAAAAAAAAGTAGGAACTGCACGCCATGCTTCAATCCGGTTCAAGGATGTGCCGATTCTTTACCTACCGTGGATGAACTTTTCCTTCAGCAAGGAACGAAAAACCGGCTTTCTGTCGCCTATTATGGGTAACACAAGTAGAAGCGGAGTCGAAGTATCAGTTCCTTTTTACTGGAATATTGCACCCAATTATGATGCCACGATTACGCCGCGCCTCATGAGCAGGCGTGGTGTCATGCTGGATAACGAGTTTCGCTACATCGGACAGGGACTCGGTGGTCGTTTACAGTTTGATTATTTGCCGAATGATCTGGTAACCGATACAACGCGCTATGGCTTACAGTTTAATCACTCCCAATTTCTTGGATCTGGGTGGTTTGGGGCGTTGAACTACAACCGGGTATCTGATCACAATTATTTCCGGGATCTGGGTAACAATATTCTGTTTACTTCTCAAGTCAACCTGCTGCAACAGGCAACGGCAAGTTATTTCAGTGAACTGGGCCGCAATGGCATGCTCACATTCAGTACACTTATGCAACAATTTCAGACAGTTCAGGACCCCAGGGCGCCTATTATTTCACCCTTCAAAATCCTGCCACGATTCACACTGAACGCAGTGAAAAGTAATGTCTATGGTCTGGATTTCGACCTTGCCAGCAGTTTTACGCACTTTTCTCACCCGACATTACCGCATGGTTTACGTTTTACAGCATTCCCCAGTGTTGCTTTGCCACTAGAAAACTCCTTTGGTTTCATTCGGCCACGGGTGGGGCTGCACTACACAAAATATGATTTGAATACACCAGCCTTTCCAGGCACAAATGATAAGCATCCTGACCGATCTGTGCCGATATTCAGCCTGGATAGCGGCGTGGTACTGGAGCGTGATATGACATTAGGGGGTGGGAATTTTATTCAAACCCTGGAGCCACGCGTTTTTTATACCTATATTCCATACAGAGAACAGCGGCTGTTACCCAACTTTGATTCGGCAGAAATGGACTTTAGTTTTGCCCAGCTGTTCATGGAAAAAAGGTTTAGTGGTGAAGATCGAATCAATGATGCCAATGAAATTACGCTGGCAATGAGTTCACGCCTGATTCATTCAGCGACCGGTAATGAACGCCTGCGCTTTTCTGTAGGGCAAAGAATTCGTTTCAGCGATCGCCGGGTCTTGCTAACCTCACCCCAGGTCACAAGGGCAGGATCCGATTTTATTGCAGAACTTTCCGGTAGTCTTGCACAGCATGTCAAGACTGACGCAGGGATACAGCTTAACCAGAATAACCTGCTGATAGAAAAAATTCGTACCGGCATCAGCTATAACCCGGCCCCAGGTCAGGTTATAAACGCTGGCTATCGTTTTACCAGGGATGTTCTGGAACAGGTTGACTTGTCTACTCAGTGGCCTTTCCTGAAAAGATGGCAGGGCTTTGCCGCTATCAATTATTCTTTGAAAAATGACAAGCTGCTTGCCGGCCTGCTAGGTCTTGAATATAACGCCTGCTGCTGGTCACTGCGCCTGGTAGCCAGCCGCTTTACGACGGCAACACAAAAAACCTCAACCAATATTTTCGTTCAACTGGAATTGAACGATTTAATGAGAATCGGTACCAATCCGATACGTGTGCTGCAACAGAGTATTCCAGGTTACGTAAGGACAGACTTGCAATGATCCGATTAAGCCAGTTTATACAGTCAAAGTTTGGAAAGTTCGCATTGATCGGAGCTTTTACCACTATGTGGGTGGTAAATATTTCTGCACAAAATTTCCATCCCGGGAACGACATCAAGCCAATTGATCGTATTGTGGCTGTGGTTAATGAGGAAGTGATCACCCAGCAGGAAACTAATGAGCTGCTGCAAAATACAATCCAGCAATTGCAGAAACAGAATATACAGTTGCCTAGCATGGAGGTTCTGGAGAAACAGTTATTGGAACGCCTGATCATCAAACGAATACAACTGCAACGCGCCAAGGAAGTCGGGTTATCTGTTAGTGACAACGATCTTGATCAAACCTTGCGCCGGATTGTTCAAGATAACCACCTTACCATGGATGAGTTCCGGCAGGTGCTTTTGCAGGAAGGAACTAATTTAAGCCTATTCCGGGATGAAATTCGCGATGAAATTTTGATGTCCCGACTGAAAGAACAGGAAATAAACAGCCGTGTCAATGTAACCGAGAGTGAAATCGATAACTTTCTGGAAAATCAGGCTAACTCACCGGCGGCTAACGAAGAGTATCGCATCGCGCATATCCTGGTGCAGACTTCAGAACAGATGGATGAGGCACAGATCAATACACGCCACAAACGTGCCGAGGCAGCCTATGAAGATCTTAGGCAAGGCATCAGTTTTGCACAGGTATCTGCTGAATATTCCGATGCAACGGATGCGATGCAGGGAGGTGAGCTGGGCTGGCGCCCACTTGGCCAGATAGGTTCACCCTTTGCTGAATTGCTGTTGCAAATGCAACCGGGAGAGATTACTCCTGTGGTACGCAGCCCGATTGGGTTTCATATTCTTAAGTTGCTCGAACGCCGACAACAGGAAAAGTCGGTAACAATCATTGAACAGACGCATGCACAGCATATTTTAATCAAGGTCAGTGAAATAATTTCTGAAGAAGACGCGCACCAGCTAATTGATCAAATCATGGAACGCATTCATAACGGGGCGGATTTTATGGAGATGGCCAAGGCGCATTCGGAAGATGCCAGTGCATCTGCCGGGGGAGATCTGGGTTGGGTTTCTCCAGGAGATACCGTGCCTGAGTTTGAACAAGCGATGAATGCATTGCTGCCAGGGCAAATCAGCCAACCCGTGCGCACATCTTTTGGCTGGCATCTGATCAAGGTCATTGAGCGGCGCTCACAAGATGTAAGCGAGCAGAAACAGCGTGAAACAGCGCGCAAGACTATCCATGCACGCAAAGCAGATGCCGTTACGCAGGAATGGTTGCAGCAGCTCAGAGATCAGGCCTATGTGGAATATAAAGTTGAAGGCATCTGAGCGAATGTACAACAATGATGAAGTGATCTTTTTTACAGATAGGCTTGATTTACTGGCTGGATCTTCAATATGACAATTGCTTCCATCCCAAGATTGGTGGTAACTGCCGGTGAACCCGCTGGTATCGGCCCGGATTTAAGCGTGCAAGTCGCACAACAGGATCTGCCTTATCAACTGACAGTTATCGCTGATCGCAACGTATTGGAACAGCGTGCAGAAAAACTGAGATTACCTTTGCAGGTATTGGAAGTTGATTCGATAGACGATTTGCCTTGCCTGCCGCCACATAAAGCGGGGTTTGTACATGTACTGCATGTGCCCGTCAAAAACCCGGTGGTAACAAGTCAGCTGGATGTTGGCAATGCAGCTTATGTACTGACAACATTACAGTTGGCGGTAGCAGCCTGCAGCACCCGCAAGGCCGATGCCATAGTCACGGCGCCGGTACATAAAGGCATTATCAGTGAATCAGGCATTCCATTCTCCGGGCATACTGAATATCTGTCAGAGTTGACAAACAGCCATGCCGTTATGATGCTGGCCGGTGCCGGTATGCGCGTTACTCTTGCCACAACCCATTTGCCGCTTAAAGATGTTCCTGCTGCGATTACGCCTGAGCGACTGGAACAAAAGTTGCGTATTATTCATCATGATCTGGTCACACGGTTTGTAATTAAAAATCCGTGCATTGCCGTGGCAGGACTGAATCCTCACGCTGGAGAATCCGGGCATCTTGGCCGTGAGGAAATCGACATTATTATTCCAGTGCTGACAAAACTGCGTAATGAAGGGATGAATCTGTTGGGTCCGCTACCGGCGGATACTCTGTTTAATCCTCCCAAACTCAAGAAATATGACTGCATCTTTGCCATGTATCACGATCAGGGATTGCCGACACTCAAACATGCCAGTTTTGGCCATGGTGTGAATATCAGCCTTGGAATGCCCATTATTCGCACATCAGTGGATCATGGTACGGCGTTGGAGCTGGCCGGAACTGGACAGGCCGATCCTGGCAGCATACATGCTGCCATTGAAATGGCGTTGACGCTCGTCAGGAACACCAGAAACAACTCTCTGCAGGCAAACCAACAATCTGAGAATTAACATGCGGCATATTCCCCGCAGGCGTTTTGGCCAGCATTTTCTGGTTGATCATCACATCATCGCCGAGATCATTCACATCATTTGTCCACTACCAGGCGACCGAATGATTGAAATCGGGCCCGGATTGGGTGCATTAACCCAGCCTTTGCTGAATAATCTGGACACGCTGCAAGCCATTGAGCTCGACCGGGATATCGTTGATTATCTGTCCCGAAATTATGCTGAGAAGCTGGTCATTCATAATGTCGATGCTCTGAAATTTGATTTTTCTGCGCTGGGAGAGGGGCTGCGAATTGTTGGGAATCTGCCTTACAATATTTCCACGCCACTATTGTTTCATCTGTCCCGATTCAGCAATCTGATTATCGATATGCACTTCATGTTGCAGCTTGAAGTGGTGGAGCGCATGGTGGCACAGCCTTCCACGCCGGATTACGGGCGTTTGTCGCTGATGCTGCAAAACAGGTTCGAAATGGAACAAATGCTAATCGTCCCCGCAGAAGCGTTTAATCCACCTCCGCGAGTCCAGTCTGCCATTGTATGTATGCGCCCAAGAGTGGTACCAGTTATTCCATTTGGGCTGGAAAAACTGTTTGGTGAGATGGTCTTGGCTGCATTTTCTCAACGGCGTAAAACACTGCGTAATACACTGCGTCATTATCTGACTATCAAGGATTTTGACCAGCTGAGGATTGATCCGGGGCTGCGGGCAGAAAATTTATCGCTTGAGCAATATTCAGCAATTACCCGCCACATCCATAAAATCAGATAAGAGTAGTTTGCTTATCTTTATGTTCATGTTCAAGCAGCCACTCCTTGCGGTGGATACCGCCTCCGTACCCCGTTAGTTTGCCGTTGGCGCCAATGACGCGATGACAGGGAATAATAATGGAAATAGGGTTACGACCGTTTGCCATTCCTACCGCACGTGCAGCTCTGGGCAGATGAACGTGCTCGGCAATATCTTTGTAACTAACTGTCTTGCCATAAGGAATAGAGGTTAATGCCTGCCAGACCATTTCCTGAAAAGGGGTGCCAGTTGCTTTGAGTGGCAAATCAAATTCATGCAGTTCCCCGGAAAAATAAGCATTTAACTGGGCAATAGCTTCTTTGAAAGGGATAGCATCTGTATTCTGTAGCCAGCCATCTTTCATGCCGGATAACAGTTTCTGAGCTTCCTTTTCCATATATAACCCAGTAAGAAATTCACCATCACTCGTGAGCAACAACGGATCAATGGGACTTTCCATAATGATGTAATAATTCATTGCTTGCTCTCCTTGTAGGATTATCATGTAATCAGACTATACTTAATAGCGCTATTTTCTCATTCTCCTGCACACTGATGCCATAAGTGAATCGCACCATATGCACGCCAAGGTTGCCATTTTTCAGTACGACGCAACAGTTCGGCCGGTTTTTCCATCCGCAATCCGCGTAACAGACCGAGATCTGAAGCTGGAAATGCATTGGAGTCCCCCAGTGCCCGTATTGCAATGTATTGAGCAGTCCAGGGGCCAATCCCCGGCAGTTCCAGTAGTTGTTCGATTATTTTGTTTCGATCGATTGACTCAGGTTTCAGTGCGCCATTCACGATAGTTTGTGCAAATCGCTGAATAGTCAGAGCTCGCCGCCCAGTCAGACCAATATCGATGAGGGCTTGCAGAGAAGTGTCGGCGATGAGCTCTGCAGGCGGACTAGTACGATCCAGCCCCGGGAAAGGGGTGTCCACTGGCTTACCAAAGGTTGCAACAAAGCGGCCAAACAATGTAGTGGCTGCCTTGACGGTTATCTGTTGCCCCAGTATTGCGCGTAGACCCAGTTCAAAAATATCCAATGTTCCGGGGATACGCAGACCGGGATGATTGGCAATCAGCGGCTTTAATATGTCGTCATTTCCCAGATGAGCTTCGATTATTGCCGGATTAGCGTCCAAATCAAATAGACGGCGTAGATACATTTGCAACCGGATAAGACAAGGTAATAAAGACCGTGAGGCTTGCACATATATCTGATGGCGCTTTGTGTCATGTTTTGCAGTAACCCAGCCCTGACATCCATCAAGATTTACTGTTTGCAGATAGTTGCCATTCTGTATCTGACTCAAGCGTAGATTACTGCGACTACAGAGAAAACGGATTAAGGCATTCCATGCCAGCGGTGGGCGATAACTCAGCCGTAACAAAATAGTAGTTTCCTCGTTGACCGGATATTTCTTGCGTAGGGATAATGGATTTAACCGGTATCTGGATGTAAAGGTATCGCTAAAATGGGGAACACTTGGAAAACCACAGGTGTGCGCTATATCATTTATTTCCAGAGTTGTATCCGTGAGTAATTGTTTAGCCAGCAACAGACGCTGGGTTGTTTCCAGCTCAGTCGCGTTTACGCCATATTCACGTTCAACGATCTGGTGGAATTGATATGACTGCAGCCCAAGCTCATCCATCAATGTTTCGATATTATTGTGCATCAATAATCCCATCCGGATTCGTTCTGCTGTCGACTGAACCTCGTATCCGATTCCACTTGTTCTGAGATTGCCCGGTGCAAGTTCAGGCCGACAACGCAAACAAGGACGGTAACCATCCTGCTCCGCACGTGCTGCGCTAGAATAAAATGTACACCAATCTACTTGTGGCAAACGTGCTCGACAAACGGGACGGCAATAAATCCGTGTAGTGGATACACCTACAAAAAACAAACCATCAGAATTAGTGTCGCGCGCCTGAAGTACCGCATAACAACGTACAGAATCCAAAGGACGAATGTTCACGAGAGGGCTGCCATGAAGAAAGTTGCGGGAGTAAGAAACGCATTATTATTCCCTTTTTCCAGATTTATTTCTTTAATTTAACATAATGCAAATTATACGAAATAAGATGCTCATGCTCGCAGCATGAAAACACACAAGGAAACGCGTTATGTCAAATCAAAAAACCCGCTACGGCGGTCTGTTCTGTGTGCTTATCAACAGTTCCTTTTCAAGCTGGCTCGTCAAGGCTATGGAACGACTTGGTTTCAGCAGTTTTTGGGTCAATTTCTTCCTGTGGTTGCCGTGTCGACTGGCCATGTTTGAAATCAAACTTGAGTATGGTTCTCTGGAGAACTTCGTTAACCGTTCTTCATCATTACCACGAGACCGAGAGCGACCGCCTGAACGATGAGCGTAGCGACCGAGTGAAGAGCGGTAGCTCTCGGGTCGAGAAAATACTTTACGTCCCAGTAACACGTAAAGTTAGTCCCATTTTTGGGACTTTTGGTCATTCCAAAAAACACTCTGAAATGCACTTCTGTATTGAGTTTCAGCGTTATGCGTATGTTCTATTTGCTATTGCGCACGGTTTCAATGGGTTTGAGGCCTTTCGGGAGGAATTCCGATGACATATTTTAGCGTTCAGGAAGTAGCTGATTTCCATGGAATCACTACTCAGCGTGTCCGCCGTTTGCTGTCTGAAGGTCGGATCAAGGGATTCAAGGATTCTCGCAATATCTGGCAGATTCTATCCCCCCCTGACATTCGGCCGCCCCGTGAATCGGGTTTTCATCGTTTCCGTCTCAAATTTCGCAAGGGAGATGGAAATGCGTAAACGTCGCTACAAACGCAAGCCTTACAAGCCCGTGAATTACGACACCATTCGGGAAACAAGGCTGCTGGCGGGTCTTACCCGGCAACAGGTTGCCGATATGCTTCGGGTTTCACTGCGTTCTGTTCAGTACTGGGAACGCGGCCTGGTTCACATGCCTTATGCCGCGTTCCGGCTTCTTCGCATCATGACGGGCTATGAGTTGCCCGGTGACTGGAAAGGCTGGATGTTACTGCGTAACAAACTGATTTCTCCTGAAGGCAAAACCTTTACTCCCGGTGATCTCTACCCTCTCAACTGGATGATCGACAAGGCTCGCATGTGGGACAAGGAATACCGTCGTCGTGTCAGTTCTGGATCAACTGCGCTGGTACCGTTTGCGTTACCCGGTAATGCGTGGCGCGGCTGGACGTGTCATGACGGCCGTTTGCTCTCTCCCGATGGTATGAACCGCCCCGGGTTTTGAGGAGGCTCCACTATCTGAGAAGATGGAGCCATGAACAAATCAAATAAATATTCCCCCGAAGTAAGGGCGCGCGCAGTCCGTCTGGTGCAGGAACACCGCAGTGAGTATCCCTCGCTGTGGTCGACGATTGAATCCATTGCGCCGAAGATCGGCTGTTCAGC
>NZ_QICQ01000040.1 GCF_003201195.1 Nitrosomonas eutropha | reverse complement strand
ATAACTGTCGCCGCTGGGGTGGGAGCACATCAACCTGACCGGCGATTACCTATGGCGCAGCAGCGCCAAGGTCGGTGCGGGGAAGTTTAGGCCATTGCGACCGCTGCCACCGGCTTAGCGTGCTTTATTTTCCGTTTTCTGAGACGACCCCAAAATCCTCCGGTATTTGTAATTAATCGGCAGAATCTAGAAAACAGTGCTATCGACTGGTCGCGATACCATGAAAAATCCGGGTATCTGGTAGTCAAATCTAAGAAACAGCTTCGAGATCATCAAGAAATAGCTCTGAAACGGGTGGTTGAGGGTTTCAAAGAAGCCGATCGCGGCAAGATGATCATGGCTTGTGGCACCGGTAAAACCTTTACCTCTCTCAAGATTGCCGAAAAAATGGCTGGAGCGGGAAAACGAGTCTTGTTTCTTGTGCCCAGCCTTGCGCTGCTCTCCCAAGCGTTGACCGAATGGACCCAGGAATCGGCCATTCCGCTGAAAAGCTTTGCAGTCTGCTCCGATAGTGATGTTGGTAAGACAGGCACAGATGACCGAATCGTCACCGGTATCAGCGAGCTGCAATATCCGGCCACCACTGACGCTGAATCTTTGCGCAAACAAATTGCCAAGTTGCATTCAGATGATGCCATGACGGTGGTGTTTTCCACCTATCACTCCATTGGTGTCATTCACGAAGCGCAACAAGCAGAAGGGCACCCCCTGCCTGCCTTTGATCTGATTATCTGTGATGAAGCGCACCGTACCACCGGTGCCACGTTTGACGGAGAAGAAGAATCCCCTTTCGTCAGAATCCATGACAACCGTTACATCCAGGGGAATAAACGGCTGTATATGACAGCCACTCCGCGTATTTACGGTGATGCCGCCAAGCAGACTGAGAACGTTACCTTATGCTCGATGGATAACGAAGCACTGTACGGTAAAGAACTCTACATCATCACCTTTTCTGAAGCGGTCTCACGCAAGTTGCTGGTGGATTACAAAGTAATTGTGCTGGCTATCGAAGAAAGCCACATCAATCGCCGCTTGCAGGGCCTGTTAAGCAATCAGGGTAATTCGTTAAAAGTGGATGATGCGGCCAAGATCGTGGGTTGCTGGAAAGCGCTATCCAAGCAAGGACTGTTTGCAGGTAATGAGCTACTTGCTCGGCCCATGAAAAGTGCGGTGGCCTTTTGCCAGATTATTGAACAGGAATACAGAGGCAACAAACACAAAGTCAGCTCGAAGCTGATTTCAGAAATGTTTGGTGCAGTGGTGAGCCAGTACCAGGAAGCAGAAAAGAAAGCCTTGCAGGAACAAAATACCAATGCCGTGCTGGATCCTGCCCTGTCCATGAAGTGTGAAGCGCAGCACGTAGATGGCAGCATGAACGCCGGTGAAAAGGAAAGCCATCTGGAATGGCTGAAGGCAGAGACGGATGACAACACCTGCCGCATTCTCTCCAACGTGCGCTGCCTGTCCGAAGGGGTAGATGTGCCTTCGCTGGATGCGGTGTTGTTTCTGACACCCCGCTCTTCTCAAATAGATGTTGTGCAATCAGTTGGCCGTGTCATGCGCCTGGCACCTGGGAAGCAACTGGGCTACGTAATTTTGCCAGTTGTCATTCCTGCTGGAGTAGAACCGGCAGAAGCTCTGAACAACAACGAAACCTACAGAGTAGTCTGGCAAGTATTAAATGCACTCAGAGCGCATGACGATCGCTTTGATGCCATGATCAATAAACTGGAATTCAATGGCAGCATGCCCACCAAAATGGAAGTGGTGGCAGTAGCTGACAACGTTGCACCGAGGGCAAGGGCAAGAAAGCAGGATAAAACACAGCGTAATGCTGGAGTTGCACGTAGAGGTGAGGCTATCGGCACAGCTGAATCTCCAATTCTTCATCAATCTGAAATCAGCTATAAGGTTGGTGAAATTGAACGCGCGCTCTATGCCAAAATCGTCAAAAAATGTGGCAATCGGCATCATTGGGAAGATTGGGCCAATGATATTGCCAGAATTGCCAACACCCACATTGACCGCATCAAGGCCATTCTGGAAGATACCTCCCACACCACGGAAATTGCTGCCTTTCAAGCCTTTGCCAAAGAGCTGCGCGATGATCTCAATAACAGCATCAGCGATGAAGAAATCATCGAAATGCTGGCACAGCATCTGATCACTCAGCCGGTATTTGATGCCCTGTTTGAACAATACAGTTTTGCTCGACACAATCCCATGTCGCAGGCGATGCAGCAGGTGCTAAATCAGTTACAGGAACACCACCTGGACAAAGAGCGGGATACGCTGGAAGATTTTTATGAATCCGTCAAAATGCGTGCCAGGGATGTAAATAGTGCTGAAGGCAAGCAGCGCATCGTAGTGGAGTTGTACGATAAATTTTTCCGTAACGCTTTTCCCAGAATGACTGAACGGCTGGGAATTGTCTATACGCCGGTAGAGGTAGTGGATTTCATCCTCCATTCGGTTGAACACGTGCTGAAAACAGAATTCAACTCCAGCATGGCTGATGATAATGTTCATATTCTGGATCCGTTTACGGGGACGGGAACGTTCATTACCCGCCTGCTGCAAAGCGGCATCATCCCTGAAGAGCGATTGCCCTACAAATATCAGCACGAGATCCACGCCAACGAAATTGTACTGCTCGCCTACTACATTGCTGCCATCAATATTGAAGCCACCTATCACGGTATTCTGGTGGGCAATATCCACGGTGAGCAAGACAATGATCTGATAGTTGATAAACCATATATTGAATACCAGCCGTTTAAAGGAATATGCTTAACCGACACCTTCCAGATGGCAGAAAAGGAAGATCAGTTCGATGAATTGCTGAAAAAAAACAGCAATCGTCGAAAACGTCAGCAAAATCTGGATATTCGTGTGATTCTTGGCAACCCGCCTTACTCGGCGGGACAAAAGTCTGCCAACGATAACAACGCCAATGTGGACTATCCAAAGCTCGATGAACGCATTCGCAGTACCTATACCGTGCGTTCGCAAGCGACAAATAAAAACGCACTTTATGACAGCTATATTCGTGCTATTCGTTGGTCGTCTGACCGTATCAAAGATCGGGGGGTGATTGGTTTTGTTACCAATGCCGGTTTCTTGGAGGCAAACGTAGGTGATGGTTTGCGCCAGTGCCTGGTGGAAGAGTTCAGTAATTTGTATATTTTCCATTTACGTGGCAATCAACGCACATCCGGCGAACGATCACGTAAAGAAGGTGGAAAAATCTTCGGTTCTGGTAGCCGTGCTCCGATTGCCATTTCCATCCTGGTTAAAAAGCCCGAAGCCAAGGTGCGAGGCAATATCTACTTTCATGATATCGGTGACTACCTGACCCGTGAACAGAAGCTGGAAGTTATTACAGGTTTCGAGAGTATCAACGGTATTACTAAACAGAAGTGCTGGCAACAGATCGTACCAGATCAATTTGGTGACTGGTTGAATCAACGTGATCCGAATTTTGATACCTATATTAGTCTGGGAGACAAGAAGGACAAAACAGAAAAGGTAATTTTTGAAAACTACTCGAGAGGAGTTGCAACTGGTAGAGACGCGTGGGTATATAACGCATCACTTAATCGCGTTAAGAACACTACTGAAGCGATGGTTGCCTACTTCAATAAATCAGTAGAAGAATACAAAAACCTCTGCCAGGGTATAACAAAAGAAAACTGGCCTGATGTTGAAAGGTTTCTTGATTTCAATACCAAGACTATTAGTTGGACACTTGAATTAAAGCAGGATCTGGCACGTCAAACCTGCCGCACTTATAATCCAGAAGGTCTAAGAAAGGCCTTATACCGACCTTTCACCAAGAGCTGGATGTTTTTTGATAGGCATTTCAATAGCGGTGTTTATCAAATACACAAGATCTTCCCAACCAAAGACAGTGAAAATCTGGTGATTTCTGTTACTGGTAGAGGATCGACAAAAGAATTTTCCTCGCTAATAACAAATATTATTCCTGACCTTGAAATGATTTCTAAAGGACAGTGCTTCCCGCTTTATCTATACGAGAAAACAACATCAGATGCTTCTCCATTCAATGAAGAAGGTGAACCACAATACCAGCAGCGTGATGCTATCACCAATGATGCTTTAGAACATTTCCAGGCGGCTTATCCGCAAATCAAGATCAGCAAGGAAGCTATCTTCTACTATATTTATGGTTTGCTTCACAGTGAAGATTACCGCGAACGCTATGCTGATAATCTCAGTAAACAATTGCCACGTATTCCACGTGTAAAAACAGCTGCTGATTTTAAAGCTTTCAGTCAGGCAGGGCGTGACTTGGCAGATTTACATCTGAATTATGAAACTATTCCCATGCACACAGGTGTTCGCCTTGTTGGGAGTTTGAAATATTTGAGAGTAACCGAACAAAAGATTCTTGGTGGAGAGGATAAAGATTTCTATGTCACAAAAATGAAGTTCGGTAAAAAGAGAGATCCTGAAACAGGTAAGAGCATTGATGACAAAACAACAGTTATCTACAACACGAATATTGTCATTGAAAACATCCCGGAAGAAGCTTATGACTATGTGATCAACGGTAAACCTGCGCTTGAATGGGTGATGGAGCGTCAGTGTGTCAAAATTGATACAGCCAGTGGGATTACCAACGATGCCAATGATTGGGCTATCGAAACGATGAATAACGCCAGATACCCGCTTGAACTCTTTCTGCGTGTTATCACCGTTAGCCTGAAAAGCCAGGCGATTGTGAACGGGTTACCGAAGCTTACTACCCAAGCTGTCGCTCTGGATCAATCTTCCCTGTTACAGGAGAAGCGTTTCGCAACAGGTCGCTGACTCTCTTTTATGTAAACCCCGGTGATAGAATTCCTCGTTTAATTTATTGTTTCTGGTGTTGTTTTTCATCTCAGTTACGGTGCAATTGAATTATCTCCAATGAACAACCTAAACCCGAACTCATCAAGAGAGCCTTCAGCAAGGGACAATACAGCTTGTGTTGAATCTTCCTCACTGGCGATAAACCTGTAGCCGTTGAGTTCGAGGAACAGCACGCCAATTACAAATCCTGTCCGTTTGTTCCCATCCACAAAAGGATGATTTTGCAGAATCCCACCTGTGTAAGTAGCGGCCAAGAGGAAAATATCAGGTTGCTGATCGTAGGCAAAAAAATTGAGTGGTCTTGCAAGTGCTGATTTTAGAAGATTCCTGTCGCGAATGCCCGATGCACCACCATGCAGAGAAATTAAGCGCTCATGGATGGCAAGTGCATCCTGCTCAGTTATCCAGACAGGTGCTGTCACTTCGCCAATGCACGCAGTGTATTACGGTATCGGTTACATATATCTTCTACCTTTGCCATTTTTTCACCAAATGAAGGATCGTATGGCGTAATAAGATACCTTCCATCAGATGCCTCGGTTAAGAATAAGCGCTGCCCATCCCCGGTACGTAAGTGATTAACCACTTCTTTTGGCAAAACAACACCAAGAGAATTACCAAATTTTCTGACTTTCAATTCAATCATATCACCCCCAAAGTTATAACTAATGTAATAACATATAATAACAAAAATTAATTTCAGTTTGAAAAATTCAGGAATCTTGATGAACTTTACAATCCTTAAAAAGATTTTCTGTGGGTGGTTGTTATCTGCCGTGCTTCTGCCGCAGATAGCAGTAGCAAGCGAAGTACAAAGTCTGATTACGAGTGAAATAGAGCAGGGCACCATAACGATCATCGGTGAAAATCACAAACGGCCAGAATCTATCCAGTTTTTCAAAACCGTGATAGATGAATATCTACAACAGAGAAAATGTCTGGTTGTTGCTCTCGAAATAGCCAGCAGCCAGCAAACGATTCTTGACCAGGTGTTTGAAGGAAAAGCGGATATATCCAGTGTTGCTATCCCGCCAATGATTGATCATCCAGCCTATCGGGTAATGATTCATGATCTGGCCGAAATGAAAAGAAGTGGTAAATGCCTGAAATTGCTTGCTATAGATGCTGATTTAAAAACAAACAGTCCACGTGATGAGTGGATGGCAATGGTTCTTGAAAACCAGACAAAGGGGACGCCTATATTGGCGTTGTTGGGTAGTCTCCATACCCTGAGACGTGTTGATTGGAGTCGTGAAGATCCATCTCCTTTTGTTGCTGAAATTCTTGCAGAACGAAAATATGTAGTTAAAACCTATCCGCAAGTCTGGAAAGATAAAAACTGTCATACCTACAATCTACTAATATCTTCTGATACAGAGGAAGCAACAAGATTGATCAACGATGGTTTGATTTCACTGTTAAATGCCTATGATTATGAGACCGTGAAGAGTGTAGTTGATGGTGTGATTTTGTGGGAATGTAACCAAAGATTATGAATGAGGTTTGATCGGTTTTTAATAAAGCTGTTTAAACCCTTCATGTGCTTTCCTGCTTTTGTTTTTCTTTTGGTGCTATTTTTGTTTTTTTTAGGTATTTTTTTGGGCTCTTTGGTTAAAGAAAAGGTTAAAGATAGGGTTAGTGCTGCAAAAAATATCTGTTTTTTTAATTTAATATCAATTACTTAGAAAAATGTCTTGCAGGTCATCCGTCACGCTTTTGCATGTCATCCGTCACGCTTTTGCAGGTCATCCGTCACGCTAAAGGTAAGTTTCAGGTACTAGATGCAGGTCATCCGTCACGCATTTGCACCTTTAACGGGCAGAGTGATTCAAAATTGTGGATAACTTAGCACTGAGAAGTTTTCTAATTCATTAACAAGCCTATAACCGTAGCAAATACCGTACATTTTGTGACGGATGACCTGCACTTTGTAAAAATGGCGTAGGTCATCCGTCACATGGTGCAGGTCATCCGTCACAGGTTGCCATTGACCTGTGGATAAGTCTCTCTTTGACTGGTCGAGAGCATGGTTTTGAACTCTGAAGATGCGCAAACGCCTTTGCGCACCCCTGATTTATTTTGTACTCAATACGATGTTGGCTTACTCGCGGACGCAACAAATTTGATCGTTGCTATCAAGTGTGACAAGGGTAGCAATTTTGGCTTCTTGTACTTCAGCACAGGCTTTTTTTACGGATTGACGCCAGCTTCGCGCGTTCTTATCCGTTGATCCGCACATTTGGCGAAATTTTTCGGCGTTTAATGGATATGGGTGTTGGTGACTTCCAATGTAGTCTGCTAGGCGACGGGCAACGGGAGAAAGATCACGGTACACTTTCCATACGTGATTAGTGAAGGTGTTGCCTGCAAATAGCACGATTAAGTTGGGATCAATCCACACACGATATTGTGTCGGCTTGCACTCGTTATCGTTAATTGCAGTGTAGTTCTGAATTAGCGATATTGCTTCGCTTTTACCGTAAGCTTTTGTATTAAGAGCTAATACTTCGTTAGCTTTCAATCGTGAAATACATTCGCGGGCGCGATCGTAATTGCGCCCATTTTTTGGCCAGCCCATATCACGAACCAGATCTTTAATGCTGAACTCAAATGGTTCACCTAGGGGCACACTTTCGCCATATTTGAGGATTTGCAGCCAAACGATTTCATCGTCCTCGGCACGCAGTTCAATACCGGTGTAGAGAATAGATATGTGTTCGTTGTAATGAAACAGTTTTTCGTGCATAAGCATTTTGCGAGGTTCACGCTTATTGCGAGCTGTGAAGATTGACGAACGTGCGTAATCGTTTGGGATATGTCGCATATCCTTTTGGGCGCCTATTGTGTCGGGAAAGACCAGATCAAGCTGAGTTTTAGTATTCGGTTTGATACCCTTACTACTCAGATAAGCGTTACGTTGTATCTTGCTTATCTGATCAGATAGGTCTTTTTTTGTTTTCTCTTCATTTCTTTTCATGGAATTTTTCTCTAGAGCAACCATAACACGTGCTACCAGTTCATTAGTATCATTCACAGCCATTTTAGTGTCCACTGAAACTACTGTATCCATTGCATCCACAGTAGTATTTTTTTAAAAAAATAACCAAATGACATAAAATTGATTGATGAATAAATCAAGAGATACAGAGGAAATTTCACCTGAAGCACGCTTCATTTTCGGTCGAAACTTTCGCCATGCGAGGAGGGCGGCTGAATTAACACAATGTGATATCACAAGAATTACAGGAGTCATGCGTGGATATATCAGTAAAGTGGAGTGTGGAAAGGTTTCAATTAGCGTGGACAAGATGGAAGTATTAGCCAATGCCGTTAAAGTGCCACTTTGGAAATTATTAACACCAATTACCTCCGACGATAAGTAAATAGCATATTCCACTTGCATTTCATACGTTATTTAATATAATACTGAGTGTACACTATATTGCACAATATGTAACTTAATATAACTCATTATTCAAGATGAACGGGTCAAATGCATTACACATAGAATACGATCGTCGCATTTCAGAAAAGATAAGGCGTGAGCTTGGATCGGTTGTATGTGCTCTGTTGGAAGATAAGACCGTGATTGAGATTATGCTTAATCCAGATGGCCGTTTGTGGGTGGAGCGTTTAGGAAGGCCAATGGAGGTCGTTGGAGAGATGTCAGCGATCCAGGCCGAAAGCCTGATGGGTACGGTTGCATCCACGCTTAAAACACAGATTACTGCCAGTAACCCGATTCTTGAATGCGAATTACCTTTCGATGGATCTCGATTCGAGGCATTGATCCCTCCTGTAGTTTCAGCGCCAGTATTTACTATCAGGAAAAAGGCAATCCAGGTCTTTACCCTGGAGGACTACGTTTCAAGTGGAATAATGACTTTGCATCAAAGCAAAGTGATTAAAGATTCGGTTAAAGATCATCTTAATATTCTTGTGGTCGGCGGAACGGGCACAGGGAAAACAACCCTCACGAATGCCATTATTGACTACATGGCTGTTGAAGCGAATCAGGATCGGATAGTAATCATAGAGGATACTGGTGAGCTGCAATGTACAGCAGAAAATGTAGTGATTATGAGAACGGTGGATCATGTGGACATGACCAGATTACTCAAGTCAACCATGCGATTGCGCCCTAACCGTATTCTCATAGGGGAGGTGCGCGATGGCGCAGCTCTGGCTTTACTCAAAGCCTGGAACACAGGACATCCTGGAGGGATTGCGACGGTACACGCAAACAGCGCAACCGAGGGACTGTTACGTATTGAGGAACTGGTAGCAGAAGCAAATACATCGCCCAAACAACGCCTGATAGCGGCAGCAATTAATGTCATTATTTTTGTTGCCAAGGACAGTATGCATCCGGCTGGGCGTATTGTTCGTGAAATTATCCGGGTGAACGGATATGACGGCCAGAATTATTTAATTAAACCAATGTAAGGGATCTCCATGAACTCAGCGACAGTAGCAACATCTCCACTATTTCTGTACCTCCATAATCTTTTTAAAAGCCCGTCGTTCTGGTTGGTTGTGGTGATTTTTGCTCTTTTCTTTGGTGTTATTGATTCAGCGTATGCAGCTGATGCAACAGCAGGAGGTGGAGCTGGGTTACCGTGGGAAGGCCCAATACAGAAAATTTCTCGATCTTTTTCTGGCCCAGTTGCTTTCGGGGTTGCTCTTTTAGGCATTATTGCCTGTGGAGCAACCCTTATATGGGGTGGAGAAGTATCAGAATTTATAAGGAGAATTATTTATGTTGTCCTGGTGGTTTGCGTCATCGTATTTGCCAACACATTACTGACCGGTACGCTGTTCTCTGGCGCTGTTGTTCCAGCTGACGCGCATATCATGGCAGCAGACTTAACTGCCTTTGGTAATCCAGCTTCAGCTATTTCAGAAAAATAAAAATGGCTCAATCTGTAGATAAAAAGCGCAAAACAGCATTTCATCGTGCTCTACATCGCCCTCAGCAGATTATGGGCGGAGAGCGCGAGTTAATGCTCTTTTCTATGCTTATAGCAGGCACTCTTGTCATTACTGCGATGAATTGGGTGGCAACTGCAATCGGGTTATTCGTTTGGACGCTTTGTATCTATGGGCTGCGGCGCATGGCAAAAGCCGACCCGGAGATGTCGAAGATCTACTTACGGCAGCTTCGTTATGGTGTTTATTACGGGCCTTTTTCAAAATATTCTCGTGTTTCCAAGTCTTCAAGAAACTACTGATTGAGATTGAACAAATGCTTGCTCTTAAATCTTTCCGTGATGAAGCTGCTGGATTGCCAGATTTACTCAATTACGCAGCTTTAATTGATGAGGGAATAGTTTTAGGTAAAGACGGTTCATTAATGGCCGGTTTTTATTTCCGTGGTGATGACGCAGCATCATCAACTGCTTCTGACAGCAACTATCTGACAGCAATCGTTAACAATTATCTTCTCCGCTTCGGAAGCGGGTGGGCTGTGTGGATTGATAATACACGTCTACCTTCACCGAATTATCCGTCACCGGGAAATTCACATTTTCCCGACCCGGTTACAGCATTGATTGATGCTGAACGACGTGAAATGTTTGAACAGAACAGCATGTATTTTGAGAATGAGTACACGGCCATATTTCAGTACCTCCCACCCTTGCGTCATAATTCCAGGCTCAGTGAGCTA
Source organism: Nitrosomonas eutropha (assembly GCF_003201195.1). Lineage (GTDB taxonomy): Bacteria > Pseudomonadota > Gammaproteobacteria > Burkholderiales > Nitrosomonadaceae > Nitrosomonas > Nitrosomonas eutropha. The sequence goes on along the minus strand of NZ_QICQ01000040.1, from coordinate 5,923 downwards.
ATTTACGATGATGACAGCCTTAACGATAATTCTCCGGCGCAACGGTTGATTGATGACTTCAAGAAAACACTAATCACCTTGGAACAAGGGCTCGCCGATCTCATAAACATGCGTCGAATGAGGACGGTAACTATCAATGTGGAAGGAAGTACGTACCAAAGCGATGAACTGGTGAACTACTTGCATTTTGCGATAACCGGTGAAGAAATAGCGTTACGGATACCAGATTGCCCAATGTATTTGGATGCCTGGCTTGGTTACCAGGAACTCTGGCCGGGTGATACTCCGAAATTAGGCAATAAATTCATTGCCTGCGTCGCAATTGATGGGTTTCCTTCTGCAAGCGAACCCGGAATCTTGAATCTCCTGGATGGATTACCTCTAGCTTACCGCTGGTCATCACGGTTCATATTTCTGGAGAAGCATCAGGCCATATTTTCTCTTAACCGATATCGTCTCAAGTGGCGTCAGAAGATAAGGGGATTCTGGTCACAGGTATTTAAGTCACAGAAGGGCGTGATTAATACTGATGCACTGGATATGGCAACACAGACAGAATCCGCGATCAACGATGCCCATTCCGGGCTTGTATCTTACGGCTACTACACGCCGGTTATTGTACTCATGCATGAAGATCGAATACATCTTGAGAAACAGGCAGATTACGTAAAGAGGCAAATTGATTACATCGGATTTTCGGCCAGAATAGAAACAGTAAATGCATTAGAAGCATGGCTGGGCAGCCTGCCGGGCCAAACCTATCCGAATATCCGTCGCCCGCTGATACATACGCTTAATTTGTCAGATCTTTTGCCTCTTGCAAGTATCTGGCCGGGACTTAAACAAAATCCATGTGATTTTTTTCCGGCCGGATCGCCTCCGCTGATGCAGACAGTAACAACAGGCGCTACTCCGTTCAGGCTCAATTTACACGTTGGCGATGTCGGACATACGCTTATATTTGGTCCAACTGGAGCTGGTAAATCCACTCTACTTGCTTTGATAGCAGCGCAATTTAGCCGCTACCAAAGCAAACCAGGCATGGATGGATCTAAACTACCTGCCAGCGTACTTGTATTTGATTATGGGTACAGTCTGTATACGCTTTGTAAAGCTGCACAGGGAATACATTATGATATTGGCAACGACAGTGAAGAAATAGGAGCTGTCATGCCATTGGCCGATATTGATAGTCCGGCAGGAGCATTGTGGGCGGAAGAGTGGATTGCAACCTGTTATGAATTACAAGCTCTTAAACCCCCCACACCTCAGCAGAAAACAGAAATTCATCGAGCAATTGGCTTGCTGCGTGCCGCGCCAATGCACGGAAGATCACTGACAGATTTTGTTGCTCAGGTACAAGATAACGATATACAGGACGCACTTTCACATTACACCTTAAAAGGTCCGATGGGTCATTTGCTTGATGGTGCTGAAGATTCTATGGAGCTGGCTCAGTTCACCACATTCGAGGTTAAGGAATTAATGTCAATGGGAAGGGCTAATGCACTTCCCGTTCTCCTGTATCTGTTTCGCCGGATTGAAAAAACCATGCATGGCCAGCCGGTTCTATTGGCCTTGGACGAAGCCTGGGCGATGCTTGGTGATCCAGTATGGCGAGAAAAAGTACGTGAATGGCTCAAAACATTGCGAAAACAAAATTGCTCAGTCGTCCTGGCTACACAATCCTTATCTGATGCGGTCAGATCTGGATTACTGGACGTTCTAACAGAACAATGTCCAACAAAAATACTGTTACCCAACAAAGAAGCGGATCAGTACGGCACCAAAGAAACACCAGGGCCAGCTGATTTGTACACCATGTTTGGATTAAATAAGCGGGAAATAGAAATACTTAAAAATGGCCAATACAAACGGGACTATTACTATAAATCACCGCTTGGACGCCGCCTGTTTGAATTGGGACTTGGCCCACTGGCACTCGCTTTTCTGGCTGTATCAGATAAGGACAAACTGGCGGAAATAAGATATTTCATTGATAGGTACGCTAACGGCTGGCCGTTGTCTTTTCTAAAACATAAGGGAATAGATTATGAACGCTATATCGGTCACTAAAACAATAAAAAGTGGGCTGCTCGTATTGGCCGCATCAACCTTGTTTGGTGCTGCTCTTTTCTATAGTCGGCCTGCACCAGCTCTGACCGTATTTTGTTCTAACTGTAGCAACTGGTGGACACAGGCACTGGAAAAACTTGAACTGATTAACACCCAAATAAATACGGCAAGGCAGTTACAGGATTCACTTCAGCAAGCTATATCCTTGCCTGGCAGGATGTTCCAGAATGTTACTTCCAATCTGCAAAGAGTGGTTGGTGTTTATCAGAATGCGAGAATGCTTGGTCGGGATGTACAAAATTTTGATGAAAGATTTATGAGGCAATTCAGTGGATATGAGAATTATCTCAGGACTATCGGAAATGGAACGGTAGACATGGGTGGGCGTTATCGGCAATGGTCAGATTACGGTATGGAGAACATACGAGCTGCCATGAAATCAGCCGGTTTCAACGTGGAAAGTATTTCATCAGATAACGATATGCTCGATACCATGCTTTCACGATCCAGCTCTGCGTCTGGCCGTCTACAAGCATTGCAGGCCGGGAACGAAATAGCAGCTTTAAATGTGCAGCAACTCACGCGACTAAGAGATATGTTTTCCAGTCAGATTACATTGCAAGCTAACTACATGGCAACTCAAACCGAGCGACAAGCCATGGATGATGCGTTAGCAGAAGAAATGAGAAGAAGCAGAATACGCAACTCTAAAGACACAGGATTTTGATATGGATTTTCTAAAAAATATATGGGTAGTCAGTATTTTGTCTGCTGCGATTGGCGGTATAGCAACATATTATGCGACGATCACAATGGTTATTTCTGCGCCTAGCGTAACTATTGCGAATCCAGAGTGCTCAGCAGCCAAGGTTGACCTTGAAACTACTGAGAGAAAGCCACTTTTACAGGATGGCAGAATACGCAACTCTAAAGACGCAGGATTTTGACAACGTAGCAGCAGGATACATAGCTCCGAGGAGAAGGAATATTGAAACGCTAGATCGTAGGCAAATATTTTGCCTTTTCGGGTTGGTTGCAACTGTCTTTTTTATTGCGCCAGGTACTGCGATTGCCGCTGATCTTCACGATGCAACCGGTTCATTTAAAGACTTGCTGGGATTAATACAAAACAGCGCATCATACTGGGATGGAAAATTACGGGACTATGCCATAACCCTTTTCTGGAGCTTAGCTGTCATTCAACTCATCTGGACGTTTTTACCGTTAGTTTTCAAACAGGCAGATTTTGGAGAGATCGTCGGAGAATTAGTCAGGTTTGTTTTAGTAACTGGTTTTTTCTTTGCATTACTCAAATTTTCAACCAGTTGGGGACAAGCAATTATTAACAGTTTCCGTGAGGCTGGAGGTAATGCTTCAGGTTTTGGAAAAACGATTTTTCCTGGCGATATGTTCGGAATAGCTGTTGAACTGGGCGATACCATATTGCATGTTCATACGTTAAATCCTTTGACAGCAGTGTTTGTAACGCTATCCGGAGTAATTGTAGTACTTTGTTTTGGATTTATCGCTGCATTCATGGCGTTGACATTAATTGAATCATATATCGTTATTAATGCTTCTGTTTTATTTATGGGATTTGGGGGGTCACAGTGGACGCGCGAGTACGCGTTAGCCATCACCAGATACGCCATCGCTGTAGGAGCAAAGCTGTTTATTCTGACACTGATCGTCGGATTGATTATGAGTTCGGTTAATGACTGGAAAGCCAGTTTCCACAATGACAATGCTGACATGCTGACGATGGTTGGATTAGGATTGGCGTGCGCCTACCTCTCAAAAACCATTCCAGAACTGGTAGCAGGAATGATTACAGGATCTTCTCCGACTGGCGGTCACGCTCTTGGTTTCATGGCCGCTGCTATTTCGGCCGGTGTTGCATCAGGTATTTCGGCGGCAGCAACCAACGGCATATTTGGTAAGTCAGGAACCGGGATTGGGAGCAACGGGTCAGGAAGTGATGGATTAGCAGATATGATTAGTTCCTCTCTTATGGGAGGCAGTTCATCCACCGGTAGCAATATGCGTGAAAATATAAATGCTTATGGCAACTCGGGTGATAGCAATTCAAGATCTCCCATGAATAACACGCTGCCTCCACAGCGTACAGGAGGAGGACAAACTGGCAAACCAACGACATTGGGAACACCCCCTACAGGGGGTCAATCACAGGGTGATAACAAAAGTCCGGTTTCTCCTTTAACGCAATTTGCTGATAGCGCGGTGAAATCTACCGGTATTATGGCTGCAATATCTGTCCCTGGTATGGAACCAGCCATGAATTTATCCCTGAACGTTCCACCTCCAGATTATGGGGAAGATGAAGATAAAAATCAGGATATGGCACCAAATAAGAACATGGGTGCCGGTGATTCCAACATCATACTGGCAGGCGAGACTACTGTCCCGAGCAATACTCCTCCTCAACAAAATCAGTCAGATAAGCAGACAAAACCAGATTTGTAATCATCCAGTTCTGTAAGATTCACCAAAACATTTTCTCCTTGTCTCGAACGATATTGATGATACTGGCATTTTAGTCTAGTATGTATACTATAGTGTACAAAACAAGGTATTGAGATGAACAACGATGACAAGAAAATAAAAACACAATCGTCAGATACTCCCTATCTGGCTGCTCGCAGAGAATGGAACGAGCGTTATGGAAGTTATATATCAAGGGCAAATAATTGGCGCCTGGCAGCTCTTGGCAGTATCGCCGTATCGATCATTGCTGTCAGTGGATTGGTGTATATCTCTGCGCAACACAAGATCGTGCCGTATGCCGTCGAATTTGATGGCAATGGAGAGGTCACGAAAATAGCACGCACTACGGTTGCCAGTGCACCCAATGACAGACAAATGATTGCAGCGCTACGAAATTGGGTTATAGGTGCACGAACTGTTTATACAGATCAAAGCGCACAAAAAGCATTGATTGATACAACCTATGCGATGACTTACCCGGATAGCGCATGTTATCAGACGATTGCCACATATCACCGCGAGAAAAACCCTTATCAGCGAGCGGCCAATGAAACAGTTGAAATCGCAGTGAATGCTGTGGTTCCGATTACGGATTCTACCTGGCAGATTGAATGGACTGAAGTAACAAAACAACGATCTGGAAAACTGGTTGATACCAGGCAATATCAGGCGTCAGTTACCACGGTACTGTCACCGCCGATAAATGAAGAGCAGATTATGGTTAATCCACTCGGAATTTATGCGCAGCAATGCTCATGGTCGGCTCGTATTAATAGCAATTTCTGATACTGAGGGACACATGAAAAAACAACAATTGATCATAGGCATGGCTGCTTTTGTATTAACTATTCCCGCATATGCACAAACATCTCAAAGCCAGAATGAGCCATTACCAATATTTGCAGGACAAAAACCACGACTGGATTCAAAGGAAGTGTACGGAGCAAAGCTTGCTAACCAATGGAAAACAAACCCTGACAAGCCGCGTCGCGGCGAGGATGGAAACGTTAAATATCTTTTTGGTGCAACCCTTCCAACTCTTGTCTGCACCCCATTACAGGTATGCTCTATACGTTTGCAGCAAGGTGAAATCGTCAATGATGTCCATGCTGGCGACGCAGTACGCTGGAAAATCACACCGGCTACCGAAGGTTCAGGGCAGACAGCATCAACCATCATTATTATTAAACCCACAGATATTAACCTGACAACAAATCTGATTGTTACTACGGACAGACGCACCTATATGTAATAGCTTGCGTTTGAAACTGGCCATGCTCGCAATCGACGTGTTTTTCTGCTCACAATAACTGCAACTGAAAAGCTGTTCATGCTCACGCTA
>NZ_QICQ01000039.1 GCF_003201195.1 Nitrosomonas eutropha | reverse complement strand
AAACGGTATTATTACGACTCACACGATCAGTTGAAGGCCCATCTCCATCGCTTTGTGATGGCTTATAACTTCGCCAAAAGACTAAAAGCTCTCAAAGGCCTAACACCCTATGAATACATCTGCAAAATCTGGAAAAATGAGCCAGATCGTTTTATCTTTGATCCATTCCAGCACACCGTGGGACTAAACAGCTTAGATGCCGATGGGTACATTTTGTCTGGTCTCCTGAATACACTCTCTTGCGCCTGGCAATCAGAATTCGACCCGAGACACAATTTTGAACATAACAGGTGCGCCAACGCCTAGTAATCCGTTACCTGCAGTACTCCAATAATTACTGTTGGTTACGTTATCCACGACTGCCTGAACCGTGGCGCGCTTGCCTGCAATGCGGGTCGTGTAACGTGCGCCCAGGGAAAGTATTGCATAATCATCTACAAAGGCCTGATTGGCACTGTTCACGGGCCGCCTCCCTACGTAATACACGCCACTGCTGAGCGCTAATCCAGGTATGCTGGTCGGACGGTATTCTGCGAAGAGGCTGGCAGTACGTTTCGGTGTGTTATCCGGTATTTTGCCAAATGTCTCGGCATTGGCTTTGTTCAATTGTTCCGATTCCATAAACAGCGCGGATCCGATGAGCGACAATTGTTTCGTCACCTCGCCAGAGGCTGATAACTCAAAGCCGCTGTATTGGGCCATGCCGTTAAGAACGAAACGATTGGCCGCATCTACGGTTGTCGAAGCGCGTTTGATGTCAAAGTATGCAACTTGGAGCAATATACCTTGCGCGACAAGTGCCTTGACACCCACTTCCTTTTGCTTTGATACTGCTGGCGCCAGGATTTCCCCGTTATTGGCGCGATTGGCGGGTGCTTGTCCGCTTTCCTCTACGCCTTCAATATAGCTTGCGTACATTGATACGTTGGGAATGGGCTTATACATCAAGGATAACGACGGATTAATCCTGTCGGCCTTATAATGAGTAGTCTTGGCAACACTCTTATAGAAACTACCGCGTGCCCCCAGCATGATTTGCAACTTGCTACCAATCAAGATCCGATCAGATATATACACGCCCAGATCCGTTATTTTTGATCGGTTTGCACTAAATGGAGTGGTAGGAGATTGATGTGCAATATCAATGGGATTGTATAGATTCTGCGCGGTATCGAATGTGGATGAAGTGCGAGGATTCTGTCTACGTTCGTTGCCGGTAAACCCCACAGAAACCTCATGGGTAATGAATTGACCAGGAAATCGTCCAAATACTTCGGTGCGAATGTTCTGATTATCCCAATTTTGGCCACGGTTGAAGAAGGTACGCAAGGTACCCGCGCCGGTAACAAGATTGTAATCCTGAAACTGGGAGAAGTTACGATCCCGCCTGGTTTCCGCCCTGCCGATCTCGAACAGTAATCCCCAATTGTCGCTTATGGCGTAATCTGCACGAAGCAGCAGGTTGGTTGCCTCGGCATCATACTTTTGCCATTCTCCGGCGAGATTACGGCGGGCATCCGGAACAGGTGGTAAGGTTATGACGCCGTTGATTGCTGCAGGAGCTCGAATTGCTGCCTGTTCAGAAACCTCCTTACGGTAATGCTCTACATCCAATTTAAGGGAAAGTTTATCCGTGACCCGCCAGTCAAAAGCGCCCGAAACAAGGGCGCGGTGACCGGAAAAGTTGCGGATGCCGATATCCTCGCGCCCGGCAAGAAGATTGATGCGTGCCCCGAACTGTTGTTCGCTGCCGAAGCGCCGCCCCAGATCAATATGCGAATTGGCGCCACCATACATATTCACCATCAACGAAACGTTTGAAACAGGATCCTTACTCGCGCGTTTAGTTACCAGGTTGACGATACCGGATGGTGGGACGAAACCATAATATAGTGATGAAGCGCCTTTGAGTACTTCAACACGCTCCTTGTTCTCCATCGGGATATCAATCAGGTTAATGATCGGCAAAGATCCGTTGAGCCGATAATTACTGCGGTTTTCCACAAGAATGCCGCGAATCGCAATATTGTCGTAAGTCGAACCGTTTAATTGCGAACGTGTAACCCCCGCCGTATTACGTAATGCACCAAATATGCCGGTTGTGGCCTGTGCGTCAAGCACTTCTCGTGTGATCACATTACTGGTCTGTGGTACATCGATTGGTGCCATATCCCGAAATGTTCCAACCTGGACAAAATCGGAGTTGAAACTTCCTATCCGTTCGCCAGTCACCGTTACAGCGGGGAGTTTTTGTCCTGCCTCAGCTTGATCGGCTTCAGTTTCAGTTTCAGCTTCCGCCAGCTGAATCCAGAATATCAATAAAGATGCAGCGATTACTGAGCATAAATTAATTTTCATAATTACCAATAGCTCTCTTCACGTTAAATCCTTATTCATAGTCTAAATATTGCTTACCAGTTGTTGCCGTACATGGTTTCATGTTGGGGATTAAACACATGGCGGGTACAGACAAAGCAGATATGATTGTCTCGCCCTGTAACATCGACACCGATATGTTGCAAATGGGAACCGGTGATGAGTGGTTTTCGACGGATATAACTCTCCGCTCCTGGCGCAACGTACGATTTCATGCGGATTGACCAAATAGCCTTGGTGTGGTGATGAGTATGTTGCTTCTTGCGCCATATGAGTCAGGTTCACGCGAAGCAGAATATCCGCCACTTCGCGACAGCACTGCGCAATCCAGTTGGGACGCAACGATACTTGGAATACTATAATTGATATTGCTCATAGCCAATATTCCCGATATATCGGGTAAAAGTTAGCTGGCTTGCCCAAGACGGGCTGGCGAGCTATAGAATTGTTAATGCGGAAGAATACCTGGAAAACCATTCAGACCTCTGCTGCCAGCGAAGAGAAATAAATGTATCGCTCTCATAAATTAACCGTCTGGCAGATAGGCTATTACTTACCAGCAGTAGTTTTTGCAATCAATAGTAAGAATGATTCTTATTGTATTTATTAAAATACAATAATACAAGTTTTTATCAGTTACCCGTATTGAATTATCCCAAGTTGTTTTAAGAATCTGTTCAAAGTCTCAGGAAGTGTGAGAAGGTTGGGTGATGAGGTGATCACGGCGCAGATCGCCAGGAGAAATGAACTGCACACTTTTGCGGCCATTCCCAAGCGTTGGATTATGAAACGAACTTTTTAATGGCTGGGAAAATGCCGGCAATTATGGAAGCGCTGCGAGCACAAACTCAATACCAGCCTGCAATTTATCCACCCGGCACTTTTAACGCTATAGCCCAGAAGAGCATAAACAGGTTCTTACAAAGAACGATTGCTGAGATATCAACGTATAGAGTGAGCACATAAGAAATCTTTCGTCATCTCGACCCAGAATACAAATCTATTCACCCGGTTTAGCCGTGTCCCCATAATATTTCTCTCCGATCCGGATGCGTTCCCTGCCATTTTTTTCCCGCCAGCTATTAGTATCGCGCAGTGAATAAGCACAGCCACAGTATTCCTGCATGTAAAATTTCTCCCGTTTACTAATTTCCAGCATGCGTGCGGAGCCTCCTTGCTTGCGCCAGTTATAAGTCCAGTAGGTAACGCCGGGATACTGCGCAGCGGCCCTTACGCCGCTGTCGTTAATCTGCTCCATATTCTTCCAGCGGGAAATACCCAGTGAACTGGAAATAACATCAAATCCATTTTCATAGGCATACAGCGCTGTGCGTACAAACCGCATGTCAAAACACATAGTGCAGCGGATGCCCCGCTCCGGTTCCATTTCCATACCTTTTGCCCGCTTGAACCACTCATCCCTGTCGTAATCAACATCGATAAACGGGATGCTATGCTCTTCCGCAAAACGGATATTCTCATCCTTGCGTAAATCGTATTCTTTGCGCGGATGGATGTTTGGATTATAAAAAAAGATGGAAAAATCAATCCCGGAAGCCATGATGGCCTCCATCACCTCACCCGAACAGGGTGCACAGCAGGAATGCAGCAGCAATTTTTTACCGTTTTCCGGCAATTCCAGTTTTCTACGTTCCATTTTTCAATTCACCTGTACGCTGTTATTCAATTGTTGCATTATAGACCCGGCTAATACTTTACTGAATCACTCGACGGTTTTATAAACTTCAAAAACAGTACCATAAACAGGCTTTGCAGGATCCGATAGAATCAACAGAATATGACGACAGGAAATAAATCCAATCTATGTTCACTTCTTTAAGGTTAATCAATTTCAAAGCCTGGGAAGACACCGGAACGATCGCACTAAAACCGGTGACTGTATTACTGGGCACCAATTCATCCGGAAAATCTTCACTTATTCAGAGTCTGCTGCTATTGAAGCAAACGGTGCAGTCCCCGGATCGCTCGGTTCACCTCAACCTGGGGGGCGATGAAACTAATGATTTGTTTAATTTTGGCAGCTTCGATGATGTATTGAAACGTGGCACACAATCTCCACGCGAATTTTCAATTACATTTGCTTTTGAGGCATATGAACAGTCACGGGTAAACGAAGGGCGATTTTCCTGCAGCTATCGACAAACTGCAGTGGGTGCCGCCGCCATTCAAGAACTGGCACTCTCCACCGGCGCGCACCGTTTTCGTGCGGTACGGAAGGAAAAAGAAAACTATGCCATCTTTATTGCTGATGAAACCCGGCCATGCGCTAAAGACAAGAATCTCGCACCTGAACGCTCCATTGCACTTCCTGCTGAGGCGATCGCCACACTAGGCAGCAATGGTGCTATCGCTGAAGATCTGAGCCTTGTCATCCGGCGTGAGCTGGAAAATATCTGCTATCTTGGCCCGTTCCGGCGCAAACCAGAACGGGATTACGTCTGGAACAAAACCACGCCCGGCCAAATTGAAAGTGATGGCCATCGCACTATCGATGTCCTACTGTCCGGTGCATTGAGCAAAGATGGGAAACAGAATGAAATTCTGGATGGGATTTCTTACTGGCTGGCACGGATGAAAGTGGCAGAAAAACTGACCATCAAACAGCTTGGCCGTTCGTCCCGTTACGAAATTATAGTGCATAAGGATGGCATTGCCGCCAATCTGCGCGATGTCGGCATTGGCATCCCGCTAATCCTGCCTGTGCTGACTGCAGGTTATTTTGCACCTCCAGGTAGCACCGTGATTCTGGAAGAGCCTGAAGTCCACCTGCACCCGCTGGCACAATCGGTGCTAGCAGAATTCTTTGTAAGGCTGAGTCGGTCACGCCATATTCAATTCATCGTGGAAACACACTCAGAACATCTGTTTCGTCGAATGCAAACACTGATTGCACGGAAAGAAACATCGGCAGAACAGATTGCCATGTTGTTTGTGGAAAGAGTGGCAGATAACGCAATATTACGGAAACTGAAAGTGGATGAATTTGGCCGAGTAAACAATTGGCCACAACACTTCTTTGGCGACGCACTGGGCGAAACACGCGAACAAGCCCGGCTAATGCTTGCCCGCCAGCAAGAACAAAATTAATCAGTGAAGCAACGATATGTGGTCGATACCAATGTCTTGATCCTTGCCAGTGTGGTGAATCCCGTTATGCCGAAAGATATCGACACAACACCGGAAGACCCCGCACTGCAGTTCCAGGTATGGCAATGGCTAGTTGAATTTGAAAATAGCCCGGCAAGGCTGGTGCTGGATTCAGCCGGAAAGATCAAGGAAGAATATGACAACAAGCTCGGATTCAACGATTACGGGATTCAGGTTGTCATCCATAAATGGAGCACTTTGGCCGTGGATAATGTGGAGATTCAATACGATGCTGACGGCCATGCCATATTACAAGCACCGCTGGATTTAGTGGTACACGATCTGGCCGATCGAAAAATGGTCGCCGCCGCACTGGAAGCTATGAAGCACTATGGAGAAAGCGCTATCGCCTTCGCCGGTGATACCGATTGGCATGACTGGGAACAAGCATTGCTACAAGCGGGGTTATCACTGGAACCTATCATTGAAGACTGGTCTCGCGCCAAACACGCGGAAAAGGCCAATGGGAGATAACCATGACCGAATTCTTCCGTTTCCCTAATACCCCTCACCTGCTTTGGTTGGGAAAAGGCCAGCCGAGGGATGACAAGCTGTTATCCGATTCCGAAATTGCCATGCTGCTGCAGGATGAAGTGCTGATTGAGGAAAAACTGGATGGTGCTAATCTGGGTATTTCTCTGGATGAACATGGTGAGCTGCGCGCGCAAAACCGAGGTCAATATCTGCCACAACCTTTCACCGGCCAATTTTCTCGTCTGAACAGCTGGCTTGGTCAGCATGGAGAAGCTCTCAGACAAACTCTGACACCGAAACTGATCCTGTTTGGGGAATGGTGTGCGGCCCGGCATTCACTCGATTACAACAAGCTGTCGGACTGGTTCCTGCTGTTTGATGTTTATGATCGAGAAGCAGGAAAATTCTGGAGCGTTGAACGACGCAATCAATTGGCTCGACAGTTGAATCTCACTACTGTGCCATTGCTGAAACGCACAAAAGTAACACTCGATCAGCTGATTCAATTACTGAATGATGCAGAAAGCCGCTACCGTAACGGTAAAGTTGAAGGTATTGTCATTCGCTGTGATTCGCCCCTTTGGTGTGAAAACCGGGCCAAACTGGTCAACCGGGAATTTGTCCAGACAATCGAAGATCACTGGCGCAGCCGGGCAATCGAATGGAACCTGGTGAATACCGGATCAGCGAAATACACATCATGAATAGCTATGTGATAACCGGTAACAGAATCAAGCTACCGGGGAGAAAATCATGTCAAATCTGAAAGACCCAAGAGTATTATTTGCTGCTGAGCGCACTTTACTTGCCTGGAACCGTACCAGCCTGTCACTGATTGCGTTTGGTTTCGTGGTGGAACGCGCAGGCAAGCTTACGCTCGCCATTTCACCAGGAATTATCAGCCCAGGCCAGCTGACAGGTATGTTATGGCTGGGCCTGGCTTTCATTGTTCTGGGTGCAATTACCTCCGCCCATGCTGCCCGCCAGTATGCAATTGTCCTTCAAACGCTTACGCCGGATGAGTTCCCGCCGGGTTATACGGCGAAATGGGGGCTTCTGGTGAATCTGGCAGTCGCCCTACTCGGACTGATACTGGCATTGGCGCTCTGGCTGTGGCATTTATATTGAGCAGCACGAGCATCCTCGCAGCGCCAATCGTAAATCTATTTCAGATCTACCCCACTTCACCCATTGGAATTTCCAACGCCCTGGCAACTCCTTCAGCATAAGCTCTATCTGCATTCAGACAATGGATAATATGCCGGAGCTGGCTTTCACGGGAGGCTTCACCGATAGCACGCGCAGTATTGTCGAACAGTATCTGCTGTTGCGCGGGGCTCATGAGCCGGAACAGATTACCCGGCTGGGTATAATAATCTCCATCCTCACGATGATTCCAGTGAGCGGCTGAGCCTTCTAGTGCCAGAGGGGGTTCTGCATACCCGGGCTGTTGCTGCCACTCCTGATAACTGTTCGGTTCATATCCCAGCGTACTGTCGTGATTACCATCAACGCGCATAGTGCCATCACGATGGTAGTTATGAAAAGGGCAACGTGGTGCATTGACCGGAATCTGGTGATGATTGACACCCAAGCGATAGCGCTGCGCATCACCATAGGAAAACAGTCGTCCCTGCAACATTTTGTCTGGTGAAAAACTGATTCCTGGTATGACATTCGCCGGATTGAATGCCGCTTGTTCAACTTCGGCAAAATAATTTTCCGGATTACGATTCAACTCCATCACACCAACCTCAATCAATGGGTAATCCTTGTGTGGCCAGACTTTGGTCAGATCAAACGGGTTATAAGAAAGATCGGCCACATCACTTTCCGGCATGATTTGCACAAATAAGGTCCAGCGTGGAAATTCGCCGCGTTCAATGCTTTCGTACAGATCACGCTGATGACTTTCCCGATCCTCGCCAATCAGTGTTTCCGCCTCGGCATCAGTCAGATTCTTGATACCCTGCTGTGTTCTGAAATGAAACTTCACCCAGTATCGTTCTCGCTGGGCATTGAGGAAGCTGAAAGTATGGCTGCCAAAACCATGCATATGCCGATACGTTGTAGGAATACCGCGATCGCTCATGACAATGGTAATCTGGTGCAGAGCTTCCGGCAGTAATGTCCAAAAATCCCAGTTATTGCGTGCACTGCGCAGATTAGTACGAGGATCCCGTTTCACGGCATGGTTGAGATCCGGAAACTTCAGCGGATCACGCAGAAAAAATACTGGTGTATTGTTCCCCACTAAATCCCAATTGCCTTCTTCAGTATAGAACTTGATGGCAAAGCCGCGAATATCCCGCTCTGCATCAGCAGCGCCACGCTCCCCCGCCACCGTGGAAAAGCGGACGAACAATTCAGTTTTTTTACCGATTTGCGAAAAGATTTTTGCCTGCGTGTAACGGGTAATATCGTGTGTCACGGTGAAGGTGCCGTAAGCACCGGAGCCCTTGGCATGCATCCGGCGCTCGGGAATCACTTCACGATCAAAATGCGCAAGTTTTTCCAGAAACCAGACATCCTGCAGTAACATCGGGCCACGCGGCCCGGCAGTCATGACATTCTGATTATCCGGCACCGGTGCACCGGCACTGGTCGTCAATTTCCTTTTGCTATCATCCATTTTTCTCTCCTTCCGTAAGTTTTACATCAGGCACCTTTTTTTCTGCTACTGGAAGCAGATCTTGTGGTAGATTTACTCACTATCCGGCGAAATCTCCGGATAGCAAAAAACACGATTGTCAAGACAATTGGAATCGCAATACCGGTCATCAGCTCTATGTCAATATCCAATCCTGCTGCTTTGGCGGCTCGCAGACCATATCCCGTGATGCCGAGCAGATAGTAGCTCAACACAACCACTGACAGCCCTTCCACAGTTTCCTGCAGCCGCAGTTGCAGGTAGGCCCGGGCATCCATCGATTTGAGCAAATCACGAATCTGTGATTCCATCGAAATATCCACCCGTGTACGCAGCATGGAAGTGGCCCGCTCCACACGCAATGACAGCGTATCAAGTTTAGATCGCACCAGATCAAAGGTGCTCATGGCAGAGGTGACCCGCTGCTTTCTGAATTCATACAGCATTTGCAGGCCTTCAATTCGTTCCTCACGCAGCTCGGTAATCCGCTGCTGCATGATGATGTGATAGGTATGTGATGCACTGAAACGATGACTGGATTGAGCTGATATTCTTTCGATTTCTGTGGCCAGCGCAGTCAGCTTCACCAACGACTGCTGTTCATCCTCAATCGAATTGGGTGTGGCGTTGGTCGTCATCAACTCTATCAGCTGGTCTCCGTATTGCTCCAACTGAGGAATAATTTCGCGCGTCATGGACAATGGCAAGATGGTAAGCATGCGATAAGTTTCAATCTCCAGCAACCGCTGTACCAGCCTGCCAACCTGGCGACTGCGCAAGTTATCATCGTGCACCAGAAAACGGGTAAACCCGTCCGGATGGATCTGGTTATCACTCCAGACACTGGCGCTGCCTGCCGAGACTTTAGAGCCGATGACGGTATTGGATGAAAACAAGGTAGCCAGTTCACTCATACTGCGGCCGGGGCGCCTGCGATCTTCCAACACAATATGCGTTGCAACCAGCAATTCTCCAGGTAATTTCGCCAGCCATTCCTGCGGAACATACGCAATGGCTGGCTGGGCAAAGGGCTCATCAAACGGGCCTTCCCTGTAGAACGTATAGGTAGAGTATTCTGTATGCCGTTCCCAGCGCAGATGAAAATCACCCAACTCAACACTTAATTGATCAAAAGCGCCATTGAGAATCCGGATATCGAAATGTTTGCACAACTCAATAACCAGCCCGCGCTCCCTGTTCACCCACTGCCTATCAGAGAGCAAGACCAGATGAGAAAGCTGCAACGGAATATTAACCAGCTCATAGACATCTGCATTCAGTTCATCATGCAGCATCTTCCGCTCGAAATATTCCGGAATATCCGTTAGCCCGCTTTTCAACAAAGTATCAGTCATAATCTGAAAAAATTTTCTGATGATTGAAAATCTGTTAATTCCAGAAATCCAGTAAAAGTTTAACCCCCAGCAAATAAAGCAGACCTGCAAAAATTTTCCGGAGTGATGCTGCCGGAAGAATATATGCTGTTCTGGCTCCCAGCGGCGCAGTTACTATACTCGTCAGCGCCACTATAATCAGCGCGGGCAGATAAATATATCCTAATGAATAATCCGGCAGTTGCTTATTTTGCAACAAACCATTGGCAGCATAACCTGCCGCACTGGCTAACGCTACTGGAAACCCGACTGCAGCAGCCGTTCCAATGGCATGATGTAACCTTATCTGACAAGCCACAAGAAAAGGTACCGTCAGCATCCCGCCCCCGATAGACACCAGGCCGGATATTGCGCCAATTACACCGCCTGCAGCAAACATGCCGATTTTTCCCGGCAACGTATAATTTTTTCCTGGTTTGAGGTTAAACCACATCCGTGTGGCTGCAAAACTGATAAACAAGACGAGAATAATACTCAATATTTGGCTTGAAAGATGGCTGGCTAAAGTTGAACCGGCCAGTGCGCCAGCGACAATTCCGGGAGAAATGTAGCACACAACCCACCAGTTCACTGCACCATGGGCATGATGTGCACGCAAACTGGAAATTGAGGTCAGGGTAATAATTGCTGTTGTCGTTCCCAGCGCCATGTGCAAAACACGGTCATCCGGGAAGCCCAAAGATATGAAAATGGAAGCCAGCACCGGCACCATCACCAGGCCACCGCCAATACCCAGCAACCCGGCAAGAAAACCGACTATTCCACCTGTCAGCAGGTAAACCAGCCATGCTTCCATGCCAGGGATACCTCGTCGGTAGTTTTAAGCAAGCCTAGAAATGTTGGGAACAGGCAAATATACGGCAGCATCACTGCTCACAGCTTTGCCTCGATGAACTTCCATTCCGCCGGATCAACAGGGGTAATGGACAGCCGATTGCCCTTTTGCAGGATGCGCATCCCTGCCAGTTCAGGGTAGCTTCTTAACTCTTTTAGGGAAAGCAGCCGGGTTTTTCTGACAAACCGGATTTCAACATTGAACCAGCGCGGATTTTCGCGTGTAGCTTTCGGATCGAAATATTTACTGACGGGATCGAACTGTGTTTCATCAGGGCAGGCAAGCCGGGAAACTTCCGCAACACCAGCAATCCCCGGCTCGGGGCAGCTTGAGTGATAGAAAAGAACCAGATCACCCACCTGCATCTGGTTACGCATGAAATTACGTGCCTGATAATTGCGTACGCCATCCCAGGCAACGGTTTGTTCCGGTCTCGCAGCTAATCCATCGATACTCATTTCCGATGGTTCGGATTTCATCAGCCAGAAACGCATGCTTTTACAGATAAAACTTAAAGAGAATCAAAACTTCTGACTAAGAGGATCCCCGCGAGTGCCGTCAGGCTGCTATCTTGAACCACAGGTTCAAGAGTGGCCGCCCGCCGGCCGCATCAGGCGCGCTCTGTAAACAGAGTGCGCACAACAGCAACCATTGGCTAGCAGCCAGATACAAAGAATTGGTTCAAAGAACGCAAGCCTTAACAAACACCGCAGGGAATAAACTTGTTGCAACTGCTCCGGTATAAACAAATCATTTAATTTTGTTTTCAGAATTTGTCCATCCCGTACAATTAAACTTCAATAACTTGATTTTACGCTTAAATCCCGGCATGTCAAAATCATGCTTCTTCCACCTTATCTACAGATAGCAGTGAAAAACATAAATTGAAAATTATCAGATCAGTGATGATCGGATTTGATAAGGTCAATTGCCCGAAGCCAATGCACCGCCAAATCATTTGCATCAAGATTATGGTGCCGGGATTGCATCTTGTGCTGGTTGCTCCAGCATACGTACTCCACATCTCGGCCAGGTTTGCCGAAGATTTTATATACAACGGGCATGATTGGGACATGATCGCCATACCAACACAAACTAGCCGGGCGCTCGCATTGTTCTAACCCTCGGCGCAAGTCGGCGACCATTCGATCAGCGTTACGTATATGGCGCAGGTAGATCGTCAAATCGTCGCAACCAGGTGGCGGCGGCACGGAATACAACTCGTTGATATCGGAAGGCGCCACGCGCTCAAGATGTAGTGGTCCATGATTTTCCATAGTGATGGCAAAAATGAACACCGGCTCCCGAGCCTTTGTCAGCACATCCATGATCTTTGCAGTCACGGCAGCGTCGCTAATATAAGGGCCATAGCGCTGCATCCTGTCAAAGGTACGTATATCCATAAATTCGTCAAAATCCAGGCCGGATACACTCGATTGCGCCGATAAAAACTTGCCGGATAAGGATGTATACAAATTGTGCGATAACCCAGACATTTCAGATATGCTGCCAGTGATGACACATCACTGGCAGCCGCAATCGCTCGATAAGGGTTAAAACGATGAACGCCCAGCTTGTCATCGCCAATTCCGGAAAGAAAGGCAAACTCGGTACGTACCGTATTGGCTCCCCAGGCGGGAACCTTCAATTTTCCATAGGCCACAGCATCACCCTTAAGGCGATCAAATTCGGCAAGCATTCCAGAAAAAATTCCCGGATAAAGTGACCTCGGATCAAAGAAAGATTCGCTCTGAACTGCTACCAGATGCGGCAAGTCATTATCGGATTTTCTGTGCACATGAAAACCAAAAGGAGATACCGCAGCCAAAGGTGCGCGCTCCTCTTCAGCATAACGCCAAAGACTTGCCAGCAGACCCAGTGCACAGACATCCCGCTCCGGATTAAAGCTGACCGGAAGTTTCTTCTGCCTTCCCGCCAGCAAGAGCAACAAGCCAAGAAAAAAAATTACAACAATTGCCCCCAATTGCCCGGACAACATCCATCGCTGAGCCGGGGTTGATTCACCCCAGAATCCGATAGCCACGGCCAGAACAAAACCAGTAGCTGAACCGAGAAACTTGCCCCAGCCCAGAAACGGGATATAGAGACGCGGGTGACGAATCGCATCAGTGAAATATTCGTAATCCTGGAAAACAAAAGGCTCATACAGTGCATTAACCTTGGCATTGTTCACCAGTACCAGCATCAGCAGGAATGCCGATACCACCGCCGCTGAAAACCAGGGGCGCCCCAGCAGCAAAACTATCAGAGCATAAGCCAATAACCACAAGCCGCCATGTAATGCCCAGGCAGCCCAGTGTCGCCGCAATGGCGGACGGGGTATCATGAATTGTTCTATCCCCACCGACAACATCAGGCCCGTCAGCAAAGCCGCTAATATCGAAATAAATTCCGACTCAGGCACCATAGCCCAGCCAGCGTACAATCCGGTGCGATAACGCTGCCGGCAGCACGGCCAGCCACCAGGTACCCCAGTTCAATGGAAACGGGAAGCTGATGCGTGCCTGGTCACGCGCCAGCCCACGCTGAATTGCCAAAGCCGCCTGTTGCGGTGACCATACCCAGGGTTTAGGCCCCGGCATGGCATCGCACATGGAGGATTCCACATATCCGGGCATAATGACATTGATATGAATACCCTCGGGGGACAACCAGCCACGCAACGCTTCTCCATAAGCCTTGATGCCCGCCTTGCTGGCGCTGTAGGCAGGGATCATGGGCAACCCGAAATATCCCGCCAGGGAGCTCATGAACGCGATCTGACCCGTACCACGCTCCCGCATCGCAGGCAAAACAGATTGAGCAATCAGCATGGAAGCTTTCAGATTCACATCTAGCAAAGCTTCCACCTCACCCCAAGGTTCGGGTTCGCCTTGGCTGCCAACATGCGTATTCATGCCAGCATTAATGATCACCACATCCAGTGCACCCAGATTCTTCAGCCAGTCATGCAAAGCTGACAAATCACACAAATCCAGTGATTGCGTAATCACCTGGGCACCACATGCGGCGCAATCAGCTGCAACCTGAATCAGACGATCCTGTCGGCGGCCGTGCAGATACAAAACAACACCAGGGCGAGCATAGGTCTGTGCCAGAGCAGCGCCAATTGCACTGGTCGCTCCCGTAATCAATACCCGTTTATCACACTGCTCCAGGTTAATTGTTCTCCTGAATTCCTGCGGCATCCCGGTATCATTTTTAATCTCAGTCATTTATTTGATTGAACGTTCTTCTTGCCAAAAACCAACCAGCATCATGCCAAAACCCAGACAAGCCGTCACGCTGATCGGAATCAGAAAGTAATTTGCCTTCTGGATTGCCACCCACAAAGTTATTGCAGAATAACCAAATGAAAACCCATCTCCCATCCACAAAATTTTATGGACGGGTGGTCTGATAACACTTTTTTTGCTTCCCCCCTTGAGCGTACGATGAAAATCACCATGCACTCCAAACAACGCACGCATTCCACCAGCAAAGTAATACCACGCCATGGGCAAAAACATAGCAACGTAAAGATAGGTTTCCCACAAAGTGCGCAAAATACCCCGTTGTTCCCCAATGTGAGCTCCCTTACGTGCGGCAAATACATTATTCAGCCCCCATATCGCTACAAAACCAAAAAAAAGCCAAGCTACCCAATGGATTCCCAATCCTTCAAAATCAACCAGATAACTCAGTGGTAAACACAACAGCAGCAATATATAAATGGATGCCAGCAACAGTGATGAAAACATCATGGCGATCGCATGCAAACGTTGCATCAATGGCATACGTTGCCGGAACATCTGCCGCGCGTGCTTGAAAGCGCTGTGAATCAATCCCCTGCCCCAGCGCTTCCGCTGAACCCGGAAGGCACTGGTCGTTTCAGGCAACACCGACATTGACACCACGTCACGCATATAAGCATATTTCCAGTTTCCAAACTGAGCCCGATAGCCTAAATCCACATCCTCGGTCACTGTGGATGCATTCCATCCTCCCAGGGATTCAACACAGGCTCTGCGCCACACACAGGAACTGCCGGAAAGAGAAGCCATGTCTCCATCTTCGCTCAAACCCACCGTAACATACTGCTGGTGCCCCATTTCCATGGCCTGAAAGCGGGTCAAAAAAGAAGCGTCACGATTTTCATAGCCGATCCCGGTTTGCAAAAACCCCAACTGTGGATCCTGAAAATAAGGAACAGTCCTGAGCAGAAAATCTTCCTGGGGTATAAAATCAGCATCAAAAATTACATAAAACTCACCGGATGACTGGCGAATACCATTGAGCAGATTGCCTGCCTTGTAGCCCTCATTGCTCGCACGCCGGACGTAACGAATCGAAACTCCTAAATCCGCATGATAGTCAATCCGTGCCTGGGCAAGCGTTGAAGTATTATCTGTTGAATCATCCAGCACCAGAATTTCAAGAGAGGAAGTTGGATATTGCAGCCGACAAACTGCATCAATCAGACGCACTATCACTGCTGCTTCATTGTAGATAGGCAGCAGCACGCTGACCCGTGGCCAGACGGGCAATGCCAACATACCAGGTAATTGGGAAACCAGCTCCGTCAGTTTGTGACGCTCAACCCGACGTGAAATCCCCAGTACGCGCAATTCCAGCAGTACATACAAGATAAAACAAACCACCACCAGAAAGAAAACAGCCTGGGCTGCATAGGAAAGCACAGTCAGCATCAGCATCCTAAAACTTCACGACACTGCCAAGCTCACCCAGCCGATGCGCCCAGGTATGATGTTTGCGTACATAGCGTGCACCTGCTTCCGCACGCGCCATGTCATCTGTCGATGGGCCATGGCGCAGACGTGTAAACAGCTCACATGCCTGTTCCAGCGTACTGACTACATGACAAAAATCGCGAAAATACCGATCAATCGATCCACTGGGGTTGGTGACTGCAATTCCACCACAAGCCAGAATCTCCAGCAGGCGGCGCGACACCATGGTATCTGAACCGGTTACTGAATTCACATTCAGCGAGATCACATGGCTCTTATAAACACGGGCTGTCTCACTATGAATCACATGAGGATGCAGCTCCAGATGTTTATACCTTGGAAAACGGAATTCCATAAAACTTGATAACCGGCCATGATTACGATCGAATATATGCATCTTCATCCCGGCTTGCTCTGTTGCACCGAACATCATGTCCAGAAAACGGCGGCGCTCATTCAGGATACGACGGTAATAACTACCCATAAAACACGCTGTATGATGATTAAAATGAAAACCATCGAAAGCATGGAGGCGTGGCTGATACGGCATCATCAGTACATTTACGGGCACCCCCGCCGGCAATGCACGGCGATAGCGCGCAAGGCATGCTTCATCTGTTGTAAACACAAAATCAAACGCACTGGCCACATGGATGAAGGCATCGAAGAAAGCACCATCATCCTTGTTCCAGAATACCGTAGGGATACCCCGGGAACGGGCATGTTCCACCAGTTTAAAAATAGCTTGTGGCTGTTTCAATCGCAACCAACGCGGCTGCTTTGCCAACTCATAACGCCAGCTACCCTTCGCACCATGAAAGGCGGATTCTACAAACACCAGATCAGGCTGCCAGGTATCAAGTATTTCCTGATAATTTGATGGCGTCAGACTCATCACCCGGCATTCCACGGAGAGACAGTCTGTCGTGAAATGATCTGCTACCAGCGCAATCTTGAGTTTTGCGAAAGGCCCCTCCAGTTCAGCATCCTCTGGCGCCACCGGATGATTGTAATAAAGCGAACCAATCCCGCGAATGACACGGCCAATCATGATGCTTCAATCCTGAAGTTATTCAACAACAATCACCTCGGTAGCGATGCAACAATGAGAGGCATAAATCTCTCCCAGTTGCGCTGCGATACAGCGTAGTCACGCGCTCGCACACCCAATTTTTTCAAGTGATCCGGCCGGGCCAAGGCTTCATGGATCACTCGCGCCAAATCTTTTACATCACCCGATCGGAAAAACCAACCCGTCAGATCAGCCCCCATTTCATCCCGAAATACCGGCAAATCCGGCACAATCACCGGTTTACCCATGGCCAGCGCTTCCACCAGCTTGATCGGTGGCACGATTTCACACACCTCGTAAGGTTTGCGCGGGATACAGACCAAGGCACAGCGGGCAATCATCTCCCTTACTTTATCGGGTGACATACGACCAAGAAATTGCACCTGCTGTCTCAGTCTCAAGCGTTGCGCCAGCACTTCCAGATCCTGGCGCGCCTCACCATCGCCAGCGATGCGCACCTGGATCGCTCTACCCTGTTTCAGCAGATCGGCTGTGGCTTCCAGCAAGATATCCAGGCCCTCATAGCCGATCAACGAACCGGCATAACCAATCGTATCCGGCTCCACCAATACCGGATCAGCCATCTGAAATTTTTTCGGATCCACACAATTAGGTAACAACCTGATTCGCTCCGGTGAAACATCCCAGTTTTTCTGAACATAGTGGCCAAGTTGCTCTGAAATAACAAAAAGCTGATCCGCATGACAGGCCACCAGCTCCTCCAGTGCCAATCCCTGCCGATAAGCCTGCGAACCCTTAAAATCAGGTTGGCGTGATATACGAGTCAGCTCCCACAATCCGCGCATTTCGTAGTGAAAGGGAATACCCAATTGCCGGGCAGCCAGTAATGCCGGCAAAGCACTGACATGATTGGAGGCAGCATGAATCACAGCCACCCGATGCTGCCTGGCCAGTTTTACCACTGTTTTTGCACCTTGCAGAGCGTACAGCAGCACGGGTCGATTATTCGCGGGGGTTGTTGCATGGCCATAACGTATATCGTCTATCACTATCTCATTGCCCATCGCATCACACAGACGATCCTTACGATCCCACGGATAACCTGGCCTTGTGTATGCATGGACCCGAACACCAACATCACGCAGCGCACGCATCACCTCGTGGGTACGGGTGGTATAACCGCTGATGTGATAAGGCCTGGCACTGGCAGCAACATACAATAGACTACCTTGCTCCGCTGCATAATTCGGCCGGGCTGCCGCCGCATGTAACCGCCAACCAAGGGAGCGACAAGTTACTTGCCGACTGAATGCCAACCAGGGCTCAACAACACAGGATTGCAACAAGTTTGGCGTCATGCCTAACCAGCTTTCTTTTTTACAGATAGCGGCGGCAGCCATTCTGCTAAAGACAAATCCACCTCATCAGGTGTCGTGATTATCCCACGCGCATACAAATCCAGAAAGTCTGCCGTAGTGATAATTTCGTAGTCCTTACTCAATCGTTTCAATAGTTTGCGGTACCCTTCAATGCGCGCATCATCCTTGTACACCCCGTGACCATTTTCATCCCAATACAATAAAGACCAGGAATGTAATAGCAACACAGCAAAATCCGGGTTATTACTGAACATATTGAACAATAACCGCCCCCACCAAGGGCTGAAATGAAAATAGCTGGATTCGGGGTACGTCAAGCGCGCCCACCACTGATCCTTGCCCACCTTGGGGAAAATGGCCTTCTCCGTCATGGGAATTTCAATCACACCATTGGACCAGGCAAATGGCTGATTGGTCGGCACGCTATACACACACTGTCCAGCACGTACAGCACACATGGAGTTATTAAAGGACAACGGGATACCCGCCGAGTGTAAGGCGCGGATTGCATGAGCATTCCAGCGAAAAGAACCAGCCCGGTGAGCCAGTACAGGCTTGCTGGTAATCTTGGAAAAATCAGCCCCCCAAAATGCTGTATCACGAATTCCGCGCGTGCATCATCCCGGTACTGATTCATGTACTGGGGTTTGCTGTCATAGCCATACTCATCCCAGAAACTCTTGGGCAAGTATTCCGGATGCGTATGCAGCTGCACATCCTGCCCCATCGCATCCAGCCAACGAACCACCTCCAGAGTTTCGCCCAGATAGGAATAGGCCCCACACAAATCTACGAAATAGATATGTTTAGCACCGAATTCATCACCGATGGCCGCCATTTCACGGATCCCTGCCGTACCATTCTCATGCTCACCCCACATCAACCGTTTGACGTGATCCTGCGAAGCTCGCCTGGGAAGAGCCTCCGTATCCACCGTCAGCATCAGATAGCGATTTTTACCAAGCATTCATTATCCAAAATTCAAATGTAGTATTTCCTGCCATTCCTGCGGATTCAATAACCCCGCAGCTACTGGTACTACTAAAGCATCCCGATACCGCCAGGCCAGGTGACGGCGTTTTCTTTCCCGATAAGATGCTCCTTCACCACTCAGTTCTGAGAACCTGTTCAAAGTCTTTTGAGTAGAAGGGCCAGGAAGGCCAGGTGAATAAACTGCAAGCTGGTGTTGAGTAAGCGCTCACAGTTCTTCCA
>NZ_QICQ01000038.1 GCF_003201195.1 Nitrosomonas eutropha | reverse complement strand
TGCGCGCGCTCTTACTTCGGGGGAATATTTATTTGATTTGTTCATGGCTCCATCTTCTCAGATAGTGGAGCCTCCTCAAAACCCGGGGCGGTTCATAATTTAGAGGAAGATCTCGATTTATTCCGAACACTTCATCTACCGCATGCGTTTTCTCGATCAAAATCCTTCTCCTATATAGAACTTGTTTTTAGTAGGGTCATAACGCCTGAGCTTAGCTGCGTTTGAGGCGATACCTGTTTTTGCAGCAGCAAAAATGGGCAGCGGGTTAAACGTCCGCTGCAACAATTTGTTAGCCAGCATCTCCACCTCCCGCCGGGAACACTTCTGCAATCTTGTCAGTCAGGCCGGTAACAATGGCATCAACAATTGGCGAGATGTATTCCGATGCGTTTTTAAGCAAAGCTTCACCGGTATCCGATGCAACTTTACCTGCTACCTTCTTCAATACCGCTTTCAAAACCCCTTTGAACGACGTATCCGGAGCCCCTGCCGAAACTAACGCGGCCTTAACAGGATCTCGCTGATCCTTAGGAATGTAGAATTCTATCAACGCGACCATGGCATCCAGCGGAAGCTTTACGATACTTGGTGAGAATGAGCCGTCAGATACATGCCCCAGATCCTGTATCTTTGAGCGGAGATGGTCTGAGATCAGAGGATTCTCCACTTCCAGAACAAATTGATCCCCGGATTTTTGGATGATTGGGCGTTTTAATAGATTCCGTACCCGAGAATCCAACTCGGCGGGAGTAAGCCGCCTCAGTTCTCTCTCGTAGATAAGATTCCGAGCTTTAGTTCTGGTAACCCGCAGTTTTGAAACGAGCTCGTATACACCCGGTTCAGCAGATATGGCCCCAACTTCTTCAAGAGCTCCCAAGAGGAGTAATTCAATCTCGGACTTAGGCAACGCTCCGAATGCTGGATCAAGAAATCTTTTGAGCAGTGTCTTCAATGCACCCGCTGCTCGCGCATCACCAACGTCTTGGATTATGTTTTCTAAGTCCAAGGTTATCTCCCCATTTTCTAATGCCAGCTAATATTTAGTATGCACCGTAAGCGGTGCATACTTCTTTGTAAGTGGGTGTATAACAAAACGCATTATTCAGTAAGATTTTGAATTAAAAAACTTCATGAATGAAATATCGCCATCTTTTGTTTTGATTATGCCTTGCTCATTCGGTCAGCTTCGCGGTGGCTTGCTACCCTGATCAGGAGTCAATCAACTCTTTTGAAATTTCAAAAATGAGGTTTCAGGTATTCTGCTGCGTTTGAAGTTGATCTTAATCAACAAGTAAAGGAGGAATTATCTGTTTATTACGGTGGGGACGATGGTGGCTGATAGATCAATAACCAGAATCCTGATCCTGGATGACCCATTCGTATTGAAGTGGTTGGCGTGTATGCCGGCTGTTCGGGGATTTCTGGCTGTCGATTACTATCCAGACGGTGTGTGATCTGACGGTGGTTGGCTGGATGAGCACAAGAATGAAAGCAAGATTGGCTTGTTGTGATGCATTGCAAATGGCTGTCTGGCAACGTCAACCACAAGTGGGCTTGTTACCCCCACCTTCGAGCGCGCTTTAAAAAAACTACACCCTCCACAGCAATCCAAGTTGAACGAGGCAGCGCGTGCCATTACTCACCATCCTGAAAGATCTGCAAGGCATTCGAGTCGACAAGTCCGATTATCGAATCAGTTATGCATGCTGGCTTATCGTATTCTCGATGAGGATTGCCTGAAACTGCTGTCCTTTGGTCCATCCGCACGATGATTTTTATCGCGATCTCAAGCAGCAAGATAAATAAGCTTTTAGAAGTAATGAGCCCATGGCTATTTGCCGCGCATAAACATTTTATCCAGTTCAGCCAGGCTGATTTCAAACCAGGTAGGTCGGCCGTGATTGCATTGATCCGAGCGCTCGGTTACTTCCATTTTGCGCAGCAGTTCATTCATTTCAATCAGCGTTAATTGCCGGTTAGCGCGAACGGCACCGTGACAGGCCATGGTGGCCAGTAATTCATTACGACGGGCGGCAAGCAGTTGAGCGGGATCGCCATTCCTGATTTCATCCAGCAGAGCACGTACCAGTTTTTCCGCATCAGCATGCTGCAGTGTGGTGGGGACTGTGCGTATAACAAGTGTGGTAGCGGACAGCGTGCTCACTTCAAAACACAGTTGCTGCAAAAGCGCCTGATTTTCCTCCACTGTCGCGATGTCGAGGCTATCTGCGTGAAATGTAACCGGTATCAGCAATCGTTGTGCGGATAATACTTGTTGATCCAGTTGTGTCTTCAACTGCTCGTAGACAATGCGTTCGTGCGCGGCGTGCATGTCTACAATCACCAATCCTTTTTGGTTTTGCGCCAGGATATAGATGCCGCGAAGCAGCCCCAACGCAAAGCCCAGCGGGGGCATGGCCGGATTTTCATCGCTTTCCCCTTCCCCGGTTTGTCGGAGTTGATTCTGCATGGCAGTGGCGCCGGATTCTCCGCCGGTTAGAACCTGATAAAAGTTAAAAGGCTGCGCCACCCTTTCTGATGGCAGCCGTGCTTGCCTGGGGTAGTTCAACGTCGGCACAGCCGGTGTAAAACCGGTGCGCGTTGGATCAACAGATGCATCCTGCGCACCTGGCCACACGGCCCCAACAGGCGAGGAGGATGCTACACCCGAGCGGGGTAGAGCCAGCGCCTTGCTGACGCCGTGGTAAATAAATTGGTGGATGGCCCGCGCTTCGCGAAAGCGGACTTCGGTTTTCGTCGGATGTACGTTGACATCCACCTGTTCAGGATCAATCGCCAGATACAGCACGAAAGCGGCATGACGATCAAGGTGCAGCACATCACGATAGGCTTCACGCAGGGCATGGGTAATCAGCTTGTCGCGGATGAAGCGTCCGTTAACAAAAAAATACTGCATGTCGCGGGTGGCACGTGAATACGCGGGCAATGCCAGCATCCCCTGCAGGCCGATGCCGGCGGATTGTTCGTCCATCCAGGTAGCCGCTCCGGAAAATTCCTCGCCAAGCACGGCTCCGATGCGCTCTGCAGCCTCTGCCGCCTGCCAGTGGCTGCGCAGGTTTCCATTGTGCCGCAGCGTAAAGGTAATATCAGCGTGGGAAAGTGCCATCCGCCGAAAAACTTCTTCGCAGTGGGCAAACTCTGTAGCTTCTGTTTTAAGAAATTTGCGGCGGGCAGGCAGGTTGAAAAACAGATCCCGGACTTCAACCGTAGTGCCCGCCATGTGGGATGAAGGCTCCGGCGACATTAACCGTGTCCCCTCACTGCGGATTTCCCAGGCATGTTTGCCAGCGGGTTGATGACTGATGAGCGACAAATACGAAACTGACGCGATACTGGCCAGCCCTTCCCCCCGGAATCCCAGGCTGGTGATGCTGTGCAAATCCTCCTGGCTGGCAATTTTGCTGGTTGCGTGACGTGTGAGTGCAAGCGGCAGTTCTTCTGCGGGAATGCCGCTGCCGTTATCGGTCACACGGATCAGTTTCAATCCACCCTGTGCGATATTGACCGTAATTTCAGTCGCACCGGCATCGATGGAATTTTCCAGTAATTCTTTCAGCACTGAAGCCGGGCGTTCGATGACTTCTCCAGCTGCTATCTGACTGATTAATCCATCGGGAAGTAATTTGATCGCGCGCATTGAAAACCGGGGCTGGAATAGAATAAATATGCGGAAAAACTCACTGAATCGGTAATTATACTGTCACCAAGTTATGATACGCTTGCTGTCAAACAGGGGAAGGATGCGCAAGCGCTCTGAATCCTTCTCAATGAGAGCACTATTTCAAGAACCAATTATTAAAATCATCATGACACAAGACGAACAAAAACAGGCAGTGGCACAAGCAGCCCTGCAGTATGTGCAGGTAGGTGAAATCATCGGTATCGGAACAGGGTCGACCACCAATCTTTTTATTGATGAACTGGCCAAAATCAAACACAAGATTGAAGGGGCCGTGGCAAGCTCCGAAGCAACCGCAGCCCGTCTGAAGCAACATGGCATTGAGGTTTTGAGCCTCAATTCTGTTGCTGACCTCCCGGTATATATTGATGGCGCAGATGAAATTACCCGGAACATGCACATGATCAAAGGTGGTGGCGGCGCACTGACACGTGAAAAAATCATTGCAGCCGTCGCTCGGAAGTTTATCTGTATTGCTGATCAAAGCAAGCTGGTCAAGGTATTGGGAAAATTTCCGCTCCCGGTGGAGGTGATTCCGATGGCACGCAGTTATGTCGCCCGGGAAATTGCATTACTGGGCGGACAACCAGCCTGGCGTCAGGATTTCACCACTGACAATGGCAATGTGATTCTCGACATACATAATCTAAATATCATGAATCCGGTTGAACTGGAAAGCACGCTCAACCAGATCACAGGGGTGGTGACCAACGGCCTGTTTGCCAGACGAGGCGCTGATGTACTGTTGATGGGTACTGATCAGGGCGTGGAAACCATTACGATCTAGGAACTTGTTCAATATCTCGCTGAAAGGCGCATTACGGCGTTGAAATTGAACTCAAAATGCTCACATACTTCAAGTATGCTCCGCTTTCTCGTTCAATTTTGCCTGGCACTGCATCCCTTGATCGAGACTTTGAACAGATTCCAGGGAACTGTCGAACTTAAGATGGGTTTCTTGAACGCGCAGGAGAAAAAAGATGGTAAATAACGTGATTAATAAAGAACATGTCTCAAAAAAATTTGATGCTGATCTCGAAGAAATCCGCACACGGGTATTACAGATGGGCGGATTTGTCGAGGAACAGATCAAGAACGCAGTGGAGGCATTGACTGACGGTAACGAGCACATGATTGAACAGATCATTGACAATGATCATCGCGTCAATGCCATGGAAATAAAGATCGATGAGCTCTGTTCCCAGGTTATCGTGCGCAGGCAGCCCACCGCTATTGATTTGCGCATGATCATGACCGTGATCAATACCATTACTGATCTGGAAAGAATTGGTGATGAAGCGACCAAGATCGCCCGTATGGCAAAGCTGATCTACGCTGCAGATCGCATGCACATGCCGCGCTTTGTTGAGATACGACATATTGCCGCCATTGCCATCGACATGTTGCGCAAGGCGCTTGATGCTTTTGCCCGGCTGGATCCGAACGCCTCCGCAGAAATCGTGCGCCAGGATGAACAGGTGGATGAGGAATTTCGCTCGATCATCCGCCATTTGATTACGTTCATGATGGAAGATCCCCGCAAAATCTCTACCGCGATCGAAATATTGTTTGCCGCTAAGGCAGTCGAACGGATCGGTGATCATGCCAAAAACATGTCGGAATATATTGTCTACCTGGTTAAGGGGAAGGATGTCCGCCATGTATCGGCGGATGAAATTGAACGCGAAGTCAGTAAATAAACCGTTCAGAACCAGCCCCCGCATCATGCACGCATACTCAACGCTCGCTGCCGTTGATCTGGGTTCCAACAGTTTTCATCTGCAGGTCGCCAGGGTAGAAGAAAAGCAACTCTACCTGCTGGATAATCTGAAAGAAATGGTACAGCTTGCAGCGGGATTATCCGAAGATCAGACGCTGGACGAGGCATCACAAAACCGTGCACTCGCCTGCCTGGAACGGTTTGGCGAGCGTTTACGGGGACTGCCGTATCATGCCGTCAGAGTGGTGGGCACAAACTCGCTGCGTGTTGCCAGAAATGCAGCAGGTTTTTTGCAAAAAGCTGAAAATGCACTGGGCTTTCCTATCGAAATCATTGCAGGCTACGAAGAAGCCCGGTTGATTTTTCTTGGTGTGGCGCACAGCTTGCCTCCTTCGGATGACGCTCTGCTCGTCGTCGATATTGGTGGTGGCTCCACCGAACTGATCATCGGCAGCCAACTGAAATCCAGCAAACTGGAAAGTCTTCCCATTGGTTGTATCAGCTACAGCCAGTATTTTTTTCCTGATGGGAAGCTCACCAAAGACTCGCTGAGATATGCCGAGCTGGCCGCACGTTCCGAAATACAGGCCGCCACCGCTGAGTTCTCCTCATCATACTGGCAAAAAGCCTATGGCTCTTCCGGCACCGCGCGCGCACTGGCACACATCCTCGCAATAAACGGCTATAACGACAGCGATGATGCAGAAATCATCACACTCGCAGGGTTGGAAAAACTGCGCGAATTCCTGCTTAAAACAGGTGATCTCAGAAAGCTGGCAATTCCAGGCTTAAACCCCAGCCGCAGAATAATTATTGCGGGTGGATTTGCCATCATGAGCGCTATTTTTACAGAGCTGAAGATCAAGCGTATGGAAATTGCCAGCGGCGCACTGCGTCAGGGTGTACTCTACGACATGCTGGGGCGCTTTCACAAAGAAGATATGCGTGAAGTCTCCGTACAGGAATTCATGCAGCGCTACCGGGTGGATTTGCAGCAGGCAACCCGGATTGAATCACTTGCGATTTTGCTTGGCAAACAACTCCTGGCGGATTACCCCGATCAGGAAAAAGCTGAGAATGCACTGAAATTGCTTTCCTGGGCAGCGCGTTTACATGAAATCGGCATTTCGGTGGCCCATACCGGCTACCACAAACATTCTGCTTATATTCTCGATAACGCCGATATGCCTGGCTTTTCCAGAATGGAGCAATCCCAGTTAGGTCAGCTGGTGCTATCGCACCATGGCTCGCTTGCCAAAACCGGGGATTTCCTTAGCCACCCCATTAACCTTGCTCGTTCAGTTGCCTTGCGTATCGCTACAATTTTTTACCGCAGCCGTACCCAGGTTGATTTGCCAGCCTTGATGCTATCCATGAGTGGAAGGCGTTGCACATTACGCATTCCGCAAACCTGGCTGGAACGCTATCCGCTGACCGATACGCTACTGAATAATGAAATCAAGACCTGGGCAAAAGTTGATGTTGACCTGCGTATTGAAAACCTGACTGAACATCATCGCACCCGATCGGGTGCAGCCTGATAGCTTATTTACTGCCAGCATTTGGCAATAGCTTCTGCTCCTGTCACTCCGCCTGCTCCTCGCACACCTGTATGAGTCAACGACAAGGTACCGCAGGTATCACTTGCCATAGAACCTGTCGGCACCGCCTCCAGCGTATAACTATTTTGTGTTGGAGTGCCTTCTGCAAACCGGATAGTATATTTTGCCGTACCCGTTCGCGGTGATTGCGTCACCGGCAATGCAAAATCGCCTCCCGCACTAGTCTGATCATAACGATTAGCTTCAGTGTAATTGCGTTCCAGCAATTGTGCCATTTCCAACAGAATACTGCTGACCTCCACCCGATTACCCCGCCGTACATGCTCCTGGTAGGAAGGATAGGCAATCGCTGCCAGAATGCCGATAATAGCCACCACGATCATCGTCTCGATCAACGTAAAGCCGTGATTTTTCGTATACATCCGAGCCAGGTTCATTTAACTGGTCCTCCTGTTTACTGTATCTGTTTACTGTATCTGTTTCCAGGATCGGCGCGGCGGCGGAGCGCCGTTGCTGATCGTCACTTTCTCCACTGCCCCTGTGGTAGTTGCCGCGATCAGATGCGTCAAGCTACCGGCACTGATAGCAACCGATTCACTACGAATTCCATCTGAGCCTACGGCAGCAATGATTCGATCGCTACCGTCCAGCTTGCCATCCCCATTGGTATCAAACTGCGGCGGAGAAATCATTCCCCCATTTTCAGCATTGAGTAATACCAACCAGTTACGCCCGCCCGCTTCGCATGGATCGATGGAAGGAATCAGCGTGGTAAAAATAATCCGCCCGAAATTCAGCATCGGCATAACGACTGAACGCTCGCCCTGTTGTGTCCCTTCCGGAGGTTGCAGCAGATCGATATACCAGCCACGCTTGGCTGACCAGTCTATTCCATTATCGGATATGGTACGTTCAAAAGGAGGAACAACGGTTTCCGTCAGGATGGTTTGCGGCTGTAATACACTGCGATCTGTTTCTGAAATCCAGCTACTGTTATCCCAGATACCGTAGAGACTTTGCACTTTTTTATCGGTGGCGTCACCGGAGGCGATGAACTGGCCGGTGCCAAAGAAAATCATATACCCTCCCTGTTTGTGGTAGCCCACTTCCAAAGGAGAAGTAATTGGTTGTACCTGATTGCTGGTATTCCTGGCCGTAAACAAGGGTACACCAACGCTGCCAGATTTATACGCCACATCCCACTGTGCCGAGCTATTTTTTGACAAATCAAATTTCCAGACATTGCCCTGCAGATCCCCTGCGTAAACAACATCAATGATCTTGTCGTTATTGGTATCCACCAGTGCCGGGCTGGAAAGGCCATTATTTGTACTGTTATTGGTTGGAATTTTTTTGATCAGTGCCCCTGTTTGTAGATCAACAATCAGCAAGTACGCCTTATCACTGGTACTGTTGTAACCGTTACTGATGATTGCCGCCCAGGAACCATCATTCAATCGTGCAATTTTTGCCTGACCGTGAACGAAACCCAGATCCACATCGGTAAATTCCCACATCACATCTGATGCAGAGAAATTGGCTGGATCGGTAATATTCAACGCAAATATACTTTTACCGCCCCCTCCCAGCGTTCCCAGCAATACTGTTTTCCAGGCGGGTGTTGCACCAATGTAGGCATCTCCGACATAGGTGTTGCCATCAACAAAATAGCGATGCACATAACCGGAATCAGTCAATTTACTTAATTGAGGATAAACAGCAGCGGGAATGTAAGCGAACAGCTCTTTGCCGGTTTCAGCACTGAAAGCATGCAGCATGCCATCATTCGCCCCGGTATAAACCATTGGAATACGACTGTTGTTCGACTGCACATAGGCATAATAGGACGCCTTCCCTGGCGTTCCGTCCAGGAATGCGTCGTAACCAAAATCCAGAGTCTTGACGAACAATAGATCGGAATTGACGATATCGCCCAGTACGCCGTTGTTACGTTTGCGAAATGTGCCGCCCTGCCCAACTTCTGTTGTTTGATCCCCACGCAGCCAGGCTAATCGCTGTAATCCCTGGTCATCATTGACCCCATTTGTACTTGTATCCAACGCGGTCTGTTGTGCTGCTGAAAATGAAGAAAAATTAGCAATGCTGAATGCCAGGCCAGCAGTACCGTTATGGGTGAAAATCTTGCGACTGGCATGTTCCGGCAATTGTTCAGAAGCCTCCCATTGCAGCAGTCCCAGTGAGGCATCAGCTTCCAGATTAAACGCCAGCAGTTGCCCGCTCCAGTCAGCACTGTTGAACTTTGCCTGATAAATCTGTGCGCCAGTATTAAGCCGGCTGGTATTGGTCGTTACTGCAGCGGCTGAACTGACCCGAGCGGTAATATTGGTCAGCGCATTCGTCAATCCAGCGGCAAAAGCGGCTGGATCCTGCGCGCTGAAAAATTCCCCACGGCTATTGACCGCTGCATGCCGGAGATCGTCGATCTTATAAGCATCAGCATCCGTTGGATCCGGCCAGGCTGCTGGCCCACCGGAGCTACCTGGTAACAAATCACCTAACGTACCCTCAACTCCCAGTCCGACAGTGAAATTGACCATATGCTGCCAGAATGCTAGATCATTGGCATTAGTCGGTACCTTGTTATCCAGATCAGTACGCAAATCGGTTTTCCAGTAATGCATCGCCACATCGGCCAAGGTATTACTAAAGCCATCCTTGTACGGCAGTGCCGGTTTGTACTGATAAGTGGCTGGTGATGTATTGGGAAAATGATTAGTGAGTTTGCTGCCGTCCGTATTATCCGCATTGCCTATTTCGGAAGGATTGGGTCCGTTCCAGAAACCATCTGTCATCAGGACATGATAATTCTGTCGGCAAACCGGCTGACTACCACCGCTCTGCCCCGGCGTAGTGCTCCATGGCCCTTTATCGTCGGCGCGCTTCAGATATTCACCGACACTCTGCATTGCTCTACGCAATGGTGTATTAGCAGCTGGAATAATATGGTTATACAGACTGTTGAAGAAATCCTCACGCTCCTGTCCAGCAAACTGCCTGACTCCGGTGATCAGTGTGCTCGTCGATATTCCATCAATCTTATTACTACTGCTGCTACCTTTATTGATCGCACCGAAAGCCACACGCATGCTGTTGCCCTGTGCCGCGAAAGCTCGGCCGACACCGGCACGCGCCAGTAAAATCCGGGAACGGTAATAGGTGTACCAGTTAGCAAAATTCTGGATTTCTTCAGCGTAGATACACGCCGATGAATCAGCACAATCAGTCCGATTTTCCCCTCCATTAAAAGGGGCATTTTCCGGCTTGATTTCAACCTGAGCGTAGCTACTGGCTAAGTTGTAATTCCCACTTCCTTTGTAGCGAAAATAGACAGCCGGATAAAAAGTTTGAGATTCTGTATCTGTCAAAGAACCATTATCTTTGAGCCAGGCCGCACTCTGTGTATTGTCCACGGTTAGGTTACGGCAACCCGCAGCAGTATTGAACGGGTTATGCGGGGCACAAGTGATGCTTGCGTTATCCATTAACGACCCGTCAGCCTTGCTCCAAGGCAGATAGCGCACGGTCGGGTCGTAGTAGATTTTATTGACATGGCTGGAGCGCAGAGAAGCTGTATATTTATTATTCAAATCAAAGCCGACTACGTAATTACTGTAACTGTCGCCCCCATAAGTACTGCTTACTCTGGGGTAAACAAAGCGCACACTTGATTTAATCAGGCTATCCGGCATGATTTCAAACTGCATCGAGCCGGAATCATCCAGTGTAAAAATAACATTGGGATCCACTGCAGTAGTCAAAAATAACGGCACATCAGATAGTGGCAATGTTGCTCCCGCACTCTCGGCGCGAATCAGCATGCAAAGGAAGCACGCCATGAACATCCAGGCTCTTATCACGCTAAGAACAGTTTTCATCATCAATTCCTTTTCTACCGCCGATAAGTGCTTTGCAACAAAACGATAGCTGTCTCTGTACCCCCTGTTCCACGCGCCACGATGCGAAACATATTTGCATTAAGCGATGCACCGGATTGCTGCGCACTCCCTCCGTCCCCCATCTGTGGAACACTGGGAAGCTGCTCGATAAAATAGCGTGACTGGTTGGCCACACCATCCATGGTGACATCAATCTCTCTACTATCATCAGCATCCCAAGCCATTCCAGTGACAGGATCTGGTGTTGGTGAGCATGAATGGGGTTCATCTACCTCTTCGCCCTCTGTATCAGGATTTGACGCTGAAGAGCAGGCGTGGTGATACAACCCGTTTGAGCCATTAAATTCCGGAATAGTGACCTGTTCAAGAAACCGTTCTCCCGATCGCAGCGCCGCTTCTGCTGCCTGGAAAGCCAGTGTTTCATCACGCAGATTGCCTGCCATTTTTTCTTCCAGAATCGTGCTCTGCAGAGCAGTTGTACCGAGTAATGTCAGAACCACCAGGAAAATCAATCCGGTTATCAATACAGCGCCCCGCTGCGTGGAAGCAACATTTATTCTGTCATTGCGACCACCAAGCGATGGCGCAGGAAGTAATCCAGATAACCAGGTGACAAGGTGCTGGAACATCCCGCTGTTGCGTAACTCGTGATGCCGGTAGGTTCTGGTGCGTGGTGTGATCACGGAAGGTTCTGGCACTGCTTGCGATGATCCACCTGAATGATTGTGAAGAAACCGGATTCTAACCGTGAACGAAACGTGACGAACCACCGGTGAAGCAACTTGCCGGGGTTTAAAAAACTGATCTTTATTGTTGCCGGAATCTGCCGAGAAATCCGCATCCATGTTTTCTACTCTCCAGGAAGAATCATCAGGGAGCGCGGTTGCGCAACGAGATTACAGTGGAAAATACCTGTCGCAACCGCCGGTCAGTCGGTGTTACGGTCTCACCGTTAAAGGTATAAGTCTGTGGCTGGGTGGCAATATTATTTTCCACGGATCGCACCAGCAGATCGATGCGTACACTGACAACATTCTCCCAATCTGCCACCAGATCCGCTGTGCGATAAATGTCCACAGCCCTGTCCCCGTTGGTATCTTCACCGTATTGAATTTGCATATTTTCAATGCCCTCAACCAGTTCATCGGCATCATCCTTCCCTTTTTTCCAATACAGAGCAGGGATTTTTCCTGGATTATTCCGAATGTAATAAGCCCTGGTGCTAATTCGTACTATTTCTCCGTTGAGAAATATTTCACCCATCTCTTTTTCATTTCCTGGCTCTACACTGCTACCACCTGTAGCATGCTCCAAAAACTTTTTATCAGATATATTATTAATACCGGTCACCTGAAAAATGGCAGTGTTTCGACAATTACTTACCAGTACTATAAAAGGCGATTTAGGATTCGATTTATCAAAATAATTTTGTAGTTCTTTTCCAAAATCACTACCTAATTCAACTCCTGGATCGGCCGACTCAGATGCATGGGAAATTACTCTGGCGTAACTACCCTCTACTCCTCTTACCACAATGACATCTCGCCCTACATCTCCTCCCTTCAATGGAGAAGTTACTTCAGACGGTAAAGCAGGTGTCCAGCCGCTTGCGCTGGTTGCTTCGAATCCCTCCAGAGGCCGATCAAATCTCCACAAAAAATCATTTTTATTATTAAGTACATTGGTTATAGCAACAACATCACCCACACAGCCGCGATATCCCGCCATACGAATATCGCGAGACAAAAGCTGGAAGGCATAGCGCGCGTTTTCCTGCAT
The DNA here is from genome assembly GCF_003201195.1 of Nitrosomonas eutropha. Taxonomy (GTDB): domain Bacteria; phylum Pseudomonadota; class Gammaproteobacteria; order Burkholderiales; family Nitrosomonadaceae; genus Nitrosomonas; species Nitrosomonas eutropha. The sequence goes on along the minus strand of NZ_QICQ01000038.1, from coordinate 8,984 downwards.
ACGCGCCATTGCTTCGTTAACACGGTAAGTCTGCTGGCTGGCAGTCAGCACGGTGATCACACCACCGAGCAGCACCAACCCGATGGTCATGGCCACCATCATTTCTACCAGCGTCAGGCCATGCTGACTTCGACTGAATGCCTGATTTGCCCGCATACTTTTCATGTCACCTGTTACAGCCGGGTAGTCATGACAAATTGCTGCGCGGCCAATGCACCACGGCTGTCATCCCACTGAATGGTGATGGTCACTTTATTGTCAGCATCCACATTAACAGCGCCGGTACCATCCGGCAGACGCAGAGCAAGCTCTTCCAACCAGGGTTTAACATCCCCGGGAATCCCGGCTTCTGTCTGCGTTTCCTCCTCCGTCTCCTCCTCCGTTTCATCCTCTGAAGCAGTATCTTCCGAGATCGCATGGTTGTAGCTACCTTCTCCCGCTGCAACCCGGTTTGCCCGCATACTGTCCAGAATGCCGTATGCCATCATGGTGGCAGTTGAACGGAAACCAGCACTCTGGTTATTCTTCAATCCGGCGGTTTGCAGCCCTGCCAGCCCAAGCAGTCCAATCGAAAGAACAATGATGGCCACCAGCACTTCGATCATGCCGGCACCAGCTTGAGCATGCACAGAAGAAGAATTCTGCTTAGCCATCATTTTTACTCTCATCGAGAAACTCCTTGTTTGACGGACATCCCGCTTTTTCTACTCTTGCCCGACCAGAAACATTAATCACAATTTTGCGTGCATCATTCTGATTACATAAGGTAAATGTTCCATTTGGCAGATTGTTATTACCTTGACTACGCCCATTACGCAAATATGAAATTCTGCTACTAAAATTACCCCCACCTTTCAATGAGCTTCCATTCAATTTTGGGAAGACTCTCAATATTTCATCGTCACTATCGACAGCACCAGCCGTACCCGCATCGCTAAAAACCAGCCAGCCATCCTGCCAGCTACCGTCATTACAAGTTGCACCATCCGGGCTTTTGCAGATGGTGATTCTCCCTCCCCGCTTCACTGCTTCAGAACGGGCATAGTGCAGCGCAGTCATCAGTTCATTGGCTTGTGCGGTCAAGCGCGATTCCCGCATCAGGGATTGGTAGCCTGGAACAGCCACGGCAAGCAGGATGGAGGCAATACTGATAGTGATCATCAGCTCAACCATGGTAAAACCCTTGCTGATAGATACAGTCATTTCATTGTTTCCATAGATAAAACTGTTTTGTGATCCTGACCGGATTAGTGCCCCAGTGAAAAAATGAACCCGATCGCTGTATTTCTTCCGGTTACATTGCGGATCAACGGCTATTACCTATGGAAACTTTAGGCCACTTCTGAAAAACCTACGAGTTTCAATAAGAAAGGATACCTATGCGACCATCTGTTGTGCTTGACATGAAGCGAAGTGCGGTGCGCGAAGTGGTGAGCCGCTTTCGCGTGGCGAACCCACGCGTTTTTGGCTCAGTGTTGCATGGCAATGATCGGGATGGCAGCGACATTGATCTGCTGGTTGATGCGCTGCCTGGGCCACATGCAGCAGGCCGCTACCGATGCCTGCGGCTTCGTGGAAGGCTTGACCAAAGAGGATTTTAAGGTAATTGGCTCAAAGAGCGCAGGAAAGGGTCAATCGACCAGGTGATGCATGATGGCGTAGCGGATTAATTCGCTGTTGTTGGTAAGCTTTAGTTTTTCCAATAACCTGGCACGATAAACACTGACAGTTTTCGGGCTCAGACATATTTCTTCTGAAATTTCGGAAAGCCCTTTGCCGGAAGCAATCAGGCACAACGTCTGAAATTCCCGGTCGGATAATGAAGCGTGCAGCGGCCGATCTGTATTCGAGGTAATCGCGTTTGCCAGCTCCATTGCCAGCGCAGGGGTAATGAATTTCTGGCCGGATGCAACCTGACGAATCGCGGTAACCAGTTGCGCCGGCGCACTCTGCTTGTTCAGATAACCAGCCGCCCCCGCCTTGAGGGCACGGATCGCAAACTCGCTTTCATTGTGCATGCTTAGCATCAGCACCGCCAGATTCGACTGTTCCTTCTTAATTTGCTTGAGCACATCCAGCCCGTTCCGATCTGGCAATGAAATATCCAGCAACATCACATCAAAATCCTGTTGACGCACAACCTTCATCGCCTGGAAACCGCTTTCCGCTTCCCCGGTTACGCTGATGTCACCGGTCTCGCTCAGAATCTGCTTGAGCCCCTGGCGCACAATTGCATGATCATCAGTGATCATCACCTTGATCATGATTACATCCTCACCCTATCAGCTGACATTCCTTGTCTCATGTTTCATCCCTCAATCCGGCCACTCATCCTGATAAGACGATGAAGACTGCCCATTCACCGGAATCCAGATCATCACCCCCGTACCCGTCTGGGGTTCACCCTGAATATGAAACCGCCCGCCAAGCTGTTGGCAGCGCTCGCGCATACTGCGTATGCCGAACGAATTTACCTTCTCCATATCCGGGTACGTAATGCCGCAGCCATTGTCTGCCACTTCCAGATACACTTCGCCACTCGCTTCGGACAATTTCACCCGCACTTCCGATGCATCCGCATGCTTGGCGATGTTGGTCAGCGCTTCCTGAAAAACCCGAAAAATCGCCACGGCCAGATCTCCATCCAGTGAAATTTCCTCATCATCACACACCACAGCACAAGCAATCCCGGTACGCTGATTAAATTCACGGGCCTGCCATTGCACCGCGGCTACAATCCCGCAATCAAGCACACCTGGTCGCAAATCGAGCGCGATCCGGCGCGTGCTGTCAATCACCATATCCACCAGCGATTCCACCGCTGCGGCCTTGTTGCGATAAAACTCCGGCGCACGGCTGGAGTTATCCAGGCAAGGCACCAATTCACACTTGATCGCCGTCAGAGTCCCACCAATATCATCATGAATCTCGCGGGCAATCCGTGTGCGCTCCTGCTCTTTTGCTTTTTGCGAATATGCCGAAAGCTCTTCCAATTGCGCACGCGATCGGGCAATTTCCAGTTCGATCTGTTTATTACGCGTAATATTCAGCATAATTCCATCCCACAACACGGCACCACGCGGCGTCCGGCGCGGTGTAGCTCGCAGGCTGATCCATTTCACATCAGCATCTCCCCGCGCCTGAATACGTCCCTCCCAATTCCACGCCGAAAGCTGTTTGCACGAGTTCTGTAACGATTGATCGTAGTCCGACATATCTTCCGTCAGAATCAAGCCAGCAAATGCATCCGGATTTTTCTGCAGGTAATCGGGAGAAAGCCCGAGCAATGTTCTGGAACTCTCGCTGACGTACGGAAAGAAAACGCCGCCATCCGATTCCAGTACAAACTGGAACACCAGCCCCGGCAGATTGGAAGCAATCGCACGAAAACGGGCTTCGCTTCTTTCCAGTGCGGATTGCGCCTCGCACAAATCTTGCAAATGTTCAATATGCCGCTGGCAACCCCGGATGGCTGCCATCAGCCGTATCGAGTCCGATTTCAGCAATACATCCTGTACTCCCGCAGCAAATAAACATGCTGTGGCCTGCTCATCCTGCCGGGAAACCAGCACAATTACCGGAATATCCAGCCCTAGTTCCGTCAATGAATCCAGTACCGGCACCACGCCCAAATCCGGATGATCACCCGCCAGCACCAGATCCCACTCCTGTTGCTGCAATACCTCCGGCAGCGCATCTGTCGTCACACAATGCACCTGGGCTGACAGGCCGCCCTGCTCCAGCAAACCACGTACCTGCTCACCCTCCGCTGCCGTAGGCTCAACCATCAGAATTGCAAGTGTCCGTACCATCAACCTTATTCAACTCCCCACACATCCAACTAACTGGCAACCAACCAGATAATGCCACAATGACATACAGATGTAGCTACTGTTAATCTTTTAACATTAAAAACATAAACTTATATCTGTAATCAGAATAATATATTGGTAAAGTGTAACAGAGTGAGCGAAATGAAGCGGGCCAGGCAAATACCACAAGTGATATTTGATGAAATTCAGAATTTACAGGAGGTACACAACATGCTTTCAGAATGTACCAAAGACTGAAAACAGCAAGGAATAGAAGAAAAGCAGCAGGAAGAAGGTAAGGACGGGGTTTGTTACTGCATCAGTTGGTGCAGCGCTCTGATACGCTGGGACGTTAGGTAAAATGCATCCTGATGACACGGACTATCAAAGGGCCACCTCGAAAATTCCGTTTCTAAAAAAATTGACTGTAAAATCAATTTTTTATATACAGATCTTTTCAAAATTTATAGGTTTTTCGAGGTGCCCAAAGACGCATGAAGATTGATTTTGAAAAGCTTCACATAAGGAAACAGCAAGGCAGCGTCAAAGGTTGCTCCGAGGAATTTCTGATTCATCCACCCGCAGATCAATAAGCACCGCGAAAAATCTTTGATTTTGTCATTTATTATCAGAATCTATCGATACCTCTAACGTTTTTTATGTATTTATTTATTGGCATCAAGTGCAATTATTCCCTGCGACCAGAATCGTGGCTGAAGATGACTACCAAAGGTTTTGGCGTATATCTCTTCCCGTTGCTCAAGATCTGGATAATCACGCACAACAACAAAACCCAGTAACGCTACTGCAGCGGCCAGGATAGCCAGCCATGAGAAAAACATACGGCGAGGTGCAAACGTAACAGAACCAGGTGACACAGCTTGCGGCTGCAAACCAATCAGCCAGCCTGCGAGTAATGCCAGCCACAACTGTGAATAAGGCATCACCAGCACACCATCTACCATCGCTTGGGTTAATGCAGCAATGATTGAAGCAGCAAGGCACAAACGGAGCACATCTTGCTCTTGCATTGATTGCGCGCGGGCGCGCAACACAGGCACCAGCCTCCCTATTCCACGCATGACCAACCAGGTTACCAGTACGGCTGAAGGCAGGCCCAGTTCAGCCACCCACTGTAACCAGGCTTGATGAGGGTGAGCAGCCACGCCGTTCGGAAGATCCGCAAGCTGCATCGGGCCAATCCCCAGCAATGGATGATTCAGCGCCTCCTCAATTGCCTGAATCCAGATAATGTCGCGCAGCGAAAGCGAGGTAGTGAGCTTGGAAGCGGCATGGTGAGCTACTGACATATCCAGTGCTGCGGGAATCACTGTCATCATGACCCATGTCAGCACCACACCAACGCAGGCGGCTGCAACATGTAGCATTGCCCAACGGCGTCCAATCGGCCCGATACAAGCAAGTACTGCCGTTGCACACGCCAGGCCAAGCCAGGTGCCGCGCGTCCCCGATACAATTGCTGTTGTCCATACCAGCACGATCAATACGCCCGCCACCAGCGCATAGCGGCGCAGATTTCCCTCAACCAGCAATGGAACTGCCAGCAACGGCAATGCCAGCGTCAAAAACTGGCCAAAGAAACGGGGATTGGAGAAACCATCCACCAGCAGCCATGCATCCAGTATGCCTTCTCCATTCGTGATAGCGGCCAGATAGGATACGTCAAAGCGTGCCACCAGCCCGGCGCAGATAAAGAACAACGTTGCCAGCAGTATGCGATCTACCGTGTGGCCACCAGTATTTTGTACGGCATATAAGCGCCGCAGGGAAGCCACCAGCCAGGCCAACCCCAGGCTGGCCACACCCAGCGCCAGCTCGGTAAATGCCCAGAGTGGCTGGTGCGCCAGGTATGCGGAAACACCGGCAACGACTATTACCAGCACAAGCAGACGACGATTCGTGTGACTCAACAGCAACGGTGCGCGCAATCTGCCGAGGCCAAAAACCAGCAGAGCGGCAATCACAGTGATTGTCAGCATTAATATCTGCCCAATACGCTGCTGATCATGCCAGTGCGTATTCTCCAACCAGACTACCAATGGCAGAGTTGATACCAGCGCCAACGTAGCGATCATCAGCAGATTCGCGATGCGATATGGCCAGACAATACGATTTTTCTGGCCTGGTGTGGTTGCGTACAGCAACGAATGGGGTAAGAAATTAGATTGGCCATCAACCATAGCTTTGCCCATGATAAATACCTCGTTATAGAAAATAAGCAGAGAAGTAGTGCTTTTAACCCATCCGTCGGAAAAAGATCGTCATCTGCATACCACCAGAAACAGAAAACCCTGCCAAAGCAGGGTTTTGTTGGATAATAATTAGGAAACCTGATTAAGAACCGTTACCAGGACAGCTCTTCGGAGCATATTTATTATTCGCATCGGTTGCACATGACCAAACACCAGTATCCGCCGCACGCGTCAGGGTAATCTTTTTACTGATAACTTGAGATGGCGCATGGATAAGCTCGCATACGATTGTAGAATCTGTAACAGAAATATTACAGTTGCTAGTTGGAGTTGTGAGGCCAACATCACCAATTGCAGAAACTGTATCACCGTTATTGACACGACTCTCAAATGCGGTCTTTCCTGCTGCAATTTCAGTAAGACCGGCTGTTACCTTGGCTTTAGCCTGATAATCAGAATAAGCCGGAATCGCCACGGCCGCCAAGATGCCGATGATCGCGACGACGATCATCAATTCGATCAAAGTAAAACCTTGTTGATTGTGTTGCATGGTTGGGTTCTCCATTTGTTAACAAATAAAATAGAATTCGCTGGTTACAGCTTGGTGCGCTGATGAATACTGCTGGGGAGTATAACGGCGATCGTTTTTTTGGCTTTAGAAAAATTTCGACGGCCCCTCAAAACCCCACGGTTGCTCCATCTGGATTGCGCGGGTCGGAATAGCCCCAAAGTTCATCACCGTGCAGCTGGATAGTCTGGGTACGGCCCATGGTGGGCTTGATAACAATGCGATGCCCTTTTTCCTGTAAAAGACGCAAGGTATCAGGCGAAATCCCTTTTTCCAGTCGCAGTTCGTCCGGTGTCCACTGATGGTGGAAGCGTGCAGCTGAGGCTGCTTCAGCAGGATTCATGGCAAAGTCGATACCGTTTACGATTTGCTGCAACACCGTGGTAATAATGCGTGGCCCGCCGGGGCTGCCAGTCACCAACCAGGGTTTGCCCGCCTTGAAAACAAACGCAGGCGTCATGGATGAAAGCGGGCGTTTGCCTGCGGCAACCGCATTGGCCTCGCCGCCGATGACGCCGTACACGTTGGGCATCCCTGGTTTGATTGAAAAATCATCCATTTCATTATTGAGCACGATGCCCGTGCCGGGTGCGACAATACCGCTGCCAAAATTGGTGTTGAGCGTATAAGTGACGGCAACCATATTGCCGGCTGAATCCATCACCGAAAAGTGCGTAGTCTGATTGCTTTCATGGAATTGCGGCTGGCCTGGTTTGATGGCCTCTGCGACACGAGCGTGATCCGGATCAATGTGTGATACCAGCGCCTCAGCATAAGCTTTGCTGATCAGGCCAGTGAGCGGGACGTTGACAAAATCCGGATCTCCCAGATATTCAGATCGATCAGCATAAGCCAGCTTCATGGCTTCCGTCATATGATGAATCGTTCGTGCACTGTTGTGCCCCCACTCCCTGAGCGGCCAATGCTCCAGCATATTAAGCATCTGTACCAGATGCACACCGCCTGAAGAAGGCGGCGGCATGGTAACGATCTCATAACCGCGATAGGTGCCACGTACCGGCTCGCGCTCAGTTATCCGGTAATTTTCCAGATCTTCCATTGTCATCGGGCTGCCGTTTCTGGCCATATCCGCAGCAATCCTATGCGCAATCTCTCCTGCATAAAACGCCCTGGCGCCATCGCGTGCAATTAAACGCAGCGAATTGGCCAGATCTTGCTGTACCAGCTTATCACCCGTTTTCAACGGCATATCATTTTTCCAGAAGATTGCCCGGGTGGCTGGCCACTTCCCCATGTTGCCCGCTGAATACTGCAACCCTTTAGCGAGCGTTTTGCTGACTGGATAACCTTCTTCCGCCAGTGTGATCGCCGGTTGCATCACTTTTGCCAGCGGCATGGAGCCCCAGCGTTGCAATGCGTGGATCATTCCGGCAACTGTACCTGGAACCCCCACCGCTGCGTGACTGAAAAGTGATTTTTTATTTATGACATTCCCTGCCGAATCCAGATACATATCACGGCTGGCGGCTGCCGGAGCAGTTTCACGAAAATCCAACGCGGTTGATCGCCCAGTTTGGGCGTCATGAACCAGCATAAATCCCCCGCCGCCAATATTGCCCGCATTGGGTAACGTTACCGCCAGACCAAAGCCAATCGCCACGGCGGCATCAATCGCATTGCCGCCCGCTTTGAGAATGTCCACCCCGATTCTGGAAGCCAGCTTTTGTTCGGTGGCCACCATGCCATGCCGCGCCACGACAGGATGGAATATATCCATATCCCAGTCGTAGATTATTGCGGCTGCGGTAGTTTGTGATACAGACGGGGGGGTCGTTAGCGGAACGGTTGGAGTCGTGCTGCATGCCGTCAGCAGAATCAGGGAAATATTGCTTAACAGCAAGAAGAGGTTGCGAATGAGCAAATGGATACTCCTTTTTTAATCCCATGCTGCTCAATGCAGCCGGCAATCCACGCAATGGGATGGCGGGTAGTGGTTATGATAGACAGCATGCTCTCCCACGAGAAAGCACGCTGCCCGGTAATTCACAATTGTTTGGCTAAGTTGCAGATTTTATAATTTCACAACATGCGTCAAGGAATCTCTAAAAAATGTTAGCGAAGAAACTAGCACAAGGCAAAATTGAACGAGAAAGCGGAGCATACTTGAAGTATGTGAGCATTTTGAGTTCAATTTCAACACCGCAATGCGCCCTTCAGTGAGATATTGAACAGGTTCTAAGTGTTTAGTCCCACGGTGTGCTGGAATGGATCAAAGATAAAACGATCTGGCTCATTTTTCCAGATTTTGCAGATGTATTCATAGGGTGTTAGGCCTTTGAGAGCTTTTAGTCTTTTGGCGAAGTTATAAGCCATCACAAAGCGATGGAGATGGGCCTTCAACTGATCGTGTGAGTCGTAATAATACCGTTT
>NZ_QICQ01000037.1 GCF_003201195.1 Nitrosomonas eutropha | reverse complement strand
CTCAAAGCGCCGGGCAATTGCCGTTGGACCTTCGCCACGATCCAACGCACCCAGAATGCGATCCCGAAGATCTTGTGAATAGGCATGCATAACCTTCCCCATCAGTTGTAATAGAGAATAGTCTATTACATGCATATATTTAAATCAAAAACGCTCTGGTGCTTTTAGTATGAGCTATTCTTCTTTTGGACGTCTCGAAAAACCTCGACTTGTCCACACCTTAAGCACAATCGCTGAAGAAAGAGATATTACGCGAATATTCGCTAGAAATCGTGCTATGCTACGAGAGTAGTTGTGCGGATGGCGAATAACTATTTTAATTGTGCATCCGCATACGAGAGTAACAACACTTTGATCCGCGGCACTTGAGCTCCGGGTTCTTTGTATGCAGCTACATGAACTATGGCACGGGTAACGTTTCTAGATCTCACTAGCGGGACTCGCAGATCGAATTAGTAGCGAAGGCTCCAGTTTTCGGGTAAATTGTCTTACTATTCCCTGGTCCGTGGTCAGCAACAGCCCTTCAAATCGGATCAGATGGTGCTAAACATATTTTTATATTCGCAATAGCCGCCAAGCTTGTCACGCAATAGGCAGAGTATTCTAACAATCAGGAGGTGTTTTATGGTAGATAAAGATAAAGCGATAGAAAAACAAAAATATCCCACAAGTTTCGGTCTTTTTTATCCTATCGGCTATGTGGTGGTTGCATTTTCAAATAAGGAAGATGCCCTACGTGTACAACAGGATCTGATAGCGGGCGGATATGAGCGCGACGATTGCGTATTTTTCTCAAGTAAGGAAGTAAAGATGGCTGCTCAGGAGAATCTCGATCAGAACCAGGGATTTCTTGCGCGGTACGGCTGGGCTGATGAAGCTATCCAGATTCACCTGGACTCGGCACAAGAGGGTAGCTCCTTCCTCGTAATCTATGCGCCAGACAAACTTTCATCTGATCGCGCAATGAACGTTGTTAGGCGTGTTCCATTTGAATTTGCACACGGATACCATCGATTAGCCATCGAGATACTGAAATAAATTATTTGTGCTCTCACTTCAAATAGTTCAAAGTTCAAAGTTCAAAGTTAAAAATTAATCCATCTTGAAATTCCTTTTCGTCTGTTTGGCTGCTCACGATCAAGAATTTCTTGATGGGCTCTATAAAACTCAATTACCTCGCCCTGTGCATAGCTATTTGCAGACCATTACACATCGTAACAAGAGTGTGTATCTATTTTTACCAGATTATCTACAACAGTAGTCGGCTTTGTGAGCGGAGCAATCACACGAAGCTCTGATAGATGCATAAAATCAGATCAGATATTATCATGGCAATTTCCCGCTATGCCCATGTTATCCCCTCTCACGACAAGCTGAGTCGCCTGTTCGGTACGATCTACCCGATGTGCGCGGATGCTCTGCCCTGGGGGATTACCCTGACACCGTAGGTGACACCCTAGATGGCAAGATCAGTTACTGTTCCCGCAGTAGCCCAGTTAAAAACCGCTTTGCACGTAAAACCAGGGAGTAGTACCATTCCAATATATAGGGGACGGCCTTCAGCATTGAGCAAAATGGCCGCCACAAAAGGCACTTTGTTCTCGGATACCTGGTTTGCCTTGCTGCCAGCCAATTCCCCCAATTCCCCCAATTCCCCCAATTCCCCCAATTCCCCACCAAGGTAAGCATCATCCGCCTGGACATTGCCACATAGCATTGTATTTGGTATCCCGTTCGACCATCGCCTGTATCAGCTTCTGCTGAATCAGCCAGGCCGTGGGGTTCACGTCCAGCTGCCGTTTGAGGTCGAGCGCCGACAGGCCGGTTTTGGCTTGGCTGATCAGATAAATTGCCAAGAACCAGATGCTTAGCGACAAGTGGGTGCTTTAGAACAAGGTGCCTGCAATCAGAGATGTCTGTAGCCGGTAGCACTTACATTGGAAGTTCTTGTATTTTCCTGCCTGAAGTAAGTAGTAATTTGCGTTGCCGCAGCCCGGGCAGCTGAATCCTTGCGGCCAACGTGACGTTTCCAATGCATCCGCACATTGCTCATCCCAAGAAATGCAGGTAAAGACAAGCCTTTTTGAAATTGGATACGGTTCATGGCCATGACAGTTCTTCTTTAATGGGTTTGTCTGGACCAGTATGGCCTTATCATAGAAAAAATCGGGCCTAGCTGAACAATCTTTCTAATCAGGAAAGATTTTATGATAAAGCACTGTATGAATTGAGGCAGCTTGTCGAAAATGCTTTCCTTTATCTCAGAAGATGGCATGGAATTACCATAGACATGCTAAAAACGCCTTTTCTTTTCTCGCAGCCGCGCAAATTAGATGTATTACCCTGGGCAAATATTAGATTTCTGCTCTTTTCTCATTTATTAATATAATATAATATAAAAACGAGAATGCTTATCAATAATATATAAATGAGGGATTTTTGAATGAAGTTTATAGCCGGGACGGGTGGCGTATACATTGCGGTTACTATTCTTGCAATCTCAAGCGGGATGCAAACAGTATGGGCACAATCATCAACAGGCCAGTCAGCCAGCGATAATTCGGCAGTGCTGCCCGCCATCAACGTTTCCACGGACTCGATCAAACCGACTGATGGATATGTGACCAAAGAAAGTTTCAGCGCGACCAGAACCGATACACCTTTGCGTGATGTCCCTCAGTCTATTACAGTTATCACCCAGGATATGATTCGTGATCAATCCATACAAAGCATTACCGAGGCTGTACGATATGTTCCGGGGATTGTCCCGTCTCAAGGAGAAGGCCACCGGGATGCCGTAATCATACGTGGCAGCAGTACTACCGGAGATTTCTTTGTTGATGGATTGCGTGATGATGTTCAATATTATCGTGATCTTTATAATATTGACCGTGTTGAAGTCTTGAAAGGCTCCAATGGAATGATATTTGGCCGTGGCGGGGCAGGGGGGGTCATCAATCGCGTCACTAAGGAAGCTGACTGGCAACCGGTCAGGGCAGCTACCGCAGAATTTGGTTCTTACAACCACAAGCGTTTTACTGCGGATATAGGTCAACCGATCAATGAAATTGCTGCAGCCCGGCTCAATGGCGTATTTGAGCATTCAGACAGCTTTCGTGATAACGTTGATCTGAAGCGCTGGGGAATAAATCCAACGGTTACATTGTTACCAACCGATAAGACCAAAATCGTCCTGAGCGGAGAGTATTTTTATGATCGCCGGGTTGTTGATCGCGGCATTCCCTCATTCGGAACCATGGCCAATGTTATCAATTCCGGCCGACCGGCAGATATCGACCGTTCCACTTTTTTTGGAAATCCGGATGATAGCCATGCAAGAGTCGATGCCTGGTCATTCAACTCACTGATTGAACATTCCTTTAATAACAATATCAAGTTACGCAATCGCACTCGTTATGCCGACTACGATAAATTTTATCAGAACGTATATGCTGGTGGTCAGGCAACGGCTGAAGACGCAACTGGAACGGTAAATTTATCTGCCTATAACAATGCAACTCGGCGCAAAAATCTGTTTACCCAGACAGACTTGCTATTCAAGCTGAATACTTGGGGGGTGGATCATGAGTTCATGACAGGTGTGGAATATGGCCATCAAGTAACAGATAATTTCCGTAATACCGGACTCTTCAATAACGTTTCTAAAGTATCTTTTCTCAATCCAATGTCATTTGTGCCTGTCACTTTCGAGCAAAGTGTTACTGATGCAGATAACCACGGTGTGGTCGAAGCGGTAGGTGTATATGCGCAAGATCAGATTACTATTATTCCTCAGCTAAAAGCAGTACTAGGAATACGCTACGATAATTTTGATACGACTGTTCATAATAATCGCAATGGTGATAAGGTTCATTCCAATGATGGGCTGATCTCGCCACGGGTAGGGTTGATCTATAAACCGATAGAGCCTCTTTCCATTTACGGCAATTATAGTTTAGCCTATGTGCCGCGTGCTGGTGATCAGTTAAGCTCACTTTCGGTGACCAATGAAGCATTAAAGCCTGAAAAGTTTATGAATCTGGAACTTGGCGCCAAGTGGGATATCCGCCCAGATCTAGCACTAACTGCAGCACTGTATCAGCTTGATCGCAGTAACGTTATTGCAGCAGACCCAAATGACCTCTCTAGAACGATACTGGTCGATGGTCAACGTACGCGCGGAGCGGAAATTGGGTTGATGGGGAGAATCACTCCGCATTGGAGTGTGATGGGGGGGTATGGTTATACTGATGCCGAAATTACCAAGAATATTGCAGGCGCAGATAAAGGGGCAGCTGTGGCACAAGTTCCAAAACATACGGTAGCCGTGTGGAACCGGTATGATTTTACGTCTTACCTTGGTTTGGGACTGGGAGTGATTCACCGTGGCAGCATCTATGCTGCGGTTGATAATACGGTATTACTGCCAAGCTATACACGTCTTGATGCGGCAGTATTTGTACAACCGCATAAAAATATTCGCATTCAGGCGAATGTCGAAAATTTGGCTAATATCGAATACGCTACCTCCGCACATAACAATAACAACATTATGCCGGGCGCTCCGCGTATTTTCCGTTTGACGGCAATGGTTAATTTCTAGGTTCCCGATGGCCAGAACTCTAACTTGCATTTGATCAGAATCAGTTGCTGACAGATATACACTCGCAACGCGCGGGTGTATATCTGTCAAGCGGAGCAGAAACTAAAGCTGCACCGGTTTTTTTGAGAGTTTACGCTGCAAGGTTCTGCGATGCATGTTTAGTGCCTTGGCGGTGGCAGAAATATTATCATCGTTCTCTGCAAGAATACGATGAATATATTCCCATTCCAAGCGCTCTACTGATAGAGGGTGAGGGCTAATCGGTATATCAGTATTTCCTGCCGTGCGCTCAAACGCTGCCATGATATCATCCGCGTCTACCGGTTTTGCCAGATAATGGGTTGCTCCCAATTTGATGGCTTCGACTGCAGTCGCAATACTGGCGTAGCCGGTTAGGACGATAATGCGGGTTCCAGGATCCAGTTCCCTGATTTTTTCAACAAGTGATAAACCGGATTCATTATTCAATTTGAGGTCAATGATGGCATATTCCGGTATGAGTGATTCCGCCTGTTCGATCGCAGTTTTAATGTTATGTGTACAAGTGGTGTCAAACCCGCGCTTTGTCATCGCCCTTGCCAGTACATCACAAAAAACTTCATCATCATCTACAATTAACAGGCTTGGGCGATCCATGGAATCATTCACAGGGCATTCTCCTTTCATAGTGAAGTACTGGTTGTTCTGTGCGAAACCGGAATGGTGACATGAGTACATGCCCCTCCTTCGGGTCGATTAAATAAACGTACATTCCCGCCAAAGCGTTCAATATTAGTATTGGCGAGAAATAATCCGATACCAAAACCTTGTCCTGGCCCCTTACTGGTAAAAAAAGGCTCCCCTGCATGTTCGACAGCTTCTGTGTTTAACCCTGTCCCATCATCGAGTATTTCGAGGTGCAACTGTTTTTCATCCCAGCGACTGGTGATGGTTACCAGTCTGGTTGAGGCATCCGCTGCGTTGTTCAACAAGTTCAGGATAGATTGGCTCAGCAGGCGAGTATTCATGATAATCGGTGCTGGCTTTGTGCCTTCACATTGATGGGTGAATTTGACAGATGGACGGATCAGCTGCCATTTATCAATTACCTGTTGTAAAAAAAGATCGACAGGTTGTCCATTGCCTTCTTCTACTCTGGTTTGTCCGGCATCTGCCAGCAGATGAGTCAGCGTTTGTTTGCAATGAGAAATCTGGTCGCGCAGGATGCGAATATTATGCTGAAATTCAGTATTTTCGAGAGATTCCTGCTGTAATTCACCCGTAATAATAGCCATGGTTGATAAAGGGGTGCTCAGCTCATGTGCTGCTCCGGCGGCAAGGGTGCCCAGGGCAATAATCTGCTCATTTTGTAGTGCTCGTTCACGCGATCTGGACAACTCCTTGTCTCGGTCACGAATAGAAGCATTCATTCTGACAACAAACGAGGTAATGAGTAAGGTGCTCAATACAAATGTCAGCCACATTCCTGAGACGTGCAAATTGAATTCAAACATATGCCGGCTGTGATCATCGAGATGATCATGCGGGAAGGGGATGTATTTAAATAACAGGAGAGTATAGCAGGAAATTGTGATCACTGCCATACCCCAGGTATAGTGCCATGGCAGCACAGTCGCAGCGATTGTAAGCGGAAGCAGATAGAGTGAGATAAAAGGATTGGTTGATCCACCGCTAAAATATAGTAATGCAGTCAATCCGGCAACATCAATCAGCAACTGAGTGAAAAATTCGGGGTAAGTTACTGGCCAAGGATAACGCAGACGAACCCAGGTGAAGAAATTTAGAACCGCAAGCATGAAAACAGTCAGAATAATTGCTGTCCATGGCAGTTCAAGTTCGATAAGACTGTGGACAGCCCCAAAAACAATGATTTGGAAAACGATGGCAATAATCCTGAGCTGGAATAAACGCTGTAGATTTTTGCCAGAAGGTGACTGGTTCAGAATACTGAAAATACCCATGACCCGTTGGTTTGCTCTGTTAAGTCTACTGGTTTGCTATGGCAGGTATCAGGATTAGTCTGTTAAATAACAGATTGTCGATTTTTGCCGGGTAGATTAAAGCATATTTTTGTAGTGTTAAACTTGATTGATACTGCCCAACCGCCCTCATTTAACATGAAGTGGCTGAGCAGTTCATGAAAATCCGGATAGAATCAGAATTTTCTTTTCAACATCACTCAAATGGCTGAGGATGTGGAGTATCGTTGTTGGAAGGTGGCAGAACTGGTATTTTGAAGTCTGGCTGATTACCAGTCAATGTTTTCAGAAAAGCGACAATCTTGGAGATTTCATCCTTGTTAAATTCGTGATTCAACTGAATTCTTCCCATGGTTTCTACAGCCTGTTCAAGTGTTGCTGCCTCTCCATCGTGGAAGTAGGGGTAGGTCAGTTCAATATTTCGCAAGACCGGTACTTTAAATACGTTGCGATCCTCTTCCTTGCCTGTTACCCCCATCCGTCCTGTAGCAGGGTTTTTGGTCTCGTAGGGTTTGAAAACTCCCATTTTCTGGTAGGAGGTTCCTCCTACTGCCGGTCCATTGTGACACTGAACACACCCATTGCTCTTGAACAGGTTGTAACCTTCCAACTCATTCTGGCTCAGGGCGTTTTTATCACCTTCCAGCCATTGATCAAATTTTGAGCCCGGTGTTACCAGTGTTTCTTCAAACTGGGCAATTGCCGTTGTGATGCGATCAATCGTCACTTCATCGGATCCAAAGGCTTTTTTGAAATATTCGCGGTATTGTGGTATCGAAGCAATAACCTTTTCTGCCATTTCGTGAGTAAAGGCCATTTCCTTCGGGTTGGCAATCGGGCCTGCAGCCTGCTCTTTCAAATCTTTAGCTCTGCCATCCCAGAATTGTGCCAGATTCATACCGGAATTCAGTACAGTTGGCGCATTAATTGGACCTTGCTGCCATTTGTGGCCAATCGAGGTTTTAATATTATCAGTGCCGCCCATGCTCAGGTTGTGGCAGGAATTGCAGGAAATAAATCCTGATTTGGAAAGCCTGGGATCAAAAAAAAGCATTTTCCCCAGCTCGGCTACTTCGGCATTTTCGGGGGTGACTGCCTTAATCGGTTGGATTGGTTCGTTGGCGGCCATTGCGCTAACAGATCCAAATATCGCTCCCAGACTTAACGATAACAGCGAAACAGTCAATGTACGCTTGATCATTGCATTCTCCTTAAGGTTTGAAAATAGTAACGGCTAACGTGGCGCAGCCGCTTACGCCTTGAATTTTTTGTTGCCGGACCGGAGTCAGGACTCCAAGATACTGAATCAACCCTGTCTGGCATCAGAAGATTTCTCCTCAAGTTCTTTAACTGGTTCCAGTGGCTCCCTGTAGGCTTGATCATTACCCAGGCAGGTCTCATGATCCAGTAATCGTGAAAGTTCTGTCAGCGCCAGGCGATAGACCTGTCGCTTGAATTCAACCACAGATTCCAGTTCAACCCAATACTGGTTCCAGCGCCAGGCATCAAATTCGGGATGCGCACAAGTTTTGAGTGATACATCACAATCTCTTCCCAGCATACGCAACAGAAACCAGATTTGTTTCTGGCCACGATAGTTCTTGCGCCAGTCGCGGCGAGTCCAGCAGGCGGGTACATCGTAACGTAACCATTCTCGTGTCCGGCCCAAAATTTCCACATGAACAGGCTGCAAGCCTGTTTCTTCAGCCAGTTCCCGGTACATTGCCTGCGTTGGTGTTTCGCCTGATTTAATTCCGCCTTGCGGAAATTGCCATGAATTCTGTCGGGCACGTTTTCCCCAGAACACCTGGCTTTTTGAGTTCAGAAGGATAATACCGACATTTGCTCTATATCCATTACGGTCGATCATACAATTTATCTGTCAATTTAGCTTGATTTACAGTGAATTTCCGATAATTTTTCCATATTTTGAGTGTGATTTACAGCTGCTACTCTCAGTAGGAGCATCATCAACATCTTTACAGCATGCTAAATTTGACTTGCAATGCTGTAGTCAATTCCCGCTAAAGCGTACCGGATCAAAACAGTTTCAAGGTAAAATTATCTTATTACCTACTATGATAAATGGAACCTCATCATGCGTGTTTCCCAATTCTTCCTTTCGACGCTCAAAGAAGCTCCTGCTGAAGCCGAGCTGGCCAGTCACCGGTTGATGTTGCGGGCCGGGCTGATTAAGCGTCTGGGCAGCGGATTGTATACCTGGATGCCGCTTGGTCTGAGAATTCTACACAAGATTGAACATATCATCCGTGAGGAAATGAACAGCAGTGGTGCGCTAGAGCTTCTGATGCCCGCTGTTCATCCAGCTGAACTTTGGCAGGAATCAGGTCGCTGGGATGTATTTGGTCCGCAAATGCTGAAAATTCAAGATAGGCATCAGCATGATTTCTGCTTTGGGCCGACACATGAAGAAGTTATTGTTGATATTGCTCGTCGTGAAATTAAAAGCTATCGGCAACTGCCTATTAATTTCTATCAGATTCAGACCAAGTTTCGTGATGAAATCCGCCCACGTTTTGGTGTGATGCGCGCCAGGGAATTTATCATGAAGGATGCCTACTCCTTTCATGCTGATCTGGGCAGTCTGGAACAAACCTACCAGCTTATGCATGAAACATACAGCAGAATTTTTACCCGGATCGGATTGAAATTTCGCGCAGTGGCTGCTGATACTGGGGCGATAGGGGGTAGCGGATCACATGAATTTCACGTGCTGGCTGATTCAGGTGAGGATGCTATCGCATTTTGCCCTGATTCCGATTATGCCGCCAATATTGAACTTGCTGAAGCAATATCACATGGAATTCTGCGTAAGGATCCGGCGGGTGTGATGAAAAAAATTGCTACCCCTGATCGTAAATCCTGTTCGGATGTTGCTGAATTTCTGAGCGTTCCAATAGAACAGACTCTTAAAACACTGGCAGTGATAGCCGATGGCCGATTTTATCTACTGCTGCTGCGAGGCGATCATCAGCTCAATGAAACAAAAACCAGAAAAATCCCGTTTCTGAGTAACTTCGAGTTTGCTGATGAAAGCAGAATTATTGCTAAAACTGGTTGCCTTCCAGGATATCTTGGTCCGATCGGTGTGAAAACTGAAATTATCGCTGATCGGGCAGTTCTGGAAATGAGCAATTTCGTCTGCGGGGCAAATGAAGAAGGCTATCACCTGACTCAAGTTAATTTTGAACGTGATCTGCCATTGCCAGTCCAGGTATTCGATATCCGCAATGTGGTTACAGGTGATCCTTCGCCTGATGGAAAAGGAATGCTCGAAATTTGCCGTGGTATTGAGGTTGGTCATATTTTCCAGTTGCGCACCAAATATTCTGAAAAAATGAAAGCAACCTATCTGGATGAATCTGGCCAGACTCAAATTCTGGAAATGGGTTGTTATGGTATCGGTGTTTCACGCATCGTTGCTGCGGCTATTGAGCAAAACTGTGATGAGCGCGGCATCATATTTCCAGTAGCAATTGCTCCGTTTCAGTTGTCGATTATCCCGATTGGTTATCATAAAAACCTTCAGATCCAGGCTGAAGTGGAAAAACTGTATCGAGCATGTCGTGCAGCAGGCATCGAAGTATTGCTGGATGACCGGGAGGAGCGACCAGGTGTTATGTTTGCAGATCAGGAGCTGATTGGGATTCCGCACCGTATTGTTATTGGTGAGCGAAATTTGCGGGATGGGATGGTGGAATACCAGGGGAGGCTAGATAAAACATCCCGTTTACTTTCTCTACAGGAGGTTATCCCTGTTATCAGGGAAATATGTGGCGGCTGATAAATTTTCTATCATTTTTCATTGCAAGTACGGCTATGGCAGGGTCTCAGGCTTATGAATCCTTGTCGGTCAGCACCCGGACAGTATTACAGCGTACCGTTAGTGACGGGGTTGTACCCATGTTTGTTACACTTTCCGATCTCGAGGCAAGAAACTGGCTAGACAGCATGATGAAGCGCCTGGAGAAACGGATCTCGGAAATTGAAGAGCGCAAAGCATTTCTGATGACCGTTCATTATGAAGCTACTCGCGCTGGTCTTGATCCTGAGTTAGTACTTAGCATTATCCAGGTTGAGAGTAATTTCAGAAAATATGCTGTATCTTCTGCCGGAGCGCGCGGGTATATGCAGGTCATGCCGTTCTGGGTAGATCTGATAGGCAGCCAGGAACACAACTTGTTTCATCTGCGTGTCAACCTACGTTACGGCTGCACAATCCTGCGCCACTACCTCGATCTGGAGAAAGGTGATTATTTCAGGGCGCTGGGAAGATATAACGGCAGTCTGGGCAAGGCCGATTACCCTAATCTTGTGTTTAATGCCTGGCATCGCCATTGGACTTACTCCACAGTTTCACAATAACTAGAATTTATATTGCCTTCTTAGCGGGCATCAATGAAGGTTTCAATTTCGGCACGAGTAATCAGTCCGATTTTACGTGCTGCAGGCTTTCCATCAGGATCAAACAGATATGTGCTCGGCAACATCGAGATGTCATCCCCGATCTGAGCTGCCGCTGCCCTGTCACCCAGTACAATCGGGTAGGAAATCGCCATTTTCTTTACGAATTGCATAACGTCTTTAGTATTGTCGTATTCCATAGCGATTCCGATGATTACGATATCGTTTCTTTCCTGTGATAGCCTTGAAAGATCCGGAATTTCTTTTAGGCAAGGTGGACACCATGTTGCCCAAAAATTAACCAGCACCCACTTCCCTTTGTAATCCGATAAAGTATGAGTTTTACCTGCACTATCCTCGAAGTGAAAGTCATATGCTTCAACTCCTTTGACAGACAGGCATAAAATCAAGGTGAGTAAAGCTATAATTCCCCATTGTTGTTTCATCACGTATTCCGTAGGCTGACCAAGACAATGCGTTTCACAAGCTCTATTGAGCTTTTTGTAAGATTCCGGTACAGCAATTGTATCTGTACCGGAATTGGAATTTCCCCCTGGTTATTTTTATAAAATCAACTTTATGGTAGACAATTTTTAATTATTTTCGGATCTAAACCTGTGGGTGTGTGCGCTCCAGGCTGGAGTGCAGTTTATTACAGGCATTCAGATAGGCTTTGGCAGAAGCTGCAATGATGTCTGTATCTGCTCCATGGCCATTAACGATTCGTCCGACTTTTTGCAATCGAACAGTTACTTCACCCAGAGCGTCTGTTCCGCTGGTGATGTTATTTACAGAAAACAATTGCAATTCTGCCTTACTGTTCAATATTTTTTCAATAGCACGAAACGTCGCATCTACCGGCCCACTTCCTTCTGATTCGGCCTGTTGCTCGTTATTTCCTGTAGCAATAACGACCTGTGCAAAAGGTATTTCTCCGGTCTCGCTGTGTGCAACTAGTGAAAGTAAGCGGTAATGCTCTTCGGGTATCTGTGCCTCATCCGAAACAAGCGCGTGCAGATCTTCATCAAAGATCTCGTGTTTTTTGTCCGCAAGATCCTTGAAACGGATAAATATGGTATTCAGTTTCTCTTCCGATTCCAATTCGATTCCCAGTTCTTTCAAGCGACTGCGAAACGCATTACGACCGGAATGCTTGCCCAACAACAATTTGTTCGCTCCCCAGCCGACATCTTCTGCGCGCATGATTTCATAGGTCTCACGATGTTTGAGTACACCATCCTGATGAATACCTGATTCATGGGCAAAAGCATTAGCACCGACAATAGCTTTGTTGGGTTGCACCGGAAATCCGGTAATTCCAGAAACCAGCTTGCTAGTAGATACAATCTGGGTTGTATCAATGCGTGTATCGCATGGAAAGTAATCTTGCCGTGTACGCACGGCCATCACTACTTCTTCAAGAGCAGCATTGCCAGCGCGTTCACCCAAGCCATTGATGGTGCATTCAACCTGACGCGCGCCATTCATGACTGCAGATAGCGAGTTGGCTACCGCCAGGCCGAGATCATTATGACAATGAACGGAGAAAACAGCTTTGTCAGAATTCGGAATTCGTTCACGTAACGTGCGGATTAGACCGCCAAACTGATCCGGCATGGTGTATCCCACTGTATCCGGAATATTCAACGTCCGGGCACCTGCATCAATTACAGCTTCCAGAATCCGGCAAAGAAAATCTATTTCGGATCGTCCGGCATCTTCAGGAGAAAATTCAACGTTATCCGTATATTGGCGAGCCCACTTTACTGCCTTGATCGCTTGTTCGATGACCCGATCAGGTGACATGCGCAGTTTGTTCTTCATGTGAATTGGTGAGGTGGCGATGAAGGTGTGGATGCGCATATTCTGATTTGCCTGCAGAGCTTCACCGGCACGATTGATATCAGCTTCTATCGCACGGGAAAGACCGCATACCGTGCTGTTGCTCACGGCCTCCGCAACTGCCTTGACAGCCTCAAAGTCACCTTTTGATGCTGCTGGAAAACCTGCTTCGATTACATCCACACCCATGCGCTCCAACTGTCTAGCGATACGCACTTTCTCTTCCATGGTCATGGATGCACCGGGACTTTGTTCACCATCACGCAACGTTGTATCAAAAATAACCAAACGCTCTTTCATTGTTCTACTCCATATTATTCTGGCTCAAACCGGACGGTTGGCTGGTATGCCAGCCTTTACACTTCAAACAGATGGGAAAATGATTGGAATAATTAGCGCCCAAGGCGCAGCAGTCGTCCGAGCAGACATAACAGCAGAGTCGTCGGGTAAGAAGGATGATAGAAGAAGTTGATTCTGACGGGCTGTATCATGTTGGCAAATATAAAGAGTTTACTTACGTTTCGCAACAACAGATATTTACCTCCGACTATAGTTGACTAATATAGTCAGGTATTATATAGTTTCGTTTTTGGGGAAAATCAGCGGTAAGTGGTTCTAATCGCTTTAAAATTACATGCTAAGAGGTTGAAATGAGATTAACAACAAAGGGGCGGTTTGCGGTAACAGCACTTCTGGATATCGCGATACGGCATGGGGGTGGACCAGTTGCATTGGCAGATATCAGTGAACGACAAAGAATTTCGCTGTCTTATCTGGAACAGCTGTTTTCCAAGTTGCGTCAGCGGAAGTTGGTTGACAGCGTGCGCGGGCCCGGCGGAGGGTATTGTCTGGCCAAAGGATTGGATGAGGTATCGGTGGCCGACATTATTTTGGCTGTGGATGAGCCCATCGATAGCACGCAATGTGGTGGTAAGGAAAACTGTCTGGGCGACAGTAAATGCATGACCCATGATTTATGGACAAAGCTGAATGAGATCATATTTGATTATCTTGGCAATGTCACCCTGGAACGGCTGGTGGAGGAGCAGAGTCAGCGCGAACTACAGCGTGAACAGGCAGTAGTTAAATTATATGACATGCGGGAAGCTGCATTCTGATTATTTGTTTGCAATAGAGTGAATTATGGCGATTACATTAACTGAGCGTGCGGCCAGACAGATTCAGCATCAACTGGGCAAGCGAGGTAGAGGGGTGGCGTTACGACTTGGAATCAGGAAATCAGGTTGTTCGGGATTCGCGTACAGTTTTGATTATGCTGACGATGTGCTGGAAGATGATCAATTGTTTGAATCAAATGATGCCAAGGTTATCGTTAAACGCGATCAAGTGTCTTTTATTGATGGTTCTGAGATTGATTTTGTCCAGGACGGTCTAAACAGCTCTTTTAAATTTAGCAATCCAAATATAGACAATACTTGTGGCTGTGGAGAGAGCTTCAGCCTTAAAACTTAGAAATTCAGGAATTATAAAAATGAGTGCTGCATTACAAAATTTGGTGAATCAACCATATAAGCACGGCTTCGTTACGAATATAGAATCCGATATTGCGCCTAAAGGGCTCAATGAGGATATTATCCGGCTGATTTCTTCCAAGAAAAATGAACCTGAATGGCTGCTTACGTTCAGATTGGAGGCTTATCGGAGGTGGCTCAATATGATTGAGCCCACTTGGCAAAATGTTAAATATCCCAAAATTAATTTTCAGAATATCAGCTATTATTCGGCGCCCAAGCCAAAGAAAAAGCTTGCCAGCATGGATGAAGTTGATCCTGAGCTGTTGCGTACATTTGAAAAGCTGGGTATCCCCATGCATGAGCGGGCGGCACTGGCAGGAGTTGCTGTTGACGTTATTTTTGACAGCGTATCGGTTGCAACAACTTATAAAGAAAAACTGGCTGAGGTTGGTATTATTTTCTGTTCGATTTCGGAGGCCGTTCAGCGGTATCCCGAGTTAATCAGACAGTACCTGGGTACAGTTGTGCCGCCAGGGGACAACTACTATGCAGCACTGAATTCCGCTGTATTTACGGATGGTTCTTTCTGTTTTATTCCGAAGGGGGTTAAATGCCCTATGGATTTATCCACCTACTTCCGTATCAACACGGAAGAATCCGGGCAATTTGAACGTACGCTGATTATTGCAGAGGAGGGCGCGTCCGTTTCCTATCTGGAAGGATGTACTGCTCCCCGTTTTGATACGAATCAACTTCATGCGGCCGTAGTCGAATTGATTGCTCTGGATGATGCGGATATCAAGTATTCAACTGTACAGAACTGGTATGCCGGGGATGAGAATGGCGTCGGGGGCATTTATAATTTTGTTACCAAGCGTGGACTGGCCAAAGGCAGGAATTCACGTATTTCCTGGACACAGGTGGAAACTGGTTCGGCTATTACCTGGAAATATCCTTCATGTATCTTGCGTGGAGAAAACTCTGTTGGAGAATTCTATTCCGTTGCTGTCACTAATCACCATCAACAGGCTGACACCGGTACCAAAATGATTCATATCGGTCCGAATACGCGCAGCACCATCGTGAGTAAAGGAATTTCGGCAGGCCAATCTAACAGCAGCTATCGCGGTTTGGTGAGAATTACCCCAACAGCACGGAATGCCCGCAACTATTCGCAATGTGATTCGATGTTGATTGGCAGCCAATGCGGGGCTCATACTTTCCCTTATATTCAAGTACAAAATAATAGTGCACAAGTTGAACATGAAGCTTCAACTTCCAAAATTGGAGAAGATCAGCTGTTTTATTTCGCACAACGTGGCATCGATGCGGAAGAAGCGGTCTCAATGATTATTAATGGTTTTTGTAAAGAGGTTTTTCAGCAATTACCTTTGGAATTTGCAGTAGAGGCCACTAAATTACTCAGCTTCAAACTGGAAGGGAGTGTCGGATGATAAATGCAAATAGCAAGATTCTGCTTGAAGTCCATGATTTACATGCAACAGTTAGCGGAGCCGAGATTCTCAAAGGAGTGGATATCACGGTAAGGAGTGGCGAGATCCATGCCATTATGGGATTAAATGGCTCGGGAAAGAGTACCTTTGCTAAGGTGCTGGCTGGTCATCCGAGCTATGAAGTTACCCGGGGAACGCTGTTGTTTGATGGTCAGGATCTGTCAGCATTGGCACCAGAAGAGCGTGCGCGTGCAGGGATATTTCTCGCTTTTCAATATCCGGTAGAAATACCGGGCGTTGCTAATAACCAATTTCTACGGTTGGCTTATAACACTGTCCAGGGGCAACGCGGTGAGGAAGAGCTAGATCCTCTTGAGTTCGATGATTTCGTGCGCGAGAAAATGAAACTGCTCAAGATGAATCCGGATTTTCTTGATCGCAGCGTTAATGAAGGATTCTCAGGAGGCGAAAAGAAACGCAACGAAATATTGCAGATGGCTTTACTTGAACCCCGTCTTGCTTTGCTGGATGAAACGGATTCAGGATTGGATATTGATGCGCTCAGAATAGTTGCCAATGGGGTTAACCAGTTATCCAATAAAGATAATGCCCTGATTTTGGTAACACATTATCAGCGTTTGCTGGATTATATTGTTCCTGATTATGTGCATGTAATGGAGGCAGGACGTATCATCAGAACAAGTGGCAAAGAACTCGCGCAGGCTCTGGAAACGCACGGTTATGACTGGATTCATACAAATGAACAAATTACCGGGGCGCTGCCATGAGCACGGTTATCTGGGATGATTATCTTGAGAAATTGATTGAATCCTGGAGGAAAGAAGGTGAGCCTTCTCGTACTGTATCTTATCTAAATCGGCTTCGGGCAAATGCGTTAAGTCGTATCGAGTCACTCAGGCTACCTACGATCCGTGATGAGGAATGGCGCTTTACTGATATTTCCTCACTCAGGAATACACTGTTTCCGAGAGCTTCAACGGCTTCATTACCAGGCTTGGATAGCCAGAAAAGTACTTTTCTGGATGAGCCTACTTGTAGACTGGTATTTGTTGATGGCCAGTATATGCCGGGGCTATCCGGCTTGACAGATGATGGTTCTATCATTGTTTGTAGTTTATCCGAATTGACTGGTATATGTGCTTCCAAAACAGAACAGTATCTCGGCCAGCTTGCTGATTTTCAGGATGATGTATTTGTGGCACTGAATACTGCGCTCATGCATGACGGTATTTGTATTGTTATACCGGCCAATGTTTCCATAACAGTGCCGGTTCATATTTTATATATTACTTCCGGAAAAGAAGTGGCTGCCTATCCGCGCTGCTTGCTTGTTGCTGAATCCGAAGCTGAAGTAACAATTGTCGAAGAATATGTGGCGTGGCAGGAAGGCGTATCCCTGACAAATGCAGTAACAGAAATATACGTCGGGGAGTCAGCCCGTGTGAATCATATCCGAGTACAACGCGAAGCTTCGCAAGCTTTTCATATTGCTAATAACTCTACGTTTGTTGCAAAGACAGCACATTATGATTCGGTCAATCTTGCGCTTGGCGCGCGTATTTCACGTTTTGACCAGAAAATTACGCTGGCGGGTGAGGGTGCTGAGTGTCAAATAGATGGATTAGCGCTGATAGCTGATCGTCAGCTCGCAGATACACATACATTCATCGATCATGCCAGTCCGCATGGCAGGAGCAGACAACTTCACAAATGCATTGTGGACGAGAGTGCACATGGTGTTTTCAGTGGAGAAATTATGGTTCGTCCACATTCGCAACAGACTGATGCCAGGCAGTTGAACCATAATTTGTTGCTGTCAGAAAAAGCACGTATGGATACCAAACCTCAGCTTGAGATATTTGCCGATGATGTTAAATGCGCGCATGGCGCCACGGTAGGCCAGCTTGATAAGGAATCCCTTTTTTATCTACAAAGCAGGGGATTCGCAGAAGAAGTAGCCCGCAATCTGCTGACATACGCATTCGGAGGCGAAATTATTAACCGCGTTATAGTGGCTTCACTCAGGCAACGGCTTGAAGAATATATTCTTGTAAGAACACGCATTAGCTAAATCATGAAAATTGTTGACACATTAGTGACTTCATCTGCACAGCAAACAACTACTGTACCTGGAATAGGGCAATTTCGTGCAGATTTTCCGATTCTTGATATCAAGGTAGATGACAAACCGCTGATTTATCTTGACAACGCTGCTTCTAGCCAAATGCCGCAGGCAGTCATTGATTGTCTGGTTCGTTACCAGAAAACTCAGCATGCAAATATTCATCGTGCGGTACATTATTTATCCAACCTGGCTACACAGGAATATGAAGCAGCACGGTGTAAACTGCAAAATTTTATCGGTGCGCGTGAAGATAGAGAGGTGATATTTACTAGTGGTACAACTGACAGTATCAATCTGGTGATGCATGGGTATGGACGTAAATTCATTCAGCGTGGCGATGAAATTATTTTGTCCGAGCTCGAACATCATTCCAATATTGTGCCTTGGCAGATGTTGGCCGAGGAAAGAGGTGCGCATATCCGGGTAGCCCCAATTAATGATGCAGGTGAGCTTCTGGTGGAGGAATATGAAAAACTTTTTAATTCCAAGACCCGATTTGTAGCTTTGTCGCATGTTTCCAATGCACTTGGTAGCATCAATCCGATCAAACGCATGATTGCCATAGCACATCAGCATGATGTTCCTGTTTTGATTGATGGCGCCCAGGCAGCGCCTCATTTGAAAATAGATGTGCAGGATCTCGATTGCGATTTTTATGCTTTCTCGGCGCACAAAATGTGCGGGCCCACCGGGATTGGTATTTTGTACGGAAAGGCGCATTTGCTTGAATCTATGCAACCATTCAAAGGAGGAGGGGACATGATTGCTTCAGTTTCCTTTGAAAAAACAACATATAACGAGATACCATATAAATTTGAGGCAGGTACTCCTCCTATTGCGGCGGCCATAGGTTTTGGTGCGGCAATTGATTATCTGGAACAGATCGGCCTTGATGCTATTGCTGATTATGAACATGAGCTGCTGCTTTATGCTTCTGAGCAAATCAGAATGATCCCAGGCGTGAAAATCATAGGCGATTGCCCGGATAAGGTTGCGGTGATATCGTTTGTTATTGATGGTATTCATCCGCATGATGTTGGTACTTTACTGAACCAGGAAGGTATAGCTGTGCGCACAGGGCATCATTGTGCACAACCGATTATGCAGCGTTTTAATGTGGCGGCAACGTCGCGTGCCTCATTTTCTTTTTATAATACTAAAAAAGAGATCGATGCTCTGGTGGCAGGTATTCGGTCTGTACAAAAGGTTTTCGCACAATGAGTTTGAAATCAATTTATCAAGAAGTTATTCTTGATCATAATCGCAAGCCGCGTAACTATGGTTCTCTTAGCCATCCTACCCACCATGCGACAGGACATAATCCGCTGTGCGGCGATCGGATTGACCTGGATGTCAATATGCTGAATGAACGTATTGAAGAAATTGTATTTCGAGGTGAATCCTGTGCAATTTGTAAGGCTTCCTCTTCAATGATGACCAATGCCGTTAAGGGAAGATCTCGTCAGGAAGCAGAAGCTTTGATTCAGGAATTTCGGGATATGCTGGTAAGTAGAGAAAACAAGGATTTTGATCACCTTGGTCGGCTCAAGGTGCTTGCAGGGGTACGTGATTTACCGACCAGAGTCAAGTGTGCGATTCTGCCGTGGCATACCCTGCATGCGGCCATGAATTCAACAGGAGATGCCACAACTGAAGCAGATAGTCACCTAAACAACAAGCCCGTAGCAAATAATTACTGATATATAGCCATGCCGAAGATTGCAGAAATTGAGGGAACTCCAAACCCTAATGCATTGAAGTTTATCCTGAAGGAGCCACTGACTTGGGGGGTTACCAAATCTTACAATAACGCCGAACAGGCGGCTGATGATCCGCTTGCTGCCGCGTTGTTTGATATTGATCATGTTATCAATGTCTTTTATGTGGATCGCTGGATCACGATTACACAGGATGGAGGTGCGGATTGGCAGGATCTGGCGCGAGAGGTGGCAGATCCAATTCGGGCTGCGCCGGCTGCGACGGATCAATCAGCCACCGTGGTTGCTGCTGCTAGTGAGGCGCTGGCAAATCTTAGCGAGGAGGATCAGCAACGATTGGAGCGAATCAATATTTTACTGGAAGAAGAGGTGAGACCTTATTTGCAGCATGATGGTGGTGATCTTCATGTACTGGCTCTGGAAGGCAGCCTTCTGCGTATTCATTATCAGGGGGCATGTGGAACTTGCCCAAGTTCCATATCTGGAACATTGCGTGGAATTGAGCAGCTTCTGAGAACGATTGAGCCAGATATTCGGGTAGTATCTAGTTAAAGGATTTTATCCTGTAACATATTCCTTGAAATATAAGTGTCAACTGTTTTTCAGACGGCGCATTGAAATGGTTCTTTATAAAAGAACTTTCAACCCTGCTGCAGCAAGCACAATTGCTAAAGCGAACCGGATCCATTGTCCTGTAATCCTGCTGGCAAGCTTACTTCCTGCAATGACCGCCGGTATTGAACCTGCTAACAGGCTAATGAGCATCTCTCCGTCCACCATACCTGCGAACAAATAACCCAAGCCAGCAATAATCGCTAGTGGTATAGCGTGCACAATTTCTGTAGCAACTAGGCGATGTGGGGTTATACGTAGTGGATACAGGTACAAAAGCATTACGCTTCCCAAGACTCCGGCACCTACTGATGTCAGTGCAACGCATACTCCAAGAATTGCGCCGGCGAAGATTGTAAGCACTGCTTGCATTGTCTTAAATCGTTCCGGCTGTCCAATCTGCTTTCTTTTAGCAAAAGCGATCAGTCTGGGAGCTACCAGTAACCCGATAGCTGTAACCAGCACTACTATACCGATACCTTTTGTAAGCCAGTCTACCTTTACGATATGTGTCCCCATACTTATCAGTAGTACGATCAGTGAAGCCATCGGAAGACTGCCTGCCCACAAACGCTTGACTACCTGCCAATCCACATTGCCGTTGGTATGATGTATTCGTGCACCGGCTATTTTAGTGATGGCGGCAAACCATAAATCAGTAGCGACAGCGGTTGTTGGCGATATCCCGAAAAACAGTAGCAAGATGGGCGTCATCAGAGCACCACCACCAACACCAGTCAATCCGATAATAAAGCCAGTGAAGGTACCGGCCGCCGCATAGGACCAGTCAATCATGCAAAAATATCCTTACCCTGTTGTGCCACTGTATGTGGCGTTCCGAGGATTTGGCTTGTTATGCCGGGATTGGTGCTTAATTGGGTATGGAGCAGAGCTGATATTTTTTTTGTAATCAGATCTGCCAAGGCAAGACATTCAGGTTGTTTCATATTTGTTTAGTTTTCGTCCGGAATTGATAATATTTATCCGGAGAGTTGCTGATAATAAATCTCGCACGCACAAAAGGATGGCAGTTTATCGTGATTTTATTTCTCATGATGAAATTTTCTTTCCAGATTACTGGTTGATACAACAAATCAGATACGGAAGACATCTGATTGTTTTCGAGTGGAGTGAGGGGCGTGTTCTTCAAATACGAAGCTGGCCGGTGGCCTTGCTTGTCGCCTACAAATATAGAATATGCAGATGTTAAACTTGATTATAACGGAGACTGCCAACCTTCAGGAATATCACATTAGTTATCTTGTAATGAGGAAAAATGATGAATACTATTCAGATAGTTGTAGGTGGCTGCAAAATTCAAGATAATAAATCTGAGAACCTGTTCAAAGTCTAGGGGAGTATGAGAAACTCGGAAGATGAGAAGAAGTTACCCGAGCGACATCAGTCGTGAACAATTCGAGCTTATCAAGCCTTTGCTGGAGAGCGCGCGCAGGAAGACCAGCCCTCGACGAATAGATCTGTACGATGTTTTTTGTGCGGTGCTGTATTTGCTCAAGAGCGGCTGCCAGTGGCGAGCCCTGCCTAATGACTTTCCCAAGTGGCGCACTGTCCACTCATACTG
>NZ_QICQ01000036.1 GCF_003201195.1 Nitrosomonas eutropha | reverse complement strand
GATGCCTTATGGGCACAGATCGGCAAAGTGTTGGATCTGTTCACTCCGGAGGAGTGTGCCAACTACTTCGCTTCATGTGGATATGTAAACAAGTAGCTCTAAATATGCTTCATTCGCACACAGCAAGGACTGATCTGGATGGTAGATTGTGCAGAATGTCGGTCAGATATGAAACAGGGCTGAATCACTTAGGTATCCTTACGTAACTCGCTGCGTCTCCTGTTTTTGTATAATCGCCAAAGCTTCATGCCATATCCGGATAATGCATAAGCCAGGAACAATCCAAATAATACAAGCGGCGGATGACTTGGAATCAAGACGAAGAAGAACAGGAGCAGCAGCAATACTACGAAAAATGAAACTTTTCTGTGCAGATTAATTTCTTTACCACTGTAGTAAGGAATATTAGTTACCATGGTTAACCCTGCAAATAGAGTCATGGCCCAGGCTAACCATTTGATATCATCTGCAGCGATCTGAAAGCCCAGTGCTACCCACATCATGCCAGCAATCAATGCAGCAGCGGCCGGGCTTGGTAATCCCTGAAAGAATTTCTTATCTACAATTTCGATTGACACATTAAATCGGGCGAGACGCAACGCTGCACAGGCACAATAGATAAAGGCAGCAATCCAGCCCAGCTTTCCCATGTCTTTCAGGGCCCATTCATACACAATCAATGCGGGAGCAGCACCAAACGAAACCATATCAGATAGGCTATCGTACTCTGCACCAAATTCACTTTGTGTATGCGTCAGGCGTGCCACCCGGCCATCCAGTCCATCAAACACCATGGCCACGAATATAGCCACAGCAGAATGCTCATAATGGCCATTCATTGCTTGCACAATCGCATAAAAACCGGAAAACAACGCTGCCGTTGTGAAGAGGTTAGGTAACAGGTAAATACCCCTCCTTCGCCACCGGACGCTTGCAACAGGCAATTTTTCCGAATCAGATTCCTGCATAAATAGATATGGATATCAGTCGGAAATAATCAGCGAAATTCAGCCAGCACTGTTTGGGTAGCTTGAACCTTATCGCCAATTCCAACATTGACTTTCATTCCTGGTGGAAGATAGACATCAACACGCGAGCCAAAGCGAATAAAGCCAAAACGTTGTCCACGAGCAAGATGCTCTCCGGGATGTACATGACAGACAATTCGTTTTGCGATCAGGCCGGCTATCTGTACGCAAGTTACATCTCGCCCTTCTTTGGTTCTAATCCACAAGGCATTACGCTCATTTTCCAAAGAGGCCTTAGGTAGACTTGCATTCAGAAAACTTCCGGGAAAATACCATTGATCACGTATTTCACCATCTACCGGACTACGATTCGAATGCACATTGAAAACATTCATGAAAACACTGATTTTTAGCGCTTCGCGCGAAAGATAAGGATCTTGAACCTTATCCACCGCAACAATTCTCCCATCTGCCGGGGCGAGTACTGCTCCGGCAAGAGTAGGTATAACCCGTGGAGGATCACGGAAGAATTGTAAAACGAGCAGAGCAACCAGCCACAATGGTAGCGCCCATACCCAACCAGCAAAAAATTGTACTACTAATGCAACAACAAATGCTCCAGCGATAAAAGGCCAGCCTTCGCGTGCAATAATCGGGTGTGGATAGTAAGAAGTCGACATATATTCAGTTCTTCGCCTGGTCAACCAGTTTGTTTTTCTTGATCCATGGCATCATGTCACGCAATCTGGAACCGACTGTTTCAATCAGGTGTTCGGAAGCAAGGCGACGACTCGATTTAAGTACAGGTGCACCAGCACGGTGTTCCAGAATAAATTCACGAGCATATTCACCCGTCTGAATTTCGCGCAGAATCTTGCGCATTTCATTGCGGGTTGCTTCAGTGATAATACGGGGGCCTCTGGATACATCACCATATTCTGCATTGTTTGATACGGAATAACGCATGTTGGCGATACCGCCTTCATAGATCAAATCCACTATCAGCTTGACTTCATGCAGGCATTCAAAATAGGCCATTTCTGGTGCGTAACCGGCTTCCACCAGGGTTTCAAACCCCGCCTGAATCAGTGACGTTAATCCACCGCACAGCACCACCTGTTCACCAAATAGGTCCGTTTCTGTCTCTTCCTTGAAAGTGGTTTCAATCACGCCACCACGGGTACCGCCATTTGCGGCAGCATAAGAAAGTGCTAAATCACGCGCCTTGCCAGACTTATCCTGATGAACAGCGATGAGAGATGGAACCCCTCCCCCCTGGATATAAGTAGAACGTACCAGATGGCCAGGCCCCTTGGGCGCAATCATGATGATATCCAAATCTTCACGGGGGATGATCTGTCCATAATGAATGTTGAAACCATGTGCAAAAGCCAGTGTGGCATTTTTCTTCAGTGCCGGCTCAACTTCAGTCTGATAGATCGATGCCATCTGCTCATCCGGTAACAACAGCATGACAATATCGGCATCCTTGACCGCTTCACTTACTTCCTTTACAGTCAAACCAGCTTTCTTTGCTTTATCCCATGACGCTCCATCTTTACGCAGACCAATGATAACTTCGACTCCCGAATCATTTAGATTGTTAGCGTGCGCATGTCCTTGTGAGCCATAACCGATGATAGCAATTTTCTTTTTCTTGATGAGGGACAGATCCGCATCTTTATCGTAATAGACTTTCATTATTTTCCTTCCTGAGTGTTTATGCAGCCACATCGACAGATGAGCTATCGATGAAATCAGAATCTACCGACAGATCCCGGTAAAAAATTTATAGTTCTAAAATCCGTTCTCCACGGCCGAGACCGGACACACCTGTTCTGGCTATCTCCAGAATCAGATTGCGATCTATTGCCTGCAAGAAACCATCCAGTTTTGCTCTGGTACCCGTAAGTTCTATGGTGTAGATTTTATTTGTAACATCAATGATATTACCCCGAAATATATCAACGAGTCGCTTCATCTCCTCACGATCCTTATCCACCGCCCTTACCTTTATCAACATGAGTTCTCGCTCAACATAACCTTCATCGCTCAAATCAATCAGCTTGACAACTTCAATCAACTTATTGAGCTGCTTAGTAATCTGTTCGACAATTTCTTCAGGGCCATTCGTGACCAGAGTCATACGAG
The DNA here is from genome assembly GCF_003201195.1 of Nitrosomonas eutropha. Classification (GTDB taxonomy): domain Bacteria; phylum Pseudomonadota; class Gammaproteobacteria; order Burkholderiales; family Nitrosomonadaceae; genus Nitrosomonas; species Nitrosomonas eutropha. Next base: position 21,867 of record NZ_QICQ01000036.1, on the reverse strand, counting down.
ACAACGTCGGATCCTCAGTAGGAGCAACAGATAGGGATTCAATATTGTAACCACGAGCAGAAAACAAACCGGCTACTCGCGATAGTGCGCCAGCCTCATTTTCCATTAACAAAGAAATAATATGTCGCATACTGTTATACCAAAATCATTTCGGATAGACCTTTTCCACCAGGCACCATAGGAAAAACGTTCTCGGTCTGGTCTGTAATAAAGTCTATGAATACAAGCTGCTCATCCAGCTTGAAGGCTTCTTTGAGCGTACCTTCAATATCTTCTGGTTTATCAATTCGCATGCCGACATGCCCATAACTTTCAGCAAGCTTAACAAAATCAGGTAATGCATCCACATAGGATTCAGCATAGCGGTTGCCGTGGAAAAACTCTTGCCACTGCCGCACCATTCCCATGTAGCGATTGTTAAGGTTGATGATTTTGATGGGCAGATGATATTGTTTACAAGTGGATAATTCTTGTATACACATCTGAATACTTGCTTCCCCGGTAATACAGGCCACCTTGCTTCCCGGGTTGGCCATTTGCACACCCATTGCAGCAGGCAAGCCGAATCCCATCGTACCCAGACCTCCTGAATTGATCCAGCGGCGTGGCTTATCAAATTTATAAAACTGTGCTGCCCACATTTGATGTTGCCCAACATCAGATGTAATAAAGGCATCCCCACTGGTTATTTCATATAACTTTTCGACCACCATTTGAGGTTTAATAATATTAGCCGTCCTATCATATTTCAGACAGTCACGTGCACGCCACAGCTCAATCTGTTCCCACCATTTAAGTAGCGCATTAATATCCGTTGTTTCCCTGCCAGCCTTGAGCAACATGTTCAGCTCTTTTAATACTGCCGATACGCCGCCTACAATAGGAACATCTACTTTGACACGTTTGGAAATTGATGACGGGTCGATATCAATATGGATAATTTTCCTTTCTTCATTACAGAAATGTTTGGGATTTCCGATAACCCGATCATCAAAGCGGGCGCCTACCGCGATCAGCACATCGCAATATTGCATAGCCATGTTCGCCTCGTAGGTACCATGCATACCCAGCATTCCGACAAACTGCTGATCAGTTGATGGATAACCACCCAGCCCCATGAGTGTACCGGTACACGGAAAATTCAGCATCCGTACGAATTCCGTTAATTCTGCTGCAGCATTATCCAAAATCACACCACCCCCAAAATAGACCATGGGGCGTTTTGCTTCCAAAATCATCTGGATGGCTCTTTTAATCTGCTGAACATCTCCGGTAACTACTGGAGTGTAGGAGCGCAGTGAAATACTGGCAGGATAATTAAATTCGGCCTTTTGCTGCGTAACATCCTTGGGTATATCCACTAAAACGGGCCCAGGACGTCCTGTTGATGCAATATAAAAAGCTTTTTTGATCGTTGTGGCCAGCTCTGCCACGTCTTTCACCAGAAAGTTATGTTTAACGCAAGGACGCGTAATCCCTACTGTGTCCACTTCCTGGAACGCATCCTGACCAATGGCAGCCGTTGGCACCTGTCCGCTGATAATCACCATTGGAATCGAATCCATGAAGGCGGTAGCAATGCCCGTTACAGCATTCGTAACACCCGGGCCAGATGTAACCAAAGCCACGCCTACTTTATTGCTGGAACGTGCATAGCCATCCGCTGCGTGGAGCGCAGCCTGCTCATGGCGAACCAGAATATGCTTGATTTTATCTTGTTTGAACAATTCATCGTACAGGAACAACACGGCACCACCAGGATAACCAAAAATATGACTTACCCCTTCCTCCTGCAGACAGCGTATTGTGATCTCAGCACCTGTCAATTCAGTACTCATACCAGGAAATTCCCAGATTTAAAATAATTTTTTTCATCTTGTAATTAAAACCAATGCCAATTCTTTCTTTATATCGTTTGCTGCTTACATAGCAATAAAGCATTATTGAATAATCCGCGCTCAAGGCTCGAAATTAAACAGTAATGCAGGAAAAAGCACCGTTGCCCTTATCGATCAGAGATAACAAACTTTCCAGATTTCCCTTGTCGGCTGCAAAATACGCAAGACGTGAGATAAACAATATCCGAGCTATATTACTTGGATTATATATTTACTTCTCGTAAATATCTCCAGTAAAACATGCAGATAATACCAGCACGTATAACTATCCGTTTGTTCCCCCAACTGTTAAGCCATCTACCCTCAAAGTTGGTTGCCCAACACCGACCGGAACACTTTGCCCTTCCTTGCCACACGTGCCGACTCCAGGGTCCAGAGCCATATCATTGCCAATCATGGAAACGCGAGTTAGTACATCAGGGCCGTTGCCAATCAGAGTAGCTCCTTTCACCGGATAGGTGATTTTACCATTTTCAATCATGTAGGCTTCCGCAGCGGAAAATACAAACTTGCCACTGGTGATATCAACCTGCCCACCTCCAAAATTAGCGGCGTACAAACCATGTTTGACAGAAGCAATGATCTCTTCCGGCTCTTTGTCTCCATTCAACATGCAGGTGTTAGTCATGCGTGGCATAGGGATATGAGCAAATGATTCACGCCGGCCGTTGCCGGTAACGGCCTGATTCATCAACCTGGCATTTAAATTATCCTGAAGGTAGCCTTTGAGAATACCATCTTCGATTAAGACAGTGCATTGTGTCGGATTGCCTTCATCATCAATATTCAGCGACCCGCGACGATCACGTATCGTGCCATCATCGACCACCGTCACTCCCGGCGCAGCAACTCGTTCCCCGATACGCCCGGAGAAAGCCGAACTTCCTTTGCGGTTAAAATCTGCCTCAAGACCATGGCCAATTGCTTCATGCAGCAAAATACCCGGCCACCCATTACCTAGCACCACCGTCATACTTCCTGCCGGCGCCGGTTTTGAAACCAGATTTGTTATCGCCTGATGAACAGCCTTGTGCGCATAATCCTGTAACACTGTATCGGTAAAATAACCATAGTCAAAACGTCCACCACCTCCAGCAACACCCTGCTCCCGCTGACCGCTTTCTTCGACTATAACCTGTAAGGATACCCTCACCAGAGGCCGTACATCAGCAGCGAGCAAACCATCGCTGCGTGCAACCATGATTACTTCGTACTCTCCTGCCAGCGATGCCATGACCTGAATAACCCGTTTATCCAATGCGCGCGCAAATTCTTCCAAGCGTTCGAGTAACCTGATTTTGTCAGCATCCTGACAAAGTGCGATGGGATCCAGAGACGGATAATACAACGCCTGTCGAGTAATATTTCCTGACAAACCCATTATACGTGTCTGTTTTTCACTGCCTTGAGCAGCAATTGCGCGTGTTGCACGAGCTGCAGAAATCAGAGCCTGACCGCTGATATCGTCCGAATAGGCGAAAGCAGTCTTCTCGCCACTAATTGCTCGCACCCCTACTCCTTGGTCGATGCTAAAGCTGCCTGATTTGACGATGCCCTCTTCCAGCACCCAGCCCTCCGACCGGCTATACTGAAAATAAATGTCAGCATAATCAATTCGATGGGAAAGAATCTGACCAAATACATCCTGCAACCTGGTTGGATTCAACTCATACGGGGCCAGCAGGTACTGATCAGCTATCGCAAATGAATCCATCATTCCAGAAATAAATTCTCTTTAGTAAAGTGGGCAAATAAATAAACTGTGGCTATGAGGCATGCAATGAAGGCAGCCTGTAGAAAAATTAGGGTAACGTATAAGTCAGATCAAATCTATATTTTCTCAGCAGGCAAGCAAGCACCGATGTTCCAGTGCAGGCAGGCTCGCTCGTACACTTGACTGATATACGCGATCGATTTCTGCGAGCACTACTCCGGCCCCGCGCGGAAGACGATCAATGATTACTCCCCATGGATCAACAATCATACTGTCACCATTGGTTTCACGTCCGTTCACATGGAATCCTCCCTGCGCTGGCGCAATCAGATAAGCCTGGTTCTCAATCGCACGAGCTCGAATAAGCGTCTCCCAGTGAGCTTTTCCGGTAATGGCGGTAAACGCAGCAGGTGCCAAAATGATATCCACTTTACCCATCATGCGGTATAGCTCGGGAAAACGCAGATCGTAGCAAATGGACAACCCCATACGGCCAAAGGGAGAATCAATTGCAACCACCCGATTACCTGCGTCTATCGTTCTTTCCTCAGCGAAATTCTCGTTACCCAGTGACAGTCCAAACAAGTGGATCTTATCGTATCGTGCCACCTGCCGACCTTGTTCATCGTATACCAGACAGCTGTTGTATACTTTATTGGAAAGAGGTGAAACTAAAGGTACTGACCCCCCTGCCAACCAGATACCAAACCGCTTGGCAGTTTCACTCAGAAAATTCTGGACTTCCCCTTCTCCAGGATTCTCACGTACCGCCAGCTTGTCGGTATCCTTCATTCCCATGATACAGAAATATTCCGGTAATGCCACCAGTTGCGCACCCTTTGTAGCAGCCTCTTCAATCAGACGAAAAGCTTCCTCAAGATTGGCTGTTACACTGGGACCAGAGGCCATCTGTACGGCTGCCACCCGTACTTTGGAATCAACACCTGAACTGGGAGAAGTAGTCAATTCAACATTTATACTAGTCGACATAGTTCTTCCCTCTCTTGTATTCAATCAATATTGTCAAGCTGCCTATACTCAGCTTTCCTTTCCCTTCAAGTTTATTTTGCCCCGGATTTATATTTTCAATTTAATAACAAGAGCATAAATATCAGGTCTCTTTGTAATTGTTATTGTACCTGACCCGCTTAAATCCGAATAATTGTACTTTGTTTCAGATTGAAAATAACATTATGGCTTATGGTTACGCTGCCTAACCTGATTCTCTTCCTCATCCAGCCTGATTACAATCGGGTCATTCCAGCTTCCGGTTATGGCATATTCATTCAGCAGCACCCGGCTAAAAGGATCTTGTAGCGTTCCCGAAGCGATCATGGCAGCAATTCCAGCAATAGGGGTTACTAATCCAAATGAGGGAAATACTTTCAAATTCAAGGCCTGAGTCTCATTTACTAGATCCCATTCTCCGCTCAGAACAAGTTCGGCTGAACTCCCCATAATATATAAACCATCAGTCGAAGCGATACCGTTCTGGATAGCAACATGGCCGCCAAGTTTATCAAAGCCAAATCCTTTACCAAATACATCATAAAAGTCCAACGTCAATCGGCGAGGTAAAGATTTCAGGTCAAAAACTCCCAATAATCTGCCGATACCAGGCTTCAATTCTGTGAATTGCCCGTGCCGGGCATCAAATTGCAGTTTACCGGATAGTGTTGGAAAATTGATAGAGAACGGCTTGCCTACCCATTCCAGATCGCCTGTCATCGCCCCTTCCCCACGAGCGATACGGGCTGGATAGCCATGGCGCTTCAGAAATTTACCGATATTACCTGATTGCAACTGAATATGGCTAGACACCCGGTAAGGCGGCCTGTGATTTTCCCACAATCCACTGGCCTGCAATGTACTATCTGGATGTCTGATATCCAGATTCTCCACCTGCCAGCCATTCTGCTTTTGTACAGCACTCAATTTCATCTGACCTAGCAACACACCATCCACGATCAGTTCATCAGCCTCAATATCCACATTCGGCCAATTTCCAGGGATATCAAGACTGTGCTGTAACAATGCGGGTTCAGGTGCATCCTTCGGCATAATTAATCTGCTCAGACGCGCTGCCACTTTCTGTGGGGATGTTGCATGCCAGTCTATTTTACCGGCGACCTCACGACTGGAAACCTGCATTTGCCAAACATCATCCCGCTTGTCGATGACAAGGTGGGCATTATTGAAATAGCTGGACAGAAATTCAAGCTGCCCAATTCGCACATCAAACTGTACCGGCCCAGTTAGAATATTATCCAGTCCACGTGCTGTATGATCAATCGAAACATCCACTTCTGCATGTCTTCGGAACAACTCTCGCCATTGATCCCATTCCAATCTGGCAACAGCACCTTCAATCCGGGTAATCTGATTCTGAGGCAGCACACCTCTTCCACCAAAGCGGATGATGCCGCGTACCGGGTGGTAATGATGCACAGCCTCATGAACACGCTGAAATTCCGCAGTAATAATATTTCCGTAGCGCAAACGGGTATGATCGTCATGTGGCCAGGTAAAATATTTTTCCAGACGCAACGGAACAACCTCCGCCGCTGTTTTAGACAAAGGAGCCGGCAACGTGAGTCCCACGCCCTTCAGGGAGGATTCGATCACGATACTGGCTTTATTGTGCTCGATATCCATTCCAAACCGCCAATCGGTACTCCCTCGCATAAATTGTGTCCACAAACGTGATAAATTTACGGGTTCAGTTGTGATTCTGTCCGACTGAAAGCGATCAAAATCAGCTCGTCCGCTTGCAGTAATATGCATACCTCCTTCAGGAGCAGAGACAGAGGATATCTCAACTGGTCCACCTAGTACTTTGGCACGAACCCCCTCCAACGTCATGCTAGCTTCAGTAAAAACCAATGATCCATTAACCTGATAAAAATCAGGAATATAGCGGTCAAAGTTGATCTGGTTATCCATAAACTGGTAACGCCCTTGCATTCTGGCAATGGAAAATTCTTTCTGGGTAACTGACAAAGAAACATCTGCCTGCAATCGTCCTTTTCCAGAAAATTCAGCCTGATTTAATAACTCACTAATATGCTGATTTATATCTGCCTTACGCAACAAAGCGGCTATTTCACCACTTTCACCCTCCGCCAGACCTTTTATCCTGATCTTTGGTTGTTCTGCATGCAGATCACCGGATTGCAGCGTGAATTTTTGCAACTTGATACCAGAAATATTGGCAGAAGAAAGTGATATATCCAGAACGCTATCCTGTAGCGAGACATATCCTGCCATGCCAGAAATTTCCGGCCAGTCACCCGGAGTTTTAATAGTAGCATTGCCAATATCTGTTTCTGCACGAATGGATAACCTGTTCTTTTTATCAGTTGATTGGCTATTCAATGTACCCTTAACATGAAATCTTGTATCATGCAGCTGCCCTGAGATGATAGCTTTGTTGATCTCGTTCACCACAGTTTCATCGGTCACCCAGGCGATATATTGACCCAAAAGAGGTATATCAGCCTGTGACAAATACCCGGCCAAATCTATCTGTCCGGGTAAATTACCATTAAAAGCATAACTCCCCTGAAGTGCTCCATTCCCTGCATCGCTCGTGAAAACAATATTATTGAATTTCAGCTGGGCGGTTTCATAACCATGCGCAATTTTCCAATCCACTCGCCCGATCAAAGTATCCAATCGTAATTTTTCTTCGGGCTGCTGCGTCTTACGGAGTTCCATATTACTTGAGGACAGAAACAGGGAGCCATCTGTTTCTGTTATGTTGACGATCCCACTAGCGCCGCTGAATGCAGGGTACTTATCAAGTGACTGCACGGAAAGATCACTGAAGGCGGCATTTGCTTTTAAGGATGATTTTTCAGACCAATTGCCCTGCCATTCGAGATTTACATGTTTTACTGTGCCGCGAGGAGACACTTCAGACAAGAATTTATATAACCTATTTTCTGGTGGCAGGTTGGCGGCAAGTCTGGTCAGTACATTCAAGTCAAACTTTTCCACCTGCAGTCTGTATTCAGGCGTACCACCATCCTTGTGATTGCGCACATGCCATAACGCTGCAACTGGCTCAGCAAGGGGCAAATCCTTCAATTCAACACTTAAATCACGTACAAACCACTGCTCATCTGTATCCTGTGCATCTTCTGTCTTACTCCACCCGCTACGACCATACAAGTGATCGATTTCCAACAGGGATAAATGCTGCGCAAAATGAATAGCTGCTTTTCGCAGATTGATATCAGCCACCCAACGTGAGAGATTGCCAGCACCAACATCCATCCAGGCACGTACACTGCCTTGCCCACGCTTAAGCGTCAGATCAGCCGGCAATGTCATCCATTCTTGCCAGTTTTCCAGATCAAAATCCTGTAACTGGACGAACAGACGCCCTTGCCACGCTGATAGCATCTGTACAGAATCACCAATCAGATCTCCACGAATATCCACCTTGGAAAACAGTGGGCCAGATGATTGTGCCCGTAACCCGAATTGATGACGCTTTCCCCCTTGCCTGTTCTGCAGAAGCAGATTGACAGATTCAAAATAATGTACAGTGCCCAATCGCAAATCATCCTGCCAGTAGATGATCGCCTGCTTAACCACCAAGCGCCGCTGACGCAGCAGCCAGTCAAAGAACCCACTTTCCTGCCGATCTCCTCCCAAGGTGATGCCTGCAATATGTAATAAGCCCTCTGTATCCCGGCGTGTTACTAAAGCAGGTCGATCAATTACAATTTCGTGAAAATTAAGCTCGCCACGCAGCATTGATCGCCATGAAACTGTACCTTCAATTCCTGGAAAAATTAATACCAGATGACCCTGCTGATCGTGCACACTGACGCCTTGCATCGATAAATGCGGGCGCAGCCCATCCCAATTAGCCTGGATGACATCAATCCGCACTGGCTGCCCGGCGACACGGGTGATTGCTGCGGCAATATCAGAACGGTAATTGCCGATATCTGGCAAAATCCAGTAACGTAATGCAAGCAGCGCCAGGCAAAGAAATAGTACGCTAACCAGAAGACATCTGCCCGCCCAGCTCAAGCAAACCACACAATAGCGCAAGAAGTAACGCGACATAAACCGACTCAATACAAAGCTGGCTCCCGGAATATCTCATCCGTTACCTGAAATTTAGTTTCCATTTAAGAAATAACAGTCTTTACATCCTTCAACGGGATATCATTTCCATAAAATCATGCACTACAGTAAAAACAAAGCATTTTATGCGAAGCTATCGCCAAATCCGTAATACATCGAAGCAATAAAATCAGCAGCAATAACTTGTCGCGTAACTACTATCTTATATGACGACACCGATCAGCACATCCCGTGCAGCTTCCATTGTCAGCAGTATTCTGCCTTACAGTCGGTACTTGAAACGGGTACTGGAAAATGAATCCGAGCTTCAACAAGAACTTCTGGAGCAATTGCACAATCCCTTTACGCGGGAAGAAATGCTTGGTTTTCTCCAGGACTCCACGGCGCACCTGATAGATGAGGCAGATTTACACCGTTTATTGCGTCAACTACGCAAGCGCGTCATTCTCCGGCTGGCTGCACGCGATCTGGCCGGGCTGGCTGATCTGAACGAAGTCATGGCAACCATGACAGCTCTAGCCGATGTAACGATCCAGTTTTCACTCGAATTTCTCCATGCAGCAATGGTGCAACCCGGGCACTTTGGTAAACCAAAAGGAGAAAAAACTGGTACAGAGCAACAATTGCTGATTGTAGCTATGGGAAAACTGGGCGGGGGCGAACTCAATGTATCCTCTGATGTAGATTTAGTTTTTATCTATCCCGAAGATGGCGAAACAGATGGCAGTAAATCCATTACCAATCATGAATTTTTTCTCAGACTCGGGCGAAAGTTGATTGCCAGCCTCAATGATTATACCGTGGACGGTTATGTATTTCGTGTCGATATGCGATTGCGCCCGTACGGCGAAAACAGCCCGCTCGCCATCAGCCTGCCCATGCTTGAAGACTATTTTGTTACACAAGGCCGCGAATGGGAGCGCCACGCCTGGATCAAAAGTCGCGTAATCACCGGCTCATCAATCGCTGAAGCAGCGTTGATGGAACTGATCGTACGTCCCTTTGTATTTCGCAAATATCTGGATTTTGAGGCCTATGAGGCGATGCGTAGTCTGCACACTCAACTGCGCAAAGAAGTAGATCGGCGCGAGTTGCACGATAATATCAAGCTGGGCCCCGGTGGTATCCGTGAGATTGAATTTATCACCCAGGTGTTTCAGCTAATCCGAGGAGGACGGGATGCCGATCTGTGTATTCGCCCTACTCTTGGCGTCTTGCAGCGATTAAAGCAGAAACAGCCTCTCCCTGAACAGACAGTAGAAGAGCTGATTGAAGCCTATTACTTTCTGCGCAAACTTGAACACCGCCTGCAATATCTGGATGATCAACAAACTCAGAATCTGCCACAACATTCAGATGATCAGATATTGATAGCAAAAAGTATGGGATTTACCGACTATACCGGTTTTCTCAAACACCTTGATCTGCATCGCCAGAATGTTACCCGTCATTTTGAGCAAATTTTTGCAGTACGCCGCAAAGCCATAAAGCTTGGTACATTCGCCCGGATCAGGCCCGAACAAACCAACGACAACGAAATAGTTAAGGTCTTCAGTAATCAATTAAAAACACTAGGATATATTGACCCTGACAAAATTACTGCACGTGTTCAGCAATTTTACGATGGCACTACGTTTCGGCAGCTAAGCCACCCTAATCAGGAACGTATCCTGGAATTAATGCCCACATTAATGGAAGTGGTAACTCGATTTCCTCCTGTGGAAATTACGCTGGAACGTATGCTGCGATTACTCGAAAAAATCGGACAATATTCAGCCTACCTTGCTTTATTACAGGAGTATCCACAAACCCTGCCACGAGTAGCCAAATTGGTCAGTATCAGCCAATGGGCCAGTGATTATCTTGGCAGTCACCCGATTCTGCTGGATGAATTACTTGCCCCATCCGGCCTGCACACCCTGCCAGACTGGCCAACGCTTAAAACAGAGCTTATCCATCAGCTGCATCACGGCAATATACCCAAGGCACAGATAATAGAATGGCAAATGGATGTACTACGACATTTTCAGCATGCGCAGGTGTTTCGTTTGCTTGCTGTTGATCTTGAAGGAAATTTGTTGCTGGAAACACTCAGCGACCATTTAACCGCACTTGCTGATCTCATTCTTGACAATGTTTTACAACTCGCCTGGCAGGGATTAAAAAAGAAACACCGGAAATCTCCTGCTTTTGCCATTATAGGCTACGGCAAACTGGGGGGAAAAGAATTGGGTTACGTATCCGATCTCGATATCGTCTATCTCTACCAGGACAATCACCCTGATGCCATGGAGATTTATACTAAACTTGCCCAGAATATTAATCTATGGCTAACCAGCCATACCTCCGCCGGCGTACTTTACGAGACAGATCTAAGATTGCGCCCTAATGGCACCAGCGGATTGCTGGTCAATTCCATTGAGGCTTTTTCCCTGTATCAGCATGAGCAGGCCTGGGTGTGGGAACATCAGGCATTGACACGTGCGCGCTTTGTCATTGGTGATAGTGAAGTGGGTGAAAAATTTGAACAGATGCGTAAAAACATCCTTTGCCAACCGCGTGATATGGAAAATCTCAAACGGGAAATTCTGATGATGCGTACAAAAATGCTGGAAGCGCACCCAAATTCCACACCGTTATTCGATGTCAAGCATGATCACGGTGGCATTATTGACGTGGAATTTATTGTGCAATATCTGGTTCTGGGTTATGCCCACCGCTATCCACAATTAACCAGCAACATTGGTAACATTGCTTTACTCAAGCTTGCCGGAGAACTTGGGCTGACATCCGCTGAGAAAGCAAATGCGGCGTTTATCGCCTATCGTGAACTTCGGCGTACACAACATCAACTCCGGCTGAGCGGCATACCTGAAGCCACCGGTACTGCTTTACCAAAAGATGTATCCCAGAAATTTGCTCGTGTAACGAGCGATTACTTAAGCAGTGCCAGACGGGCAGTCTTTCAACTGTGGGAAGATGTTTTCGGAACGTAAGAAAATATTGAAATTGCGGGCAACAAAAGTAGGTTTTTTGGGGTGGCTGATGGGACTCGAACCCACGACAACCGGAATCACAATCCGGGACTCTACCAACTGAGCTACAGCCACCATGGATCTGAAAACCAATTTAATCTGATCAAGACAAGATCAGATCTAACTTGGCGTGCCCGACAGGAATCGAACCTGTAACCCCCAGCTTAGAAGGCTGGTGCTCTATCCGGTTGAGCTACGGGCACCTTTACTCAAACCGGGCTCTGGCCCGTATCAACGACACGAAAATTGGTCGGGGTGGAGAGATTTGAACTCCCGACATCCTGGTCCCAAACCAGGCGCGCTACCAGGCTACGCTACACCCCGGAAAAGTCGGTCACTATACCGATTAACCGGGCAAGCGTCAATCGTCCCTGGCATTTATGTAAAAATAAACTGTCTGAATAGCTCACCAGATCAAATCTGGCATTGCGCGTAGATCAATATAGAACAGAAAATTCTTCAAAACACGCTATTGCGGCTTCCACTTGTCGGCACATTGTTATCATAGCCGGAAATCACGATTCACCTTCCTTCCTGAGTGTGCCGGGGGAATTACTGAAAATGCTGGATGTGCATGTCGTCGGCAACATATCGGGCAATCCTGCCAATGAAGTGCCCGTTCTCCGTGGTACCGAAGGTAATACAGAACTCAGTTTGTGCCGTTCCCCATTTGCGGGACCAGGATGCGACAGTCGTACGGTACTGGAGCATAAACACCTTGCGGCCAACCGGGGTGGGTAATCTTACATAAAAAAACCCCCGTATAACGGGGGGTTGCAGGCAGCAGTCTGTGTGTATCAGTTCAACAAGGGGGGGGGGTTGTAGCTGATGATGATGGTGGCCATGCGTTTGTTCAACCCCATGACGGGTACAACCAGCAGTTTTTTACCGGCCACATCTGATTTGACGGTAATGGTTTGCAAATCAAGAATTTCTTTCGGATAAAGATTCGATGCGTCTTCAGTGATCAGCCTTTTATCAGTGGATACCAGCAATTTTCCTTCGTCACTGATCAGCACGACACGTTCCGTATCTTTTGTTCTGACGAGTTCAGACAGATACTGGTCAATCTGGTCAAGGTTGTTACGGATCAATTCACCACGCACTGCCCATGCCAGTACCTGGCCGAAGCGTTCTTCTTCCTTGTTATATTGGCTGTCCGCATATTCGCGTGCCTTTTTGACCAGTGCTGTGCTTTCCTGTTCGAGCTTCAGGGCCAATTCAGCCTGACCTTTTTCCAGCCGTGATTCCGCTTGGTTGACAGCAATCTGCTTCCAGACGAATACCAGCAGCAGTACACCCAGAAAAACCAGTATTGACCACGAAGGCAGCTGTTTATGCTGGAGATCGGAAATCGGCGCAAATTTTTTGCACAAAATATTGAATAATGAAGCGGGTTTGGTCCATTCAACCTTATCTTTGGACTGATCGCCCCCGTTCTGCGTGTTTTGATCCGACATGAATTGCTCCTTCGTTAATAAGTGACTCAAATGAAAGGTGCTAATTATCCACCATTCCCTTTCTCAGGGAAAGCAGCGCTGCCAACAACTTGCGCATATTATGCATATGTGTTGTGAAATCTGCCAGTCTTGTACAGATTCTTTCCGGGTTACGGGTAAAATGCAGGCTTTCAACCAACAAACAGTAAGTAGATATTCCCGTGGAAAAAGATAAAAAGACCTGGTCAGGTCGTTTCAGTGAACCTGTTGCACTACTGGTACAACGCTATACCGCATCAGTCGGATTCGATTATCGACTGGCCGAGTACGATATTCAGGGATCGTTTGCGCATGCACGTATGCTGGCAGCCACAAATATCATCCCGCAAACTGATCTGGAAGCTATTGAAAAAGGGCTGACGCAGATCTGGGAAGAAATCAAAAATGGCCAGTTTGAGTGGCAGCTTGAGCAGGAAGATGTACATCTGAACATTGAACGGCGTTTGACGGCGCTGACAGGGGATGCCGGAAAAAGACTGCATACCGCCCGCTCACGCAATGACCAGGTGGCCACCGATATTCGGCTCTACCTGCGCGCTGCCATAGATGAGATTATCGACCTCATCTATGGCCTGCAATATGTATTACTGGATCTGGCGGAACAGCACGCTGCCACCATCATGCCTGGCTTTACCCATTTGCAGGTGGCGCAACCAGTTTCATTCGGGCATCATCTGCTCGCCTACTATGAAATGCTGCTGCGCGATGGACAACGTCTGCAGGATTGCAGAAAACGTGTCAATCAGCTACCGCTGGGAGCTGCCGCGCTGGCGGGCACCAGTTATCCGATCGATCGCGAACAGGTGGCACGCGAACTGGGGTTTGATGATATCTGTCATAACTCATTGGATGCTGTATCTGATCGTGATTTTGCGATTGAATTCTGTGCCAGTGCCGCGCTTATCATGATGCACCTCTCCCGCCTGTCAGAAGAGCTGATCCTATGGATGAGTCCGGCATTTGGCTTCATCCGCATTGCAGACCGGTTCTGCACAGGTTCATCCATCATGCCACAAAAGAAAAATCCTGATGTGCCTGAGCTGGTGCGTGGAAAAACCGGCCGCATCAACGGCCATCTGGTTGCACTGTTAACACTGATGAAATCACAGCCTCTGGCCTATAACAAGGACAACCAGGAAGACAAAGAGCCCTTGTTTGATACTGTGGATACCTTGAAAGATACGCTGACTATCTACGCCGACATGCTGGCCGGGCTGCAAGTTAATCCACAAGCCATGCGCCAGGCGGCATTGCGCGGCTACGCCACGGCGACTGATCTGGCTGATTATCTGGTCAAAAAAGGAACTCCCTTTCGTGATGCGCACGAAACAGTTGCCCAGGCAGTCCGTTTCGCAGAAAACAAAAGATGTGACCTGGGTGAGCTCTCGCTTGCGGATCTGCAGCAATTCTCCGCAATTATCGAACAGGACGTATTTGAGGTGCTGACACTGGAAGGTTCGCTGCAAAGCCGAAATCACCCCGGCGGCACCGCACCGGAGCAGGTACGCGCGGCTATCTGCCGGGCACGTTCTCAATTGCCGGACTGAAGTAGAAATGAAGCAGCAATGAAACGGAATATACAACAAGCTACTTCCCTTCCATGGACAGCCATTGCTGCGCAAATCTCACAGCTTACCCGGCAGGCGTTCACCCTGGAAAACCTCACCTCGATTGGAGGAGGCTGCATCAATCAGACCTTCTGCATTCGCAATCAGGATCAGCAATTCTTTATCAAACTGAATAAGGCCGAGTATCTGGCCATGTTTGAAGCCGAAACAGCCGGGTTGGAGGAAATCCTCGATTCCGCCAGCCTGCGTGCTCCACGGCCGTTTTGCAGTGGTAGCGGGCATGGCTATGCCTGGCTGGTGCTGGAATACATTGACTTGCAGAATCAGGGTAATGCAGCCACACTGGGTATCGGGCTGGCTAATATGCATCGGCATACTGCTGAAAAATTTGGTTGGATACGTGACAACACGATTGGCTCAACGCCACAAAGAAATACAGTCGATAGTGACTGGATTGCATTCTGGCGCCAGCAGCGATTGGGTTATCAACTGAATCTCGCCAGGGAAAACGGTTACACCGGTTCGCTGCAATCGCTCGGTGAACGCCTGCTATCCGGTTTTCAATATTTTTTTATGGGCTACACACCGCAGCCATCGCTGTTGCATGGCGATCTGTGGGGAGGAAATTACGCTTTCGATACAGATGGACAACCCGTTATCTTCGATCCAGCCGTCTATTACGGCGACAGAGAAGCTGATCTGGCCATGACGGAACTGTTTGGCAGGTTTCCACCAGACTTTTATGCTGCCTACCGCGATATCTGGCCGGCGGATACCGGGTATGCCACCCGCAAGCAGCTCTATAAGCTTTACCACATCCTTAATCATCTCAATCTATTCGGATCACAATACTGGAATCAGGCGGAAACGATTATGAAAAAACTACTGTCCGAATTTGATTAACATGAACAGATACAGATGTGCCAGTGTATCCATTTGTAAAGCGACTGCTACCACAATAAAATTGACCCGGATAATAAAAAAGCCCTCTACAAACCTATATTTTTCAACGCCAACATTCACTAATTAAACAAGGATCATCAAATATGAGTACGACCAATATCCTCAAGCACCTCGCCAATCTGGAAAAACATCTCGCAGAAGAACACCCGGATAACCCGGTTCTGACCAAAGCTGTACACAGTTTCAGAAAACTGGACAGCGTCGCCCAGGCACTCGGGTTGCTGGAGCGGAACGAGTCATATGCCACCTATGTCACTTGGTGGCCAATGATTGCGGTGCTGGGCACTTTTTCATCAGGCAAATCAACGTTCATCAATTCCTACCTGAATCTACCCCTGCAGCGCACCGGCAATCAGGCGGTCGATGACAAATTCACAGTCATCTGTTACAGCCGTCACGATGAAGTCAAGACGCTGCCAGGCGTGGCGCTTGATGCTGATCCGCGTTTCCCGTTCTACCAGATCAGCCATAACATCGAGGAAATTGCAGAAACCGGACCGCAACGCATTGATGCCTATGTTCAACTTAAAACCTGTCCATCAGAAAAAATCCGTGGCAAGATCCTGATTGACTCTCCCGGATTTGATGCAGACAGCCAGCGTACCTCCACCCTGCGCCTTACCCAGCACATCATTGATCTGTCCGACCTGGTACTGGTTTTTTTCGACGCGCGCCACCCGGAACCCGGCGCCATGAAAGATACCCTTGAATATCTGGTTGCCGCTACTATTAACCGCCCGGATGCCAATAAGTTTCTGTACATCCTCAACCAGATTGATGTGACCGCAAAGGAAGATAATCCCGAGGAAGTTATTTCCGCCTGGCAGCGTTCACTGGCACAGGCCGGATTGCTGGCCGGGCGTTTCTATCGGATTTATGACAAGGATGCCGCTGTCCCCATTCACGATCCACAAGTTCGGGAACGTTTTGAACAAAAGCGTGAAGAAGATTTGGCAGACATCAGTGCACGCATGCAGCAGATCGAAATCGAACGCTCCTACCGGATTGCCGCCATGCTCGAACAAACGGCCAACACCATTGAAACACAGGTTATCAGCAAACTTGAAGCCGCGCTGGATCAATGGAGAAGCCGGGTATTTACGCTGGATAGCATCTTGCTCGGTTTGCTGGTGGTATTGACGGGTGCGGCGCTGACTGCCACCGAAAGCTGGCACCTAGTTGAGCGTTGTATCGCCGGCATTTCTGCCGGAGGCGTATTGCCGATTCTTTTGGGTGCTTTTTTAGTGGGCGCACTTGGCTACGTCCATCTTACCGTTCGCAAAAGTGTCTCCCACAGTATTCTGAAACAGCTTGCGACTGAATACAGCCACGATCACACTGCCTCCAAGCAAATCATTCGCGCTTTCAGTAAAAGTACTGCTGGTTACCGCCCCATGTTCCTGAAAAGCCCGGCTGGCTGGAATACAACAAATCAGCGCATCCTGGCTGAAGTCAAGGAAGATGCTAATGATTACATCCAGATGCTGAATGATCAATTCACCGATCCATCCGGTCATCAGGAACCGAAACAGCAATCGGAACATACCGAACAACCGGCAGCAGAACAGATTTAAATAGAATCAACTAATAGCTACCTGTTTGTAGTAATACAGCAGGTGGCATTTTTATTTCAGGATGGCTCCAGCATCGCACTTCGCTGGGCTACGCCATAGCTCTATACAGTACATTTATCAAAATCTTAGATATGTCGGTACTTTCTGAAACTTGACCAGACTTCCCTTGTTCCCAGCTTCCTGTGCAAGACTACGCCGGCCGGTCGCAAGGTATTCATGCTTCCAGTATCGAACGAACTCTGGCGAGCGATGAATCTCTGCTGGAGCAACTGCGCGGAGACGCCGTCGAACAGCGCCTTCGCCCCTGCTTCACCGATCCGGTTCTAGAAGGTCCATACAGTGGCGTGGTCGGGCACTCTTGCGATGGTGTTCGTCGGCGAACAGGTCGGGCTTGAAGGCGCTATGTGGTTTCATCGGCAGGAGAAGAACGGGTTTCAGGACCGCGTAATTTTACCAAGTCTACCAGGAGGGGCGAGTCAAGCTTTTTCGAGGCGCCCATTGGTGATTTCTGGGTATTCGACGATTTTTGTCTGTATGTATTACCGCTTGAGTGCAAGGAGAAGCACACCGCCTGCAATCATCGTGATTCCAAACCATTCCTGAGATGATGGACGCTCTTCCAGAAAAGTGAAAGCAAATACAGCCGCCAAGACAAGACTGAATTTATCCACGGGGGCAACCTTGGAAACATCACCGATTTTAAGGGCTCGGAAGTAGCACACCCAGGAAGCCCCTGTGGCCAAACCAGATAGACCAAGAAATAGCCATGTCTTGGGTAATAGCTTGAAGGGGTTGGCCCATTTACCAGTGGAGATCACAAACACAGATAGAACGACGATGATGATAGCTGTCCGGATTAAGGTGGCCAAATCAGCATCCACATCCTGAACACCTACCTTAACAAAGATAGCGGTTAATGCCGCAAAAATAGCGGATAACAATGCCCAATAAAACCAGTCGTTTGAAGTCATCTTCAATCTCCCTGTGGATCGTCGGTCATCCCAAATTCAATCGGTGTCTTGATATAGAACACACTGATCTTTTCATCGCGCAGCCGCTGGAACAGACGTTTATTGTCCGCTTCGCTGAGTGCCATCGTTACCTCGATAGGCTGATCAGCCAGTTCAAAGAAACATGCAGCGTGTAACTTGCGATCGCGCCCGAAACCTTTGGTTGCTGCGATCAAAGTTGCGCCACCTACTCCAAGTTTACGCGCTTCTTCAATCAACCAGTTGCCCAAGGGCTGATATCCGTGCTTGCGGTCTTGCTGGGTGAAAAATGTCAATTGATAGCCTTGCATGGTGCCTCCCCTATATCAAAGGTGCTTGCAAATATTATAGGTGGCCAACCCCAAAAACGTCATCAATAATGAGCCAATCACATGCGCTGATATCGCCATACCAGCCCACAATATGCGTTCCTGTTGAATCAGCGTGGTGACCTCTGCTGAAAATGTCGAGAAAGTTGTCAGCCCACCCAAAAACCCGGTGATGATGAATAACCGCCATTCGGGAGCTAAATATGCGTGCTGACTGAAGTAGGCAAGTGCTACCCCCATTAGATAACCACCGAACATATTAGCCAGCCACGTTCCCGGTGGGATCGTCGAAAACAGTGCGTTGAGAGTCATGCCGAGGATCCAGCGCAGGATGGCTCCCAATGATGCTCCCAGCGCTATCGCTAGCAGGGAGCGAATTAAGACGCTGGTTTCCATATTTTATGAAGCAGGTTCACGCCAGAACAAAATGGAGAAAATAATACAGCAGTGCAGCTGTTTAAATCAAAATCATCTTAAAAACCTCTGCGCAATCCGGCCATCACAAGGCCATATGCAAGGAAGTTTCAGATTGACAGAGTTTCACAAAGATTCCCTCAGCCATCAGATTTGAGAAAATTCTATGACTAGGTAGCACATGCAATTTAGTGCTCTTTCAGAAACCCAGCTTGGTCAACAGGTTGTCAACCTGTTCTTGATCGACGTATACGTCGTCTTGCTTTAGCGGATCAATGACAGGCCCATTCATCAAGCTGTTCTTTTTTTCAATCGAAATTTCTTTTTTCGTCGAGTCTTCTTCTGTTAGCAATTGCCGTATTTCCTGTTCGATTGTTTCGATCATGCGAGTAATTTTCTGAATGACCTGGCTGGTCAGGTCATGAAAATTCTGAGCCACCATGATTTCCGTAAGATAGGCTTGTGTGGAGCTTGTCTGCTCAGGAATGTCGCTCAGGAAATCAAGGGTTTGCTTAAGTGTATTGTTTAGAACAGGATGATCTGCAATAGTGGTGACTGTTATTTCTGGCATCTGATGCCATAACTTGTGCAAATTAGTGGCATTTACTGCCAGATTTTCCAGGATGGGCTTGGCGTTTTCTATCGCTAACAGTGAGCATTCGGCGGCCTGCGTTGTTTTATTGACAACATAGGCCAGCCCATCCTTGCTGCTGGATACCCCGATACTTGCTTGCTGTAAACGCTGGCTATGACCGAGCTCAGACAGACAATTGTGCAACATCTGGGTAAGCTGTTCGAGGTGATCGATGACATTTTTATTAGTATCCAGGCTGCTATTCATCTTTTGGATTAATATCTGTTTGTCGGTAGATAGGCAAGAAAAAGCAGTTCAGGCGTGTACAGCCATATTCTGGAGAATCTTGTTTAATTTCTCATCCAGTGTGGCGGCTGTAAAGGGTTTGACGATATACCCGTTTGCTCCAGCCTGGGCTGCGGCAATAATATTTTCTTTTTTTGCTTCGGCGGTGACCATTAGCACAGGAATATCTTTCAATGCGTTATCCGCACGGATATTTTGCAGCATGGTTAATCCATCCATATTGGGCATATTCCAGTCCGAAACAATGAAATCGAAGCTACCATCACGTAGTTTTTTCAGAGCCATGGCTCCGTCTTCAGCTTCTTCGACGTTATTAAAACCGAGATCCTTGAGCAGGTTGCGAATAATCCTGCGCATTGTCGAGAAATCATCCACTACCAGAAATCTGAGATTTTTATCTGTCATTACGTTATCTCCTTAAGTAACTTGGCCTTATGCTCAGGTATTTGTAGTTGTTTGCTGTAAAAAAATCGAAGAATTATTTTACCTTGTTGGAGTAGATAACTTGACTCTCACAGATTAAACATGCACTTTTCTGTTTTATTTGCCGAGTCAGAATCTTGTTTTCAGTAAACGGTCTGGCAGGAAAATACTTAAGTAAATTTTTAATAGCACCATCACAGAATTTATTCCTGATTAGCAACGAACGTCAGCCATTCGAATAAAGTGCAAGGGCTGCGGAGTGGTCGAAGCAGCGGCGATCAGCAATTTTTCGTGCAGTGAGCAAAGATCAAAACGCCGGTTGAATCGGTAACTGAAGGTGGCAAGATAGCGAGCGGCATACTTGCGGAAGTTGAAAGCATGGTAACAACCCGACAAGCTGGTCTTGAGATTGCCGAGGATAGTGTTGATCCACCAGAACTCGGGAGTCTCCTTTGGTTTGCGTCCGGCGATAACTGTAAAATGGTGGTTACAGCCCATTTTGGTAACGGCACCAGCAGGCCGAGGCATCCGAGAACACCGTGCTGCCGGGTGCCAGACAATCCTTTACCCAGGTTGAGACTGGGGTAAGCCTCATGCGCAAAGGGCGATCATCCTCAGTCAGAGACACAGCGGCAACAATAGGCACCTTATTCTCTGAGCCTCTGCCCGTTTTTCCTCCCGCACGTTCTCCACCAAGATAAACATCATCGACCTGGATTCTGCCATCAAGGACATAACGCTCCTCACGATTAGCCATCGCCTGCATCAGTTTGTGGTGTATCAACCCTGCCGTAGGATAGCTCACTCCCAGCTGGCGTTTGAGCGCCAGGGACGACAAACCTGTCTTGGCCTGACTAACCGGATAAATTGCCAAAAACCAGACAGTCAATGGTAGTTTAGTGCCCTGAAAAACTGTCCCGGCAATCAATGAGGTCTGATGTCGGCAGGCGCTGCATTGAAAAACCTTGCGTATACCATCACGTATGACATAGTAAGCAGTACCGTTACAGCGTGGACAGTGAAACCCATCCGACCAACGGGCAACTTCCAGCGCTTGTCGCATCCTGAACGATTACTTACAAAATCGTGGGCTTGAAGAATGAAAATGGCTCATGTGAGCAGAGCAGGCACGCTTCAAAAATTTGGGCTCCTTAGTCAGTGAATAGGAAATTGATTTCGCTCTCATGCCGTCTTTGTACCAGATGAAACTTTTTCGATTACCGACTTGATCGGAGCTGATAAATAACTGTGTTTGATGCTATTTATCTGGTGCTGTACAGGCACTAGCTGTTTAGTCCCACGGTGTGCTGGAATGGGTCAAAGATAAAACGATCTGGCTCATTTTTCCAGATTTTGCAGATGTATTCATAGGGTGTTAGGCCTTTGAGAGCTTTTAGTCTTTTGGCGAAGTTATAAGCCATCACAAAGCGATGGAGATGGGCCTTCAGCTGATCGTGTGAGTCGTAATAATACCGTTT
>NZ_QICQ01000035.1 GCF_003201195.1 Nitrosomonas eutropha | reverse complement strand
CAAGACGGAACGAAGCTCGCTGCATCGGCGCGGGGGAGTCACGGGGTGACTACGCCTTAGCGTGCTTTATTTTCCGAATTCTGAGACGACCCCATTTTGGAATTCCAGTGAATCTTGTGCATTGCTCGACCAATTATCAGTAGTGGTTACGATGACGCGACCACTGAAACAAGTTTTACCAGACGCAGTAAAGAAACTGTCGATATCTGATTTCTTGATGCAATAGTCCGGCGCATAGTTCTTGCACTGGATCGCATGAAAGCGACCGTCTTTGGTGATCGCCACCAGATCAATGCCAGTATCAGTTCTTCTTTCGATACTTGCTTGTGCACCGTAGCGTGTAACCCAATCCGCGTAGAACAATACTTCGATATACAGAGACTTATAGAATGCCTCCGTCTGGAAATATTGAATCATCAGTTTTTCAAAGCTGGTGCCCTGGTCGCGTACTGTCGGAGTTACCTCACGAATGTGAGCCAACACCGCTTGTAATGGAGTGGTCATATCCCTGCCTTATTAAATGGAGACTGATGGAGATGGCGTGAAACGTGGGCCGTTTACATGCTAAAGTCCGATAAATACAGGGATATAATGAAATAAATAGGGGACGTTCCTGAGGCCGAGGAAAACGGTATAACTGGCCTATTTCTGCGATGGAGAGCTGCTGGACGAGTTGATATTCTGTTTAGTAAGTAGTGGATTCAGCACCTATACCCGGTACTGAATTCAAGGAAAGATGTACACCAGAAAGTTATGGCTGGGTGATTAACTTGTCGGCTGGATATTGACGTAAATGCGTCATGGCGTCATGGTTTAATGATGTCAACCAGTCTTTATAGGATGCTTTTGGTAGAATCACTACCATGCGCTTTTCAGCACCAGGTTTGTGAAACTGGTTCATGACTGGATGATCGTCTGCGTTAATGGTCAGCATGGTAAAGGAATAAAATCTCTCTTTACCCCAGGTAGACCATAGCCCTGCTATTCCCATCGGTTCTCCATCCTTTCTGGTGATACGAGTGGGAATGGATTTGCCACTACGCCAATCCGGTTCATAAATCGCTTCAGCAGGAATAATGCAGCGCTGTTTGTTGCGCCACGCATTTCTGAAGCTAGGTTTCTCGGCAACGGTCTCTGACCGGGCATTGAATGTTCTACGGCCGAATTCTGTATCTTTAGCCCAGTGTGGAATTAATCCAAATTGGCCAGTTAATGCCAGAAAATCAGGAATAGCTTTGTCTCTCGATTCGGATTCGCCCGGATGGATGATGAAGGTACTGGTGTACGTCGGCCAGACATCAAAGCGAATATCCTGAGGAAGTTGCGTACCAAAATAGCGCAACAGGCGTTCAGGTTCTCGTACAGATTCGTAGTGACTGCACATGGTCATACCTTTCAGTAAAAAGAATTAGAATAAGGAACAGTTTGACTCGCCAGAAAATGAACTTGCCTATGTTGGTACTGAAATATAGCCAACCTGTTCCTGTACAGGTTGGTGAACCTGTTTATATTCCGCTTTATTCTGGAGTACGTGCTGGCTTCCCAAGCCCGGCAGATGATTTTTTGCTCAAACGCATTGATCTGTCTAATGAGCTGATCAAGCATCCGGAAGCAACGTTCTTGATGCGAATAAAAGGCCACTCCATGACAATGGCTGGAATTGATGACGGTGACATTGTGGTGGTAGATAAAGCTGTAAAACCTGAGCATGGCAAGATCGTGATCGCCTGTGTGGATGGAGAATTTACCTGCAAACGCCTATATCTCCTGGATGGAGAAACCAGGTTGCAACCAGCTAATCCGGACTATAAAGATATTATTTTCAAGGACGGGCAAATACTGGAAGTCTGGGGAGTGGTCACTTCCTGCATTAAACAATTCTGAAACATCATGTTTGCGCTGATCGACGGCAATAACTTTTACTGCTCGTGTGAACGAATTTTTCAGCCTCGTCTGCAAAAAGTACCTTTGGTTGTACTGTCTAATAACGATGGATGCGCTATTGCCCGCAGTGAAGAAGCCAAGGCGCTGGGTATCAAAATGGGGCAACCGTGGTTTCAGATCAAGCATCTGGAGCAATCAGCCGGGCTGGTTTCTCTTTCACCCAATTTTCCACTCTACGGAGACATGAGCCTGCGCATGATGCGCCTGGCTTCTGAACTGGGTGACAAACAGGAAATTTACTCGATTGACGAGTGTTTTATCGGGTTACAGGGGATCTCCAATGTGACACACAGGGCAAGTGAGATTCGCGCCAAAATTTTGCAGTGGACTGGAATACCAACCTGTATTGGTATCGGCCACACCAAAACATTGGCCAAACTCGCCAATCATATTGCCAAGGATGCAGACAGAAAGCCAGGCAGCTACCCTACCCGGCTGGCACAAGTTTGCAATCTGGCTGAATTAAATGAACGTCAACGCCAGTTCCTTTTCGAGATGACAGATGTGGGGGAAGTATGGGGCATCGGCAGACGCATCAGTCAGCAGCTCAAGGAAGCAGGTATTAAAACAGTAAAAGATTTCGTAGAACTTGACCCTGGAACCGTTAGAAAACGTTTCAGCGTTGTCCTGGAACGTACCTGGCGAGAATTGCGCGGACAAAGCTGCATTGAATTGGAGGAAGTACCGACACCAAAGAAAGAAATTGCTTATACCCGCACATTTGGCCAGCCAGTGCACAATCTTGCTTCCTTGATAGAAGCCGTTACGGAGTTCACTTCACGGGCAGCCGAGAAGCTGCGCAAGCAACAAAGCAAGACTTCAACCATTCTGGTATTTATTCATACCAGCAAACACCGTTCAAGACCGCAATATGCCCGATCAATCACCGTGCCGTTGGTTCGTCCAGTATCCGATACCAAAAATTTGATAAATGCTGCTTTACATGGCCTCAAGAAGATCTATAAACCAGGATTCGATCTCACCAAAGCGGGCATTGTTTTAATGGATCTGACCAACGCTCAAACCAGACAGGCAGAGCTGGATTTTGGTGAGACAGTACTTGATAGCGACGAGCGGTTAATGCACGCTATTGATGAGATCAATGACCGCTTCGGCAGAGGAACAATCATTTATGGCAGTGCTGGAGTGGGCAGCGAAAAAAAGGTATGGACGATGAACCAGCAGCGACGTACCCCTTCTTATACAACGACTCTTGGAGAAATTCCAACCGCCTTAACCTGAACAAATATTTAAGAAGCAATTGTTTGTATTACAGGTGTATTGATACTGTGCAACCATGCAACCATGCAACCATGCAACCATGCAACCATGCAACCATGTTAATTGAGTGCTACAACAACTAGAGCTACGACAGCAACAACTGTTGATACGACAGCCATGATAGTAGCCAAAGTTGCCTTCTTCTCTGCCTTTTGTGCATAGTAGTTGCTGCTGGCTATATTATTGCCTAGTGATTGCTGTTTGAGATTTTTGCTCGCTTCTAATATTGATTCTTCGACAGACTGACGAACTTGATTGGAAACATAATCAGAAGCTTCTGTAATAATTTTTTCGGCGATTCTTTTTGATTCTTCTTGCTGGTGAAGGAGGGCTATTGTTAAGTCCCGACTTGCATCACTATATCGTTCTGTTACCAAGTCAAGGTAGCGGCTCAGCACGATCTCATTAATGGTAATGGTGACCAAAATGGGATCATCCTTATCAAGGAGAACGTTGTGTTTGATGGCGATCTGCTTTCTGATTTCCTCAAAATCAATCATAGCGGAGATTTCGCTTTAGAGGACAATTGCCAGTTGATCAAAGATTGTTTTTCTAACTTTTGCCAGTCGTGATTTTGCCATTAGTCCAAATTCTGGCGATTGTGCTACTTCATCAAACGTTAGTTTTCTATCCATCATTTGTTTAACATCTTCTCCAAACGTGCTGCTTGTCTGGCGAGGAATTCTTATGATCCCTTTCACCCGTTGTTTATTACTTTGATAGACGTTCATTTCCTCGAAAGTTTTTCCATCAGCAACAATATCCCCGAAAAACTCATTTAACCAAACAACTAGATCGACAGTTCCGGGTATTTGATCAACCAGAGATGCAAAGCCAACCAGCGTGTCTTTCATTGCCTGTCCGCCAGTTATAACGGTGTGAATGGTTACGTTTTTCCCATGTTCTACTATCACGTTGATAGCATCATTTTCTGCGATGTAGTAGGACAGAGGTATAAATGATGCAGCGCCGTTATCGACTACAAAATTAGTATCCTCAGCTATCACTTGCTCAACCAGTTTGTCAAAATTTCTTTCAATCAAACTGCCTCCTTCTATCAGTTCCAGTCGTTTGGCGTTAAATGCCTTGTATCCGGCTAATGTTGCATTTACTGGATCAGTATCTATAGCGAGAACAGGTTGATTTTTGTTTCGGAGGTGCTGCACTAATAGAGCAGATATAAATGATTTTCCCACACCCCCCTTTCCCTGCAAGGTGAGATGCACTTGTTTCGTCTCTTTTGTCTTGTCAGATGAGGTCGTCCCTTGAGTTTGCGGCGTTTGGATCATGGTAGAAGGGGATTCCTTTTTTTCTGGGATTTCCGTTTTCGGTTGTTGTTTTGTTTTGCTGTTCATTAGAGCGTTCCTTAATTCTTAAATATTTACCTACATAACGATTGAACTGTGCGTAGCTAATTTCGAGTATTTCTATGTGATCTTCATATATCGTGCGTTGCGTATATCCTGCGTCGAGCAGTTCTCTAAATTTATTTAGGTTGGCGAGGAAAGCGACACGACCTTCACCTTTTCTCCTTTTTGATGCCATTTTTTCTCCTTTTTGGTGCCCCAAAAGATTCTAATCTATAGCCCTCCTTTGTTAAGCAACTATCAGCAAATGATAGATGCTTTTTGATATTAAATAAGATTATTTGCAATCTTAAGATATTGTATGAGATTTAATGCAATTCACAAATAAAAATCTATTTCGCATTAATTTATTGCATATAATACCAAATAATAAGCAGGCAAGATGTGTAATGTAGTCCTACATGCTACGCATTTTGGCTAACATTACCTTCACTTATTCGCCTTTGGCTCAACGTTAATCTTGCTCTGCGAGGCCGACAGTCGCTGCCGCGCCAGAAACAGAACTGAGGAGGCTATGAAAGCAGCAGAGGAAAACGATAGAAATCTAAAAAAACCCCACGGTGGTCGTCCACGGGGGGTTCACATCAAAGTATGGGTAACACCAGAAGAAAAAGCGGCGATTGGTGAAGCTGCATCTAATTCAGGGATGAAAGAATCGGCCTATCTTCGCGCCTTGGGTCTTAATACTCCTGTCAGATCTGTGCTTGATCTGGAAGCGGTGACAGATCTGGTAAAAGTGAATGGCGATCTTGGACGGGTAGCCGGATTGTTAAAGCTATGGTTAGCGGAAAAACGCGGTCAAGGAGCCTTGCCGATGACTGTGGAAAACATGATGGATGATTTCAGGGAGCTGCAAAAGATCATGCGCGACCTGATGCACAAGGCATTGCATGATCGCAAAACGGATTGAATCCAGGCAAAGGACGGCATCCAATGTTGCCCGTTTGACAAGATATATCGTTAATGCCAAGGGAGGAATTGATCCGAGAAACTGGGAGCGCACAGCGGATTATGTACTTGATCTTCATGCCGATCCTAACGAGAAAGGAGAAAAGGTTAGTGGTGTACGTGTAACCAATTGTCATACGGATGATCCGGCAGATGCCACCTGCCTGATCCTGGCAACACAAGCGCGTAATACAAGATCAGGCAAGGAAAAAACCTATCATTTGGTTTTTTCTTTTCCGCCAGGTGAGCATCCATCACTTAACGTGCTGCACGAGATAGAGGATGCACTTTGCGAATCAATTGGCTATGCCGATCATCAGCGTGTTTCTGCCGTGCATATCGACACTGATCATTTGCATGTCCATGTTGCGATCAACAAGGTTCATCCTATCGGTTTGCAAAATATAGAACCCTACTATGACCAGAAAAGATTGATGCAGGCGTGCGAACAATTAGAGATCAAATATGGACTGGAGCGTACAAATCACGGAATTAAAGGCAAAGAAGTAGGAAGAGGATCAGGAGTAACCAGCAGGATTAAGAGCATCGAGGATCAAAGCGGGATAGAGACGCTAGCTACATACATTACAAAAAACGCTGGCAGGAAACTATCTGAAGCCAAAGACTGGCAAAGCGTACACGCAGCTTTGTTCGAGTATGGGTTACTGATGAAGCCACGTGGAACGGGGCTGATTATTGGGGATGTCAGGAGTAATTTATGGGTTAGAGCCAGTCAGTGCCAGCGTGATTTTTCAATGAAAAATATGACTGACAGGTTTGGGCCATACGAAGTACCAAAAGGACAATGGAAACAGAAACCGGGGTATGTATCGCGACCAGTGCATCATCATCCCTCCAGTGCCAATCTTTTTTCTCAGTACCAACGGGAGAAACAGCTTTGTTTATTAACCAGAAAGAAAGAACTGGAGAAAATAAGAACGGATAGCGCTGCGTATTTGTTGCAGTTACGTCATTGGAAAAACCATCAACAGGTAATGTTAAAACTGGGTAATAAAGGAGTGATCCGGAAAATGATGGGAGCGGATATCAGGAGACAGGCTGTTTTGGCCAGAAAGAATCACCAGGCATCCAATCAACGCAAACGCAAGCAAGTCTTATCAAATGCGGTTATGCCGAGCTGGTCTGACTGGCTGATGCAAAAGGCGATGGCCGGGGATAGGGATGCACTGGAAGTATTACGAAGTAGAGAAAATAGAGAGAGGCGATTCCGGGGAGATTTACTGAGAGCGGCGGGCGATTTTAATCTGACAAAATCGATTTTACTCAAGGCATTCAATCCTGCTGTCCGAAAGGATGGCACAGTCTCTTACCGTACTGCTGATGGAGGCACGGTCATGGATAGAAAGGATCATATCCAGACTGGAAAGGTATCGACAGTCACTACATTGTTTGCGCTTACTTTGGCTGTAGAAAAATTCGGAGGGCGCGCTTTAATAGTGGAAGGTACAAAAGATTTCTGTGAAAAGGTATCGGAGCTTGCAGCTATTCATCGGCTGAATATTACTTTTGTTGATCCAGTTATGGAACAGCATCGGCAGCAGAGAGTTACAGCATTTGAACGAGTGGCAACGATCAACAAGATACCAGTTAATCAGGTGGCAGTTTTGAACAAACCTGATTACCCAAAGGTGCCCGAAGACAAAGATGGGGTTCTAACTGGAAACCAGGATCAGGTCTCAGGAGCAGTCATTGAGTGGATACAAAAAAGGAATGTGTTGAAAGACAGGCAGCATTCTTTGGAGTATCACCGGCTGTGGATGGTTACTGATGCGGGCAAAGCAATTTATCAGGGACGCCGAAAAATGATGGATGGTAGTGAGGTGCTTTTATTGAAAAAAGGGAATGACATGCTGGTCAAGCCCTGCAGCTCAAGAGTGGTGGCAAAAGCAAGCAGATGGAAGATAGGAAGATCTGTTTTTATCGACAGGCAGGGAAGATTTATTGGTAAATCAAAAGAGATTGAGATTTGAACAATCAAAATACTTCAATTATGCGCGCGCGAGGGTATGGGGTAATTTGGCTCGCCATTTACCTGGTAGCGATAAATAGCCTGTGTACGCAGTTTGTGGCCTATCGGCTGGGTTATCACCTGGCACTTGGCACACCTGTTTATGCAAATATTTATAACCCCTTTGATTGGTGGAAATGGCTGTTCACGTTCTATCAAGGCGCTCCCGATACTTATAACTACGCATTTATCATTTTTTCTGTCGGTGTACTGATTGGTATGGTTGCATTTGTCATCGTTGTGGGTGTCAAGTCACGCAGCTCACGCAAGCACACCGATGTTCATGGGACAGCGCACTTTGCCAGCATCGAGGAAATTCAGGAAACAGGCTTAATATCCAAACCAGGTAAACGTGGACAGGGTGTTTACTGTGGTGCATTTGATGATCCCAATGGGGAAAAGACCTATTACCTTAGGCATGACGGACCAGAACATATTTGTGCCATTGCACCGACCCGATCGGGTAAAGGCGTTGGGCTGGTTATCCCGACCTTATTAAGCTGGCCGCATAGCGTTTTCGTACTGGATAGAAAGGGAGAGAATTATGCAATCACAGCAGGGTGGAGGCGGGAAGAAGCGGGGAATGTAATTTTGCGTTTTGACCCGGCCCAACCCGGAGAAAGTTGCGGTTGGAATCCATTAAACGAAATCAGGTACAAAACCCGTTTTCAGGTAAGTGATACTCAAAATATCGCTTATATGGTTGTAGATAGCGATGGAAAAGGGATTGAAGGTAACCATTTTCGTTCTGCTGCTTACGAATTACTGACTGGTTTAATTCTCCATTCCCTGTACAAGAGTGATGGTGTCGGCAGATTTCCTAGTTTGTCTGATTGTGCCTTGATGCTAACCGGCGTGGGTGATTTTGCAGCACCCGATACGCAAGATAATCTTGCCGAAGATGCGGATGGCGACCCAAAGGCTTTAAACAGTTTGTTTGCCGAAATGAGGGATGTCGATTTTCCGGTAAAAGATCAGATTGATAGAGAGGCGAAACTGGTAATAGCCGGCGTGGGGCGAAGAATGCTGGATACACCCGCGCGAGAACTCGGAAGTATTATTTCAACTGCCAACACAGCGTTATCTTTATATCGTGATCCAATCGTTGGTGAAAATACATCGCGCAGCGATTTCAGTATATCCGATCTGATGGATCACGACCGGCCCGTATCATTGTATTTCATAACTACGCCGCGCAATGCGGATCGTATGCGGCCATTGGCCAGGCTGCTTTTAACACTGATTGTCAGTAGCCTGGCTGACCGCATGGAATTTGATAACGGGCGTTCTAAAACATCACACAAGCACCGGTTGCTATTAATGCTAGATGAATTTCCAACACTGGGTCGATTGGAGATATTTGAAAGCGCTCTTGCTTTCATTGCCGGTTATGGAATGAAAGCCTACATCATTACGCAAGACGTGCAACAACTCTATAAAGCGTATACCAATTTTGAAAGTATCATTTCCAATTGTCATGTGCGTGTTGCTTATGCACCAAATAAAGTGGAAACAGCGGAATGGATGAGCAAAATGGCTGGACAGGCAACCGTCATTAAGGAACAAGTCAATGAATCCGGGAAGCGCTTCGGGATGGTACTTGAGCAGGTTTCCCGCAGTTTCCAGGAGGTTCAAAGACCGTTAATGACAACGGATGAAATCATGCAGTTACCTGGCCCCAAGAAGGATAGTAAGGATAACATTGTCGAGCCTGGGGAAATGCTGGTATTTGTAGCGGGCTACCCTGTAATTCGTGGACGCCAGATTCTGTACTTCCGTGATCCTGTTTTCAGAAAACGTTCAGAAATTGAGCCGCCTAAATACACAGATACGGTAAAGAATTCTCAACGTATTACTGGTAACTTTCCGCCAAAGAAAGAAGGTTTCAGGCTGTCGATATGATCCGGCCAAAGCTAATTGGTATTGCTGCGCTTACCTTTACGTCGTGTCTCTTCTCTGTAACGGCAGTTTTTCACTCCTTGGGTTTTCGGTTAAATACCACTGCTTCTGCACCGGTTGGTTTGTGGAGAGTGCAAGAGGCTGTAACCTATCAGAAGGGCGATTTTGTAGAAGTATGTCCACCGGACTTATCAATCATCAGGGTTATGGTGGATAAGGGTTATCTCGCTACAGGCAATTGTCCAACGAATGTTATTACCTTACTTAAGCCCATTGCAGTTGGTAAGGGTGACATTGTGACAATTCGGAAAGGGTTGCCAGTTTCAATAAATGGCAGGTTCTTACCTAATACCCGGTCTATGCCAACGATTCAGGCATGGCCTGATGGTACTTATCTCACCAAAGAGAATGAAATCTGGCTGTTCTCTACTTACAGTTCAGGCAGTTTTGATAGCAGATACTTTGGCCCGGTTGATGTATCCAATATTCGAGGGAAAGCTGTTCCAATATTGGTAATAGGCGATCCAGCCGAGATGCTTTTAACTCGTGAGCAAGCATGACACCATCGTGTTATGATTTCATGGCGTCATTAAGTCATTAAGTCATTAAGTCATTAAGTCATTAAGTCATTAAGTCATGATTGGAATTGATTTGATATTGTCGTGCGCGCCAGCTTTTGCACCGGAAACCATTGAACAGATTATTAGAGTGGAAAGCAGTGGTAATCCTTTAGCAATCCACGTCAATAAAGGTAAGCTGGATCGAGAGCCGATCAACGTAGAAGAAGCAGTGAACTTAGCTGAATCGTATATTCAAAAAGGTTATTCAGTTGATCTTGGGTTGATGCAGGTGAATAGTAAAAATGTTGTACGGCTTGGGTACAGCATCAAGGATATGTTTGAACCCTGTAAAAACATTGCAGCGGGTGCTCGCGTTTTGTCCGAGTTTTACGCGAGAGCAAAGCCAAAACATGACAATGAGCAAGCAGCCTTGTGGGCTGCTTTGTCTGCCTACAACACAGGCAATTTCATCAACGGGTTTAGCAATGGCTACGTTGCCAAATATGGCATTAGTGTCCCCGTCGAGCTGGAACGAGTGCCAGCGATTAACCCTTACACGGCGGATACTGCCGTGATCCTTAAACCTCGAAAGGAGATAGCAATGAATGACAGCAAAGAAACGGTGATACCGGTTATCAGCCAGTCGGCAGACGATGCGGAAATCCCTGGTGTGCAGGTTGAATACACCGCCGATGCAGCAGAGGAAAACGGTGCTTTTGAAGAAACGGCATTAACGGAACAAGAAGCGTGGGCAGCTAACGCAGACCTTGTGGTTGACCCTGAAAGCACCGGAATTGTTGTTGCCGGGCAGAGCGTCAATCGCGGAGGAAACTAATCATGAAAAAAGAGTATGCGGAGGAAGTCGCCGCAAAAATTATTGAGCAGTTAGAGCAGGGCACGGCACCTTGGCAAAAACCTTGGAAGCCTGGCGAACTGACACTACCCTATAACGCCCAAACCGGCAAAGAGTATCGCGGCATAAATAGCATGTGGCTGGCAATACAGGGCCACAGTGACCCGCGTTGGATGACCTACAACCAAGCCTCAGACGCGGGCGCACAGGTGCGCAAAGGCTCTAAGGGCACCAAAATCACGTATTGGAAATTCAGAGAGGAAAGACAGGCCAAGGATGAACAAGGCCACCCAATCCGTGATGAAGAAGGCAAGCCAAAAATAATGACGGTTGAGCTTGAAAGACCGCGACTATTTCACGCTGTTGTTTTCAACGCTGAACAGATTGACGGCCTTCCACCATTGCAGCCCAAACAGGCTGAGCCAGAACCAGAGCGCCACGCTCGCGCCGAAGCTGTGCTTTTAAATTCTGGTGCCAACATTCAGCACATAGAGGGCGACCGTGCTTTTTACCGGACAAGTACAGACAGCATCACATTGCCAGCGCGTCACCAGTTCCCAACGGCTGATGCCTACTATGCAACCGCATTGCATGAGCTGGGGCACTGGACGGGGCACTCAAGCCGCCTTGATCGTGACCTATCCCATCCATTCGGATCGGAAGGGTACGCCAAGGAAGAATTGCGCGCCGAAATTGCCTCATTGATGCTTGGGGAACGCATGGACATTGGCCATGACCCCGGCCAGCACGTTGCTTATGTTGGATCGTGGATTAAGGCGCTTAAAGAAGACCCCAAAGAGATTTTTCGAGCTGCGTCCGATGCGGAAAAAATCACCGGATTTGTCATGACCTTTGAGCAGGAGCAAGAGCAGATGAAGGAGCAAGAGCAGGGCAGGGGCGATGCACAGCAACAGGAAGACACCGTGCTGGCGTTCATCACCGATGGCGACGGCATCAATCGTACGTTGCAGTTTGAGTCCACCAGCGAGGGCAGTTACATCACCTTGAAGCTGCCCGACGATCCAAACGAGTTGCGCGATCAGGCCAATCGTGGCGAGCTGCGCGCCATCCAGCAGTCAAGCAACATCGACATGGTGCCGGTCGCTGACATAGAAATCGGCTTGCGCTTCCGCGACCTGTTGCGCGACACCGCGCAGCGCGACGATGACATCGGAGCGGATGCCAAGGATGCGCTGGACTACTACGCCAATGCCTATGCCATGAACAAAACCCGTGAGGAAATGAAGAGAAACGGCGCGACCGCAGAAGACATGATCGCCGAGGAAAACAAGCATTGGTTGAAAATCGGTTTCGACATTCGCACCGGCACCGGCACCGGCACCGGCGGTGAACGGGTCTTGCTGGGTGACGCCACGCCGACCGAAACCGCCCTGATGCTGCGCTCCCTGTCGAACGGTGACCGGCCGGAAGTCATGCCCGAGCCGAAGGCCGACGACCCTGAAGTGAAGTTGCGAGCGATTTGGGACAAAGAAGGCGTACCGAAGGAAACGCAGGACGCCTTGATTGCAGAAATCGAAGCGAAAGCAAAGCCGGGCGCGAGAGTGGGGCCGTTCGTGATTCCTGGCGGTGATGCCGATGCAGCACCGGCCTCGTCTGTTCGTCACCATCCGCCGGAAAATCCCATGCCCGACCGCACTTACCTGGCTGTTCCTTACGCCGAGAAAGAGCAAGCCAAAGCGTCCGCGCAGGCGGCTGGCTTCAAGCTGCAATGGGACAAGGAAAACAAGGCATGGTTTGCGCCGGCCGGAGCCGACTTGTCGAAAATGGAGCAATGGAAGACCGACAGCGCACGGGTGCAGATACCGACGACCAAGAGCGCCGAAGACCAATTCGCAGATGCGTTGAAGGGCGCTGGCCTGATCGTGGACGGGCTGCCCGTCATGGATGGAAAGATTCATCGGGTGCCGGTGGCGGGCGACCAAGCCGGCGAATTGAGCGGCGCGTATGCCGGCCACATGGAAGGCCGTATGCCGGGCGGTTACATCCAAAACTATAAGACAGGTGAGCGCGTCAACTGGAAGGCTGAAGGCAACATTGAGAAGGCATCACCAGAAGAACGGGTAAAACTGGCAACAGAAGCAGCTCAGCGGCAGCAGCGTAGAACAAGCGAAGCGCAGGCCAAATACGAAGTCACAGCCAAAGCCGCCGCCACCTTGTGGTCAGAGTCACCGGCAGCAACGGCCCAAAACCCGTACTGCATGGCCAAGGGTATTGATAACCCCGGCGCAATGGGTTTGCGTGTTGTGCCAGATGCAGTTTCATCGCAGGCAGCAGCCTTGGGCATCAAGATTGCCAAGACTGCAAAAGAAGCCAAAGAATTGCGCGAGGCAGACCCCGACGCAAGGGTTTTTAAATCAGGTGATTTGTTGGTGCCCGGCCATGACGAAAAGGGCAAGTTATGGACGTTACAATCAGTCAATCCATACTTCAAGTCGTTCATGAAAGGTGGTCGAAAACATGGCCTGTTTACCGTTGCCGGAGCCAACCCGGGTGACAAAACAGTAGCCGAGCTTTTAGCCAGTAAAGATACGCCGATCGTGTTGGCAGAAGGGTATGCCACAGCTGATACCGTGGCCAAGCTATCAAGTCAGCCAGTCATTGTGGCGTTTGATAGTGGCAACCTAAATGCAGTGGCCGAAACCATGCGGCAGCTGTTCTCGGAACGAATCATGATCATTGCAGCAGACAACGACCACAGGGCACCAAAAGAGTTGGGGCCAGATAGCAAACCTCGCGTCAATGTGGGTTTAGAAAAAGCCAAAGAAACAGCCAAAAAGTACGGTGCTGGCGTTGCTGCCCCTCAGTTTAAGGAAGATGAAAAGGGCAGCGACTGGAATGACATAAAAGAAAATCGTGGGTTTGAAGCATCCAAAAAAATGCTTACAGAGCAGCTGGCTTTAGCAAAACGAGAGGCAGCCATTATGTCGGAGCGATTGGTAGGATTGGCCAGAACCCGAGAAATGGAAGCACGCAATAATCCGACAACATCATTGGATGATGCAGTCATAGCAGCAGAACGTGGAAAAGCAGTTTCTACGATCATTTCTTCTTTGGATAAGAAGAAAAACAGTAAAGAAGAAATGCAACAATCCAGTCATCCCCAGCGCGTGAAATCCATAATTCGAGATATTGATGCAGGTTTTTAATGATGTTTTATAGCCAACCATAACTCTGGTAGAGCAGATTTTTTTGTGTTTTGTAATGACAAGCGCTGATATTCTCAGTAATATAATTGAAACCATGAAACCATGAAACCATGAAACCATGAAACCATGAAACCATGAAACCATGAAACCATGAAACCATGAAACCATGAAACCATGAAACCATGAAACCATGAAACCATGAAACCATGAAACCATATTTATTCATGATGACATAATAACATTATGCGAAAGATTGCTTTCCTTGCTCAAAAAGGAGGGAGTGGTAAAACGACACTTGCAGTACACACTGCCGTGGCAGCAGCCGAAGCTGGAGAGACTGTTGTTGTCATCGACACTGATCCACAAAAGAGTGCCACAGTTTGGAGTAATGCTCGCGCGCAGGAGACACCTGTTGTTGCGACAGCCGCCGTTACTGATCTAGGTCGTGTGATTGAAGCCGCCAATCAGGAGCATATGACGCTGGCAATTGTTGACACTGCTCCCCATGCAGCCCCAGCTGCGACGCATATCGTTCGTGCTGTTGACTTGGTAGTTATCCCTGTTCGCCCCACAGCCTTTGACGTTGCGGCTGTCGGGAGTGCGGTTGATATTGTCAAGGCGGCAGGCGTTCGTGCAGTGTTCGTTTTGTCAGCTTGTCCGTTCCGCTCACCTGAAATTGCAGAAACTCGGATTGTATTGGCAGAGTATGGTTTGCCAGTGGCACCAACCGAAATTATTGACCGTCGCGCTTTTGCGCGTGCTATAGCTACAGGCCGATCTGTCACCGAATTTGAAAGCGATGGAAAGGCCGCAATTGAAATTTGCGCTTTTTGGACGTGGCTTAAGGAGGAATTAAAATGAGTAGTAAACCAACAGGACTTGCAGCCTTTACAAGAAAAGGAGCTGCTGATATTCAACAAACTTCAGACAATCAAGGGGGGGAATCAATAGCAAGACCCCATAAACGCGGACGAGGAAAAGGTGAAGTGGTTGCCCTGACAATTCGTTTTTCGCGCGCGGATTGGGAGCGTGTCCATCAACTTGCGGTATCTGAGGGAGTTAGTATCCAGCATTTAGCTGTTAGTGGAATATCCAAGATTTTTGAGGAAAAAGGGCTTGTTGGATTGAAGCTGTAATTGTATAGTTTCATGCAACCATGCAACCATGCAACCATGCAACCATGCAACCATGCAGTTTGTTTTTTCTATCCTTAAGGTTGTTAGTAACAATGTGGCTTCTTACGAAGTTTAATTGGTTACCTTATTTTCACCAGATGCTTGGCTTAACGATATAAATATAGATTTATCAATTTGTTTTTGGTTGTAAGGTATTCGATAAGCCTTCCCTTGAAGGTTTCTGATCCAGTTTCCAGGTTTTTTCTCCAGTAACGTAGCGGTTATGGTGCCACATGAGCTTCGCAATACGGTTATCCAGTTCTCTTTCCCATGTGGTCACTGGAAATTGATGATCCCATGCCATGAGAACGCGTTGCTGGGCTTTTGACATGGATAGTCCATAGCGGTCGTACATATAGAAGGTTACCCGTGCAACAAAACCTTTTATTTTGTCCCTTGGTTCTGTCGTTCGCTCCTTAAAATCTGTGCGGGTTGTACACTGACCATACTGATTGGGGTAAACCCAACAGTTGTGTCACTAGCCGCCATTTCGCTGAGTTTTACTTAATATTCATTGGGTTATGAATCTATAGTTTGTCGAAAATTTCCTACAATGGAAATTGTGCAGTCATATCCCAGTTCTCTTAACTGGACTGTCCCGTTTCAGTAGACCACATCAGTGGTTCGTGAGATCGCAAAATCCAGTGATAACACCTATGGCATCCGCCGGATAAAGTAGGCGGAGTTACCCAGTCAAAAAACCTTGACCACGTCATAACAGAGAATGCTCATAATCGAGTGTCAAGGTTTCCATTTTCGATACCTCACTGCGGTGCTTATTGTGCTCTAATAGGGATTTCTTTTAGCGCAGAGTGATGCTGGCCTTGCTGTTACCAAAGGAATTGTTGTAATGAGCAGGCAGTTTCATTCTAGAGGATCGAGGAGGGACTTCCGTGATTGAGCAACCCATGCTGATTGGCGGGCAGAGTGCACAAGCTAGTAACGGTGCCACATTTGAACGCAGAAATCCGCTGGATGGCAGCGTGGCTACACGCGCACCAGCGGCCACCGCTGATGATGCCGTACGGGCCGTTGAGGCGGCCCAGGCCGCTTTCCCCGCATGGGCCGCCTTGGGCCCTACGCAACGGCGTCAGATGCTGATGAAGGCCTCCCAAGCCCTGGCCGCCAAGGCTGATGCCTTTGCTGCTGCGATGGCGACAGAAACAGGAGCTTCCGACGTCTGGGCCAGCTTCAACGTCGACCTATCAGCTAATATGCTGCTGGAGGCGGCTTCGCTGACCACGCAGATCAACGGTGAATTGATCCCTTCGGACATACCGGGCAATGTGGCGATGGCCGTGCGACAGCCTGCTGGAGTGGTGCTGGGCATCGCGCCGTGGAACGCCCCCATCATTCTAGCCACGCGGGCCATTGCCACGCCGCTGGCGTGTGGCAATACTGTGGTACTCAAGAGTTCGGAACTATGTCCTGCCACGCACGGCTTGATCATCGAAGCACTGCAAGAAGGTGGCTTACCCCTGGGCGTGGTGAACTTTGTCACCAATGCGCCGGAGGATGCTGGTATTGTGGTGGAGGCTATGGTGGCGCATCCGGCCGTCCGCCGTGTGAACTTTACTGGTTCAACTCGCGTAGGTCGTATTATCGGCCAGACCTGTGCAAAACACCTTAAACCCGCGATTCTAGAGCTGGGCGGCAAAGCACCTTTCCTGGTGCTGGACGATGCGGACATCGATGCAGCAGTGGCTGGCTGCACCTTTGGCGCGTTTTCCAACTCAGGACAGATCTGCATGTCTACCGAGCGCATTATTGTTGATGAAGCCGTCGCTGAGGAGTTCTTGACCAAGCTGGTGGCACGCGCTAGCACGCTACCGCTGGGCGACCCGCGCCAAGGACCGGTGGTGCTAGGATCTGTAGTGGATATGACCACCGTACACCGAGTTAATGAACTCATCGACGATGCCGTGACTAAGGGCGCAAAGATTCTGTGCGGCGG
Organism: Nitrosomonas eutropha; assembly: GCF_003201195.1. Taxonomy (GTDB): domain Bacteria; phylum Pseudomonadota; class Gammaproteobacteria; order Burkholderiales; family Nitrosomonadaceae; genus Nitrosomonas; species Nitrosomonas eutropha. Next base: position 12,598 of record NZ_QICQ01000035.1, on the reverse strand, counting down.
CAAAGCCAGTGACACCCTGATGCCCGCCACCTTGCTGGATTGCGTGACACCCGAGATGCGCATTTTTCGCGAGGAGACTTTCGCCCCTGTCAAGGCTATCGTACGCGTGCGTGGTGAAGAGCAAGCCATTGCCATGGCCAACGACAATGAGTTTGGCCTGGCATCAGCCATCTATACCAGAGATGCTGCACGCGGCTGGCGCATGGCGGCACGCATCGAGGCAGGTATTTGCCATATCAACGGCCCCACCGTTCACGACGAGGCACAGATGCCTTTCGGCGGCATGAAGAACTCGGGCTATGGCCACTTTGGCGGCCAGGCCGGTATCGATGCTTTTACCGATAGGCGCTGGATCACTGTACAGACGCAGCTGCGTGAGTATCCTTTCTGATATTTAAGGAGCAAGTAAGTCCCACCAAAACAAAAATTTAAGGAGCAAGTAAGTCCCACCAAAACAAAAAAGAGGAAATTGCACAAGCAAAAATCTACCCAGGATATAAATATTGAGCGTGCTATCACAAGTGGAAGGGCAGTTTAAAACGGATGTAGATATAATAAAATTGTATTTTGAAGCCTACACGGAAGAAGATCTGGGAGATGACAGTCTCATTCGTGCTGCATTGGGTGATATTGCCTGCATCTGCGGAATGACCTGGCTCACTCACTTATGAAACTGGCCTGGTACGCCGATTTGCGTGTCATTCAACGCCTGTGCATGGTCAGGATCAGATTCAGGAAAATAACAAGCGTTATTGATTCGGCTCGCAATCCGTTCCAGGTAATTCAATCCTGACAGCAAGGGTAGCAAAGGCACTGGACATAAAAAGGCTATAACAGTTACAGCTTTTTTTATGTATTGCTAACCGTATTTAACAAAATACCAGCTTAGCGTACGATTTTTTCCGTTTTCTGGGACGACCCCAGTTACATCGTTCTGCAAGATTCAGTTCCGAACCTAATATTACGTTTGAGCGTACATCGCTCTCTTTCTTACGCAACGGAAGATATCTTGGTTTAATTGTGCCATCAGCGTTAATTCCAGAGGCTCGAAACATAGTCATCAACCCAAATCATTCAATGATGAAAGAAGTTACGATTGAGATTACCCGTGATTTTACATTCGATTCCAGGCTTCGTCCTTGACTGCTTTTTTATTCTAAGAAAGCTAAAATTCTCCTTGGTTAAAAGATGCAAGGTTTTTCGCGCGAACTGAGAAAATATCAACCGTTGTTGCCCCTCAGTTTAAGTTCTGATTTTTTCAATAACCTCATTTGCTGACTATTTCAGATCGCCTCTTCCAGATAAATCACCACATACTCCCTGTTATCAGTGACCTGCTTTTCATAGTCATTTACCTTGAAGGCGGATCCTTCTGGGAAGGTGTATTCAATTTTATTGACTTCATTAGATAAAGACGTGATATAGGCGCACTGGGTCCAAACATCACTGCCAGGTAAGGGCTTGATCCTGACGATAATGCCGTTAGAGTAGCGCCGGGCATCTTCCAGAGAATCTGTAAAGCTCATGACGGATTTCAGGTTGATGACTGATCCTGGTTGCATGAAGCCAGCCAAGGCCTGCTCAACTGGCATCCCCATGGGGCTTCCCTCGGGGCCATTATTACCCGGGTATTGCAGGAAATAAGTGGCCAAGGCCTCTGGTCCCAGGTTCGAGACATCCACCTGGCCACTATAAAGTTCCGGCTTGGAAAGCACACTGGTTCTGGGCATGGACTGCATGGCGGCTGTGGTCACCCGCCCCAGGGCATCCAGATACTGGATTAGGGGCTGCTTGATGTTGGGATATTGAGCAGCTATCCCTTCCTGGTATGGCTCAGATATTGGATCCATCATCATCGAATGCATGAAGACTTTGTCTGCTGGTGTATAGGGAGCCCAGGAGGTTGTCGATATTGCCTTAATGATGTCATCATCGGAGGCAGGGCTGCCAGGCAATGCGGTGTAGCGGTAGAAGTGGAAGATATCCAGCCGAAAGAAGTCGGCCGTCGTCCAGTCATAAATACTTAAAGCCAAGGTTCTAGCAAAGAGACTAGATCCAAAATACTGCTTGGCCAACGGTTCCACTGCTGAGAAAGGCCGTTGGTTACCAGTAACGCTTTGGTAAGGGATGAGGCGGCGGGCTTCCATCTCCCTGATCAGATCCACATCGCGTGGTGAGACATCCGGTACGGACTTAAGATGGCTTCCTACCTGGTTGCCATCGCCCGTTACCTGAAATCGTCCGTCGGACCGGACAGTGATGCTTGGGGCGCCCTCGCCATCGTACCAGTAGATCTCCCCATTGAAGCGCAGCTGCCAGTAATGGGGGCCACCGGACTGATGGCTCGTATCGGTAATATCCAGAAATCCCAGGTGGCCAACTGCCATTCTGACACTGCTGCCTGCAGGACCTCGGCGAGCCAAGATTGGCAGCCCATCACTCATGGTAACCTCAATACCAGGAGTTTCAACGGTAACGTTTTGTATTGACCACATAAAGATCTCCTTAATTTGATAAATAGACACCAAGTGCAAAACTGGATTTAACACTTTGCGATGGAGGAGCGGCTTGTCCTTGCCGAGAATGGCTGAACCGATTTAAATGATCAACTCGTCCAGCAAGTCGGCATCATAGAATTGGTCAGCGAGATCACATCAAACTATCCAGATATTTTTAATGCCAGCAGCAACCCGAATTTCAGCATGGACAAGATCCACATCTTCATTAACGGCATATTGGCGCCTTCTCAATAGGGGTAGATCAGGCAGTTGTGTCACCAGCCGCCAGTTGGACAATTTGAATACCGGAAAACACATGTTATCCGACACTAAATTGCCCATCTAAAAATTACCGTTTGAATAAGCCCCAGAAATAAGCGAAAAACCCTGTCGGAATGAGATAACATACGGAAACTAATTCTGGTAGGTTTTTCGGTTATGTTGATAGGCTACATGCGTGTTTCATCGGAATCGGATCGGCAAAGCACCAATTTGCAGCGCGATGCATTGCTTGCTGTCGGGGTTGATACCCGGCATTTATTTGAAGACCATGCTTCCGGAGCAAAGGATGACCGGGCAGGTTTGGCAAAGGTGCTTGAATTTGTCCACCCTGGTGATGTGCTTGTGGTATGGAAACTGGATCGGCTGGGCCGGTCGTTGTCGCATCTGCTGGAAATCGTAAACACCCTTAAGCATAAACAAGTCGCCTTCCGATCTCTAACCGAAGGCATGGATACCACCACTCCATCCGGTGAACTTCTGTTCCACGTATTCGGTGCACTTGCCCAGTATGAAAGAGCTTTGATTCAAGAGCGGATCGTTGCCGGGTTAACCGCCGCCAGACGGCGTGGACGAATAGGCGGGCGTCCGCAAGCGATCACCGGCGAAAAACTCGACGCGATTATTGCCGTACTGAATGGCGGCATGTCCAAGGCAGCAGTTTGCCGGAATTTTGGCGTTAAACGCACGACCTTAATTGATACATTGACCAGAGTCGGCTGGCCTGCTTCATATAAGGACCAGTAACGCTATGGGTGACAGATGGGCATTGACGACCGAGGAACAAGCGCTGGTATTGACTAAGCGCCAAGCCAATCGGTTGGCATACGCCTTTTTTCTGGTCTACTTTCGTGAATATGGCAAATTTCCACGGAATACAACTGAAGTCGATGAACCGCTGATCGTTATTTTGTGTAAACAACTCGGCTGGCCCGAGGTAGACACAGATAGCGTGTTTCAAATCTCGGATCGAACCTTAGAACGATTAAGAACTGAGATACGCGCACGCTTTGGATTCCGGGAGGCGACGGTTGCCGACGCCGACATGCTTGAGGAATGGCTACAAGTGAATGTTGCACCGAATGCCGGGGGCGAAATTGATGCCATGCTGGAACGGCTACATGCCCATTGCAAAGCACTCCGCATCGAGCCGCCCACGCAGGAACGGTCCGAACGGATTGCGAAGGCCGCCTTACGTACTTATGAAGAACGGTTCTGTGCCGAAATCTTCGCAAAATTATCCGACACAACACGCGCAAAGCTCGATAGCTTGTTAAAACCCAACGATAGCAATATAACTGAATATGATTCAATTCATACGTTTAATTTCGCGCCGGCCATGCTGTTAAAACTTTGTAGCAATCCTGGTCGCCCCAGTCTTGCAAGCATGCAGGAAGAATTGGATAAGCTGACTTTAATTCGGCAAATTGAGCTACCGGAAAATTTGTTCGGCAATGTTGCCAGCAGCGATCTTGAACGCTATCGTCGGCGTGTAGCGGTTCAGGAGCCGCATGAATTACGGCGCCTTGCTGAAGCCACACGCATGACCTGGTTGGCCGCCTTCGTTTATCTTCGCGGCCGCGGCCTTATCGATGATTTAGTCGATACGCTGATTGAGACTATTCACCAGATCGGCGCCCGTGCCGAGCGCAAAGTCGAAAAGGAATTGTTAGATGATCTTAAGCGTGTATCCGGTAAGCAAAATTTGCTGTTTGAGATGGCGGACGCCTCATTGTCCAATCCTGACGGCGTAGTTAGAGACGTGGTTTTCCCGGTGGTAGGTGAACAAAAGCTACGCGATTTAGTGAAAGAATGGAAAGCCACCGGCCCGGCTTATCGACTGACATTACGAACCGTAATACGCAATTCTTATAAAGGACACTATCGCCGCATGGTGCCAAAAATGCTTCAAGCGCTGGCATTTCGCTCGAACAACAAACACCATCAACCAGTGATGGATGCTCTGGATTTGGTTAAGCAGTATGCTGACAGCAAAGTTCATATTTATCCCTCGGATGCTGATGTTCCCCTTAATGGTGTTGTCAGTGATTTGTGGCGTGATGCCATAGTGGAGAAAGACGCCAAGGACAGAAACAGAGTCAACCGCGTCACGTACGAAATCGCAGTGTTAGAGGCTTTGCGCGAACGTCTGCGTTGCAAAGAAATTTGGGTTGTCGGTGCCAACCGTTACCGCAATCCGGATGAGGATTTACCTCAGGATTTTGAGCAGAACCGGGAGGAGCATTATGCGGCGCTAGATTTGCCGCAAGATGTGGATCAATTTATAGCTGATTTGCAAGCGGACATGCGCGAAGCACTGGAGACCCTTAATGCCGGAATAATAAAGAATCCGTATGTCAGGCTCAATTCCAAAAATAGCGGCTGGATTAGCTTATCGCCGCTGGAGGCACTTCCTGACCCGCCAACGTTAACGGTGCTCAAAACTGAGCTCAATACCATGTGGCCGATGACTAATCTACTTGATATGGTGAAAGAGGCCGATTTGCGGTTGGGCTTTACTTATGTATTGAAAAGTCCAACATCCTATGAATCGATGGATCGGGCACTTTTGCAGCGGCGCTTACTGCTTTGCGTACATGGCTTAGGTACTAATGCCGGACTACAACGCATGGCCAGCCTGGGTTCGGGAACCTCGGCCAAAGACTTGGCCTATGTACGCCGCCGCTATCTTAATGTCGACAGCATGCGTAGCGCCATAGCAATGATAACCAATGGCACTCTGCATGTCCGTGATCCGGCCATATGGGGAAGCGATACCACGGCTTGCGCTTCGGACTCCAAGCATTTCGGCGCATGGGATCAAAACCTCACCACGCAGTGGCATGTACGCTATGGCGGTCGTGGCGTGATGATTTATTGGCATGTCGAGCGCAATTCGCTTTGCATACACTCACAATTGAAATCGCCATCATCATCTGAGGTAGCGTCGATGATTGAAGGCGTCATCCATCACTGCACGGAAATGGAGGTCGATCGCCAATACGTCGATTCCCACGGACAAAGCACCGTTGCTTTTGCATTTTGTCGGTTGCTGGGATTCCAGCTGATGCCACGGTTAAAAAATATCTACGCGCAAAAACTGTCCAGGCCGGAAACAGGCATGCCCAATGCCTATGAAAACCTGCAACTGATTCTGACCAAACCTATTAACTGGGATGAAATTCGGCGGCAGTATGACCAAATCGTTAAATACACCACAGCGCTACGCCTAGCTACGGCGGAGACCGAGGCCATATTAAGACGGTTTACCAAAAAAAATTTACAGCATCCAACGTACAAGGCGCTGGCTGAATTGGGCAAAGCGGTCAAAACTGTTTTTCTTTGCCGTTACTTGCACTCCGAAGAATTACGCCGGGAAATTAACGCCGGATTGAATGTTATCGAACAATGGAATGGAGCAACAGATTTTGTATTCTTCGCCCGGCGCGGAGAAATGTCAAGCAACCGCAAAGAAGATCATGAAATCAGCATGTTGTCGTTACATCTTATCCAAAATTGCATGGTATACATCAATACGCTGATGATTCAAAAAATACTGGCTCAACCGCATTGGCAAGGTCGAATGACGCCGCGGGACTATGCTGCGTTAACGCCATTGATTTGGGAGCATGTTAATCCGTATGGACGATTTGACTTGGATATGACTGCACGACTTCCTTTGTAGGAAGTTTTCGACAAACCATAGATTCATAACTCAATGAATATTAAGTAAAACTCAGCGAAATGGCGGCTAGTGACACAACTGTTGGGTTTACCCCTGATTGGGCGTTGTCCGGGCAACCATGCCGTACATGAAATTGCTTCTGTCCCCATTAACTTCACCAATCACTGGAGCCAGATTAAACAAATCAGCTTCCATTACTCGGAAAACTGGATCTGTCTTGGTACAATTTTCTCTGCCCCCTTTTTGCCAGCATTGGTGCTGATGCCCTATTACCCAAGCTGGAACAATATGCTCCCACTCAATACGTGCTGCACGGTCAGCATTTTTACGTGGTACGTATCCACATGACTCCAGATCTACCCTGCCCCCTGATTTGCCTGCCCATTCCCATTTGCAGCCACAATACAGCGTTCCATGATCGGAGAGGTTCTGGTCGTGATAGATGTGCTGACGCGCCTGGACTTTTGCTTCTCCGAAATATTGTGGAGCTGCGTAGGCAGAAAAATAAAAAAAGATACCCAGAACAGTAAAGCAGACAAACAGTAACTTCCCCCAGGTATTCTCTGTTTTCATCATTTTTTTGGTGCCCGTTTCAATTATTTTTCTCTCCCTGATAACGGCAGAAGCGCATCTTTATTCTATTTTAAGTATGGGGTGATTTTGCCCAGCTACTACCAGTGGAGAAATCCAGCGATAAGAAAATCTGCGCTTGGATATTTTTGGTCCAATCCAGTAACCATGCCAATGCCCGCGCCGTAAATGGGTGCGAACTTTTTTTCCAGTTGGTTCATCGCTATTATTCTCCGCCAACCTTAACTGCTCTCCTATCATTGTCCCTACGCTCCAAAATTGTGACTTTTCTGCTGGAAACAAACGCCAACCCTTTTTGGTTTTCACAGGAACAGGATGCGATGGTATCGTGCCAGGCACACGATTATTATCTACCTCTGGTGAATCGGAGCAGAGATACAGTAGTACCGATATGATCGGGTTTATTTCTTCTGAAATCGCTTTCGTAAGCTCTACTGGCAAATCAGCCTGTTTCTTTGCTTCCGAGATCATTTTTTCCACGGATTCGTAAATTGTCCAGTTTCCGAGGTGTAATGGAATTGGTATTAAGCCGCTTTTGCAATCCAGCAAGAATCTCAGTTCAGTGCGCTTTGCTTTTTTGTCCCACTCCAGGTGTGCCCAGAACCCAAAAAGAGATTCTCCCATCCATTGTGATTCTGGTATTTCAATGTAGATGCTCCATTCAGGGAGCCGGTAAAAAACTTCAGAAGGTAAGATACTCGAAATCGGACTAGCGATAAGCGCGGTAAATAAATCCTCATTTATCTGATATATGCCTTGGCTGTATCGCCATGTGCCGATCGCAGCAAGCTTGGCAGCGTTGCTTACCTGCTCTATAAGAGCATTATGAGGATACTGTTCAAATTCTATTTCCAGCCAATCATTCAGTGATAAAAAACACCAGTTTGGCAGCTCCCTCTGGCTGCGGAATTTATTTACGAGCGTAGTCAGATCCGGATACATGCGGCTAACTACATGTAGATGTTTAATAGCACGATGATGCGTGTTATTCGGTAGCATTATTTATTTTAGGAAACCGGGTAAGCAAAGCATTCAATTGTGTTTGTGTTGCCTCAAGCTGTCCAGCCAATCCTGCTGCTCGTTCTCTGGCTTCTGCTGCCTGTCTGATTGCGTTATCCCGCTCATCTTGGATTCTAGCCATCCGCTCTGCAAGTCGGAATGATTCAGCTGCTACCTGCTTCCTCTGTTCTTGGTGAGCGTGTTCCATGCTTTCAATTTTTCCGATAGCCTGCTGATTCTCTGTGCGTAGCCGGTCAATATCCTGGTGCGCCCTGTCCAGCTCTGCACGAAGATCAGTGGCACGACGCTCGACTTCAGTAATCCTGGCTTCTGCCTTATCCGATCTGCTTATAGAATCAGCCAGTTCTAATGTCTGCTTTTCATTCAATACTTTTGCTTTCTCAAGTTCATCGTTTGCACGCTCTATAGCTTCAGCCTGTTTATCAAATGCCTCCGATAGTTGTTCTGATAGCTCGATAAGATCGGTTCTTTCGGCTTCAAACGTTGCTCGTGCAGCTTCCAGGCTGTTATTTACCAGCTGTAATGCAGTTGCCCACAGACTCTGCCCCATTTCCTGCAATACCACCTGTAAATCAGCTGGTATTGGCTCTCTAATGGTTTGTATCTGTTTACGTTGCAGTTGCCGCCATTCTTTCATGACTTCCGCAACGGTGTTCATGCCAGCCCGGCTCAGTTGGCGTACATCCTCAATACGTGGATATTCCCCATCTTTGCTCGCTGCATACAGTTCGTCTGCTGCCGTAAAGATGCGCTCTTTTATTTCCTGATTAATTGTCATGGTTGAAGGTTTTTATAATAATAGTAGTAATATTACTACTATTATTATTACTTTTCTACTTAAAAGAAGATTTGGGGCAGGAATCTGTTTGTTCACGAATAGTGCCCAATGCTTAGGCGATGGATCAAAGCCTTAGTATCAAACAGAAAATACAGTTTAATCTGAATCTTACCCACAGAATTTGTGGATAAGTGTCCGGATGGATTACACCAGAACACTGGAACAGTTGCGCGCCGCCTTTGCTAAGGAAAGCATCCCCTCGGAATTTTTGTCACATTATTAGCCTAATAAACCCTTTGTGTGTCTTAGACAGAGTGACGGGTTAAGTGACAATTTTTGACGGTTATAAATTTCTTATTCATACTGTCACATAATCGAACGTATATGTGACAGGTGAAAAATGCTGATTGGCTACATGCGAGTATCGAAGGCAGATGGATCTCAAGCTACGGATTTGCAGCACGATGCACTGATCGCTGCTGGGGTCGATCCGTCCCATCTGTATGAAGATCAGGCTTCAGGCAAACGTGAGGATCGTCCTGGTCTGGCAAACTGCCTGAAAGCATTAAGGAGTGGCGACACACTGCTTATCTGGAAACTGGATAGGCTTGGGCGAGATCTGCGCCATCTGATCAATACCGTACACGACCTTACCACACGCGGTATTGGCCTCAAGGTGCTAAGCGGACACGGTGCAGCCATCGACACCACGACTGCTGCCGGCAAACTGGTTTTTGGGATATTTGCAGCGCTGGCCGAATTCGAGCGGGAACTGATTGCGGAACGCACCAAAGCCGGCCTGGCTTCAGCCCGGGCACGCGGCAGAAAAGGCGGGCGCCCTTTCAAGATGACTGCTGCCAAGTTGCGTTTGGCATTGGCTGCAATGGGTCAGCCAGAAACCAAGGTGAGTGATTTGTGCCAGGAACTTGGTATCACACGACAAACGCTGTATAGGCATCTTTCACCAAAAGGTGAGCTGCGCGAGGATGGAAAAAGATTGCTATCCGGGCAATAGATCGGTGAAAGTGCTGTTTAAAGAAAGTAAAGAAAGAGAGAAAATAGCCGTTAATGCCATTTAATAAACATGATCGCATGGTCGTATCTATTTATTAAATTGTCTGCTTAACTATTAACTTATTTAAATACATCAATTTAACTAAAATTAAATAGTACCAACTCCAAGATTATTGGACAAAATGTCTTATATATTGCGTTAGATGCGTGGTTAGCGCGCCGACCACGAGCACATCTCTATCTATGGCGTATTAACTAAGGAGCACGGTATGGCACGACGAGACAGGAGCGACCAGACAGTTGGCGCACATGAAAAGAAGCATGATCTCCCCCCCGGAACCATCCGCAACCCTGAGGGCTTATCCCGAACTCAGGTTAAGCACGAATTAACGCATGGATAGTGGGTGCCCTGTCCATGGTGGCAAGATAATATCTTTTGTAATCATTACGTTGAATGTATAGCCTGGCCTGACTTCCAGTGTTGGCTGGATGTTCATGTTTCTTTGAGCCATTCTCATACCGATCTGCCCCATTTGTTGCCCAAGAGCCCCAGCAACTATTTGCTGGCTGCTATATGAATTGTTGTTTGTTGATTTTGGCTGGGATAACTGTATGCCAGCGGTGAATACAGACAACAGAATTCCGTGTCCGAATAGCCGCCAGTAATGATTATTGACCTGATCGTTAAAACCGGCATAGCCAGCAACATCACTACCTGGCATTCTATCCAGAGAAATTGAAGATCCATCCGGATAAATAATCCGCTCCCAACCAACTAACGCTCTTTCCTGTCCCAACGTTACATTACTGTCATAGATCCCAACTAAACGCGCACCTGCCGGAATCAGGAGAGTATTTCCAGTTGCACTGTCATAAACATTTTCTCGGACTTGAGCGATGATTTGACCAGGCAAGTCGCTATTCAAACCGGAGATCATTACTCCTGGAATGATTGTGCCAGCCTTAACTTCTCTTGACGCTGCAACGGCAGCCCTGCGTTGATGCTGCAAATAAGTTATTGCTTCCGGTGTATTGGATAAAAATGCCTGTTTCTCAAGCTGTCGGTTATCTGAGGCCATGCTTGTATTAATTATTCCAGAATTACTGCCCAGACCCCCTATTCCCGCATTCAAGCCATACAATGAATCATCTGTTTCGTTCTCATTTATGCCGTTATTGGCTATTACCTGCTTCTCAGCCATTGCAGCGTTATTTATAGCCGTACGTATCGGAGCCAGCGGATCATTATTCGCTATATTCGTAGTGTCATTCCGGGTTGATCTCACAGAAAAGTTCTGTGCCTGGCTTTCTGAACTAAGTGCAGATTCCAGTTGTGCCAGCTTTCGTTCTTCGATGCGCTGAATAGTGCGCCGCCTATTTTCCGATTCTTCCAGCTCTGATTGAAGTGGAGATGGCGTGTTTGTACCTTCTGTCGGAATTCCTGTGCTTCCCATCTCAATGGGCAGAGGCTCAGGGGGTGAATAATCACCAGGCTTTACTGGAGGGAGAGAGATCTCTGTAACAGGAGGTTGTGGGCCTTCAGCTACTTTACTCATATTTTGATTCTGACGATCATAGAATGTGTAAACAATACCCAATACAGATATTGAAACAATTCCACCGACAATAAATAGTGGCAGGCGATTCATTCGTCGCACACCCTTGCCCCGTGTTGGTGTTGCCAGATAATCAGGAGACTCAACAGGCGTTGTATCAGGTGATGGCTGCTCAAATGAATTATTGTTCACTCAGTCCTCACAGTGAATGGATGTTCAGTAATCAACGACCCGGCCGTATCACGCGGATAATAACGAGAGGCTTCATTTTGCTCGTATTGTAAGCGCAATACGATTCCATTCCTGAAAGGGAATGCCAGGTAGCGCAGAGCGGTGCCTTTCTCCTCTGTCTGGGCAGAATCGGTCTTGGCTTTTATTTCTGTCACCCCGTAGCCATGTACCCGTAATTTCTCTATTAATAGAGGGGTTAATACATCCGCTTGCCCCTGTTTTTGAGACGGAGCTTCAAGTATCAATGTTGTACTGGCAGGAGGGAGTGGTTTTTCAAGGTAAGAAATGATGTCATTTGTTAGTATTTCTGCATCAACCTGTGTAATTTCCTTGGCCACAAATGATGTCGTGCCAGATGTGGCACAAGCAGTTATAACCAGAGATATTATTAACAGCATAAAGATACGCAAATTCATTTGCTGCCCTCTTTACGGATAATTTCGACTTTGGTTTGTGACAATCCGACACCAACAATAAGAGCCGCGCGATCCAGTACCTTGTCTACTACATAGCGATCCCCAATCAGACGGTAGTTAACCAGCTCTTCATCGCCAGAATTACCGAGTGACAGTAATGCAGGAGATTCGTTGAAATGTGTTGACGGAAACTGGATATAAGTTTTAATGCCATCCGTATAAATACGAACGGGCTTCCATGATGGATTGTCACCACTCAGGTTATAGTTAAAATCAAGGGCAGCAAGATTCTGGCCGGTCGCAGGCATTGTGTTCGTTTGAACAACCTGTGTTTTACGCAGATGATAAGCAGCCCACTCTCTTTGAATATCATCGGGGTAATCAAAAGATAGTATTGGCATCCAGTCATTTTTTGTACTGGCTAACTTGATCGTATAGGTGTAATAGCTCGCGTTTGAAACTGGCTCTGCTCGCATTTGACGCATTTTCTGGCTCACAATAACTGCAAATGAAAAGCTGTTCATGCTCAC
>NZ_QICQ01000034.1 GCF_003201195.1 Nitrosomonas eutropha | reverse complement strand
GGCACCCATTGCGAGGAAGCCAGCGGCCTGGCCGAGCACAAGCTCAGGATGTGCGCGAGAAGATGGCCGACTTGGCACGCATGGAGGCCGTGCTGTCTGAACTGGTGTGCGCCTGCCATGCGCGGAAAGGGAACGTTTCCTGCCCGCTGATTGCGTCACTGCAAGACGGAACGAAGCTCGCTGCATCGGCGCGGGGGAGTCACGGGGTGACTACGCCTTAGCGTGCTTTATTTTCCGAATTCTGAGACGACCCCATATTGGAAGATTATCCATTGTCCTTACTGACTGCATTAATCAGCACCTCTCCATCTATAAACTGCCTTACGTTATCCAGTGTTGTAAGGGCAATCTGACTGAGTGCTTCCTGGGTAAAAAACCCCTGGTGCGCAGTAATCAGGACATTGGGAAAGGTCATGAGCCGGGCAATAGTGTCATCATGGAGGATCTGTTCAGAGAGGTTTTGGAAAAACAGATCGGCTTCCTGTTCGTAGACATCAATACCCAGATAACTGATTTTTCCTGTTTTTAACCCGGTGATTACGGCCTTGGTGTCGATTAATCCGCCACGGCTGGTGTTGATCAGCATGATGCCCGCTTTCATTTGTGCAATCGTTTCGTTGTTGATGAGGTAGCGTGTTTCTTCATTGAGTGGGCAGTGCAGCGAAAGAATATCGCATTGGGGGAAGAGCTCGCTCATGGGGACATACGGAATGCCCATTGCTTCCACAGTTGGTTTTTTTATCGGATCACAGGCCAAAATGTTGCAGCCCAGGCCATGCAGGATGCGGCAGAATACTTCCCCGATATGGCCGGTACCAATGACGCCCACTGTTTTCTTGTAGAGATCGAAACCAAGCAAGCCGTTCAGCGAAAAATTCTGTTCGCGGACACGGTTATATGCCTTATGCGTTTTGCGGTTGAGTGTCATGATCATCGCCAGCGTATGTTCTGCCACGGCGTGAGGGGAGTAGGCTGGTACCCGTACTACTTTGATATTACACGCCTGAGCTGCTTTGAGATCCACGTTATTAAAGCCGGCGCAGCGTAGGGCGATGAGCTGAATATTCAATTGAGACAGCTGGCGGATAATATTTTCATTAAGTGTATCGTTGACGAAAACACAAACTATCTCACTTCCTCTGGCAAGGGATACAGTGTACTCAGTCAGTTTTTCTTCCATAAAAATAAGTTCAAGGCGCGAATCGGCTTGATGTTTGAGGAATGATTCACGGTCATACGGTTGAGTGCTGAAAAAGGTGATTTTCATTGGCATATTTCCGGCAGGAACAGCAAGATAAATAGAGGGCAAGGGGTGATTCTTTCGATGAAAATAACGTATCGGGAAATGCCCGGAATGTCAAACAGGGTAATGCTGCGGCTTATCTGATTAAAGAAAAAAATGATGCGCTGGGATATTTTCTGTCATGTCGTTGATAATTATGGAGATGTTGGTGTTTGCTGGCGTCTGGCACGTCAGCTGGCTACAGAATTTGGCATGACGGTGCGTTTGCTGGTGGATGATTTAGGGTCATTACAGCGAATTTGTCCGGAAGTTGATAGTAATCTGACAGCTCAGTATATCCGGAACATACAAATTCTACATTGGATTGAGCCGTTTCCAAATCTTGTGCCGGCAGATGTGGTGATTGAGGCGTTCGGCTGTGAATTACCAGCCAATTATGTAATGGCAATGGCAATGGCTGTGGCTTCATCCCAGGCGGTAGATTCTGTGGATATGAAAGAGAAGGAAGGGTGCATGTGGATCAATCTGGAGTATTTATCTACTGAATCATGGGTGGAAGGTTACCATAGGCTAGCTTCACCGCATCCACGCCTGCCATTAACCAAATATTTCTTTTTTCCTGGTTTTACTGCGGCAACTGGGGGAGTGATACAGGAGGCGGGGTTGTTTGCACAACGCGATTCCCTGCAATCTGATCCGGCAAAACTGTGGCACGAACTGAGTATTCCTGTTCCTGCTTCTGACGAAACTATCGTTTCCCTGTTTTGCTATGACCATGCGCCAGTTGGTCATCTGTTGGAAGCATGGGTCATTTCAACTTCACCCGTGCGATGTTTGTTGCCGGAAGGTGTGGCCTCGCGACAAGCAGCTGCATGGGCAGGACAATCACGCCTGGTGGCAGGGGATAGCGTGCAGCGCGGTAATTTGGTGTTGCAGGTGCTTCCCTTTGTGCCACAAGAAAATTATGACCGTTTATTGTGGGTGTGCGATTGTAATTTTGTGCGGGGCGAAGATTCCTTCGTGCGTGCGCAGTGGGCAGCGCGGCCAGTAATCTGGCAAATTTATCCACAGCAGGAAGATGCGCATCTTCCCAAACTTGAGGCCTTTCTGAATCTTTATTGCCAGGGATTGGTCCAAGAAGCAGCTGATGTGCTGCGAGCACTGCATCAAGGCTGGAATAATAATAAACAGCTGGACTGGGATAATTTCCGGCGATACCACAAGGCGTTGCAACAACATGCCATAGCATGGGCTGAACAGCTTGCTCAGGCTCCTGATTTGGCTTCCAATCTGGTGAATTTTTGCAGAAACCAGTAGTTATTTCTTCATTACATTGGGGAAGTCAAAGTATAATATCCTTTTTTTTCCTTGACTTATATTGATTAGAATAGATGAAAACAGCTCAAGAACTTCGTGTAGGTAATGTGTTTATGCTCGGCAGAGACCCTATGGTTGTGCTGAAGACCGAATTCACCAAATCCGGGCGTAATTCCTCGGTTGTAAAAATGAAATACAAGAATCTGCTGACAGAATCACCTGGCGAGGCAGTGTATAAGGCAGATGATAAATTCGATATAGTCGTGCTGGAGAAAAAAGAGGTGAGCTACTCGTATTATGCCAGCCCCATGTATGTATTTATGGATGCCGAGTTCAATCAATATGAAGTTGAAGAAGAAACCATGAGTGATGTACTCAGTTTTCTGGAAGATGGCATGCCGTGCGAAGTTGTGTTTTATAATGACAAACCTATTTCAGTTGAAATGCCGAATTCTGTCGTGCGCGAAATTATTTACACTGAACCTGCAGTCAAAGGCGATACATCAGGCAAGGTAATGAAATCAGCCAAAATTGTTACTGGCTTCGAGTTGCCGGTACCGTTGTTTTGTGAAATCGGTGACAAGATCGAAATTGATACTCGCACACGCGAATATCGCAGCCGTGTCAAATAAACCCAGAATAATCAAATGTTTTTCAAGCTGCTCCGAATAATCCTGTTCTGTTCAGAGCAGCTAAAAATCAAGAAAACAACAATCAATTTGGATTTAAGGAGTCTCTGCACGAATCCTTTCATAAAGAGTGATTTTTTACTCAGATTGAGCGTTTGCCTCCTTGATCAGAGTTTATTGTCCTGATCGAACCGTACTACCCGACAAATGGATGCCATGGCGAGCAACCACTACCACTGAAAAATATGTTGCGCGTGCATATTGCCTACAGCTGCTCTGATCCGGGCATGGAAGATACCCTTGATGAGATTGCGCCAGATCTGCCATTTTGAACTGAATCGCATGCTTGACGAAAGCGCTATACTGCGTTTTCGTCACCTGCTGGAACAACATAACCTGGCTCAGCAAGGTTTTGCCACTGTCAATCGCCAACTAGCAGCCTAAAATCTGTTTCTCAAACAAGGTATGATCGTCGATGCCAGCCTGATTGCCGCACCACCTTCTACCAGGAATACTGAGGGTAAACGCAAGCCTGAAATGCACTCAAGCAAGAAAGGCAACTCATGGCACTTTGGTGCCAACCTGCTGTGTAGCGAAGAAACGCTTGTCCTGGGTGATGCCGGTGTTACCAGGGCTTGCTTGGCCATGCGATAATCGCAGATTCTATCCGTACAGGAGTGTGCAGGTGGGGCAATCAGATGATTTCTGCTGTTTCCTCAGAACTTGAGTAGCTTGCTCACTTCAGAACATATTACCCAGTTATCATGAAAAAAATCAGAATCGGACAAGGGTTTGATATTCACCAGTTAGCTGCCGGGCGTGAGCTTGTCATTGGTGGCGTGACTATTCCGTATGAGAAGGGTCTGCTGGGCCACTCGGATGCGGATGTGCTGCTGCATGCCTTGTGTGATGCGCTGCTGGGTGCTGCCGCCTTGGGGGATATTGGCAAGCATTTTTCCGATACCGATGCACGTTATAAAGATATTGATAGTCGCAAGCTGGTGTGTAAAGTTCACCGGTTGCTGGCTGAAACGGGTTATCGTGTTGTGAATATCGATGCGACGATCATTGCCCAAGCACCTAAAATGGCCCCCCATATTTCCGGAATGATAGCCAACATTGCACAGGATCTCGCCATGCCTGCTGGAAATATTAATATCAAGGCAAAAACTGCCGAGAAACTCGGTGCTGTCGGGCGTGGTGAAGGTATCGTAGCGGAAGTGGTCTGCCTGATCGCTAACAGTGACGAAGGCGAAGCACAGCCATAATGTCCGGCGCTGCTCATCCTGTCAGGCTGTTCCTTGCATTGTGGCCACAGGATATCGCAAGAGATCAATTGGCCAAACTGGCGCGGCAGCTGGCGGATGATTGTTCAGGTCGTTGCATTCAACCGAAAAATCTACATCTGACATTGGCATTCATGGGCGAAATCGATCAAGGTAATATTCCACGATTGTGTCAGGCAGCCCCGGCTATCCGGCAATCTCCATTCAATTTGACTCTGGATAAGGTTTGCTTCTGGAAAAAAGCCGGAGTCGTGGTGGCCGGAACAAGCCAATGTCCAGCAGAATTAACTACTCTTGTGCAGGATCTGCAGCACTTGCTTTCTGCCTTGAGAATCCGGTATGACGACACATATCCATTTACACCACACGTCACGCTGGTAAGAAATGTAAGGCACTGCAGCTTGCCTGATTCAATCCAAGCGATTGATTGGCCAGTGACTCAATGGTCGTTGGCACAATCCCGGCAGACACCATACGAATCAGTCTATCAATCTCTTGCAGACTGGGCACTGTGAACCACAGGATTCCGATGAACATCATTGCGTTTGATACTTCTACCGAATACTGTTCCCTGGCTCTGTGGCTGAATGGAAACATTATTAGCAGGGAAGAGTTGGCGGGCCAGCGCCATTCCGAATTGTTATTGCCAATGCTGCAAACCATGCTGACTGAAGCCGGTGTTGCCTTGAGTCAGATTGAGGGCATCGCTTTCGGAGCTGGCCCGGGTTCCTTTACCGGGTTGCGCATTGCCTGCGGCATTGCCCAGGGATTGGCTTTTGCACGGGATATTCCGGTGGTTGGGGTGAGTACACTGGAAGCCCTGGCACAACAGGTAGATGCGTCTCAGGTGCTGGCGGCGCTGGATGCGCGTATGGGTGAACTTTATTTTGCAGCTTATGAAAAAAGAGAAATCGGCTGGTTTCCTGTTCATGCTCCGCTACTATGTCGGCCGGAAACAGCTCCAGGGGTAATCGGAGACGGATGGACGGGATGTGGTAGTGGTTTTGATCTGTATCAATCTGTTTTGTCAAACGTTTACAGCGAAAATTTGCAGCAGATTATTCCCGATTGTTATCCGCATGCGCGTGAAATTGTGCAACTGGCAGCGATTAAATTTGCTAATGGTGAGGGTAGGGCAGCAGAAGAGGCGCTGCCAGTGTATATCCGCAACAAGGTGGCACTGAAGGAAAGCGAACGGTAACGATGGCACAGATCAGGGCACGCCCTTTTCAGATCAAAATTCGTGAAATGCGTTTGAGTGACCTCGAACAGGTTATTTGTATTGAGCACGAAATTTTTCTTTTTCCATGGTCAATCGGCAATTTTAGTGATTCAATCAAGGCGGGTCATCATTGCCAGGTGATGGTGCAACAGCAGGGTGCCGAGCCGGATACTGATTTGGTGATGGGTTACAGTATTCTCATGATCGGGCCAGGTGAAGCGCATGTGCTGACACTGGGTGTGGGTTACGCCTGGCAAAATCAGGGTCTGGGTGGAGCGATGTTGCGTTATCTGATTGAACTTTCCAGGAAACACAGAGCAGAATTTATATTACTGGATGTGCGTGAGTCCAATACCGGTGCGGCAAATTTGTATCGGCGACTGGGATTCCAGCAAATTGCCGTGCACAAGGATTACTATCCGGCGATGTGCGGACGCGAGGATGCGCTGATCATGAGGCGGGAGCTATGATGCCGAGAACCCCGGATACCCTGATTTCTCATCCTGTTTGATCAGGAAAGATTCAACCATGGATCCCAATCGTCTCAAAGAATTAGGCTTATTACCCGTGTGGCGTGTCAGGTCGAATGCTATTCTCGGACAGCCATCTGTTCAATCGTCTGATTCAAAAGAGAATCCGGCTGCGCACACAGAAACCGCTGTGGAATCTTCTATAGTTGATGACCGATCGGCTTTAATTGCGCGTGCAAACTGGGAGCAGCTGCGGCAGATGGTTAGCAGCTGTACCGCTTGTCCACTTTGCCAGACGCGTAAGCAAACGGTATTTGGTGTGGGTGATGAACAGGCAGACTGGCTGTTTATTGGAGAAGGCCCGGGGGCCCGGGAAGACCTGCTGGGTGAACCGTTTGTCGGCCAGGCCGGGAAGCTGCTCGACAGTATGCTGCAGGCGATTGATCTCGGGCGCGAACAGGGTGTTTACATTGCCAATATCGTTAAATGCCGCCCACCGGATAATCGCAACCCGCTGGAAATGGAAGCACAGCAGTGCCGTCCCTATCTACTGCGCCAGATTGCATTGATTCAGCCTAGGTTGATCATAACCTTGGGTAAGGTGGCTGCCCAGAATCTGCTGGCGACAGGCGACAGCATTGCCAGCCTGCGTGGTAGATTGCATGAATTTGCAGGCATTCCCCTGATTGCGACCTACCATCCGGCCTATCTGTTGCGTTCGCTGACGGACAAGGCCAAGGCATGGGAAGACTTGTGCTTTGCCCGCAGAACCATGCAGGCTTTGCGTGATAAGTAATGTCATTCATCAGGGTAAGATTGATTTGCATTGGATCCAATCTTTAATAGATTATCTGAGCTTAATCCACTCATGAATATTGGATGAGTAGTGTGAATTATGAAGGTTGCTGTCTGGCAGACAAGATGTTTGATGCAAATTGGTTGATTTCTTTTAGGTGTGGTGGCTGTCTCTCGTATTTTTACCCCGGATAGTGGTAGCCAGAGGTTTGTCAGGGGATGGGTTTATACATTGTTATTTCCTGCGAGGATGGCCGGTATTTCCTGCATGCCCAGTTCTGCCAGTTCTTCTTCTTCCAGGGAGCCGAAGATACTCAGCAGGGCGGCCATTACGCCTGTCCAGCCGGTTTGGTGGCTGGCGCCCAGCCCCGAGCCATCCTCGCCATGGAAGTATTCATAAAACAGCAGGCAATCCCGCCAGTGGGGATCGGTCTGGAATTTTTCAGTGCCGCCAAACACCGGTCGTCGGCCATATTCATCCGGCAGGAAGATATGGAGTAGCCTTACGGCAATCATTCTCGCAACCTGGAACAGGTTGCACTGCCTGCCGGATCCGGTGGGGCATTCGATCCGGAAATTCTCTCCGTAGTAGGCATACAGCGCCAGCAATGCGCGAATGATCAGGATATTGACCGGTACCCAGACAGGACCGCGCCAGTTGGAATTTCCTCCAAACATGGCTGAATCAGATTCACCTGGCTGGTAATTTGCAGAGAAAGTCTGTCCGTTCCAGTGAAATTCGTAGGGATGTTCCTGGTGATATTTCGATAATGATCGAATACCGTGAGGGCTCAGGAATTCCTGTTCATCGAGCATTTTTGTCAATATTTGCCGCAATTTCTTTTCATCCATAATTGCCAGCAGACGGCGATTTTCCACGCCAGGTTTGATCGGACAAAAGATATGGGCGGTTAGATGATTCCTGCGTTTGACCAGATTTTCAAAATATTTTGCAACCTGCGGCAGCTTGTTTAGCGTGGATTCCTCTACTACAGTCACGGCACATAACGGCAGCAGCCCGACGAGTGAACGTACCTTGATGCGGGTGGAGTGGCCGTCCGGGAAACGCAGGACATTGTAGAAAAAACCATCCTCTTCATCCCACATGTCGCGGTGTTCATCGCTGATATCCTGCATGGCGGCGGCAGTGGCCATGAATTTGTTCAGGTAGGAGAGCACTCTTTGTTCATAGTCTGGATCGTGCAGGCTGAGCTCCAATGCAATCTGCAACATACTCTGCGAGAACAATGTCATCCAGGCGGTGGCATCTGATTGTTCCAGATGGCCGCCGGTTGGCAGCGCGGCACTGCGATCGAATACCCCGATATTATCCAGTCCCAGAAATCCGCCTTCATACACGTTTTTATCCGGCTCGCGGTGGGATTCCCACCAGGAGAAATTGTGTTCCAGGCTGGCAAAGGCGGATTTCAGGAATGTCAGATCGTTCTGGCTATGGTAATCCTGGCAGATCTGATAAACCACATAGACGGCCCAGGCGTGAACGGGCGGGTTGACATCATTAAAGTTCCATTCATAAGCTGGAATCTGTCCATTCGGGTGCTGGTAGCGGTTTTCCAGAAACAGATTGAGCTGCTGTTTGGCAAAGGTGGGATCTATCATGGCCAGGGGCAGAACGTGAAAAGCGGAATCCCATGCGGCAAACCACGGGTATTCCCATTTATCTGGCATGGAAATGATGTCCCGGCATTGCATGTGTTGCCAGTCAGCATTGCGTGTGCTGTGCCGGGGGTGCTCATTCAGCCAGCGTGCTACATCAAACTCATAATATTGCTTGGTCCATATCATGCCAGCCAATGCCTGCCGCAGGACACGTTGCTGTTCCTTATTCAACCGGTCACCGGACAGTGATTCATAGAAATGATCGGCTTCCTGCTTTCTCTGGTCGATGAGTTCGTCGAAACCGGTAAAAAATATATCTGCCTTGACAGAATCAGCCTTGCACAGCCGCAACCTGATTATGTGAGTTTCTCCGGAAGGGATACTCAGAGCATAGTCTGCCGCTGCTTTGGTACCGCTGTTGGCAGGGTTAATGGCGTCTGTTCTGTCATGAATGATATAGTCGTTAATTCCATCCTTGGTGTAGAGGCCTTTATTGTTGTTGCGAAACAGCCGCCAGGCGTTGGTTTCGTTTTCGCAAAAGAGCAGGGTTGGTTTATCTGCACAATACAGTTGGTAATCTCCCAGTTCGTTATGCTTGGCGCGAATGATCCGGCATTCGTTCTGATTACCCTCCTGGGATAGCTGCGGTTTAGCTGAACCGGGTTCCCATGACCAGGTATTGCGGAACCAGAGTGTCGGCAGTAGTCGTAAGTCTGCTGTTTCAGGGCCACGATTGATAACGCTGATGCGGATCAGGATATCTTCCGGCACAGTTTGAGCGTATTCCACAAAAATATCAAAATACCGGTTCTCATCAAAGATACCTGTGTCCAGCAGTTCATATTCCGATTCCTGCCGGGAGCGTCGCCCGTTAGTGGTGACCAGATCTTCATAAGGATAGGCTGTTTGCGGATATTTGTAGAGATATCTCAGATAACTGTGAGTGGGCGTGGCGTCCAGGTAGAAATAATATTCCTTGACGTCTTCGCCATGGTTGCCTTGTGGATTGGTCAGACCAAACAGGCGTTCTTTTAGTACCGGATCGCGTCCGTTCCACAGCGCCAATGCAAAACAAAGCAACTGCCGGTCATCGCTAATACCGGCCAGGCCATCTTCTCCCCAGCGGTAAGCGCGAGCGCCAGACTGGTAATGCGGAAAGTAATTCCAGGCATCGCCGTTATCGCTGTAATCCTCGCGCACCGTGCCCCATTGCCGCTCACTTAGATACGGACCCCATTTTTTCCAGGGAATCTGCTCTTCATCACATAGTTTGAGACGACCGGATTCTTCTATCATGGTAGCTCCATTATTCTTTATCTGGGCCGGATCAAACAGTAGTGTTCATTTCATCAAAACGAAGGGTAATATGTTGCTGCTGGTCATCCGTTATCTTCCAGGTAAGTATTAGTTTGACTGCCTGCATGATTTTTTCAAATCCGCCTTCCGATTGAGAAACGGTGAAGTGCGGGCAGGCATAAAATTTTGTTACAGGTGAAATATCAAGTGACAGACTGCCGCCCAGCGTGTCGTCTTCCAGTGTAATGGCTGTCAGATTATCCAGTTCGATGGGTTGTCCGAAGCCGGACAGCACAGTGTGATTCCGGATGTAACGTCCGCCCGGTCCGTCGCAACTGGGCATGGCCAGATTGATTTCTGTCTGCATGTATCCACTGGCTTCCCCGCTGCATACATAGATGACAAGTAGCTGGTTGCTGATAATCCGAAAGCATTTACTGATTGACCCGAAATCTGTTATCGCCTGAAAAATAACTTCATCTGCCTTATCTGAGGGGTGCAGTTGATAATCCAGCAGCTCACCGTTTAAACGATCAATAAACAGGTGTTGTGCATACAGATCCGGTTCCATATCTGCCTGGCTAATAGCATGTTTGAAATTGACTCGATCATGTGCTGAAGCTATTCCTGATTGCTGATGAGATGAAGCTCCCTGTAGACCCGGTTGGATCTTTCGGTAGTAATGCTCAGTCTGGCGGGCGAGGGTATCGGCAAAGTTGTGTTTCAGTGGATAGCTGTCCAGTTCGCAGATGCTGGCGCTGCTGTTGAGTTTCAAAACTGCCTGCACAGTCCCGTTTTGCAGATAGATTTCCTCCGTGCCATCCAGATCAGTATCCTCATGATAGTAGATATTGCGCGATTCACACTGATCGAGTTGCGCTTCCAGTTCAATCAGATTGTTGTAGACGGTGCGCCGCAAATGCGGCAGATACAGACCGCCAAATAGACCATGCCAGTAGGCATCATTGGCCTGGGAAGCGTACAGGCATCGTTGCATGGCAGAGGTCCGCTGCCTGGCCGGCAGGCTGGCGTAACGTGCGGACAGGCCGAGCATGCGCTTGTGCATCCAGTTGGATTCAGGGTAGCGTGAAAAAAAGTTTTTCCACATTCCTCCGCGCAGGAAAGATCTGGTTTGTTCGTACTGACCTGTGGATTTGGCTTGCTGCACCAGATCATCATAAATATGAGCAGGTTCAGCGGGCAGCGTCCATTCATTCATCTCGATGTAGGAGGTGGTGGGGAGGTAAACGATGCCACGGGTTTTTTCGCTGGCATGATAATCCCGGTAGTGCTGCAGCTGGATATGAGGAGAAGCCAGTACACCCTGGATAAATTTCTCCAGCCAGCCGTGTTCGTAAACCCACTGATAAGTTTCTGGCCAGATGCCGAATTTCTCAATGTCGTCAAAATAGACTGCTGCAGGTTGATGCTCGGTTGTGGACTGATCAATCAGGGATTCAATATAGGCAATGGCTTCCAGCGCAGGAGAAAAGGGGAGCCGGTAACGCAATGCTTCGGAGATGGGAAAAAGATCAAGCTTGTGATGATCTTCTTCAGTACTGAAGTAACCATCAAGTTCTATTTTATTTTTTCCGGTACAAATGAAGTGGTAATCGTCCACTATTACATAATGGATACCGCAATTAACCAAAGCAGGCACGATAGTGGATTCCCATACACGCTCAGTTAGCCAGGCGCCTTGTGGCGACTGCCCCAGCTTTTTCTTGAGTTTAGCCGAAAAGGTCTTGAGCTGGCCGATGCGATCCCGCTCGGGAATGGCCGCCAGTACCGGCTCGGTATCGCCTGCACCAAATATTTCGATCTGCCCGCGTGTGACCATCTCACGTAATAACGCCATATCTTTCGGGTAGTGCTCAAATAGAAAATCCAGCAACCAGCCGGAAAAGTGGATGGCAAAACGAAATTCCGGATAGCGGTATAAAGTTTGCAGGAAGGGCTTGTAACAGCGTTCATGCGCATCAATAACGACCTCGGGGAAATTGCCAATCGGTTGGTGGGCGTGGACACCAAACAGCAATGATACGGATGAGGTCATCTGGGATATCCTTAAATATTTATCGGTTGTTTCATATTGCCAGTATTACATTTTTTGTGAGCCCTCTAAGAGGCATGCCGCATCGCGCCACCTTTGCCTGTGGATGCACTGCCATAACTGATGGGTTCGAGAATGGTCACCGGAACGGGTATGTTCAGCAGGCGGTAAAGGTTGGCAAGATTTTTGCGGAAAGCCAGATCAAAGCTTTCTACTGAGTGTGGCGAGTTGTAATCACCAAACCACCAGAACCAGTCGGAACTCTCACAGGAAGCGAGCTGCTGTCCGGCAGCCAATTTTTCTTCATCCGTCAAGCGTGATCCTTGCATGACAAGATCGTAACTTTGTTTGGCGGCACACAATAAATCCCATGCCAGATTTTTGTCATGATCTCCAATCCAGGTGGAGAAACTGCCATATACCCAACTGCCGGCCGTCAGCGACGGCAATCGGGTAATTTCAATGTTGTTTTCGGATAACCCGGCGATGTATTCATGGAAGGTTGTCGTACGGATATCAGCATTTTTTTCAAGTATTTCATACAAATCATCCAGAAAATAGTAGCCGTTGTAGGGAT
Source organism: Nitrosomonas eutropha (assembly GCF_003201195.1). Classification (GTDB taxonomy): domain Bacteria; phylum Pseudomonadota; class Gammaproteobacteria; order Burkholderiales; family Nitrosomonadaceae; genus Nitrosomonas; species Nitrosomonas eutropha. Next base: position 17,483 of record NZ_QICQ01000034.1, on the reverse strand, counting down.
AAGTTTCCCAGGCATTTTCTCCATCAAGAATAATACTGACGACTGGAGCGGGATTGCCGTTTGTTTCACTACGGATATGTTCAAGCCGCTGGACAAGATTTTCTGCAGCATCACGCCCAAACCATCTTGAATATTCAAATCCGATCAGATCGGATAGCTGATCATCCCGGTAGAAACACAGAATACTGTTATTACCGGATTCAAACCGATAAGGGCGATAAAGATATTCGCTGCGGGCAGGCAAGGGCTGGTCAGGATAAGATTTGTGCAGGCTGTTGGCCAACACGCCTTCACCGCTGGCACACCACTGACGACCGTGTCCGGCCAGGATATCCAGTAGCGGTTCTGATACTGCGCCCTCGGCTGGCCATACACCGGAAGGTTCGCTGCCAAAACGCTGCCGGTGGCTGTCAATAGCTGATTGCAGATGAAACGCTACCCGGTTGCGCCCACCAGGGTAGACCGGATTGGCTGGCAGTTGCGTTTCAGGAAGGCTGTCCCGGGCAGAAGTGAAATCAATCAGCAAGGGAGCTAGCGGGTGATAGTGCGGTGTGGTGGAAAGCTCGATCTGGCCGGATTCTGCCAGTTTACGATAACGCGGAATAATACCTTGGATGAGTTCGCCAATAAGGTTAAACAGCAGGATACGATCACCATGGCTGAACAGTTTTTCCTGAGACATGAGGTGTACAATGCATTCATTTTCCCGGCGCACGCTTTCGCCCATCCAGGCGAGGTGGTACCACACCAGCAGGTCGGCCAGGTATTGGCCGGAGACATACATCAGTTCCTTGTCATTCGTCTTTTGCAGATGATCATACAGATCACGTAGATGCTGATAAGCCGGATAAGGTTTGAGCATGGTTTCGTGATTATTCAGGAAGCAGCTGTTCAGAATCAGCAAGCGCTCATTGGGAGAAATATGATCAAGATCTGGCGCGGAGAGCAAGCGCAGTAATGGATCACGAATCGTGCCGCCAGCAAATTGATCAGCGTAATCTTCCAGCTGATCCAGCAGGACAGGAACAAAGTTCACCACCAGCCGGATACCCGGGTGATTTTCAAGGTGGTGCGCCATATCGGTATAGTCCTTGATAGTATGCAAATATACCCACGGCAACATGAATTCACCGGTTTTATAATCCCGGTAGTCTGGCTGGTGCATGTGCCAGAGCAACACAAGATCGAGTTTAGAAGAATGGCTGGTCATGGCATATCAAATCGTGTAAAGAAAGTTGATAGAGATCAATCGGCCGGAAAGCTGGATTGGAAATTTCAGCGAGTATAGTGAATTTGCTGTCTCAACATTTCCGGTGTAATCAAAGTAATCCCATTGTCCGTGACATAAAAATGTTTTTTATCTGCAACAGGATCAAAACCAATTTCAAGGCCTTCCGGGATCTGGCATTCCTTTTCCACCACCACTTGTCTGAGATGAACATATCGGCCGATACTGACGTCAGGCAGAATGACCGAGTCTTCAATGGTACTGAAGCAGCGTACTTGAACATTAGAAAACAACAGAGAACGGCGTACTGTTGCCCCGCTGATAATACATCCGCCTGATACCATTGAATCCAGTGCCTGGCCACGGCGATCATTGTCATCAAACACAAATTTGGCAGGAGGCAGTTGTTCCTGATATGTCCATATTGGCCAGTCTTCATCGTACAGATTCAAATCCGGCGTGATAGTGGTGAGATCAATATTTGCCTCCCAGTATGCATCTACTGTACCGACATCACGCCAGTAAGGTACACCTGAATCCATGTTGACGCAGCTATTCTGAAAGCGATGTGCATAAACCTGAATATTGCTCGCTACCAGGCGGGGTATCACGTCTTTACCGAAATCGTGTGATGATTGATTCATGTCGTGATCCAGAATCAGTTGTTCATACAGAAATTTCGCGTTAAAAACATAAATACCCATACTGATGAGAGCGTGCCCGGGTTTGCCTGGGATCGGGGCGGGGTGAGCGGGTTTCTCGGTAAAGTTGGTGATACGCGAGTCGTTATCAACCGCCATAACGCCGAATGCGCTGGCATCTTCGATCGGAACTTCCAGGCAGGCGATTGTCAAATCGGCCTGTTTTTCGACGTGTTCAGCCAGTATTTGCCCATAATCCATTTTGTAGATGTGATCACCACCTAGGACCAGTACATAGCTGGGGTTATGCGTGCGGATAATGTCGAGATTCTGAAAAACAGCATCAGCGGTACCTTGGTACCAAGTTCCCTCTTCGGTACGTTGCTGTGCAGGTAACAGCTCGATAAATTCATGGAACCGGCCATCCAAAAAACTCCAGCCACGTTGAATATGGCGGATCAAACTTTGCGCCTTATATTGTGTGACGACGCCGATACGACGTACACCCGAGTTGACGCAATTGGACAGCGTGAAATCGATAATGCGGAATTTGCCACCGAAGGGAACCGCCGGTTTAGCGCGCCAGTCTGTCAGGTTCTTAAGGCGCGTCCCGCGTCCGCCTGCCAGGATCAGCGCCAGTGTGTTGCGAGTAAGTGTGCTGACAAAGCGCGGGTTGTTATTCATCTGGACAGCCTGTTTGAACGTTCATGGTTACCTCACTGATTTGCAGTGTTTAAAAAAACCGCATACCCTGTGTTTCCATGTTTATCTTACTTGATCCGAATAACCATTACCAGCCGACACTGCAGGTAATAGCGAGCCCATACCGATGAAATCTTTGCCTTTCCCATCCCCATCCCGAGATTTAGCAGGTGATTCTGCGCAATCATTGTTATTGGCCGCAAGGCTGCATGCCCCCGGCTCTTATCTGGGGATACATTCTGTTCCGGGCGGTGAGCTGGTTCGAGTGTTTCAACCGTATATGTCACGGGTATGGCTGCAGACTTCATCCGGTTTCCAGGTGATGGAGTGCACGCACGATGCAGGTATTTTCGAGTGGAAGGGGGAGGCTGTTACGCGTCCTTATTTACTGCGTCTGGAACATGCAGAAACCGGGGTAATTGAGGAGCGCTATGATCCTTATGCTTTTCCAGTACAGATTTCAGGACATGATCTGTATCTGTTCAATGAAGGGCGCCTGCTCCAGGCATACCACATGCTGGGTACCCATCAGGTCAAAAATCAAGGCGTTACGGGCACACGTTTTGCCGTATGGGCACCCAATGCCGAACGGGTAAGTGTCGTTGGGGATTTCAATCACTGGGATGGCAGGGTGTGCCCTATGATGGCGCGTGATCACAGCGGGGTATGGGAATTGTTTATTCCGGATCTGCCCGGAGGTACGTTATATAAATATGAGATCAGAAATCATTCAACTGGAGAAATCCTGCTCAAGACCGATCCTTATGCAACCAGGTATGAATTGCGTCCCAATAATGCCGCATTGACGCCAGTTGAAAGCCGGTATGAATGGCAGGATAACGACTGGATGGTGCAACGCGCAGGATGGGACTGGCTACATGCGCCAGTCAATATTTATGAGCTGCATGTAGGTTCGTGGAAACGCCATCCGGATGGCAGCTTCTATTCATATCAGGAATTAGCCGATCACCTGATTCCTTATCTACAAGAGATGGGTTATTCCCATGTTGAGCTGTTGCCAATTTCCGAGCACCCGCTGGATGAATCCTGGGGATATCAGGTAACAGGTTATTTTGCAGCAACCAGCCGCTATGGTAATCCAGAAGCATTCATGTATTTTGTGGATAAATGTCATCAGGCTGGAATTGGTGTGATTCTCGACTGGGTGCCGGCACATTTTCCACAAGACAGTTTTTCATTGGCACGGTTTGACGGTACAGCGCTCTATGAACATGAAGATCCGCGCCTGGGTTATCACCAGGATTGGGGGACGTATATTTTCAATTACGGGCGCAGTGAGGTGAAATCCTTTCTGCTTTCCAGCGCCCATTACTGGTTGTCTGTTTTCCATATTGACGGGCTGCGTGTGGATGCGGTGGCCTCGATGCTCTATCTGGATTATTCGCGCAAAGAAGGAGAATGGCTGCCCAATCGTTTTGGTGGGCGTGAAAATCTTGATGCAATTGATTTCTTGCGTGAATTGAACACGATGGTGCATGGTGAATTTTCCGGTGCGCTTACTTTTGCCGAGGAATCCACCTCCTGGCCAGCAGTATCTCGTCCGACCTATCTGGGCGGGCTGGGTTTTTCCATGAAATGGAACATGGGATGGATGAACGATACGCTGAATTACATGCAACTGGATCCAATTCACCGGCATTACCATCACAATGAACTAACGTTCAATCAGCTTTACGCCTATACCGAAAACTTCATTTTGCCGCTTTCGCATGATGAAGTGGTACATGGCAAAAAATCCCTGCTGGACAAGATGTCGGGAGATGTCTGGCAAATGTTTGCCAACCTGCGTTTGCTGTTTACCTACCAGATGACCTGCCCAGGCAAAAAAATCAACTTTATGGGCAATGAATTTGCTCAAGGACGTGAATGGCGGGTTAATCATGAACTTGACTGGTATCTGCTGGAGCGTGATCCGCATCGTGGTATACAAATGTTATTGCGGAATCTGAATCACCTCTACCTGGATACACCAGCGTTGCATGAGCTGGATTTTTTTACTGAAGGATTTTCCTGGATTGATTGTCATGATTCGGAACAGTCAGTTATCAGTTACCAGCGCCGTGCCAGAGATGGATCATTCATGCTGGTGATCCTGAATTTCACACCAGTGCCACGTACCGGCTACCGAGTAGGCGTACCGGAATCCCGAACATACCAAGAAGTATTCAACAGCGATTCAACTTACTATGGTGGCAGCAATATCGGTAACCCTGGGGATATTGTTCCGACCGGGCAGCAGTGGTCAGGTCAAGTTGATTCCATCATCATTACCTTACCGCCGCTGGCGGGTATCATTCTGATTTGACAGCAGATTGTGCTTGTAAAAGCAGGAATTTATTCAGATTAAGGTTTGTCTTCATATAAGAGTGGCAAAAGAGCCAGTCTGTATATCGAAAATTGATTTGGGGAAGCAAAATATGGGCGCATCAAATGATAATCAAGCTCAAGCTGGCGCCACAATGATCAGTCTGCCTATCGAGGGCATGACGTGTGCAAGTTGTGTTGGTCGAGTGGAGGCGGCACTGGCCAAGGTTGAGGGGGTGAGTGATGTATCGGTTAATCTGGCTACCGAGCGCGCAGATATCCATCTTGCGAATTCGGTTGATCGCATGGCACTGATTCAAGCAGTTGAGAAAGTAGGATTTGATGTTCCTGCAACTATCATTGAACTGGTAGTGGAAGGTATGACATGCGCTTCATGTGTGGGGCGTATCGAACGGGCGCTCAAAGCTGTGCCCGGAGTGCAGGAAGCAACCGTGAATCTGGCGACGGAACATGCCACAGTGCATGGGGTGGCCGATGCTGACACGCTAATCAATGCCATTGTGAACACGGGTTTTACCGCCAAAGCCATGGATACCACGGCACAGGCCAGCGATGAAGCGACAGAAAAGAAGGACGTAGAACGCGCGCTACTCAAGCGGGATTTGATCTTGGCTAGTGCATTAACATTGCCTGTATTTGTAATTGAGATGGGATCACACCTGATTCCCGCTGTGCATGATTGGGTGATGGCTACTATTGGTATACAGCAGAGTTGGTATCTGCAGTTTGCATTGACCGTGCTGGTGATGATCTTCCCTGGGCGCCGTTTCTATGAAAAAGGTTTTCCAGCACTGCTGCGGCTGGCACCGGATATGAATTCACTGGTAGCAGTGGGGACGGTTGCTGCATTCGGTTATTCCGTGATTGCTACCTTTGCTCCTGATCTTTTGCCCGCTGGCGCTGTAAACGTTTATTACGAAGCAGCAGTCGTCATCGTTACATTGATTTTGCTGGGTCGTTTTCTTGAAGCACGCGCCAAGGGACGTACTTCTGAAGCGATCAGGCGACTGGTTGGTTTGCAGGTGAAGGTGGCGCATGTATTGCGCGATGGCAATATTGTTGATATCCCGATCGGTGAAGTTACTCTGGACGATAGTGTTGAAGTCCGTCCCGGCGAGCGCATACCGGTAGATGGCGAAGTAGTGGAAGGTCGCAGTTTTGTGGATGAATCAATGATTACCGGTGAACCTGTTCCTGTCGAAAAAACGGTTGGTAGCGAAGTGGTAGGCGGGACCGTCAATCAACGGGGCGCTTTTATATTACGTGCAACTGCCGTGGGCGGACAAACCATGCTGGCGCAGATCATCCGCCTGGTTGAGCAGGCGCAAGGCTCCAAGCTGCCCATTCAGGCAATGGTGGACAAGGTGACACTGTGGTTTGTACCAGCCGTTATGCTGGCTGCGGTAATTACCTTTCTGATCTGGCTGATTTTTGGTCCTGCACCGGCACTGACGTTTGCACTGGTCAATGCAGTGGCAGTACTTATTATTGCCTGCCCTTGTGCGATGGGTTTGGCCACGCCGACTTCCATCATGGTTGGCATTGGTCGCGGTGCCGAGATGGGTATTCTGTTTCGTAAGGGTGAAGCGCTGCAATTGCTCAAGGATGCCCGGGTCGTGGCGGTGGACAAGACTGGTACTCTGACCGAAGGCCGGCCTGCATTGACTGATCTGGAAGTTGCGCCCGGCTTTGATCGCAATCAGGTATTGACACAGGTTGCGGCGGTGGAGTCGCGCTCGGAACATCCAATTGCTCGCGCCATCGTCGAAGCAGCGGCACAGGAGGGCATCACGCTACCGGCAGTGACTGAATTTGAATCCGTCACTGGCAAAGGTGTGTGCGCCACGGTGGAGGGTATCAGTGTAAAAGTTGGTTCTGATCGTTATATGCGTGAACTGGGAATAGATGTGACGGGTTTTGCCAAAACAGCTGAACGTCTGGGAAATGAAGGTAAGACACCGCTTTATACCGCTGTCGATGGTCAACTGGCCAGCATTGTGGCGGTTGCAGATCCAATCAAATCCAGCACACCTGCAGCGATTTCGGCACTGCATCAATTAGGCCTCAAGGTAGCGATGATCACCGGTGACAATGCACGCACTGCGCAGGCAATTGCCAGACAACTGGGTATTGATGACGTGGTGGCCGAGGTGCTGCCCGAAGGAAAGGTTGAGGTGGTGCGTCGTCTGAAAGCCACCTACGGGCGAGTAGCGTTCATCGGTGACGGGATTAATGATGCGCCGGCGCTGGCCGAGGCTGATGTTGGTCTGGCGATCGGTACCGGTACCGATATCGCGATGGAATCGGCTGATGTGGTGCTGATGTCCGGTAATCTGCAAGCTGTACCCAATGCGATTGCGCTGTCGAAAGCAACCATTACCAATATCCGCCAGAATCTGTTCTGGGCATTTGCCTATAACACTGCTCTGATTCCCCTGGCGGCTGGTGCGCTGTATCCCGCTCTGGGTTTATTGTTGTCCCCGATCTTTGCGGCAGGCGCCATGGCAATGTCAAGTGTGTTTGTGTTGGGCAACGCGCTGCGCTTGCGCCGGTTCCAGCCGCCTTCGCTGATAGCTTCGTAAGATTTTCGGTTGGAAAAATAACCTGTGACTGTTCCACAACCTCACCCGCACCCTGAGCATGGCAAGAATGGTCATGATGACCGGGACCGCAACCATGATCATAACCATAAGCAGGTCATCACAGCCGGTAACGAGCGCCGCATTCGGTTTGTCTTCTTTTTTACTGCTGGTTATGCGCTGATACAGGCAATCGGTGGGTGGCTGTCCGGATCGCTGGCGCTGATCGCTGATTCAGGTCACATGATCTCGGATGCGGCTGCACTGTTATTGGCGCTGGTGGCTTATCGCATTGCCAGGAAACCGGCTGATAGTACGAGAACTTATGGTTTTCACCGCGTGCGTGTACTGGCAGCTTTGGCCAATGGCGTGACTTTGTTGCTTCTGGTAGTCTGGATCATCCTGGAAGCGATCGGGCGGATGCACACACCGACGGAGATTCTGGCTGGGCCCATGTTGATCGTGGCTGTGATTGGCCTGGTTATAAATCTGGTCGGGGCATGGGTTTTGTGGTCAGGTAACAAGGAAGATGGCAATCTGCGCGGCGCCCTACTGCACATAATCGGCGATTTGCTCGGGTCAGTGGGTGCAGTTGCAGCGGCTGTTGGCATCATGTTTACTGGCTGGACGATTCTTGACCCGATTCTGTCGGTGCTTGTTGCCTTACTGATCATCCGTTCTGCCTGGGTGCTGGTCAAGGATTCAGTACATGTGCTGCTGCAGGTTGTTCCTCGTGGCATGGATACACGAGTGGTAGAGAACGGCCTGACACAACTACCGGAAATTGAAGAAGCTGGGCATTTCCATGCCTGGATTCTGGCGGATGAAACCACTATTGCAACTGTTCATGTCAGTCCTGCTCGTGGTGTTGATCCACTTTCTCTACCTCCTTTGGTATCGTCCTGGTTGCGGGAACGTTATGCCATTGATCATGTTACTGTACAGATTGATCCGCCCGGACAGCTTGAACATGAGCATCGATAAAATTCCGCTCGATCAGGGCTTTCATGCCATGTTATTGGTAATAAAGAAGCCCAATTTATTTTTCTGGGAAATCGTTTTCTGATTTTTCAGGAATAATTGTGTAACACATACAGCTCCAGCGAACTTCTACCGTAATATTCCACTCTCATATTTGGATGTGAGCAAGAATCGTGATGTAACGGTATTCCTTCAAGCTGTCTTACTCCACAAGATTAATTTTAGATTGATGATTTTATCCTTGTGGAATAAGTATTTTGTCCGAAACCATGCTTAAAAGGATAAAAAAGACGGGTAAAAATATTCTTAATGAATGCATGGATGAGCTTAAGTCAGACCTTTTTATGACGATAACAAAAATATGATATTGCACTAAATCACTACTTATATTTTTGATATCCAGAAAGAAAATAAAATGAAACTTTTTAAGAGCATACCCAACCCGAAAGAAATACGTCAGAAATTGGGATTGAATCAGCAGGAATTCTGGAGCAAGGTAGGCGTGACCCAGAGTGGTGGTTCGCGTTATGAAAGTGGCCGGGAAATGCCGAAAGCAGTGAGGGAGTTATTGAGGCTGGTCCACATTGAACATGTTGATCTGACCAGAATAAAAAGAGATGACCTCCTTATCGCAGCAATGCTGAAGACCCAACACCCTGATCTATATAAAAACCTTAAAAAATCAGCTAAACAACTAAAGTAAGTTTGGTTTTCTTCGAACTGTTTCTGTTCTCAAGCAGTTGTTTTTACCTGTATACCAAGCGCCCTGATTTTGTCAGCGAAGGCTTCTATCCAATCCGGATCTGCTTTTGAGAGGATTGTCGCTTCCGGCTGCAAGGCAGGGCGCGCCAGGGTATAAAGCAATACCCCCTGGATTCGAGTTCCTTCCAATAACAACGTACGAACAAAGCAGATATAAGCATCGGTTTCTGCTTTGTTAGGATGTGCGCCATTCAGTTTGAATACACAGGTTTGAAGCCAGATCGGGCAGAGCGAGGCTGCAGTTCGCAGATTGTCGCGCATACGCTGTAAACTTGCTTGGGTGTTATTGATGTGCAAGTGCCCGGCTTGCGTAACACTGTCCAGCTTGAACCAGACTTCGCCATTGAGCTCTGCCATCCGGCGCAGGCCCTTTTGTACTGCAACCCGGTTAATCAAACTGCCGTTAGTGATGAGTACCAGCTTAAGTTTTTCCGGCAGGGGGAAATCAGCTTTTGTCCTGCCAATGATCTCAATGATCTGTTCAAATTCCCGCGCACTGGTCGGCTCGCCATTGCCAGATAAAGCGATATCTTTGATTACTCTGGCTTCCAGCGGAACGCTCTCCAGCATAAAATTTCCAAATAGCAGTTCGTACAGAAAAGCACGCAATTCCTGCTCCAGCTTGATCAAATCAATGGCAGGGGCTACGCCACGCTTGAGATCGGGTACCTGGCAGTAAATGCAGCGCCAGTTGCAAGCATTGTTAGGGTTGAGATTGATACCGATGGATATTCCGCCAGCACGACGAGAAATGACCGGGTAGACATAGGTCAAACCGGCGCTGTCACGGCTGTGATTATCTTGGCTTAATCGTCCAGCGGTAGGTGGCAATGTTATAATTCCCGGGATGTTGATTACACGAAAATTCGAGTTTGATGCGGGTCACCGCATCTCCACCCACCGGAGCCAATGTCGCAATCTGCACGGACACCGCTATGTGCTGGAAGTTACGATTTTGGGGGGTATTATCACTGATGCCGGAGCGCCAGAGCAAGGCATGGTTATGGATTTTTCAGATGTCAAACGTGTTATTCGGGAAACCTTGGTGGATCAGTGGGATCATGCCTTTTTGGTATATGCCGGTGATACTCGCGTACTGGAATTTCTGCAATCAATAGATGGCCACAAAACGGTTGTGCTGGAAGTACAGCCCACCGCAGAAAATCTTGCCTTAATCGCTTTTGACAGCTTGCATCGCACATTACGGAACAAATATGCGGGCAGATTGGAGCTGGAACATATCCGTTTGTTTGAAACGCCTAACTGTTGGGCTGATGTGAACAAAGTGGATTTCAAATTTGATTTGGTGGGAGAGGCTCCTGGATCCTGAGCGGAAGTTATTTAGGCTTTTCCAATCTGGTTACTTAAATATAAAAATCAAACTGATGCGTAAATCTTATGTTTGTTGATTCTCATTGTCACCTTGATTTTCCTGATCTGGCCAGTAACCTGAATGGGTTGCTGACGAATATGCAAATCAGTCAGGTCACACATGCTTTATGCGTTGCAGTTAATCTGGAAAATTTTCCGCGCGTGCGCGCACTGGCTGAATCACATCCGAATCTGTTTGCTTCGGTGGGGGTGCATCCCGACTACGAAGACACGGCAGAACCTGAAGTTGAACAGTTGCTGGAGCTGGCAAATCACGACAAGATAGTTGCGCTGGGAGAAACCGGACTGGATTATTTTCGGCTGAAAGGTGATCTTGAATGGCAGCGCGAAAGGTTCCGGCGACATATTCGTGCTGCCAGGCAATGCGATAAACCGTTGATCATCCATACTCGCGCAGCGGCTGAAGATACATTGCGTATTATGAAAGAAGAGGGGGCAGATCAAGTCGGTGGTGTGATGCATTGCTTTACTGAATCCTGGGAAATCGCCCAGCGTGCGCTCGATTTAAATTTTTACATCTCGTTCTCCGGGATTGTGACATTCAAGAATGCGGCAATTATTAAAGAGGTGGCAAAGAAAGTACCAGCCGGCAAGATGCTGATCGAGACGGATTCTCCTTACCTTGCGCCCGTCCCTCATCGGGGCGAAACTAATCAACCTGCATTTGTCCGGCATGTTGCCGAGGAAATCGCTCGGTTGCGTGAAACGGATGTTGCTGAAATTGCTGCGGTAACAACCAATAATTTCTTCAACTTGTTCAAGGTGACCTGAAATGAACAAATATTTGTGGAATCAGTGGAGTATTGTATCAGTCATCACCCTGTTGTGTGCCTTTTGCCTGTACTTGCCTGCTTACGCCGGTGCAGATGAGGATTTGATCTCGGCGGTAGAGAACAATAAGACCCATCGCGTTAAAAACTTGCTGGAGGAAGGTGCGAGCCCGGATGTACGCGATCTGCATGGTGAAACAGCGCTGATGCTAGCTGCCCGCAACAAAAATTTGGAGATGGGCAGGTTGCTGCTGGAGGCAGGCGCGAATCCTAATCTGCAAAACAAATATGGTGAAACAGCCACTATGCTGGCGAGCTATTACGGGCAGCTGGATCTGATCAAGCGACTTTATGCAAAGGGTGCCAAAATTGATCATGATGGCTGGAACCCGCTGATTTATGCGGCCAGTAAAGGCTATAAGCAGATTGTTGAATTTTTGCTAGATTATGGCGCAAGAATTAACGCCACCACGGATAACGGCACAACAGCGCTGATGATGGCCGCACGTGGTAATCATTATGATACCGTTGACCTGCTGCTGAAACATGGTGCAGATGTTTCAGTCAGAAACGAAGCCGATGGTACGGCATTGGCTTGGGCCCAGAAACGCGGACATACTGATATCGTGCAGTTACTGACGCATAAACGGCAAGACTGATTAAATTGCTGTTGTCTTTTGCTTAATGGGAGTGCTGATCAGGTATTGAATAAGGAAGCGACTGGATAGTCAACTGCGGACCATCCGGTGTTTTGCAGTGAATTGGATTAGCTTCTATGCTGCTGACCTGAATCACTGCCAATACATCAACGCCTTTAGCAGGAGCAGGAGCAGGAGCAGCATTAACGATCATTCCACATGCCTGACCACCAGTATCTGCACTGAACAGGTTGTCACCTGCCGTAATCTCCAGGGGTGAATCTGAATCCAGATGAGCCCGGTACATGCGGCGCTTCACCTTGCCAAGATATTGCGTACGAGCAACGATTTCCTGGCCGGGATAACACCCTTTTTTGAAATTGACCCCACCAATTGCATCCAGGTTGATCATTTGCGGGATGAACTGCTCCTGGGTAGCTTTGAAAATTGCCGGGACTCCTTCCTGAATTTCCAGCCAGTCCCAGGCGGCGGCACCCGCGCAACGTGCCTGACTGCTTAGTCGCTCCCATAATGAAAGTGCGTGGGCCGGGGAAATCAGAATTTCAAACCGGTTTTCACTGTGACAAATTACCTGCCCGTCTGGAATGGCTGTTATAGCCAAGGGCTGGGTGGGGAGAACCGTTCCTGCCAACGTATTTTGCAGCAATGTGTGAGCATTCTTGCCGGCAACACCAATACGAATACAATCTTCGGTATGATCCTGAATGATCACCTTCGCTCGCAGTACAAACATTTTCAGTCGTTTGGCAATGGTTTCCGTCAGTTCTGCCGGGAGCTGCATCAGGTAGCTGTAGTCGGAAATGTTCTGCCATAGCAAAAAGCTGCTCAACAGACGACCTTTAGGCGTACAGTAGCCGCCATAAGTGGCTTTGCCGGAATCGGTGGTGTGAACATCACAGCTTAACTGCCCCTGCAAAAATTTTTGTGTCTCTTCGCCAGAAAAGCGGATCAGACCGAGGTGGGAGAGATCAATCAGCACTGATGCTGATTCTACTTGTGCCAATTCAACGTCGGGTTGACCAAAATGCAACACCCGATTTTGTTCGATATGGGCATTGCGGCTTGTCAAAAATGTAAACCAGTCAGGGTTCATGGAAAGAAAGGAAAATTACGTTGGGTGATATCAATAATCAATCGGAGAGTGCGCTGTCAATTCAGCTGCAACCTTCCAGACAGTTGGCAGTGTTGCTGAGCCTTGCGCATTGTACGGCAGCTGGTGTGTTCTGGCCATTGGCATTGCCCGTGGTGGTGAAGATTATGATCACCTTGCTGTTGGCAGGTAGTCTCTATTACTACCTGCGGCGCTACGCCTGGCTTGCCTTTCCACAATCCATCATGACACTGCATCTGACTGGAAGAAATCGCTGCAAAATAGAGACTTGCGTAGGAAAATCCATTAATACCGTCATCGACGCTAGTACCTTTGTCGCCCCCTATATGACTGTACTCTGCCTGAAGATGGAACAAACATACCGGTATCGCACAGTGGTCATCTTGCCGGACAACATCGATGCAGGCAGCTTCAGGCGACTGCGTGTCTGGTTAAAATGGAGATGGCAGGATGAATTTTCAAACAGAGAAAAGCGACACTAATTTTCCCAGTCGGGAAACTTCTATTTTTCACGTTATGTGTGCATAAATGACAGGAAAACTTGATTCGTTCCGAAAAACGGCAATCAGCAGCAAGAATTTTTCAAGGGTGATTACCTGCAAGATCCGGTTATCAAAGACTGCTCTCTCTGGTGGATTTTAGAATAAAATATCGTTATTGCTGACGTTTCAGTCTCATCAATATTTTTGAGTCTTGTTCAAATTTTATCATTCTAAGCATAGTAGATTACTACAATCTGTAATGATAATGACACGCATTTGCGGTCGTTCGTGTTATATTGCTTACTTTCCCAATATTTTCTTACAGATCAATCGACCAAGTGTGAGGCTTCATGATCTCAATCAATCGACATCCTTCAGCCTGTTTCTTCGTTTTCTTCTTGTTGCTGGCTTTAACTTTTGGTATCCGGGCAGATAACGTTATTTCACTGGTGCCTCAGACTTGGCAGATGCTCGACTATCTGGGGACCGACTACGCCGGAGCCGTGGATAAGGGAACAGTCATAAATGATCCTGAGTTTGCCGAAATGCGAGAATTTTCAGCAGCAGTACGCACGCAAATTGCTGCACTTCCGGAGCATACTGACAAAGCTTCTTTGCTGACACAGGCCGATAGTCTGACAACCCTGGTAGAGAATAAGGCCGATGCTGCTGAAGTTGCATTGCAGGCTCACCAACTGGCGGATGCCTTGCTGACAGCTTATCCTATTCCAACTTCACCTGCTACAGCACCCGATCTTGCCCGGGGTGCTACGCTTTATCAAAGCCACTGTGCAAGCTGTCATGGTGTAAAGGGGGACGGAGATGGCCCGGCTGCAGTCGGATTGGATCCGCCTGTTATTGCCTTTACTGATGTGGAACGTGCCGATCAGCGCAGCCCTCTGTCGCTCTTCCAGACCATTTCTCAGGGGGTGGGGGGTACTTCCATGATCAGCTATAGCGAGCAATTGAGCGAGGTTGATCGCTGGGCACTGGCTTATTACGCGGGCACGCTTGCTTATACAGATGATATTAAAAGAGGGCAGGCTCTCTGGCAGCGGGATATTGGTGCACGTGCGCACATCAGCAATCTGGATGAGCTGTCACGTACTCGTGCCGATCAGATCAGTGCTGTGCTGGGTAAGGATCAGGCCCATGCTTTGATAGGCTATTTGCGTGCACAACCTGATGCACTAGAACAGGCACTGACCGGTATCGCGCTTGCTCGCGGGCGGATGGCTGCCAGTGTGGATGCTTATCGGGCGGGTAACAGCAAAGAGGCCATCCAGCTTGCACGATCTGCCTATCTGGACGGTATCGAGCCTGTGGAGCTACAGCTCAGTGCTACTGATAGTGCGCTGCGTGCTCGTATAGAACTGGGTATGGGTACTTTCCGTTCTGGCCTTTCCAAAGATATTGGTATTGACAGTATTGCAAAGCAGGCGGCAGAGCTTGATGAGCTTCTGGTAAACGCTCAGAAACTTACCAGCAGCGCAGGTAATGCCACAACCACTTTCTTTGGGGCTTTTACCATTCTGGTTCGCGAAGGCTTGGAAGCGTTGTTGATTATTGTTGCCTTGCTGGCTTTTCTGGATAAGGCTGGTAAACGTGAAACTCTTCGCTATGTTCATGCTGGCTGGATAGCTGCACTGGTGGCAGGGGGAGGAACCTGGGCAGTGGCACACTATCTGATTGATATCAGTGGTGCCAGTCGTGAACTTACCGAAGGATTGTCGGCATTATTTGCTGCACTGATTTTGCTGGCAGTGGGATTGTGGATGCACCAGAAAAGTACCGGAGATCGCTGGCAGGCTTATCTCAAGGAAAAAATGAGCAATGCGCTGAATAAAAAATCTGCCTGGTTTTTGTTTGCTCTTACCTTTATATCGGTCTACCGTGAGGTATTCGAGACCATCCTGTTTTATGCGACTTTGTGGCAGGAAGATCAGAAAATCTGGTTGCTGGGGGGTATTGGCGCAGCGGTACTGGTGCTGGCACTGATTGCCTGGGGGTTGTTGCGAACCAGTCGTCGTTTGCCTATCTCCACATTTTTTGCAGCCAGCTCAGTGCTGATTGCTGTTCTCGCCGTTGCGCTTACCGGGAAAGGGGTGTCTGCCTTGCAAAAGGCTGGTTGGATTGAGGTATCGCTGGCACCGGTACCACATATTGATCTGCTGGGTGTTTTTCCAACCTGGCAGACTTCCCTGTCGCAATTGGCGGTCATTGCGTTGCTGGTAATTGGCTATTTTTACAATAAACGCAAAGCTACGTTAGCTTGAAGTATTCGTTGCGACAATCGCTTGGATTGATATTCAGGCGTGCACAATAACGGCCTCTTTACTGCAAGGATCCTTATCAAAATGGTGATAGGGGCGATTTTTAGATTATTTAAAGTGTCTGCAACCCGGCAACATGAGATGATTCCAATCAGCATGCCTTCCTGCTGCAAGTTGGCGAGGGTTTTCAGTGCGGCATCAAGTGCTTCTTCATCCAACGTGTCAGACTGACGATGAAGCTGCGGATCAGCGGGATAGCTTTCTACTGTTTTTTCCGTTCAAATTCAAATTGTTCAAGTGCAGATCAGTTTTTTGCGCGCCCGGCGCTGGCTCAAATGACAGCGGAAGTGCCCGGACTGGGTGGCAAAGAGTACTTCAGTAAAACATTCACCCGTCTGTCGCGACATGATTTCATTTTTGCGCTTGGTAACTTTATTGAAGCGAGGAGTGCGGCCGTACAGTGCCAGGCAGATAACATCAAGCACAGTTGTTTTACCAGCACCGGCTGGGCCGGTAATCGTAATCTACATAGGTTATTTTTACTCCCGAATTTCAGAGCTTGGTGAGCACGGTATGTCTTTTTTCATTAAAGGCATTAAAAATCATTTATTTATAACATAAAGATTATTTTATAATTTTATTAAGTGAGACAATTAAAAAATATTGACAATAAATAAAATATTTGTTATTAAATAACTGTCTCCTGAGAAGGGAGGCAATAAGTCAAACCAGCTAGAAGAGTTATATTGTCAATATATTTTTCTTATAGGAGACTAAAAAATGAAACTCATACTTACTGTCGCCACCCTGTTAGTAGCTTCAACTGTCTTGACCGGGTGTCTTGATACGGATAAACCCGGCAACTATCCGCCGAGCCTGATGATGGAACGTGATTCAATGCCAGACCAAATGGATCAAAAAACAGATCAAAGAGCCGATCAGAAAACAGAGCAGGCAATCACGAAATAAAAAAGGAAAAATATGATAGAACAAATATAACCGCCCCTCCCGGGCGGTTTTTCATTGGGCATCGTTTGTTTTTATGCCTGAAACTGAGAGAGTGGTTTTATAAATATCTGTATACGGATTTATCTACGTCTGCAATCTTTTCCACAGTTTTGTTTACGTCCAGTAATCAATTTATCTACTGGCTCCACAGTGCGGCTGGTTTTCTGAGTTTTTCCCGAATCGGTTTCGGTGAGCTTATGCCGAAGATTCTATAATTATCCGCTGGGTTTTGTGCGTGCCTGATACAGACAGACTCCTGTGGCGCCGGAAATGCCTGTGGACTGTACTTTAAATAAAGTATCCCAATATCTGCTTTGATAAGACGGAGCTAGTTGTTTAGTCCCACGGTGTGCTGGTGTAACATATAACCAGCTACGGAGGGATGATTTATGGGACAGATATTACACGGAAGCGCCCGCACGACAGCGGCGGTACGTCGAGCGATACAAAATAGTCAAGAGAGTCTGAATGTTCTGGCCAAGCGGCATGGGATTAATCCAAAAACGGTAGCGAAGTGGCGGAAGCGGGAATTCACCCACGATGCACCGA
>NZ_QICQ01000033.1 GCF_003201195.1 Nitrosomonas eutropha | reverse complement strand
TCGGTGCATCGTGGGTGAATTCCCGCTTCCGCCACTTCGCTACCGTTTTTGGATTAATCCCATGCCGCTTGGCCAGAACATTCAGACTCTCTTGACTATTTTGTATCGCTCGACGCACCGCCACTGTCGTGCGGGCGCTTCCGTGTAATATCTGTCCCATAAATCATCCCTCCGTAGCTGGTTATATGTTACACCGGCACACCGTGGGACTAAACATCTAAAACCGGTACCTGATGAAAATTAACAGGAGAGAATATGTCCACCACACGCTTTCCCGCCTCAATCGCAACACCCGCAAGAACAATCGACGACGTTACTCACCAATTAACCGCCATTATTGAATGGTCAAAGCAGAATAATTCCCGCACAGGTTATTTTGCAGCGCTCTATCGCAAGGTCATCATCCAGGCCAAAAAAGAATCGAGGAAGGCTTGTTCGATGACGGGCCACGCATAGAACGTCTGGATGTAATTTTTGCCAATCGTTATCTTCAAGCCTGTTATCAGTACCAGACGGGACAGACGCCAACCCGATCCTGGGTACGCGCCTTTGATGAAACCAGGCATTGGTGGCCCATCGTCCTGCAGCATTTATTACTGGGCATGAATGCCCATATCAACCTTGATCTGGGTATTGCTGTTGCAGAAACGGTGCCACCCGCAGAATTACCCGGCCTGAAAAGCGATTTTGACAAAATCAATCAAATCCTGGCCAGCCTGGTGGGCGGCGTGCAAAACGAACTGGCCGAGATATGGCCAACGCTGCGATTGTTGAACCGTTATCTGGGCAGTGTGGACACATCCCTGATCAATTTCAGTATGGTAAAAGCGCGTGATGCTGCCTGGTCATTTGCTGAGACCCTGTCGCCCTTAACTCTGGAACAGCGTCAACAGGAAATTGCGGACAAGGATAAAGCCATCGCTCTGTTTTCCAGCGTGATTTCTCACCCTGGTTTTACCGCTTCTTTCCTGAATAAAATAATCCGTCTGGGCGAACGGGGAACAACCCGCCAGCATATAGAGATACTGGAGTAATCTTGCAAAACCAGAACATCCATCCAATACGGGCAATATCGCTTTGCAATGTTGTGTCTAAATGTTTTTTAGACAACCCTAAAACAATCCAAATAAGTTCTGCAATATGATCCATTCACAATCAGGTATTCATGATCATTTTCACCAGATTAGGTATGCCTTTCCCTTGAATGTAAGGATCACGGGCCAGATCAGTGCAGTGCTGCAGTAGCAGCGCCTTGACACGATCGGGATAGCCGATAAATTCTCGCCGGGCGGAAAGAAAAGCTGCCAGCAACCCCGAGACATGCGGAGTGGCCATGCTGGTACCACTCATTTCCACGTAAGCATTGCGCACGGTGAGCTTGCCCTTCGGCCACTGATGCCTTGCTGAAAGAATATTTTCGCCCGGTGCGACCAGATCTGGCTTCATGCGTCCGTCCGCTGTCGGGCCACGTGAAGAAAAGTAGGAAATACCGTAGGTATGAGGATTGGTTTTATGCACCGAGCCGACGGCGATGGCTTCCTCAAGGTTAGCCGGATCACCGATAGAAAGATCCATGTTGGCCGATATCACACCATTGACTGAATCGAGCAGCGCATAGCCTTCGTTGCCAGCCGCAAGGCATACCAGCACTCCCTGACGCCAGAGCCGCCGCAGCTCCTGGCACAGCGGGGTATGACCACATCCAAATACACTGGGATCGAAATTACCACCCAAACTGAGATTCACACCGTGAATTATCAATTTACCGGCTCGTTCATTCAGTTCTGCAATGGTATCGAGTGCTTTGATGATAAAAGCATCTTCCCCGCTGCCGCTGTCCTTGAATACCTTGAAACCATACAGCTTTGCCTCGGGTGCCATGCCCTGCTGATCTATGGAGGTCGGGTCTTTTGCGTCACGCGGCAGTGTCAATCCACCGGCGATGATTGCAGCGACGTGGGTACCATGGCCATTGCCATCCAGCGTGCCAAAACCGCTATCTCCTGGTTTCAGTTGCCTGGGACTGCCACTGCCTGTGCAATCCCACTGTGCAATGACGTTGCTGTGTGCCTTGAAATGCGGGTGGTTGGCAGCGATTCCGGTATCGAGCACCGCCCAGGCGATATTCCGGCCACAAGCACTATAACCGAGATTAGCCGGGCGTACCTGAATGGTGTGTACCGACTGATAAAGCAGTGCACGTTTGACAGCATTGCGCCAGACGCGGTCAATTTTCAGTGTGCCGCAGTGTGAACGCAATTGCTCGATTTCGCTGCGAGTCAAATCAGCCGAAATAAAGCGCTGCATGAGCTGGATGCGGCCATCTTCACGTTTGGCACCATTGAACTCCAGCACTTCATTGATCAGGGTTTCAAGGCGGCTACGTACCTCGTCCAGCGGCGTGCCATTGCTATCATCCGAAACCAGCTGAATCAGCGTTGGGTGTCTTTGTTCGCGATGACTATCTTCGATATCGTCAACCAGATCTTTCATCAGAATATTGCGGCCCACCGGGTTACTAAAGGTGGGCCCGGCGGTCTGGCGAACAGTCTGGCGAACGATATCAAGCGACAGATAGCCTGTACCCGAATGCGGATTGGATTCCCAGTCCGGGTTAATCATCAGTCCGGCGTGATTTTCAACTTTCACGTCACGACTGTTGGGCTGATAATCGTTTTCCAGATGTGAATCGAGTGCGACCGGATCAAGACGCTCGGCAACATTCAGCCAGTGATCAACACATTCCGGTACCGCAAGCGGCTTGCCGGGGTCGATTTTGCCCAGCACATCCTGCACTTCCTGAATGCCCAGCGGCGAGCCAATAGTGATGAACAGGCGCACATCACAGTCAGCCTTCTTCAACTGGCGCAATACATGGTAGGCGATCATTGAACCCTGGCTGTGGCCGATCACAATAAAGGGGCCGCCGCCCACGTCCAGACGATCGCGTAACGATTGTTCCATCAGGCCGCGCTTGTGCTCATCAAAAAAGAAATCCTGTACATCCTTGAGAAATAATTTGGTAATACGCCGGGTGATCCACAACCGTACACTTTCCGGTAACGGCAGCACCTTCACATCAACTCCGCCGGGTTGTTTTTCCCCTTTGCGCAACCGCTCTTCCAAGGCTGTCATGATCTTGCGCTCAGCAGAGCTCAGCTTGGTTTCCGGCTCCAGACCAAGTTCCTGCAGAGCTTGTGCGCTCATTCTGTCCACACTCCCCGAGAGCGTGTCTTTGTCGGCACAACTACCTTTTTCAGGTTCAGGATAACGATTACGATCCACCCAATACGCCATGCGAGTGCGATCTCCCATTGGTGCGCCAAACAAGGCCGTATCCCATTGGCACTTCAGGACTGATGCTATCGGTTTGTTGTCAATACCATGGATATAGACCACCGTACCGATTTCCGGTGAGCTACCTTCCTTGTTCAATATTGACGGAAACTCTACGGTTAAGTTGGCCCCAGAGCGAAAAAGTACCATGAAGGGGCTGGATGATTTACTACCGCCTGTTTTACTATTGGAACGGGAACCTCGTTTTTCTGTGGCCATGGTCTTTTCTCTCTATCTGAATTGCCCTGATTGCTACCAGAGCCATCTGGTCGAAATAATGCCAATCAAATAATACGCCCTGTCCGTGACAGACAGGAATCTATTTTGTGACTGTAATTTCTTGAATAAGCTGCAGCACTAAAAAATACGCAGAATTCACCAGCAACATCAAGGCTGAGCACTCACATATTCATCAGAAATAACCAGATATATCTGTTGACATCTTTCACATAATAAAAACACAATGTGAACTTTATTCACACGTAACAAGGTTAATAAATGGAACTTGTCGGTACAAGCGAGATTGCTGCACTCGCTTCAACCAGTCGATCTGCCGTCAGTAACTGGATTGCGCGAAATCCATCTTTTCCCAGGCCTGTTGCTGATCTTGCCTGTGGGCAAATTTGGGATAAGCGAGATATTAAAAAATGGTTATTACAAAATGGATATTTGAAGGAGGATGGAATGAAGGCAATTGACGATCTCGTAATTGGTGAATTGTACACACATGATTTTATCTGCAAAACTTTTGGTGGTGATGCCAAGAGTGGCACTTATCTGCCACAGAGCCAGCAAACCATTCTATGTGGCTGTTTCACAAATACGATGAATCCCGAGGCACCCGATGTTGTCCTGGTTGGCGGTGGCCCCAGAATAATGAGGAAAGCGGAAAAGCTCGCGGCTCAAGGCGGAGCTATTCCAATTTTTATGAAGCAAGGTACAAATCAGTGGGAATACATGGGTAAATATGAATTCATTAAACTCTCAAAGAACCCGGCTGATTTTGAATCCAAAGCGATAGCAGCAGATCGTAATGACGTAGCGGCAGCCCTTTTTTTTCATCCCATCTGATTTTCAGGAGAAAACTGATATGTTTCCACGTGAAATTATTATAAAAAACAAAGGAGTAGAAGAAAAAATAAACTTCTCTGATTACAGAATTCCCTTATCAGACAGGCTTTTCGGAGCTTTGGCGTGTGCTGCTGATGCTGGTTGGTGGATACTTGTTGCCTGTCTTAAGCTGGCCGTTATTGGATTAATATTAAATGTGTCATTCCTAATGGCTATTCTTCAGTCAGCCAGAAAAGCAAACAGGAGAAGTCGGTGATTCAGTGCTCCTGTCCAACATGTGGATCAAGAAATACAAAATCATTGAAAATTATCTACGAATCAGGGCAAAGAACGGGACGCTCAAGACGCAGATCTGTATACGGATCATTTTCCGGATCTCTATGGGCCGGACTTTCCACAACTGAAAGCCATTCATCGAGTCTGATTGCTGCTCATGCCGCACCTTCTGCTCCAGTTGTACCATTTTCCTGGTCATCCATCGGTGTTCCACTCTTCATCGGAGTGATATTTTTCGATTGGCCAGGCTGGATAATACCGGTTGTTATGTTCAGCTTCGCTATTCTATATGGCATCAGCGATATTTATGCGCAACAGCTCAATGCAATGAATGATTGGCACAAAAAGTTCCAATGCTTACGTTGTGGTACGGTGTTTAGACCTGTGGAAAGCGGTATAAATTAAATAATCCCCGACAAAGCTGGGGACTACTTAATTATTTGATTGGTCTGTTTACTGAACAACTGATGCGCGTGGTTTCGGCTTCGATCCATGCTTCCACCCGGGCCATCAGTTCGCCAGCTTCGATTCCGTTTGGATCGATCGGCTTGCCAATGCTCAGAGTAATGGTGCCGGGATATTTGATGAAGGAATTTCTGCCCCAGAATTGTCCAGCGTTATGCGCTACCGGCACAGCCAGTGCACCCGTATGCACCGCCAGCCAGGCACCGCCGATACGGTATTTACCTTTTTTACCCGGCGGGATGCGCGTCCCTTCAGGAAAGACGACGATCCAGAAATTCTGTTGTAACCGCTCCCTCCCCTGCTCCACGATCTGCTCCAACGCCGCCTTACCGGCACTGCGGTCGATTGCAATCGGGCTGGTCATGGCCAGCCCCCAGCCAAAGAATGGAATACGCAATAGTTCTTTTTTGAGCACCCATACCTGTGGCGGAAAAATCTGCTGCAAGGCCAGTGTTTCCCAGGCGGATTGATGTTTGGAAAGAATAATTGACGGCTGCACCGGAATGTTTTCCCGTCCCAGCACTTCATAACGTAGGCCACAAATGGTGCGCAGCATGAACAACATCAGTCTGGTCCAGCCATAGGTGACCTGATAGCGGCGATGCGGAGGTAGCGGAAAACATGCCAAGGCAAATAGCGCATATGGTGGCGTGATGATCGCCTGCAGCAGCATATAAATCAGGGAACGTAAACCAGCCATTACAGTGCCTGTATTTCGAGACTGTCCACCACTGCCGAAAGATCCGGGTAAATTTGCGTTCCCACAGGCAGATCGTCGTTCGCCAGCGTGGCCTGGCCCTTACCGGTCAGTACCAGTACCGGTACAGCACCTGCTTTGGCTGCAGCCTGCAGATCGCGCAGAGAATCGCCCACGACGGGCACATGGCTGAGTTCAACGCTGTAGCGTTGCCGGATTTCCTTGAACATGCCGATGCCCGGCTTGCGACAAACACATTTATCATGCTGAGTGTGCGGGCAGAAAAACAGGGCATCCAGCCGTCCACCTTCCTGCTGCACAGCACGAAACATCTTGTCATTGATTGCATTGAAGGAAGTCATGTTGAGCAAACCACGCCCAATGCCGGATTGATTGGTGGCAGTCACCACTCGATAACCGGCGTGAGTCAGCCGCGCAATCGCTTGCAAGCTGCCTGTCATCGGTTTCCACTCATCAGGCGTCTTGATAAGCGTATCACCCCGCTGATTAATGACACCATTCTGGTCGAGAATAATCAACTTCATTTATTTACTATGCATTCTCAAGTCATTCAGGCAGCTAGCCGGGAAATATCTGCTACACGATTCATCGTTGCCTGTAAGGCTGCCAACAGGGCCAGACGGTTACGCCGCAACACTTCATTTTCATCATTCACCATCACCTGGTCAAAGAAAGCATCAATCGGCGCTTTCAAGGCAGCGAGCATTTGCAGGGCAGTAACATAATCACCCTTCTGGAAGGCGTGCCGGGCATCGGATTCTATTTCAGACAACGCACGATACAGAGCAATTTCAGCCGGCGCCTGCAAGCAGGCCTTATCAATGCTGACCGTGGCATCAAATTCCGATTTTTTGAGGATGTTGCTGACCCGCTTGTTGGCAGCTGCCAGACTGGCTGCTTCAGGCAAGGCAGTAAATGCCCGCACAGCAGCTAGTCTCCTGGGGATTTCACACAACAGGGAGGGCCGCAGATTCAGGACAGATTCTACCTCCTGAACAGTGTAGCCTTGATCACGCAGGCTGCTGGCAAGACGATCGTAAAAGAAATCCTGCAACTGTTCTGTCAGTTGTGGTGTTACCGGACGGGCATGGCTTGATTCTGGGCCTTGTTCCCCGCTGATTTCATCCCGCAGTACACCAGCTGCGCGTGAAATCAGCACATCCAGTCCGATCGGTAGATCTTTCTCGATAAGGATGCGGATTACACCCAGTGCATGTCGCCGCAGGGCATAAGGATCCTTGTCCCCTGTCGGGAATTGGCCAATACTGAACAGGCTGATCAGCGTTTCCAGTTTGTCAGCCAGTGCCACACAGATACCCGTCATGCTGCGTGGTAATGCATCCCCGGCAAAGCGCGGTTTGTAGTGATCCTCAATAGCGAAGGCAATGGTTTCATCCACACCTTCGCGCTGAGCGTAATAACGCCCCATAATGCCTTGCAGCTCGGGAAATTCTCCAACCATATCAGTCAGTAGATCGGCCTTGGCCAGCATCGCAGCCTGATTCGCCTGTGCAGGCAAGTCGCCGTTGTCCAGCAACTGTCCGATAATTTGCGCCAAGGCACGTACATATCGGGTACGTTCGCCCTGTGAACCGAGTTGATGATGGTAGATCACCTTGTCCAGATCGGGCAGACGTGAAGCCAATGTTCGTTTGCGATCGTGATCAAAGAAAAATTTTGCATCCGCCAGTCTGGAACGGATGACGCGCTCGTTACCCGCAATGATCTGCCCTGGATCAGCCGGCGTGATATTGGAAACAATCAAAAACCGATTGGTCAGTTTTCCATCAGCATCCAGCAGGGGGAAATATTTCTGGTTAATTTTCATGGTGGAGATCAGACATTCCTGCGGCACTTCCAGAAAATCTGCTGAAAATGTTCCCATCAGAACATTGGGGCGCTCTACCAGCGCCGTCACCTCATCCAGCAAAGCTGCATCCTCGATACACTGCAATTGTGCTGCACGCGTGGCAGTCTCCAACCCTTCCCTGATGCGGCTGCGACGACGATCAAATCCCGGAATAACGGTTCCTTCTGTTTCCAGGATGTATTCATAGTGATCTGCATGATCAATCACCAATTCCGCCTGTTTTGCTTCAAAACGATGCCCCCGGGTGGTGTTACCAGCAGCGAACCCTAAAGCGCTGATCGGCACAATCTGCTGTCCATGCAGGGCAATCAGGCCATGTGCCGGACGGATAAAGTGCACATTCTCCCAGCCATCATCCAGCTGATAGGTCATCATCTTGGCAACCGGCAACTGGCGAATGGCCTCATCCACGGCTTTTTGCAACCCTGCCGCCAGCAGGATTCCGGTAACGCTCTGTTCCAGGAA
The DNA here is from genome assembly GCF_003201195.1 of Nitrosomonas eutropha. Lineage (GTDB taxonomy): Bacteria > Pseudomonadota > Gammaproteobacteria > Burkholderiales > Nitrosomonadaceae > Nitrosomonas > Nitrosomonas eutropha. The sequence continues at coordinate 22,454 of NZ_QICQ01000033.1, read as the reverse complement.
CAACATCTCTGCCTTGCCTTCCTGTACCCGCTTGAGCGCGGAGACAGCAACATTTTCCACTCCCAATGCAGCCAGTTTTTTATGCAGCGCCGGAGTGGGCTGTCCTTGCGCATCCAGCCCGACTGCCACCGGCATCAGTTTGAGGGTGACGATCTGATCTGGTGCCTGGACAGAAATAGCAGTCAGATGCACCGCCAGCCGACGGGGTGAGGCAAAAACAGTCGACACCGTGTCCGGCGTGGTCAAATACTGTTGTTTTAGACTATCAGCAATTAATGTGGCAAATGCATTGCCCAGTTTTACGAGTGATTTGGGAGGCAGTTCCTCGGTCAGCAACTCAATTAGCAGACTTTCAGTCGTCATGCTGATCCTACCTGATCCAGGGTTTGAGCAACCCATTCACGTGGTGCCAATGGAAATGGCGGCTGCAGACGCAAGCGACTGTCGTAGTAGGCTTGTGCCACCCGACGCGACAGATTGCGAATACGGCCAATATAGGCCGCGCGCTCGGTCACTGAAATCGCCCCACGCGCATCCAGCAGATTGAAAGTATGCGCAGCCTTCAGTACCTGTTCATAAGCAGGCAACGCCAGTTGTGCATCAATCAATCGGTTGGTCTGTGTTTCCAGTTTGCCGAAGGAAAGCAGCAAAAATTCGATATCGCTATGCTCAAAGTTATAGGTGGATTGCTCTACCTCGTTTTGATGATAGACATCGCCGTAAGTCAATCCCTCCGTCCAGAGCAGATCAAATACGTTCCCCACACCTTGCAGATACATGGCGATGCGCTCCAAGCCGTAGGTAATTTCACCCGTGACCGGACGGCAATTGATGCCACCTACCTGTTGAAAATAGGTGAACTGGGTAACTTCCATGCCGTTCAGCCATACTTCCCAACCCAGCCCCCAGGCACCAAGCGTGGGATTTTCCCAGTCATCTTCTACCAGACGCACATCATTTTGCTGCAAATCCAGCCCCAGCATCTGCAGTGAGCGGAAATACAGCTCCAGAATATCCCGTGGCGCGGGTTTCAGAACAACCTGAAACTGGTAGTAATGCTGCAGACGGTTGGGGTTGTCACCATAGCGACCATCCTTGGGACGGCGGGAAGACTGCACGTAAGCAGCACGCCACGGCTCCGGCCCCAAGGCGCGCAGAAAAGTTGCAGTATGGCTGGTACCGGCACCAACTTCCATATCATAGGGTTGCAGCAAGGCGCATCCCTGCTGCCCCCAGTAGTGTTGAAGGGTAAGAATAATTTCCTGGAAAGTGGGGGTAGGCATGTCATAGTAGCTTGATAATGAATCGGGGCATTTTACAGAGTTTTGCGCTTGCCGGAAAATGCCGCCAAGCAACCGGTAAGTAGCAGCAAACCAATTAACCCGAATAAGAGACTGTTACCCAGGCGCACATAGGGCGTGGCCCCGCCAAAGCCCTGCGCGGCGCTGTGCAAACCGGCAGTGGTGAACATCTCCAGCTGCTCCAGTACCTTGCCCCGCTCATTGATGATGGCAGTGACTCCGGTATTGGTGGCGCGCAGCATGTAACGGCCGGTTTCCAGCGCACGCATCTGCGAAATCTGCAAATGCTGATGCGGGCCGATGGAATGGCCGAACCAGGCGTCATTGCTGACATTAACCAGTAGACTAGCCTGCGGCAGCTGCATGATGATTTCTTCGCCAAACACATCTTCGTAGCAAATATTGACAGCCACGCGCTGCCCGGCCAGATTCAGCGGCTGCTGATCCAGCCCGCCGCGTGAGAAATCCGATAACGGAATATGCAGCACATCGATCACCCAACCAAATATCGGCTTCAGCGGAATGTATTCACCAAACGGAACCAAATGATATTTACGATAACTTTGCTCGGGTGAAGCACCGAAACTGAACATGGTGTTGTAATAACTGTCCCCCGCCGGGGAACGTTCCACCAGGCCGATCAGTACATCGCCCTGACGGGAGCGAGCGTGTTCGGTCAGCAATCCCAGATAATCCCGTGGTGCCTGTTCGTAATACAGAGGAAACGAAATTTCCGGGGTTACAATCAATCTGCTCGGACTTTCCTGCACCAGCCGGACATACGTCCGCATGGTGGCGGCTAGATGCTCCGGCTCCCATTTCATGTTCTGTGGAATGTTGCCTTGCAACAAGCTGACGGTCACCGGCTCGCCTTCCGGTTGAGTCCAATGTATTTGTTGCAAGCTGAAACCAATGATCCAGACACTGCCCAGCCATAGCCAGAAACGACGGTTTTGTCTGTTTTCCAACCAGCAGGCCAGCCAGGCGGCGCTCAGCATCAGCAACAGCGATATGCCATACACGCCCACAATCGGCGCAAAGCCTGCCAGAGGACTATCCGGCGCTTGTGAATAACCGACTGCCAGCCACGGAAAACCGGTGAACAGAGTACCGCGCAGCCATTCCATCAATGCCCAGAGTGCTGCCACCACTCCCGGCCACGCCCAGGAGGCACGAAAATACCGCAGCGCTGCGATCCCGCCAGCCAGTGCAGGAAATAATGAAAGATAGGCACATAACACGATCAGCGCCCGCACTGCCAGCGCAGGCGCCATATGACCAAAATCATGCAGACTGACGTAAAGCCAGGTCACTCCTATGCCAAACAGACCCATGCCAAATGCAAACCCGGTTGATGCTGCTTGCATGGGTGTTCTGCTTGTGCGCCAGAGCAAGGCAAGCAACACCAGTGTGGCAACGGGTGCCGGATAAAAATAAAAAGGGGCAAAGCCGGTTACTGTCACTCCACCCAGCAGGAAGGCAGCAATCAGCCTGTAATAACCGTTCAATTTATTGACACTCCGGCTAAATCACGAGAAGAAAAAGGAAAACAAGGCTTGATTTTTACTGTTTTCCCAGTTCAGAGATGAATTTGAAAGGGATGTATAACAAGGCGTACACCACAAAAAGATAGGCAATAAAGGCAAAAGGATTTTCCCGGAAACTGTCAATGATCGTTTTATGCTTGCCTTCCCGTTTGAGGCGATCATATTCCTCACGCACCCGCGCACTGCGCTCAACCTGGTAGGTATCCAGCAACTCCCGTGCCTGCTCGTATTGAGATTCTTCACGCACCCATAACGCTGGCATGGAAATTCCCCAGTTACCGGCCGTGGTTTCATAAAAATCAATCTGATGCTCGCTCAGCAGCACCCGCACCTCTTCCGCCTCATCATCCGGCACATTTCTTAATTTAAATAGCAGTTTTGACATTTGCCAATAAAATCCTACAAGATAAACTCGAATTCTCTATCAGAATGAAGCTGCTGTCTGCAGCAATAATTCGTATCATGCATATATCATCACTGATAAATTCTCTTCCTGGTTGATAATCCACTTTATATCTAGCTATCTGGCAAAAAGATAAAGCTCAGTAAGCTGGTCAGCATGAATCTGTTATTTGCTTGTCATGAAAGTGGTTGGAGGATGTAAAAATTCCGCGTACGTTGTCAAGGAGCTATGTAGAAATATTGCCGGGATAAGGGTATTCTGCATAACTTTCATTTACCTGAAAATATAATGTTGGGAACGCTCGGCGAATCTGTTATTTAGGATGCAACCTTGATTAGAAATCGCCATAAGCTTGCGTAAAACTGAAAAAATTACCGTACGGTTCAAGCAAGAGCGCTCTTTTGTTAAACTCCATAAAGGATAAATTGAGAGAGACATGTCTAATTTTATTCGCACTATCATAATAATTGTTTATCTGGTGTGTGCCTCTGGCGGTGCCTATGCATCCTTAAAATTACCTGAAACAATCCGAGTTGAGCCCACCGCACTCACATCTGAACCGCCTTGTGATCTCAAAATTCCACCAGCCTGGCGTGATGCGCAAGTTATTGAAGGCGTGGAAATTGACGCAGATCCAGGTTGCAGCCCGGATAATCCTGCCTGGATTGCCGTTGCTGTTAAAGGAACCAATAACGTTTCCATGGATACGCTCATGCAGACGCACTTTTCTCCAGACGCCATCATCAAGACAGATGATCTGGATGGAGACGGTGATCCTGATCGTATCGTTATCAAGTTGGAAATCATGGAATTAAATGGAAAATCCCCTGATTTTCCCGGCCAGGTTCCCACCTTTGATATCGCTCCTGGCGTACAACCCGGTGCCTGGGTTTTTGCCCCAAAAACCAGCGGCATGTCAACTGAAAATTTTGAAAGTGTGCGAGCCACTCCGCTGATTAGATTGCCATCGCCGGTAATCCGGGTTGAGCAGGGAGATATCGTACAGATCGTGCTGGAAAATACGCATTATTTTCCGCACAGTATCCATTTACATGGCGTGGATCACCCTTTCCATTATGAGTTTAATGGTAACGATGGCGTACCTCAAACCAGTGAAATGGAGCTGATGCCTGGTGAACGCCGTATTTATCAATTCCAGGCACGTGAAACCGGCACCATGTTTTATCACTGTCACGTCCAAACACATACTCATTTGTCGATGGGCCTGGCGGGAATAATCGTTGTTGAAGAAAACCGGCCCAATAACTGGCTGCAAACATTGAATATTGGCGGTGGCCACGTACGGCACCGATCAGTTGCGATCAAGGAGGATTTTGATCGGGAATATGACTTGCACTACCATTCAATGGACAAGGAACTGGGTGACATTATTAAGGAATACAACGACCCACGTTTGACTGCGCGCGACATGAACCGACGCTACCAAATCAATAATGCTACCGAAGATTATTTTACAATTAATGGATTATCATTTCCTTATTCACTCAGAGAATCACTGATCATAGTTGATCCAGACGAGAAAATTAAATTACGTTTACTCAACAGTGGCAGTGAATCAATCGCGATTCACACACATGGGCATCATGCCATGATTACGCACTATGACGGAGTGGAGCATAATCCTATAGCACAAATCATGCGTGACGTGTTTGATCTAGCCCCGGCGCAACGTCTGGATCTGAAACTGGAAACCATCAATGACGGCAGACACAGTTATGGTGAAGGTGACTGGCTGATCCATGATCACCGTGAAAAAGGAATTACGACAAACGGTATGGCTGAAGGTGGCAGCATGAGTTCCATTGTGTACACTTCGTATCTTGGTGAAAACGGCTTGCCGGATACGAGTCACTTTGGTGTTAATCTCGACCATTTTTTCACCAAGGAATATTGGGAAAGAAAGGTTCCCGTTTGGCAAGACCTGGATGAAGCCGCTACTTTTGGAGCTGCCGCAGGCAGAACAATCAATCTTGACACCGCAACTCGTAACATTTTGCTCTATGCTTTAGGAGGATTGTTGGCTGGATTGCTCCTGTATTCGATCTTTGTCGGACGTAGTCATATCAAGCAATATGCTGCAGCATTAATTTCACGAATCAGAGGCGAAAAAGGGGGTAAAGCGTAATGAAAGCAAGATTCACGATCATTTTTCTGCTGGCTGCCACTTTGCCATTCTGTTTCAATGCTATGGCGCAACAGCAGGCCACACCCGATGAACACGATCAACATGCTCAGCACGAACAGCATAGTGGTCATGAACAAAGTGAACCAAAGCAGGAAGAGGCCACACAGTCCGAGCATGATCACAGTGGGCACGACATGAGTACCAGCAGCGAAACGGCGGCTGAACATGAACATACTCACAAGGATCACAGCATTGATGCCGAGTCGCATCAGGAAAAGCCTGTTCAGGATCATGCCCATAAGGATCACAGCATTGATGCTGAAACCCACGAACACCCGTCAGAGCATGACCATGACGTGCACCTGGGTGGAGCAGCTGATCATGGCGATATGCATCACCACCATGTGGATGATGGCCACATCATGGATCATGAAGGTACGATGATCATGGGCCAGAATCTTGACAAGCTGCCCAGTGGTTGTAAAAGCATTTCTGAAGAAGTGGAAATTACCGTTCGTGCAGGCAGAAAATATGCACAAAGGTTTCCTGGAACCGTTTTTGCCTTTGATCAACAGCAGTGGCACGTTAAACCTTGTTCAAAGGTTACTTTTCATTTCACCAATGAAGACAACATCCGCCATCAATTCATGATGCATGGTCTGCCTAGATATATATATCAACTCGGCATGTTCCATCTGGAAGTCACGGGGCCGAAAACTGTCTCCGGCACAATTATCGTACCGGGATCGGACGACACCTTGCTGGTGCATTGTGATATTGCACAGCACATGGAAAAAGGAATGAAAGCCCAGCTCGTTATTGGTAAGGGTGGCCAGGATATCCCCAGCATCCCCGGATTGACGCCTTACAACATCACCGATGTTTATGAAGCTGAAGATCTGCCAAAAATAAGTGCATCTGAAAATAAACAAGACAAAAGCAAAGTGGTAAGGGAAATTACCAAGTCACTTGCAAAAAGTGATACACAAAACTACCTGATACTTCTGATTGGAGCACTGATAGGATTATTCAGCATTCCACTACTCAGGAAAATCATTCCCGGAAGAAAAACCAGTAAGAATGAGGAATAAGTAAACAAAAATGTAAGTCATGTCCCTTCGCATAGCCGTGGGGACATGACTTCTTCCTCCGTAACTTGCAACACAGGAAATAATCCATCCTGAGTAATCTTTCACCTCCACGAACTTTTCGGCATGCCCAGCACGTTATAGGATAAAGAGTCCAGGTACAAAAGAAAATCGGCATTCAGAGGATCATGCGCAAGTTACAGCTCTGCAACGGACCATACACGCAGCGCGGGTTTTCAAGCGTTACAGTAACGGGACTGCCAGATGGTGATCTCTCAGATGATCCGCCGCAGAAACCCCTTGGCTATTGATCCGGCAATGTATCTATAATATATAAATAGCGCCGTCCCAGAGAAAATTTCTTTGAAACACTCAAGGAGTTCAAGCGTATCACTTTGCACAGCGACAAAACTGACTGCAGCTTCTCGCCAGCCATTTACCTGCTATCTGCTGTCACCAACTCCAGCTGAATCTCAACAGAACCTGACCTGGCCAGGCGCCCCATCCCAGATAATAAGCTTTAGCAGCAATTGGTAAAGCCATAAACCCGTGACACCGGTAAAAGCTGGTGTTTTTATCGATCCCGTCTTGCCTGGTACTCGCCCGTACAGCCCAACCCTCAATCAATACCGTACAGCATTCAACCACCATTCTTTAGTCACAGGTGAACTAAAAGCGCGCCCAATAGGCTGTAAATGCAGTGTACACACGCGCCAGCCCTTGTGCTGCAGTAGTAACCCTGGGAGACTGCAATGGCGGCGTCTGAAGCGCTGCGGGCCCTCAGCTAAACCATTTCTGACCCCCCTGGTGCGGGCAGCATCTCAGTCTGGCAACTGACTCCATCAAACAGGTCATTTCGCGTTGTTCCATGATCCTCTCTCCTCTCCCGGGGCAAACGTTTAAGCGTCACAGACACCAGGAGATGAATAAACCTGCCACTACTGTTTGCTACAAGAATTTCTTGAAACATCAATAAGGGTTGACATAGATCTTTATCAAAGGTAAATTCGCGACCCGATTTTAATAAACGGAAGGGGAAATATAAAATGATCTCAACAGTTTACGCCATTACACTCGTAGGGATAGGCTTGGTCATGGCAGTCTTTTATTTTGTAATAATTAATTCCAAAAAAACTGAAGCAGATTATCAATCCATTACAAAAAAATGGTACGACGTGCGCAGTAAATGGTTTATTTTTTTACTGATACTGTGAACCATCGTCACCTTCGCCTCACTGAATCCATTTCCAATTCCTGATCAACACAAGGAATATTCAAGCAATGATTACCAGATCGTCGCGGTAAATGGTCATCAATGGTACTGGACAATGACACCTGCCACCGTGAAATCAGGCCAGCCGGTTGAATTCCAGGTATCTGCCGCAGACGTGAATCACGGGTTCGGTATTTATGACGAAAACCTGGTATTGATTGCTCAGACCCAAGCTATGCCAGGCTACACCAATAAACTTATTCACACATTTGACAAACCCGGAAAATTCAAGATTCTTTGCCTGGAATATTGCGGCCTGGCGCATCATGTGATGATTACCGAATTGACAGTTGAATAAATAATTCTGCATTAACAATAACTTATTGGAGAATACAATGAGTACAACAGAAGTAAGCAGCAAGATTGAGTATTCCGATTCAGAAAATCGGAATGCACTAATCGCCGTTAAATCTCACCTGATAGCGGGGTTACTGGTATTTTTATTGATGATGCTCGCAGGACTGGCCATGCGGGCGGCACAAGGCACTTGGTTAGAAATTGGCGCTGATCTGTTTTATCAGATAATGACAGTGCATGGCGCAGGGGTTGTAGGGGCCGCAATGATAACCTCGACTGGGGTACAGTGGTACTTTCTGCGCCAATATGTACGGCTGAGCAACGGAGTTTTCTGGACCAATTTCTTTATTTTCTTGACAGGTGTTGTGCTGATCCTTGGCTCTATCTTCGTAGGAAAGTATGGCGGTGCATGGACGTTTCTCTTTCCGCTACCCGCTATTTCAATGGGAGCCTGGTCCGCAGGCGCTGCAGCCGCCTTTCAGCTGGGTTTGCTCATCATCGGTGTGGGTTTCCTGATTCTCTACCTAGATTTCGGCCGTGCTATCCTGGCACGCTATGGTAGCCTGGCACGTGCTCTGGGGCTTACCCAGCTTTTTGGTAAAGAACCGGTAAATTACAAGCACCCGGCAGCAGTGGTTGCCAGCACGATGGTGCTTATTGTCAACTTTATGGGTATTGCCGCAGGTGCTGTAGTACTAGTCATGGGTCTGGTTAATCTGTTTTACCCCGAATTCAAACCAGATGCCTTATTGATGAAAAATCTGATCTATTTCTTTGGTCACGTTGTCATCAATGCCACCATATACGCATCAGTCATAGCGGTTTATGAACTCCTTCCACGCTATACCGGCCGTCCATGGAAAACCAACAAACCATTCTATGCCGCTTGGTTCGCCATTGTATTCATGGTGATGGGGGTATATCCACACCATCTTCTAATGGATTTCCCGATGCCAACCTGGGCGCTTATCACCGCACAGGTACTCTCCTTTGGTAGTGGCCTCCCGGTTTTGGTGGTTACCGGTTACGGTGCGTTAATGATCGTATATCGTTCAGGCATCACATGGAGCACTTCTGCCAAGTTACTGTTTCTATCAATGTTCGGCTGGGCTGCTGGAGTAATTCCAGCTATTCTGGATGCAATGGTTACCGTGAATCGTACATTCCACAACACCCTGTGGGTACCGGGTCATTTTCATTTCTACTTGCTGCTTGGATTACTTCCCATGCTCATCGGATTTGCCTACTTTCTGGCAGGCGAAGGTGACCGCAAAGAACGGCCTAAAGCAGTTGATAGCCTTGGATTCTATGCCTATCTGATCGGTGCATTCATGACATCCATGGTTTTCCTTGCCAGTGGCGCAAACAGCATCCCTCGCCGCTGGGCCGTCCATTTACCGGAATGGATCGGCTTTGCTCAAGCAGGGACAATCGCCGCTTCACTGGTTGTGCTGGGAATGTTGCTATTCATCACGCGCGCTTTAATTAGCCTGCCAGGTGCAAACAACCCCCGCTAAAACATAGACACCCCGGCAATTTCTCCAAATAAAAATGGAGAGTTGCTGGGGAATCTGATAGTAGCACTCGATACACTGCACACGGGGAATAAGGGATGAAAACTTTTCTGGCAACGTTTCTCGTAGTTATCGTGGGATCTCTCGTTCTTTGGGTAAGTACTGACGAAGGACGTGCTTTTACAGCAGAAGAAGCGCGTCGCCTTGAAATCCGTGAAACCCCTCGATCTGTGCCTGACTGGCGCCTGCAGAATCAGGATGCTGAAACTTTCAGAATCCAGGACTGGCACGGACATTTCATTGTGGTAGATTTTATCTACACAAGCTGTCCTGATGTATGCCTGATACTTAGCGGCAATCTTAAAACCCTGCAGAAAGATTTCTCCACTGAAGAGAAATCAGACAAACTTCGCTTCCTCAGCATTAGTTTTGATCCTGAAAAAGATACCCCTCAGCGACTGAAAGAATATTTGCATCATTTTTCTGCCGACCTCAGATACTGGATGGCTGCCCGGCCGATCAATCCTTCCCAGAAAGAAGCCATCCTGGATTTCTTTAAGGTCATCGTAATCCCTGATGAATACGGTGGTTACACTCACTCCGCCGGCTACCATATCATCAATCCAGATGGAAAACTGGTCGCCATATTTGGGATTGAACAGACAGATGAACTTCATACTTACCTGAATCAGGTTCTGGAGGAAAAAGAAAATGTATCCAAAAGCTAAACAGGCATGGTTACTCCTGGCAGCACTGGTCATACTGGCTCTCCCTCCGATGCAGCGATTTCTGGAACAAAGCATGGTAATGCACATGCTTGTTCAGATTCCGGCACTGGCAATCATAGGATGGATGATCGGCAAGATACTGCCTGAAAATTGGAAAAATAATATAGCTCCATGGAACCGATGGGGAATAACAGGCATAGCACTTGCTATTATTATCATGACCTACTGGATGTTGCCACGCGTACAGGATGCTGCTATATCCGAATGGCCTGTCGAACTGACAAAATTTATCACTGTACCGATAATGGGCATGGCATTGGGAATAAGTTGGCCTCAACTTAACCCTATCGCACAAGGGGTTCTGAAACTGGAATTTTGGGCTACTTTTATGCGCTTGGGGTGGTTGTATCTTGATCTGCCTGATCGCCTCTGTGCAAATTATCTTTTGAGCGATCAGCGTGTTTTTGGACAACTATTGTTACTGGCTGGAAGTATTTGGGCAGTTGCCTGGACGCTTAGAATCACGTTTGGAATAAAAATTATCAACAACTGAAACCCGCAGTGATCTGCAGGAAGATGGATCACCGCGGGTTTCAGTTTCAGTTACTATGTGTGCGGTACCATAAGGTTGAGTTAAATATTACTGCCCCCAGAATATTGCCGATCGTTACTGGAATCTGATTCCACAGCCACCACTCAGAAATCGTCACGTCAGCGCCTGACAGTATCCCAATCGGGAAGACAAACATATTCACCACCGCGTGCTCAAAACCGAGCGCAAAAAAGGTGGCAATTGGCAGCCAGATCAGCATGACTTTACCCGGCACACTGCGCGATCCCTTAGCAAAAACCGGGCCGAGACTGACCAGCCAGTTACACAGGATTCCCATACCAACGGCGGCAATCCAGCCATTCATCCCATACCCCGCATACGAAACTTTTTTCTCTGCAAGATGGGCCAACGTAGTAAGAACTCCTGGTGGTTCTACTGCCCCTCCCTTGGTCAGCGAAAACCAGAGTAAACAGGCAAAGAAAATACCGCCGACCAGATTGGCTACGAACGTCCAAAACCAGTTACGCACCACACTTCCCAATCCGATTCGCCCTGCAAACAGTGCCATGGGCATTACGGAAAAACTGCCAGTCGCCATCTCCAGACCCAGTATCGCCAGCATGACATAGCCAACCGGAAAAAGCAGGCCTGCTGCTGCCGTCGGCCATCCCTGCGCAACCAGCAACGCACACAATGCCGCACCATAGGCAAGAAACGGAGTGCATAAAAATCCCCGCGTCAGAATCTGTGCAACATTGAATTTGCTTTTCTTAACTGCATCTTCAACGAGATCATGCCCCATCTGCACAGGCAGGACACTATCAATAATCGCGGTCGGATCACTACTTGCCTTAACCGGAGTCATGCTGCCTGCATAACCGCCAGCTGACATACTTTCTGCGATAGCGCTGGATTGAATGACCTGTTCACTTAAAATAACAGAAGGTTTCTCAGATTCTTTCATATTCTCTTTAAGGTAGACTAATTGAGGAAATTACAATAGTGATGCTGTGATTGTATGCACAGCGGGCGGGAATTCTGTCATAACTCAGGATAGCCAGCAAGAAAAATAGTGATGTATATTTAGCAGGTTACGGGCATCCTTCGATGAAGATGAAGAAGGCAGTACTTTACGCAATCGTTAGCTCGAATCATACTAAAAAGCATCCGGAAAATTTTCGGCTGACTATCAATAATTTTTACAGAATCACGGCCTCCTGCGCTACCTGCTGCAGAGATTGAATTACACACCTCAATGTCACCCAGAACCACTCTGGCGTTTACAGTACAAAAGCAAACTGATCTGGTACGGGTTTATACATATCCTTCCGGATTACATTTCTGCCAGCGCCAGTGATCTCGGCACATCGCAGCCAGATCACGCTGCGCATTCCACTCCAGTATCTTTTCAGCCAGTGCAGGATCAGCATAACAAGTCGCCACATCCCCTGCCCGTCTGGGTGATAGCTGATACGGAACATGCTGGCCACTTGCATTCTCAAAAGCCTTGACCACATCCAGCACGCTGTAACCGGTACCAGTGCCAAGATTGACTGCAAGACACTGCGGTGTGGCAAGGTGCCCCAGCGCACTGAGATGCCCCAGTGCCAAATCCACCACATGAATGTAATCTCGCACGCCGGTTCCATCATGCGTCGGGTAATCACTTCCCCACACATTCAGATGTTCACGCCGCCCCACCGCAACTTGTGCGACGAAAGGCATCAGATTATTGGGAATCCCTTGCGGATCCTCGCCAATCAACCCGCTGTCGTGTGCACCCACAGGATTGAAATAACGCAGGATGGCAATGCGAAATTGAGGATTGGCCCGATACACATCGCGCAACATTTCTTCAATCATAAGTTTGCTGCGGCCATAGGGATTGGTGGCAGATAACGGATGATCTTCCGTCAAAGGTAAACGTTGTGGTTCGCCATAAACAGTTGCTGAAGAGCTGAAAACCAGTGTGTATACAGCACAATTCTGCATTGCGGCCAGCAACCGGAGAGTACTGATAACGTTATTGTCATAATACTCAAGTGGTTTTTCTACCGACTCCCCTACCGCCTTGAGCCCGGCAAAGTGAATGACAGCCTCACAATGGTAATCTTTCAGGACCTTTTCAATGGTCGCCTGGTCTCGCACATCCCCCCTGACTACAGCAAGTTTCTTACCGGTGATTTTTTCTACCCGGCGCAATGCCTCCGGATGGCTGTTGCAAAAATTATCAAACACGACAACCTCATATCCGGCTGTCAGTAATTCGACGCAGGTGTGCGAACCAATGTAACCAGCTCCTCCAGTAACAAGAACCTTCATATCAACACCTTATCAGATCTGAATAAATACCAGATTAAGCAATCACTGCTGCCGCCGCGCAAGCAAAGCTTGTTTTCATCTAAATACGTTTTCCCTAAGTATTTTAAGCAGATACTGGCCATAACCATTTTTGGCCAGTGGCTGGGCCAGCATTTCCAGCTGTGCCGCATCAATCCATCGTTGCCGGTAAGCGATTTCCTCCGGGCAGGCCACTTTAAGTCCTTGTCGGTTTTCCAGAGTGGCGATGAACTGGCTGGCATCGAGCAGAGTTGCATGTGTTCCTGTATCCAGCCAGGCGTAACCCCGGCCCATGATTTCCACACTTAACTGATCTTGTTCCAGATATAGGCGATTCAGGTCGGTAATTTCCAGCTCTCCACGTGCCGAGGGCTTAAGCGTTTTAGCAAAATTGGTAACCCGGTCATCGTAGAAATACAGACCGGTTACTGCATAGTTGGATTTAGGCTGCCTGGGTTTTTCTTCCAGTAACAGCGCCTTCCCGCATGCATCAAACTCAACCACGCCATAGCGCTCAGGATCAAGCACATGGTAAGCAAACACACTGGCTCCCTCCGTGCGCGCCATGGCATTGGCCAGTAATTGCTGCAAATCATGGCCGTAGAAAATATTGTCACCCAGCACCAGTGCAGAAGGGTGATTGCCAATAAACGCTTCTCCGATCAGAAAAGCTTGTGCGAGACCATCCGGTGCAGGCTGTACCGCATATTGCAGATTCAATCCCCATTGCTCACCACTGCCCAGCAATTGCTGAAAACGGGGGGTATCCTGCGGCGTGCTGATGATGAGTATGTCGCGAATACCTGCCAGCATCAGGGTGCTGAGCGGGTAATAGATCATCGGTTTATCAAATACCGGCAATAATTGTTTGCTCAGCGCAAGCGTGGCCGGGTGCAGCCGCGTACCGGAACCGCCAGCAAGAATAATACCTTTTCTATTTGTCATAATGATTTTCTGGCAATCCGCAGAAAAATGAAATTGAAGAATCAAGGAACATGTGAATTCTTGCAGATAGAACTAGTCCATAAAATACGGACTGTTATACTACAAAACCTGCGGCGGATCGTGCGGACACAGACAAATCCGGATGAACCAGCCGGCAAGCAGTTTACCTGTTTTGCCGGAATCACTTAATCGCAGATAAAGACCCATTTTCTCAGTCACACTGTTCAACATGAAAAATATCGGTTTTATTGGTCTGGGTATCATGGGAAAACCCATGGTCAGCCATCTTATCCGGGGAGGCTACCCGGCTTATCTCCATTCCCGCAGTGGCGTGCCCGATGAGTTGACAGCCCTGGGTGGAATTGCTTGTCCTACACCCAAGGCTGTCGCAGAGCAGACGGATATCATTATTCTGATGTTACCGGATACGCCGGATGTCGAAAAAGTGCTGTTTGCTGAAAACGGTGTCATGTCGGGCCTGTCCGCAGATCCAGCCCGATCGAAAATTATCATCGACATGAGTACGATTTCACCAATTAGAACCCGTGATTTCGTCAGACGAATCAACCAATCCGGGCATGATTATGCAGATGCCCCCGTATCAGGTGGCGATATCGGCGCCCGGAACGCCGCGCTAACCATCATGATCGGCGCAACTGAACCGGTTTTTGCAAGAATCAAACCCATCCTGGCGTTAATGGGAAAAACCGTCACCCGCATCGGCGAGCCAGGTACTGGACAGATCTGCAAGGCAGCCAATCAGATCATTTCCGCCCTGACGCTTGAAGCAGTGGCCGAAGCGCTGGTATTTGCTTCCAAGGCCGGGGCGGATCCAAACAAGGTCAGACAAGCGTTGCTGGGTGGATTTGCTGCTTCACGCATTCTGGAAGTACACGGGGAACGTATGCTCAAACATGCCTTCACACCTGGCTTTCGCGTCGATTTGCATATGAAGGATCTGGGGATTGCGCTGGATTGCGCTACGGAGCTGGGCGTCAGCCTGCCGGGTACTGCGCTGACTCAATCGCTTTATAACGCCTGCGTTGCACAGGAAGACACGATGCTGGATAGCTCAGTCATCGTGCGTATCCTCGAAAAATTGGCCGGACATACTATCAATCCATCCACAGCAACCTCTCATGAATCGTAAGCAACTGATTACAGCCTTTCTGAAGTTTCTGCCTGAAGAAGCGATACTTTACGAGGCGGAAGATTTAAGGCCGTATGAATGTGATGCCCTGTCCGCCTACCGGCAGATGCCCATGATTGTCGTGCTGCCGCGCACAGAAGCTGAAATTGCCGCTATCCTGCAAATCTGTCATGCTGGACAGGTTCCGGTCGTAGCACGCGGCTCCGGCACCGGTCTGTCCGGTGGAGCACTACCTCACGCAGAAGGCGTTTTGCTGTCATTGGCCAAACTGAACCGCATTCTGGATATCGATCCTGCTGCCTGCACTGCACGTGTTCAACCTGGTGTGCGTAACCTGGCTATCAGCGAAGCCGCTGCAAGCTATGAAATGTATTACGCACCCGATCCTTCCTCACAGATCGCCTGTAGTATTGGTGGAAATGTGGCGGAAAACTCCGGGGGGGTGCACTGCCTCAAATATGGACTCACCGTTCATAATATTTTGCGCTTGCGTGTACTGACAATTGAAGGTGACGTGCTGGAAATCGGTGCTGACGCACTCGATAGCCCCGGTTTTGATTTGCTTGCTCTGATGACAGGCAGCGAAGGCATGCTGGGTATT
This sequence comes from Nitrosomonas eutropha, assembly GCF_003201195.1. GTDB lineage: Bacteria > Pseudomonadota > Gammaproteobacteria > Burkholderiales > Nitrosomonadaceae > Nitrosomonas > Nitrosomonas eutropha. Next base: position 6,568 of record NZ_QICQ01000033.1, on the reverse strand, counting down.
GTCACCGAAATCACGGTAAAACTGCTTCCCAAACCGGAAACAGTGAAACTGGTCATGGCCGTGTTCGACGATATCAGCAAAGCCGGGGATGCTGTCGCCAACGTCATTCAGGCAGGTATTATTCCGGCCGGTATGGAGATGATGGATAAAATTACCATCCACGCCGTTGAGGATTTCGTACACGCAGGCTACGATCTTGAAGGTGCAGCGATTTTGCTGTGCGAATCTGACGGCATGGCGGAAGAAGTAGCCGATGAAATCAAACAGATCCAGACCATTCTGCAAGCCAGTGGCGCTGTCCGGATCAGCCTTGCGCGAGATGAAGCCGAACGGCAGCTTTTCTGGGCCGGACGGAAAGCCGCCTTTCCGGCAGCCGGCCGGGTTTCACCGGATTACTACTGTATGGACGGCACCATTCCACGCAAGCATTTGGCACATGTGCTGGAACAAATTGAGCAACTTTCAGCTGAATACGGTCTGCGCTGCATGAATGTGTTTCACGCGGGAGACGGTAATCTGCACCCGCTGATTCTGTACGACGCCAATCAACTGGGCGAACTGGAGAAAGCAGAAGCCTTTGGCGCACGCATACTGGAAATCTGCATTCAATCCGGCGGATCATTGACCGGCGAACACGGTGTAGGCATCGAAAAACTCAACCAGATGTGCCTACAATTCAATGATGCCGAACGTGATCTGTTCCATGCGGTCAAGGCGGCATTCGATCCGCAATCGCTGCTCAATCCAGGCAAAGCCATTCCCGAACTGCACCGTTGCGCCGAATTCGGGGCGATGCATGTCCATCGAGGCGCTGAAAAATTTCCAGACATACCCAGGTTCTAATCAGACATACCCAAGTTCTAATTTATGCAAGATCAAACCATTCTCGATCAGCTCATCCAGACCGTTACAGAAGCAGCCGAATATAAACAGGCGTTATGCATCCGGGGAGGCGGCAGCAAGGATTTTTACGGCAACCCGCAGGCGTTGCAACCTCCCGCGCTCAACACAGCTACCTGGCAGGGAATCGTCGATTATGAACCCAGTGAGTTGGTTATCACTGCTCGCGCCGGAACACCGCTGGCCGAGCTGGAGAAGCTGCTGCATGATCATGGTCAGATGCTGGCTTTTGAACCTCCTTGCTTCAATACATCCGCTACGCTGGGCGGCTGTGTCGCTGCCGGATTATCCGGCCCCAGACGCGCCTACACCGGCGCAGTACGCGACTATGTATTAGGTATCGGATTGCTGGATGGCCAGGGCAGAACCCTGTCTTTTGGGGGGCGTGTCATGAAGAACGTGGCCGGTTATGATGTCTCCCGCCTGATGACAGGCGCCATGGGCACGCTGGGGGTATTGCTCGAAGTGTCACTTAAGGTACTCCCTAAGCCGGCTGTAGAACGCACCCTGTGCATTCAGACCAACATGCCCCAAGCGATCGGAATCATGCGCCGCTGTGCAGCTGAACCGCTGCCGGTTTCCGCTACCTGTTTTCATGAGAATCAGCTTTATGTCCGGCTTTCCGGTGCTGAATCCGCCGTGCACACGGCACATGCCAGACTGGGCGGAGATGAAATTAAAGATAAGGGAAGTTGTGAGGAAAATTTCTGGAAATCCGTCAGGGATCACACCCATCCGTTTTTCCAGCAAGGAAAATCGAATGGCAAATCGCTGTGGCGGCTGTCGATCCAATCGACCACCCCTCCGCTTTCGCTGCCAGGTGAACAACTGATTGAATGGGGCGGTGCACTGCGCTGGCTGGTGACAGACGAAGATACCGATGCTGCCAAGATCCGCAACCTTGCTTCCGGTGCCGGCGGCCATGCCACTCTACTCCATGGCAATAAAACCGCAACCCCCGTATTTCACCCGCTTTCCCCTGCCCTGCTTAAAATCCACCAGAGACTGAAGCAGCAGTTTGATCCGGCAGGTATTCTGAATCCGCAACGACTGTATGCCGAGTTTTAAACCATGCAAACCCGTTTGACTGATCTGATTAAAGACACCCCGGAAGGCAAGGAAGCCGATGCCATTCTGCGCAGTTGTGTGCATTGTGGCTTCTGCCTTGCTACCTGCCCCACCTACCAACTGCTGGGAAACGAGCTGGATAGCCCGCGTGGGCGAATTTATCTGATCAAGCAGATGCTGGAAGGCCAGGAGGTAACAGAAAAAACGCAGCTGCATCTCGATCGCTGCCTGACCTGTCGCGCCTGCGAAACCACCTGTCCATCCGGGGTACAGTACGGGCGTCTGCTTGATATCGGCCGGGGCATGGTCGAACAGCAAATCCAGCGTACGCCTTATGCAACATTCAAGCGCTATACCTTGCGCAAACTGCTGCCCAACCGTACTCTCTCCAGCTTTTTCATGGGCGTTGCCCGCTTGAGTCGCCCGCTGCTCCCCGCCCGGCTGAAAAGAACGATCTTACCGAAGCCGGTAACTGCACGCAGCCTCTCCGGCAAAACCCACACACGCTCCATGCTGATACTCGCTGGTTGTGTACAGCCGGCCATGACACCCAACACCAACCACGCTACCACACGCGTGCTGGACAGGCTCGGCATCTCGGTCATCACCGCGGAACAGGCCGGCTGCTGCGGTGCACTGGCTTATCACCTTAATGCGCAGGAAGAAGGATTGAACGCCATGCGCCGCAATATCGATGCATGGTGGCCTTTTGTCACGCGATCCGAGAATCCGGTTGAGGCCATTATCGTCACGGCCAGCGGCTGCGGCGTCACTGTCAAGGATTACGGACATCTGCTGCAACACGACCCAGTTTATGCCGAGAAAGCAGAACGAATTTCCAGCCTGACCCGCGACATCAGTGAAATCATCACGGCCGAAACCTCCACACTGATTCCGTTGTTGGAAGCAGCGAAAACCGCATCGAAATCCTCCTCGTTCCCACGCAACCTTGCCTTTCATACCCCCTGCACCTTACAACATGGCATGAAACTGAAAGGAAAAGTCGAACCGATTCTGCAAGCAGCGGGCTTTAACCTCACCAAAGTCGCTGACCCCCATCTCTGCTGCGGTTCAGCGGGCACTTATTCCATCCTGCAACCCAAACTTTCTCGTCAGCTACGTGATAACAAGATTACTGCATTGACCATGGAAAACCCCGATCTGGTGGTTACCGCCAATATCGGCTGCCAGATGCACCTGCAAGGCGGCACCCGGCTGCCTGTACGCCACTGGATTGAACTGCTGGATGAAACCCTGGGCGGATAATCCCCAAATATCAGGGAAACGCTCTTTATCCGCGCGGCCGCACCGCCGCCAGCGGCAATTGATTCAGCTCCGCCGTGGCCTCGCGCCAGGCTGGATAATACTGATCCATCAATGCAACAAACCGTTTGTTATGTGATGCTTCAAGTAAATGAACCATCTCGTGCACGACAACATACTCAAGTAAATCCTTCGGTCTGGTGACCAGATCGGTATTCAGTCGGATATGGCGGGTACGCGGGTTACAACTACCCCAACGGGTTTTCATTCGCTGCAAAAAATAGGCAGACACACTCACACCCAGCCGATCCTGCCATTGCTCGATCAAACCGGGCACCACACCATGCAGCAAGGATTTGTACCAGGCATGCATCACCGCGGCACGCCTGGATAAATCACTGCCCGGACGCACCTGCAGGATGATGGACTGCTGATTCAGCAACACACAAGGTTTGGCTTGTTTCTCCACCACCTGCAGCACATAATGATGACCCCATACGGTATGGCTTTCATGCTCAACCAACTGCCGGGGTGCTTCTCTAACCTGCGATTGCAGTTTTGTCTGCTGCTTTTGAATCCAGGATAGTTTTGAAACAGCGAAAGCGTGTATTACCACCAGCTGAATACCAATTGGGGCAACCAGCGTTACTCGTCCATCTGGCGCAAGCACCCTCAAGTAAATATGTTTCACTCTCTTGCGCTGCATGAAAATCGTAAGATCTCCCAGCTTGATCTGCTCGCTCACCAGTCACTCCGCTCATCTTTGATTCTATGCAACCCCGACCAACTGTCGCTGCAAAAAGCCTGCGATGATGTGATCTGCATAAGGTCGTGCAACCTCACAGATGAAGCGCGGGAAATCGATGTGAGCGCTGTCATCGGCGCGATCAGAAATGGTGCGCACGGCAGCGAACGGTTTGCCAAAGTCACTGCACACCTGTGCTACTGCAGCGCCTTCCATCTCGACAGCGAGCGCCTGGTGGCCGGCTGCGGCGAGCGTGGTACGCAGCGCAATTGATTCAGCCAAGGTACTGACAAAACGATCTCCACTGACGATTAAACCCTGGTGCACCCGCGCTAAATGAGTGCGCGCGACACCACTGCTCCGAGGTATATCAGCTTGGGTATTTGTCAGATAAGCGTGCGCCGCTGCAAATAATAGAGTAGACAGTTCCGGATCGCAGGCAAATTGTGTACAGCCATAACCTGGTACTTCCCAACGCGGGAAAATGGGCGATGCATCCATATCGTGCTGCAGAAATTGCGTAGCGATGACCACATCACCCACCTGCACACCTTCCCCCATACCACCAGCCACACCCGTAAACACGATGCGCTGCGCACCCAATCGTTCAAACAGCACAACAGCTGTTGTCGCCGCTGCCACCTTGCCAATGCCAGATAATCCCAGCACCACTGTCTGGCCATGCAGACGACCGCGCCAAAATACACGCCCCGCATACTGAAACTGCTCCCGTTGCTCCAGCGCCTGTACCAAACCGCCCTGTTCTTCTGGCAAAGCACTCAAAATTGCTGTAGTCATTGATAGATATTAAAAAATCCGGAAATTTTTGATGTAACCCAATTTCGCATCGGCATTGCTCATAGAAGAACAGTTAATCGGGCCAGGGCAGATCATTTTCCTGTGCCAGCGCCCTGCCCCATGCTTCCAGTTCGTTCAGGATTTCCTGCTGTGCCTGTTGCGGACAATCGGTACGCAGTTGTATCAGCTTCTGACGGTATTTGTTTAATGTCAGGCTACCGTTGATAGCATCTTCACCGAGCTGTCTACGGCAATGGACTTGCCAGCGGTGTTTTTCCTGGGCCGACAAGGTATCGGGAAAGTTGCGGGCACGATAGCGAAACAGCAGTTCAGCATAACGTCCATCCTGAAATTCTTCTGAGAGATCAATCAGTCTCTCCGGTTCTGAATCGCGCACGAGCGGGAACAGGTTACGGTCGTGATCGTTTGCAAAACCATCGTACAACGCCAGATCAGCATCATTTTCTGGAAAAATCTTGCCATTTGAATACGCTTGCCTGATCCGCTGCATGAAATCCGGATGCTGCAGTAACAGTTGCCAGTGTTGCTGACATTGTTCGTCATTCAGTCCGATTCGTTTGGCAATCTCATCATTAAGAACTTTCTGTGGCGCCAGTGCCGGACATTTGTTCAGCCTAATCGTCTTGACCGGCAGGCGCTGCTGCCCTTCCGCCAATTCCAATTTGGGCGTGAACAGACGTTCCACCAGCGCATCAACATTCAGCTGCATAAATTCAGCAGGATCATGCCGCAAGTCGTAAACCAGAATACTGTTGGTATTGCCTGTTTCAGGCAGCAGCGGCATCACCAGCGTGGTGCAACCTTGTTCGGATGGATACATACGCGAGGTATGCAATACCGGGGTATGTGCTGTCAGATCGAGCAGATGAGATGCTTCACGCTTATCCCGCAAACGGAACAGCCAGTCATACAAACGCGGCTGCCGGTCACGTAGCAAGCGAGCCAGTGCGATGGTGGCGCGAACATCGGATAACGCATCGTGCGCACTATCATGCATTAACCCGTTGGCAGCGGTAATATCCTCCAATCGGAAACTAGGCTTCCCTTCCCCATTGACCGGCCAGTTGATGCCTTCCGGACGCAGAGCAAAAGTCATGCGGGCGAGGTCGATCACATCCCAGCGCGAATTGCCGGACTGCCATTCGCGTGCATAGGGATCGTAGAAATTGCGATACAGCGCAAAGCGGGTGACTTCATCATCAAACCGTAGCGTGTTATAGCCCACCCCGCAGGTACCCGGTTGTGCCAGCTGTGCATGAATCAGTGCGATGAATTCCGGTTCCGGCAACCCTCTGGTTGCTGCCATTTGTGGTGTGATACCGGTAAGCAGACAAGCTTCCGGATGCGGCAGCCGATCACGCGCCGGTTTGCAATAAATCACCAGCGGATCGCCAATTTCATTGAGCGCTTCATCCGTCCTCAGCCCAGCAAACTGAACCGGCCGATCCTGACGAGGGTTCGCACCGGAGGTTTCATAATCGTGCCAGTAGAGTGTTGAGGTATCCATTCGCATAATGGTGGTTAGTCCGTAACAGGTTGGAAAACGCGGATTTATTTTCCCGATCCATTCCTGAATAACCGGGTCTTAACAAAAATCTCGAATCAATCCTGATCTGCCCAGAGAACATATATCGCTTGTTTCAAAGCTGCTTTCCTACCTTTTAGCGTATAGGTACAGATGAATCGTCCCGGGTTTTGAGGAGGCTGTTTGGTTAAAGTCAAGCCACCGGAATGGCTTCCCTGGCGAATTGCCTATAGTAGTTTACCTCAGCT
>NZ_QICQ01000032.1 GCF_003201195.1 Nitrosomonas eutropha | reverse complement strand
TCGGTGCATCGTGGGTGAATTCCCGCTTCCGCCACTTCGCTACCGTTTTTGGATTAATCCCATGCCGCTTGGCCAGAACATTCAGACTCTCTTGACTATTTTGTATCGCTCGACGCACCGCCACTGTCGTGCGGGCGCTTCCGTGTAATATCTGTCCCATAAATCATCCCTCCGTAGCTGGTTATATGTTACACCGGCACACCGTGGGACTAAACACTAAGCGCCTGTTTACGATCTTTTGAGTAGTAGAGCCAGGAAGGCCAGGTGGGTAAATTGCAGGCTGGTATTGAGTTTGTGCTCACAGCTCTTCCATAATCACCGGCATTTTTCCTGCCATTAAAAAGTTCGTTTCACAATCCAACGCCTGGGAATGGCAGGAAAAGTGTGCAGTTCATTTCTCCTGGCGATCTGCACCGTGATCACCTCACCCAAACACAATCGGTAAATGGTTGGGCTGTGTAGCCAGACTGCAAGCATACTCAATACACGGGACAGTCGGGATGCTACTGGCGCCAATGCAGCAATATGTCTCGTTTGATTCCGGGTATTTTATTACCCGCATGCAGCTCTTTTATATCTGATTTTTTAATGCGCACTCCAACGCACTCATGCCACCGACGTCAGGTTTTTTTCATTTGGAGAAATATGCGCAAACCATTTCCCGTTTCAGGTAGTCACCGAGAAGCGCTCGCCATTGGTAGTCCGTTTTAAGCATGTACACCACTTTGTAAAACACATCAAACAGGTCAACAATGCGCGGTTTGGTGACGCAGATTGGTGACTTTGCGAACTCTTTTCAGGATCGGCTGAATGGCAGCAAATTGTTCTTGCGATAGATGGAGCGCCTGGATAACTTTTTCTCAGAACCTGTTCAATATCTCACTGAAGGGCACATTACGGCGTTGAAATTGAACTCAAAATGCTCACATACTTCAAGTATGCTCCGCTTTCTCGTTCAATTTTGCCTTGCACTGCATCCCTTGATCGAGATCTTGAACAGGTTCTCATGCCCCAGCATGATCACCAATTTTATAAGATCATAAACAGGTTCTAAAATCTATTTTCTGCCAGAGCTGCTTTTCTGGCGCATTTTTCTATCCAGTTTCTGCATTTGTTCAGGCGTGAGTACCGCTTGCAAGTTGGTATGGGTTTCTTCCTGAATTGCCTGTAATTTCATCTTCTCCTCGTTGAACACTGCTTCAACTTCCTTTTTCTCATTGTTGAGAATAGTTTCAACCTGGGAGCGCTGCGTGTCACTGAGTCCCAGCTCTTTTGCCATACGATTGACCACTGAATGGCTGTCAGCGGGCTGTGTTGCCAATATAGTTGTGGATGACAACAAAGCCACTGAAGTCAGCGTGATGATCATGGTGTCTATGGTCATTGTGGATCTCCTTTGATGAGTCGCCCCCAGATGTTGTGCCAGGTGGCAGGCAGAATGTCAGAATAATCCGGAAATAGTGCGTGCCAGGCCATTCGTTAATTCAGGTGCGGCTTCTTCATATTCAAGATTGGCCTTGTTGGCGATGCTGACGACGCGGGTGCGATACTTGTTCATTTCGCTGACTTTGGAAGAAGTCTGTCTTTTAGAACCTCCAACCCCCTGTTTCAGATCCTGTTGACGATCTTCGCGTACGATGACGCCATCTTCAGCACGCTCAGCGATCTCAATATCGGTGATGGCCATAAAGGTAACGTCTTTTACTGCAGCCCCGGCGATGGTATCCACCAGGCCAAATGCTGCCGCGCCGGCGAGCCCACCAATCCCGGCGCCGCTCCAGCCACTAATAGCTGCGCCAGTTGCCGAGCCTACTGCAGCGCCCATTGCTGCACTGCCCAGCCCACCATAACCCGCTCTCAAAGCGGATTCGGCTGCGGTCGGGCTGGCTTTCTCAACGCTTAGCACGTTGACTTGCAACCAGTAATGCGCCGCTTTCGGGTTTTCTGTAATGCGGTAACCTTTGCTTTGTAATGAATTGATGACAGACGGGGAAATATCGAAATTGGTTTTGTCAGAAGCATTGCGAATGTTCAGGTAGACAACTTTTTGCCCTGGCTCAACTGGATCCAGAAAAATAGTGTCACTCATCTTGGTTTGCACATCCAAATCCTTTTTTGCAATGGATGTATGAACTGCAGCACAACCACCCAATGTCAAAGAGAGAACTATGATCCCGGCCAGAGCCCGGGCTGGTTTACTGATGGAATAATCCATTTCACCTCCTGGTATTTAGTTTTAGTATTTGTGTGAAAAATTAAAGATCAAACGAATAAACTGTTTTTATATAGCTGAGATATGTGATTGCCGCTTGCATATACTTTGCAATTGAACAATTTACCAGCCGTAATAAAAGGGAAGGTAGCGATTAAGGCCGTAATAGCCGCCATAATAGGGTCGGGCGTATCCTCCAAAGTAGCTTCCGTAACCGTAATTTCCACCTGTCGTACACCCAGGTCCGACGCAAGCCGGTTTCTGGCTGGGCGCGATGCTGGATTTGCCCTTTTGTGTGGCCTCTTTCAATGCGGAGGTCAGTTCTGCATCGCTGGGAACACTAAATGGCTTATTGAGAATTTCAGTGTTGAATTGTCGTTGAATTTCACTGATGTCCTGCGCCCATCCTGCAGTACTGCTGGTCAAGAGAAACAGCAATCCCGCGTAAACAGCAAAATTTGATCGTCTTGTGCCCATTCTGCCATCTCCTTACATAAAGTTGTCCTTAAAACGGAACCTGTTTCAGGTTCTTAAACGATTCTGACTTTCTGGCATATCGAATGTGGATTTCTCAAGTACGAATTATGCGGTTGTTGTTGCTTGATCAGTGATTTTTTTAGTTCTCAGCGACGAGTTGATGTGAGAGAGGCAGAGTTGAGAATTACCTGTTTTTCTGGGGTAAATAATCTGTTTACGAATTTTCATCCGGTTCCGGATCTTCAGCCCGGCGTACGTCGGGTTGTGTTGTTACCGGATTTGTCGGGTTGATGATATTTCCGGGAACTTTGGGAGTGGTACAAACCACATCTTCATTCTGTCCTCGATGACGCAGGGCATGATCCATCAAGACGATAGCCAGCATCGCTTCCACGATAGGTGTTGCCCGGATGCCGACGCAGGGGTCGTGTCTGCCGTGGGTTTCAACAATCACGGGATTGCCGGCCTTGTCGATAGAACGTCGCCCGAGCCGGATGCTCGAGGTGGGCTTGATCGCTACGCTGACGGTAATCGGCTGGCTGCTGGAAATACCTCCCAGAATTCCACCGGCATTGTTGCTCAGAAATCCTTCGGGTGTGATTTCATCCGAGTGTTCTGTTCCTTTTTGCGTCACACTATTGAATCCTGCACCGATTTCTACCCCCTTGGCTGCGTTGATACTCATCATGGCGTAAGCAATATCAGCATCCAGCCGGTCGTAAACCGGTTCACCCCAGCCAACAGGCACACCTTCCGCTATTACATTGATCCGGGCACCCGCTGAATCGCCTGATTTGCGCAAGGCATCCATAAATGCTTCCAGTTTGGGAACGTAGTCATCATCCGCGACAAAAAAAGGATTCTGGTTGATGACTTCCCAGTTTTTAAAGGGAATGGCGATTGGGCCAAGCTGCGCCATATAGCCCCGAATGACAATGCCATAGCGTTCATGCAGCCATTTTTTGGCAATAGCGCCAGCTGCTACCCGCACAGCCGTTTCCCGTGCGGATGAACGACCGCCACCACGATAATCGCGAATGCCGTATTTTTGCCAGTAGGTGTAATCTGCATGGCCAGGACGGAACACATCCATGATCTTACTGTAATCCTTGCTGCGCTGATCTTCATTACGAATCAGCAGAGCAATTGGTGTCCCCGTTGTGATGTTGTCAAATACGCCCGAGAGTATTTCCACCCGATCTCCCTCATGCCGTTGGGTGACATGTCGGGAAGTGCCAGGTTTGCGTCGATCGAGCTCCAGCTGAATATCCATGGCAGATAACACTAGCCCGGGGGGGCATCCGTCCACGATACAGCCGATCGCCGGGCCGTGGGATTCACCAAATGAAGTGACGCAAAACAGCTTTCCGATGGTATTGCCAGACATTACAGATCCTTGGTTAAACGAGGAAATCATGGAGTCTAACATAAGCCAAAACGGAGAGATGGGATGACAATTGAGTGGTGGCGTGGTATCAGCGTGCTAATTTGAATGTGTGAAGGTAGAATTGCCCGAAAAGGCCGATTGACGAATATCAGCATCACATATTGGGAGAGGATATGGACTTTGCACAAGTCAAGGATTATCTGGTTAATTTACAGAATAATATTGTGGCCGGATTGGAGCAGGCTGATGGTGGTTCATTTCGTCGCGATTCATGGGATCGCCCGGAAGGTGGGGGAGGAACCAGTTGTGTGATCGAAGAAGGCAATGTATTGGAGCGTGGTGGTGTCAATTTTTCCCATGTACATGGGAAAGGTTTGCCTGCCTCGGCTACAGCAGCCCGGCCAGAACTTGCAGGCAGGGCGTTTGAAGCAGCGGGGGTTTCACTGGTGCTGCATCCGCGCAATCCCTATGCACCGACTGTCCACATGAATGTCCGTTTTTTTGCCGCCATCAAAGAAGGAGCCGAACCAGTCTGGTGGTTTGGCGGGGGTATGGATCTTACGCCTTACTATGGTTTCGAAGAGGATGCTATTCATTTTCATCAGATCTGCAAGCATGCACTTCAGCCTTCGGGTAGTGAATATTACCCACGTTTCAAAAAATGGTGTGATGAATACTTTTACCTGAAACACCGCAAAGAACCGCGTGGAATAGGTGGTGTATTTTTTGACGACCTCAACCAGCCGGATTTTGTCACCTGTTTCAACCTGACCAAAAGTGTAGGGGATCAGTTTCTGGCGGCGTATGTCCCCATCCTGCAAAAACGCTGCAATCTTCCTTATGGCGAACGTGAACGGGATTTTCAAGCCTATCGCCGCGGTCGTTATGTGGAATTTAACCTGGTATGGGATCGCGGAACGCTGTTTGGCCTACAGTCAGGGGGGCGTACCGAATCTATCCTGATGTCACTGCCGCCTATCGTCAAATGGCGTTACGATTGGTCACCCGCAGCGGGTAGCCCGGAAGCAAAGCTCTATACTGATTTCCTGATTGGCAAGGACTGGCTGCCGCTTGATTGATGAGACAACTTCAAAAATAGCAGATCTGAGTACAAGCTGGATTTGTTATTGATGTGCGCTTGGCACGAGCGCACTCTTTGAATCTCCTCGGACGGTTAGGCTGTTTGGGAGAGAAATTTCTGTTCAGTTTGTTGTCAGCAACAGGCTGATTGTGTTTGCTGTCTGTTATCACCTGTTCAGTCCCGGATGATTGTATAGACAAAATTTGTTATCCGCTGCTCATGGCGCGAACTGTCATGAGAGCGCTGATAGAATCCATCAAGCTAGCCGGGAGAACCATGAAATGATAATAGCTTTACATATATGCTCGTGCTACATCAGCGATACGGGCTGAAATTGCCGCAAGCGTTGATTCTGCTGTGGTGCTGGCGCAACGCTGCGGTCTCACCTTGTCTTAATATCCCAAGCTAGAGTATAGTTCGACCTGCTAACATTTCATCCAGGCAGGAGAGTGCGCTGTGTCTGAATAAAACACAGCGTCACCGAAGGCGTAACCCCCCGGAATCGCTCAGGTGTGGCTGTGTAAAGCTTGAATAACTGCTTGTGATCGGCAATCTGGAGAGCGCTGAAACAATTTCAGCCACCGAAGGGGCATGCGGAAAGTTATCCGTAAAACTCTCAGGTAAAAGGACAGAGGGGGTAGTTGATATCTGTTGGCCGCTGCGATCATGAGTAGTATTGCGTGGATGCAGAAATAGCACAGATAAAACTTTCCTTTTACTTTTGAGAGAGAATAAATGCTGAAGACAACCCCTCTGAATGCGGCACACCGTGGCATGCACGCAAAAATGGTGGATTTTGGTGGTTGGGATATGCCCTTACACTATGGTTCCCAGTTGGATGAGCATCATGCTGTCAGACGTGATGCCGGCATGTTTGATGTCTCCCATATGCTGACAGTCGATCTTCACGGCGAAAATGTTCGTCAATTTCTGCGAGGATTGGTAGCAAATAATATCGATAAGCTTACCGTTCCTGGTAAGGCGCTCTATACCTGTATGTTGAATCCTGCTGGTGGGATTATCGATGATCTGATCATTTATTTCCTGTCCGAATCCTGGTTTCGTCTGGTGGTGAATGCCGGTACGGCGGATAAGGATATTGACTGGATTACCTTGCAATCCAGTCAACATGCACCTGATTTAACCATCACTCCACGTCGTGACCTTGCCATGATCGCTGTGCAAGGGCCGAATGCTCGTGCAAAAGTATGGGCTGTTATTCCAGATTCCAAAGCAGCTTCAGAAGACCTGAAGCCATTCCAGTCAGTAGCATTTGGCAACTATTTCATTGCGCGTACCGGCTATACCGGTGAGGATGGCTTTGAAATTACATTACCCGCCGATGAGGCTGCAGCTTTTTGGCAAAAGCTGCATGCGGCGGGTGTGGCCCCGGCTGGCCTGGGTTCACGCGACACCCTGCGTCTGGAAGCAGGTATGAATCTTTATGGTCAGGATATGGACGAAACCACCAATCCGCTCGAATCCGGATTGGCGTGGACCGTAGATCTAAAAAGCGAGCGGGATTTTATTGGCAAACAGGCCTTGCTTGAAAAGCCGGTTAATCAACAATTGGTAGGACTGGTTCTGCTGGATAAGGGCGTATTACGCAACCATCAAAAAATTATTACACAGCATGAGGGTATCGCTGGTGAGGGAGAAATCACCAGTGGTGGATTTTCGCCCACTTTAAATCAGTCGATTGCACTGGCTCGTATTCCGGTGGGAATCGCTGCAGGAGAGCAGGTACATGTTGTCGTGCGGGATAAACAGCTTGCGGCAAGGGTTGTTAAATACCCGTTTGTACGCAATGGCCAGGCACTGATCTGATTTTTGTAAAAGTATCAGCAGATAAAGCATTTTGAATTTTTAAACCTAAATTTAGGGGAGTGACGGATAAATGAGCGTTCCAGCAGAGCTGAAATATGCAAAATCACACGAATGGATCAAGTTGGAGGCAGATGGTACGGTAACAGTAGGTATCACTCAACATGCCCAGGAATTACTGGGAGATATGGTGTTCGTTGAATTGCCCAAGGTAGGGCGCATCCTGGCGCAGCAGGAAGATTGTGCGGTAGTGGAATCTGTCAAGGCGGCTTCAGATATTTATGCTCCACTCAGCGGAGAAGTTATTGCTATCAATGCTGAGGTGGAATCATCCCCGGAAAAAATAAATGAAGATAGTTATTCAGCCTGGTTGTTTAAACTGAAGCCGGCCAATACGGCTGAAATTGATGGATTACTTGATGCCAACGGATATGAAAAGCTGCTGGAAAGTGATGCACATTAACAGGATGGTGAGAAACATTGATGAAGATGCCGTCGGAGCAAGGCAAAACAGGCAAAAAAGCGCAGTTTATGTATACGGTAAATGAGCTTTGAGCCTGTTGTTAACACAACGATGGCAACGCAGAAGTTTTTCACCGCTTTGTTAAAGCTGTTTGCAGTAAATAGACAAGCAGACATAACCTTTAAGTTTTTTGGATAATACAGTTAATCATGCCATTTATTCCCCATACAGAAGAAGATGTAACAGAAATGCTTGCCAGCATTGGCGCTACATCTATCGATGAATTATTCGACGAAATTCCCGCCGAGCTAAAAAACGGGAAATTAACCCAGGTACCGACTGGCATGAGCGAAATGGAAATTTCGCGCCTCATGTACGAACGTGCGCAGAAAGATGGGTTCTATCTCAGCTTTATCGGCGCAGGTGCTTATGAACATCATATTCCAGCAGCAGTCTGGCAAATAACAACCCGGGGAGAATTTTATTCTTCCTACACACCTTATCAGGCAGAGGCCAGCCAGGGGACATTGCAATTGTTGTACGAATACCAGACTATGATGGCGTCGTTGGCCGGAATGGATGTGTCCAATGCCAGTTTGTATGATGGGGCATCTGCTCTGGCCGAGGCTGCTCTGATGGCTGTGCGCCAGCACAAATCATCCAGACGTATTCTGGTTCCGCAGACTGTGCACCCAATTTATCGCAGTGTGGTTCGTACCATTGTCAGAAATCAGGCGATCGAGGTGGTTGAGGTTCCATACGATCCTGCCACTGGGCAGGTGTCCATTGATCAGCTTGACCAGTTTGCACAGGAAGAATTTGCTGCGCTGATTATTCCTCAACCCAATTTTTTTGGTGTGCTCGAACAGGTCGATACGCTGGCTGATTGGGCACACGACAAGCAATCTCTGGCTATTGCAGTGGTTAACCCGACTGCACTTGCCATGTTGAAACCACCAGGAGAATGGGGGCGTCAGGGAGCAGATATCGCTGTCGGAGAAGGACAACCTCTGGGAATTCCACTTTCCAGTGGCGGGCCATACTTTGGCTTCATGGCCTGCAAACAAGAACTGGTTCGGCAAATGCCGGGGCGGATCATTGGACGGACTACCGATCTGGAAGGCAAAGAAGGTTTTGCCTTGACATTGCAGGCAAGGGAGCAACATATCCGTCGTTCGAAAGCAACTTCCAATATTTGTACCAATCAGGGATTGATGGTAACAGCAGCGACAATTTACATGTCGTTACTGGGGCCTGAAGGATTGTATCGGGTTGCCGCCCAATCTCATGCAAACACTTTGGCGCTGGTGGAACAACTGGAAACACTTCCCGGCGTGAAGAAAGCATTCCACAGCCCGTTCTTTCACGAAGCAGTGCTTCAGCTATCTGTTCCGGCTGATGAAGTCTTGAACAAGCTCAAAGCGCAAGGCGTACTTGGAGGTGTACTACTTGAGAATTACTACCCGGATCTGAAGAACACGCTACTGGTCTGCGCAACAGAAACCAAAATAGCAGAAGATCTGGATAAATATACTGAAATGTTGCGGCAGATACTGAAAGCCTGAAATCAGGAGTAAACCGGAAGAGAGCCGCGTTACTTGTTCTGTATTGAATCAATCTCACCAACCTAAGATAAAACATGCTGATATTTGAACATTCCCGCAAAAATCGCCTGAATTATTCCCAGGCTCCGGCAACCCGGCCAGCCAAGAACAATATTCCGGATAATCTGAAGCGCAAATCGGCTCCCTTGTTGCCTGAGGTTTCCGAAATGGATACGGTGCGTCACTATACTCGGCTATCCCAGAAAAATTTCTCGATAGATACGGAGTTTTACCCACTTGGTTCCTGCACCATGAAATACAACCCGCGTGCCTGTAATGCACTGGCCATGTTGCCACAATTTTTATCACGCCACCCGCTGGCGCCAGAAGATACGGGTCAAGGCTTCTTGGCTTGTATGTATGAGCTGCAGGAAATCCTGAAAGACGTTACGGGTATGTCTGCGGTTAGCCTGACTTCCATGGCGGGTGCACAGGGCGAACTGATCGGTATTACGATGATTCGTGCCTATCATGAAGCGCGTGGAGATACCGAGCGCACCGAGATCATCATCCCGGATGCTGCGCATGGTACCAACCCGGCGACCGCTGTCATGTGCGGTTATAAGGTGATCGAGATTCCTACGGATCGCGATGGTGACGTGGATATGGAAGCCTTGAAAGCGGCAGTTAGTCCCAGAACAGCTGGTTTAATGCTGACTAACCCTTCCACTCTGGGCGTATTCGAGAAAAAAGTGGCAGAAATGAGCCGAGTCGTGCATGAGGCCGGTGGTTTGCTGTACTACGATGGGGCCAATCTTAATGCAGTACTGGGTAAAGTCAAACCGGGTGACATGGGATTTGATGTGATCCACATGAATCTGCATAAAACTTTCTCGACCCCTCATGGCGGTGGTGGGCCGGGTGCGGCTCCGGTAGGCGTGGCAGACTGTTTGTTGCCTTATTTGCCGATCCCTATCGTGGCGCATGAACAGGGTGTTTATCGCTGGTTGACGGAGAAAGATCGTCCTCAATCTATCGGACGCTTATCCGCGCACATGGGTAATGCAGGAGTACTGTTGCGTGCTTACATCTATGTCAGATTGCTGGGTGCAGAAGGAATGTTCCGGATTGCAGAATATGCAACACTCAATGCTAATTATCTGCTGGCCGAGTTACGCAAACTGGGCTTTGAGATTGCCTATCCCAGCCGGCGAGCCAGTCACGAATTCATTGTCACTATGAAGGAAATCAAGGATAAAACCGGAGTGACTGCAATGCACCTGGCCAAGCGCCTGCTGGACAAGGGTTTTCACGCGCCAACCGTCTATTTTCCGCTGCTGGTGCCGGAATGTTTGCTGATCGAGCCGGCTGAAACCGAATCCAAAGAAACGCTGGATCGCTTTGTTGTTGCGATGAAGGAGATTCTGGATGAGATAGACACGCAACCGGAAATGGTCAAGACGGCGCCTCATAACATGCCGTTGCGGAAAATAGATGATGTCAAGGCTGCTCGTGAACTTGATCTGGTATGGAATCCAGCGGGCTGATTCACCTCATGCACACGATATTTGAGCTGATATGCATACACTGATCTGTGGCTCCATCGCCTATGACACAATCATGGTGTTTGAAGACCGTTTCAAACGCCATATTCTTCCGGACAAAATCCATGTTTTGAATGTAGCATTCCTGGTGCCCGAGATGCGTCGGGAGTTTGGCGGATGTGCGACAAACATTGCCTATAACCTGCAGATGCTGGATGGCAAAATGCTGATCATGGCAACGGTTGGAGATGATTTTCAACCCTACGCCTACAGGCTGGAAAAGCTTGGATTGGCGCAAACCCATATCCGCCAGGTGCAGGATACTTTTACAGCGCAGGCGTTCATTACCACTGACCTGGATGATAATCAGATTACGGCCTTTCATCCGGGAGCAATGAATTTTTCACACCGGAACAGTGTGAAGGACGCTGCGGATATAAGTCTGGGTATTGTCGCTCCGGATGGCCGAGAAGGAATGTTGACTCATGCCCGAGAGTTTCATGAGGCTGGTATTCCATTCATGTTTGATCCCGGCCAGGGGATGCCGATGTTCAATGGAGATGAGTTGCTCGATTTCATTGAAAAGGCGGATTACATTGCGGTTAATGATTATGAAGCTCAGCTGCTGCAATCACTTACTGGTTATACATTGAATAAGCTGGCTACCCGGGTCAACGCACT
Source organism: Nitrosomonas eutropha (assembly GCF_003201195.1). Taxonomy (GTDB): domain Bacteria; phylum Pseudomonadota; class Gammaproteobacteria; order Burkholderiales; family Nitrosomonadaceae; genus Nitrosomonas; species Nitrosomonas eutropha. The sequence continues at coordinate 20,138 of NZ_QICQ01000032.1, read as the reverse complement.
TATCGAGACAAAAGGAGCAGAAGGCTCGGTGATTTATGCGCAGGGCAAGCAATTCCAGATACCGGCTGTTCGACCGGAAAAAGTGGTTGATCCAACGGGCTGTGGGGATGCCTATCGCGCCGGGCTGCTCTACGGCATTGCTCAGGGCATGGATTGGCAGGAAACCGGGCAACTTGCCTCACTCATGGGCACGCTGAAAATCGCTTATCGTGGCGGCCAGAATCATCGTTATGAGCGGGATGAGATCGGTCAGCGCTATTTTGAATCTTTTGGTAGTCGTATATTTTAGTGGCCTGCCCAAGGCTGAAAAATACATTTATCAACCTGGTTCTTCCCTGATCACTTTGACTTGCTGTTCGCCATGGCCGTAACCAGGGTAAACAAGCTGGTCAAAAGCATCCGGTTTATCAGGTTGATGTTGCATATTGCTTCCGGATTACTGCAATCGCTATTGCTTCCGTATACCAGTACAGCCCGGCAGAATCACATGATCTGTAAATGGGCACAGAAATTTCTTCATATCCTTAATGTGAAGTTGTCTTCCGGTGGTTCTCTGCCTGCCTGCAATCAGCAAGGGGTGCTCTTTGTGGCGAATCACACCTCGTGGCTGGATATCATCGTTATTCTGGCTTTGTATCCTGTGCGCTTCGTTGCAAAGGCAGAAATCAGCACCTGGCCAGTGCTGGGCTGGTTATGCCGGAGTGCCGGGACACTGTTTATTGAACGTAAAAAACGGGGGGATACGTTACGGGTCAATCAGAAAATAGACGGTATGCTGAAGGCTGGATGCTCTGTGGCTATATTTCCTGAAGGTGCGACCTGTAACGGCGATGTGCTCCTGCACTTTCACGCCTCCTTGTTGCAGCCAGTTGTAACAGCAAAAGCACTGCTTTGTCCGATTGCGATTCGTTACAGCAACCGCGATGGTTCGCGGAATACAAGTGTGGTCTATGTTACCGTAACGATATTGCAATCTCTGATGTTGATATTGAATGAACCGGAAATTCAGGCAGAATTAAATTTCATGAGCCCCATTCCCGGAGATGATAAAAACCGCCGCGAACTTGCACGTCTGGCGGAAAAGGCCATTGCTCAAGCGTTATCACTGAAGATTATGCACACGGTACCTGAAATACCTTCCTGTCTTCCAGTCGAATAGCTGTCAGGCAGCCTTGCCAGACGCATCCCGTATCCAGAGCAATCAGATTGGGCGTCAGATGTAATCCCAGCGCAGACCAATGCCCAAATACAATCGTTGCATCTTTGCTGGCACGCCAGGGAATCTCAAACCAGGGCAGCAATCCCTGGGGAATAGCGGACAATCCTTCCTTGTAGGAAAAATTCATTCTGCCTTTGGGTGAACAGACGCGCATGCGTGTCATAGCGTTAATGATGACTCGCCAGCGGCTTTCTCCCCGTAATGTATCCTGCCAGCAATCAGGTGCATTGCCATACATTGATTGAGAAAACATTTGAAATTGATCACTGTGGATGATTGCTTCAACCTCTTGTGCCAGCATCGCCGCTTGTTCAGTGTGCCAGGCGGGTAATAGCCCGGCATGGACTAGGGCGTATTCATCTTCGTGATAGAACAATCGCTGGCACTTCAGCCAGTCAAGCAGAACTTTGCTATCCTGAGCATCCAGAAGTGGTTGCAAGGTGTCCCCGTGTTTCAGTTGGGCAGAACCGGCAGCGACTGCCAAAAGATGAAGATCATGGTTGCCGAGTACCATTGTGACGGTATCTCCCAGTGCCATCAAAGTACGCAATAATGAGAGGGAGTCAGGGCCGCGGTTAACGATATCGCCCACCAGCCACAACCTATCCCGCGTGGAATTGAAGCCAGTCAGGTCAAGCAGGTCAAGAAAATGTCGGTGACAGCCTTGTAGGTCACCAATTGCATAAGTTGCCATTAAGATCAGGAAAATATAGATTAATTAGCAGTGCTGTATTGTACTTGATTAAAATTAAGCTAAATTTTTCCACCTGCGCCTTTAAACTTCTCTACAAACGCCGCAATTTTCTGAAACACGCTTTGCTTTTTACTCGGGTATTCAGTCCTATTTTAAGAAGACAATTGCCAGTTGCCATTTTGCAAATTAATATGCTTAAAGGCGAGTTTTTGGTTGCCGCATGTTTTCCGTCATAGATTGAATGATCACGTAAAAAGCCGGAATTAAAATTGTTCCAATGATTGCTGAAACCAGCATTCCTCCAAAAACAACGGTTCCAAGTGATTGACGACTTGCTGCGCCTGCGCCTGATGCGACGACTAATGGGAGCACACCGAGAATGAAGGAAATCGCAGTCATCATGACTGCTCTAAAACGGAGTTGGGCGGATTTGATGGCTGCTTCAACTATCGACAACCCACTCTCTCTCTTTGCACTTTAGCAAATTCGACGATAAGGATTGCGTTTTTTGAAGCCATACCGACCAACATGACGAGACCAATCTGGGCGTAAATATCCAAAACATTCCCCATCCCCCACATCATAATGAGCGCGCCTGCCAAGGCGATTGGAACGGAAAGTATGACTCCCCAAGGGATAGACCAGCTTTCATATTGGGCTACTAAAAACAAGAAAACAAATATTAAAGCCAGGCCAAATATGATGGGTAATTGAGAGCCTGTCTGAACTTCTTGAAATGACATACCAGACCATTCAAACTCTGTTCCATCTGGAAGCACTCGCTTTGCAAGTTGTTCCATTGCGGATATGCCCTGCCCGGAACTTAATCCAGGGGCAGGGCTTCCATTGATTTGTGCGGAACGATACATATTAAAACGTGTGAGGCTATCAGAACCCAACATCGAGGATGTTTTTGTTAATGTCCGAAGAGGAACCATAATGCCTTCTGAACTTCGTACATAGATTTTCCCAATATCATCAGCATTGTCCCGATAAGGTGCTTCGGCCTGTAGGATTACCCGATAAACCCGACCAAACTTACTAAAATCGTTGACATAGAGAGAGCCCAGTTGTGTCTGTAAGCTTGAAAATATCTCTCGCACGGGGATGCCCAGCGCTTTTGCTTGCAGGCGGTCTATTTCCAGTTTTATCTGTGGAACATCCGCGCGAAACGTACTGTACACATTTTGCAAATGAGCATCTTGATTGGCTTCCATTAAAAAGCCACGCATTGCTGCAGAAAGATCTTGAGGGTCGCCGCCTCTTTTATCCTGGAGTTGAAATTCAAACCCCCCGGTACTGCCTAACCCACTGATAGGTGGGGGAGTGAAGGCGATCAAATTGGCACCGGGAATTTGTGCCATCATGCCCCATATTTGTGCAATAAGTGCATCACTGGATAACTCGGGTGATGTGCGTTCATCCCAAGGCTTGAGAATACTGATCACCATTCCTGAGTTTGATTTGACACCACTCAGCAATCCAATCCCTGCTAAAGAAACGATATCCTCTACGCCTGGAAGGTTGGAGAGTAACGCATCGACTTGTTTAACCACGTTGTCGGTTCTGTTCAAAGAAGCGCCATCAGGCAGCTGAATGTCGACAAAAATAATGCCCTGATCTTCCTGAGGAATAAATCCTGTTGGCGTGTTTTTGAATACCCAATATGCACCGCCTGTAATGATTAGTAAAAGTAGTGCTGTCAGTACTAATCGCCTTACAACAATTTTTACGCAAAATAGATAACCTTCGGAGACTTTTCCAAAAATCTTTTCAAACCAACGTAGCGCAAACCACGGACGTGCCTGTTGCTTTCTAAGCATCATGGCGCATAAAGCGGGACTCAAGGTTAAAGCTGTGAGCGATGAAATAGAAACCGCTATGGCAATTGTTACAGAAAACTGCCGATAGAGCTGGCCTGAAATACCTTCTAGAAAAGCGATTGGCACGAATACCGCTAATAAAACCAATGTAGTGGCAATAACAGGACCAGTGACTTCGGTCATTGTTTTTTTGGTTGCATCCCCGGGGGGTAATCCTTCCTGTAGATGACGCTGGACATTTTCTACCACTACAATTGCATCATCTACGACGATACCAATCGCCAACACCAATGCAAACAATGACAAAGTGTTGATGGAATAACCCATCACCAGCAAAACAGCAAAGGTTCCGATCAGTGATACAGGAATTGCCAGTGCTGGGATCAAGGTGGCACGCCAGTCTTGAATAAAAGCGTAAACCACCAATATGACTAAACTCAAAGCAATAAACAGCGTTTGAACGAGCTCTGTCAAAGAGTTATTGATAAATCGAGTGGAATCGTAAGGCAAGGCATACTCAACATCTTCAGGGAATCGTTCTGCCAGCTGTTTCAGAGTCGTCTCGATACCCTGTGCAACTTCCAGTGCGTTGGCTTCTGGCAGCTGATATACAGCGAAATTAACAGCTGGGGATCCATTCAAACGAGAAAGAACATTAAACGTTTGGGAGCCCAGCTCTACGCGTGCGATGTCTTCCATTTTTACAGTAGAGCCATCTGCTTGTGCCCGGATAATAATATCTTGAAATTCTGATACTTCAGAAAGCCGTCCTTTGGCTTGAATGGTGTATTGGAATTGTTGATCGGGAGCCAAGGGTGGTTGCCCAACTTGCCCGGCTGCAGCTTGTATATTTTGATCGCGGATAGCAGCGGTCACATCTTCAGTGGTGATGGCTAAATCCACCATTTTGTCTGGATTTAGCCAAATCCGGATCGAATAATCTTGGGCGCCAAAAATAGAAACCTGGCTGACACCTGGGACCCTGGAAAGTACATCGTTTACATTTAAACTGATGAAATTGCTAAGAAACAATTGATCGTAGGTTCCATTTGGCGATGTAAAAGATACCATTTGTAAAAATTCAGGAGATTGCTTTCGTACTGTAATTCCTGAGCGAGTGACATCCTCGGGCAATCTTGGCGTGGCCAGAGACAATCGGTTCTGGACATTTACCATTGCCATATCAACGTCAGTTCCGATTTCAAAGGTTATGTCTAGCGTGTATGTCCCATTATTGGCACTTTCTGAAGACATATAAAGCATGCCCTCGACACCATTAACTACAGATTCAATTGGTGCAGCAACGGTTTCTTCTACAACTTGGGCATTCGCGCCTGGGTATGAGGCACTGACTTGTATTTGCGGTGGTGTGATTTGGGGAAATAGAGAAACAGGCAGTTTTAACAGGGATATCAGGCCAGCAAGTACAATGACAATAGAAATGACGAAAGCGAAGCGGGGACGCTCGATAAAAAAATTACTAAACACTGGTTATTTCTCGATCGGTTGAGAAGGAACCGCTATGGTAGTTTGTACAGTAATGCCGGGGCGAACCTTTTGCGCACCCTCAGATATCACTAATTCGCCCACCTGCAAACCTCGCTTAATGATCCAATTTACGCCGATTTTGTCACCGACTGTCACTGAGCGTTTTTGCACGCGGTTGTCAGCATCAACAACCAGCACATATTTCCCACTTTGATCTTCCTGCATAGCCGACTGGGGAATAACATGTTCTTCCTCTACATCATCTCGTCTTACCAAAACTTTAACAAATTGTCCCGGCATCAGTAAGCGGCGGCTTTGTGGCGTATTTGTCTGACCGAGTAATTCTTTTGTATCGGGGTTTGGGAAAATTGCTCGAATCGTGATAGTTCCAGTCTTTTCATCCACGATGGGGCTGATAAAATCCGATTTTCCTTCAAAAGGATAAATGGTTCCATTGGCAAGTTGAATTTTAGGAACAAATATAGTCGACTCTCCCTTCTCCAGCTGGTTTTGAAGCTCGGTAAGGAAATCAACTTCGCTCACCGTAAAAAGTACATACAGGGGGTCGATTAGCACAATTGTTGCTAAAATGCCGGAGTTTGGTGAGACAAGGTTTCCCGTGCTGATAGAATTACGACCGATGCGCCCATTGATCGGAGAACGTATTTCAGTGTAACTGAGATTCAATTTAGCTCGGTCCAACATGGCCTGGGCACTGGTTAACAGCGCTTGTGCGCTAAGAAAATCACTGCTGGCTTTATCAAGGTCCATTTGTGACACTCCGCCTTGGCGCACCGTTTTTAATCGTTGCAAATAAGATTTAGCATTCTGTAGAGTAGCTTTAGCTTCGGCTACTTTCGCTTGTGCAGCCTTAACTTCGATTTGATAAGGCGCTTGCTCTATCACGTATAAAATATCACCCTCTTTAACGCTATCTCCTTCTATGAAATTCCGTCTTTCCAGAAAGCCTTGCACACGAGCCACTAGATTTACCGTTCTGAGTGCGGCGGTACGACCCACCAGTTCATGAATTTTAGCGACTTTTTCCTGAATAACCGGCGTAACCATTACTGCCGGGGCAGGCTGTTTTAGTTGGCTTGCAGAATTACTATCATCATTTTGACAGCCAGAAACAATGACCAACAAAGAAAGACCTAGAAGAGAAGTAAGCAGTTTTACTTTTTTCAAGTCAACGTTCCTCAAATTGTGTTTGCTGTTGACCTAGAACTGCCTACGGTGCATCTTGCATCAGTGGTTTCCATCCGCCGCCCAATGATTTATACAGACGAATCAAATTGGAAGTAACCTTTCCTTCACTCACTGCCAGCTGATCTTGAAAGGAAAATAAGGCTCTCTCTGCATCCAGCACACCAATAAAATCAGTTAGGCCCGCAGTGTACAATTCACGCGACAGGCTAACTGCTGATTTTGCTGATTGTGTGGATTTTATCAAAGCTTGTCTGCGAACTTGTTCATTCGCAAAATCGATTAAAGCATTTTCTACATCTTTAACTGCGGTTAATACCGAAGCCTCGTATTGAATCAGCGCCTGACTTTGTCGCTCATCTTCTATTTTTATATTTTGTCGGATACGACCAGCATTAAAAACTGGCCATCTGATTTGCGGTCCAATTTGGAAGGCGGCTGCGGGTCCTGTAAAAAAGCTGGCAGCAGAAATGTATTCCAGTCCTACAGAACCAAATAAGAAGAGTCTTGGATAAAGGTCTGCAGTAGCCACACCAACCCGTGCCGTTTGCGCTGCTAATTCGCGCTCCGCACGTCGGACGTCCGGCCTGCGACGCAACAAATCAGCGGGAACGCCAACAACCACTTCAACTGACACCGTTGGGACTTTTTGGTACTGCTCCAATTCTTCTGCCAATGACCCAGGGAACTCTCCAAGCAGCACTGCAAGACCATTTTTACCTTGTTCGATACCGGTTTGTAACATTGGAATTTCTGATTTACTATTTTCCAGATTATATTTCGCCTGCTCTAGTGACAGTGTCGTTGTCAGGCCGGCATCTAACCGATCCTGAACAATTTGTAACGTCCCTTCTTGAGATTCCAGGTTGTTAACAGCCGCTTCAAGCCGGGCTTGAAAGGCACGAATTTCAATATAATTGATAGCGACTTCAGCCACCAAAGTCACCAGCGTGTCGTTTAATTCTTCTTGACGTGCTTCAACGGAGGCTTGTGCCGATTCAATTGAGCGCCTGATGCCGCCAAACATATCAATTTCCCAACTAGCATCAAAGCTCAAGGAATAGAGGTCAATTTCACTGATGCCACCTGATTGTAGATTGGTTTTTCTTCGCGTAAATGCTGCATCTCCCTCTATGGTTGGAAACAGGCCTGATCTGGCAATTCCCCGCGAAGCGCGTTCTTCTCTCAGTCGTGACTGCGCAAGCTGAAGATCAAGATTGCCCCTGATGGCCCATTCAATTAAGCGCGTTAATAATGGATCTTCCAGAGTGTTCCACCAGTCAACCAACATTGCAGGGGTTACTTGTTTGGTGAATTCCGTTTTGGCCTCATCTGCTTCTTGCCCAGTTTCAGGAAGCGATAATTTAGCTTTCTGATCTTCGCTCAGTGCGGCATTAAATTTTTCGGGAGTGATTTTTTCTGGTGGCACATAATCTGGCCCAACGGCAGCGCAACCAGTAAGAAATAGCACCAGTAATCTGAAAGTAAAAATCAAGTGCCAGCGCACAATAAATAGTTTCTTTTAGAATTTGTTCAAAATCTTTTAAGCAAAAGAGCCAAGAATACCAGATGAATGAGTTGCAAGTTGGTATTGAGTTTACGCTCGCAGTTTTTCCGCAGCCGTCGATTTTTCTCCAGCCAGGCAAAGCTGCGCTCGACGATCTAGCGTTTAGGTATGACTGCAAAAGTGTGTGGTTCGCTGCGCTTGGCAATCTGTACTTGTACATGCGCGCCCAGAATTTCTCGCACGTCTTCGGCAAATGGTTCTCCGATATAGCCGCTATCGCACAGCAGACTTTGGACTTTCCCCAGGCTCGGCCTGCAGTGCTCTCAGGCTTGCAACGCACCTTTGCGATCAGTCACACTTCCGCCGTCGTCACCGCAATGGCATGCGGCAGGCCCTGGGTATCGACTGCGATTGGCGATTGACGTTTGATGCCCAATATCTTCTTGCCTGCGTCATAACCCTTCTGGCCCGCCGTGTCCGTATTTTTCACGCTCTGCGCGTCCATTACCTTCGCGAAAGGGGTGGGCAATATTCATTTCGATATATTTTTCGACAATTTCATCAAACGTGCTTTGCGGCATGGCATCGATGTTTTTTAACGATGGCTTTAGATGCATGATCCGCGCAAAAGCGGTTGTGCCTTTGGCGATATTCACGTCGCGAATTTTGCCAGGCCGGCGAATGTACCCACCGCTACCTTGTGAATATCGCCAGAATCAAACAGTTGCCTGGCTTTTTGTTTGCTGATCTTTTCTTCGGCTTTGGCCAATTCGATTTGATCGGTGATATTGAGCTTGTTTTCCAGGATCATGCGTCAGCCCCCTCTATTTCTGAAACTATCGCGTCAATATCTTGGCGCAGTTGGCCGATTCTGGCAACGGTGGTTTTCAGCTCTGCATTGAGCTTGGCAATGCCCACCACTTCGCGGTTGTCTTTGGCGTCAACGTAGCTGCATACTGGCAGGTTATAGTCGTCGTCGGCAACCTTCTCAAACGGTACCGACTGGGCAACATGCTCTACATTCGCTTTGCTGCCAAATACCTGCATGATCTGTTCGATGTGCGCGTCGGTGAGGGTATTGTTATTGGTTTCTTTTTTAAACAGGCCGTTGGCATCCATAAACTGGGTGGTGGTGTCAGTTTTGTGTTTGGACAGCATCCGAATATACAATCAGGGTAAGAGCATGTATTACACTGATTGTATATTCGGATGCTGTTAAATCATTTGATGCTGATTAATTCGTGGTTTTGCTACCAACTAATAGCACTCTCAGCATAGGCTATTTGTAGATTATCTGTGGTTTTTATCAAGATTGTGTGATGACGTTATCTTAATTCTCGGCTTGGTATTTGATTATTTCACCCATTGATATAATTGATCTGCTGTTTTTAAATCCATTTTTTATATTTTATGACTGATCCGCTTCTAATAGCGCAACGTGACGCTACGCAATGCCAATTATTGCCTGAGTTTGCTAATCGTCACGGGCTTATTACTGGCGCTACTGGTACGGGTAAGACTGTTACGCTGCAGCTGTTAGCTGAGCAATTCTCGCGTATTGGTGTGTCGGTTTTTATGGCTGACGTCAAGGGTGACCTGACTGGAATTAGCCAAAAAAGACAAATCAATAATAAATTGGCTGCTGTGCTCAAAGAACGCGGTTTGCCGTTGCCGGAGCCGATAGCTTGTCCTGCCACACTGTGGGATGTGTTTGGTAAACAGGGCCATCCGATACGGGTAACCATTTCCGATATGGGGCCGCTGCTGCTGGCACGCATGCTTGATCTCAATGTCACCCAGGCAGGGGTGCTCAACCTGGTGTTTAAAATTGCGGATGATAACGGTCTGCTGTTGCTTGATCTAAAAGATTTGCGTGCCATGTTGCAATACGTAGGTGACAACGCAAAGAGCTTTACTACACAGTATGGCAACATTAGCACCGCCAGTATCGGCGTGATCCAGCGCGAGTTGATCCAACTGGAGACGCAAGGGGGAACTCGGTTTTTTGGTGAACCCATGCTTGATATTGAAGATTTCATGCAAACGGTGAGCGGTCAGGGGGTCATCAATATTCTGGTTGCTGATCAGTTGATGACTGCCCCACGCTTGTACGCTAGCTTTCTATTATGGATGCTTTCGGATTTGTTTGAGCGTTTACCCGAAATTGGTGATCCGGAAAAACCCAAGTTGGTATTCTTTTTCGATGAAGCACATCTGTTGTTTTCCGGTGCATCCAAGGCGCTGATTGAGCGCATTGAATTAGTAGTGCGCCTGATACGCTCCAAGGGAGTCGGTGTCTATTTTGTCACGCAAAATCCATTGGATATTCCTGATTCGGTATTGGCACAGCTAGGTAACCGTGTGCAGCATGCATTGCGCGCATTTACCCCGCGTGATCAGAAGGCCGTGAAAGCTGTGGCCAGCACCATGCGACCTAAAACAGGGTTGAATATCGAAACTGCGATTACTGAATTGGCCGTAGGCGAAGCACTGGTCAGTTTTCTGGATGCCAAGGGGCGCCCCAATGAAACGGAACGTGTGTACGTGTTGTTGCCGGGGAGTCAGCTTGGACCCATTGCCGATAAACAACGCTATGCGTTAATCAAAGATTCGCTGGTGGCTGATTCCTACGACATATCAGTAGATCGTGAATCCGCCCACGAGTTGTTAGTTGCTCAGCATCATGAGCAATTATCGACTGATATTCGTGCCGAGTCTGGTTCGCAGGACGCAGATAATGGCTTGCTTGGGGAGGTAGGTTCGGTAGTTAAAGAAGTGCTCTTTGGTCGTACTGGTCCACGAGGTGGGCTGTACGATGGTTTGGTGCAAAATGTCGTTAAAAGTGAGGTGCGTCGTATAGGGCGGGAATTATTGCGTGGTGCACTGGGCAGTTTGCTGGGTGGCAGTAAGCGTCGCTGATACTTGTGCCTTGAACGGACTGTGCCTTGCTGATGTTTTAGAAACCTCTGAAAAACTATCCGCGTTGCCTTTCTCCGTTAAAAGTCGGCTGAAAATGCTCATTTATCACGTATAAACGCTGCCTTTTTGCCAACTTCTATCTCGTTAACGTTTTTCAGAGGTTCCTTAGCGATTCCTTGGACGTAAACTATCAATATATGAGGCTGGTATAAATCAGCGTAGCCCCAGCACATCCTGCATATCAAATAATCCGGATTTTTTAGTAGCAAGAAAACGCGCGGCATGCAATGCACCTGTTGCAAATGTTTTGCGGCTGCTGGCTTTATGTGTAATTTCCAGCCGCTCGCCGATTCCGGCAAATAACGCCGTGTGGTCGCCCACAATATCTCCACCACGTATGGTTGAAAATCCAATAGTATCTGCCGCACGTTCCCCGGTGTGGCCTTCACGTCCATAAATTGCTACTTTCTCAAGATTTTTTCCCTGAGTCTGGGCAATCACTTCTCCCATACGCAGAGCGGTTCCAGAAGGTGCGTCCACTTTGTGGCGGTGATGTGCCTCAATGATTTCCACATCGTAACCAGCAGGTAACGCCTTTGCGGCGACTTCAAGCAACCTGAACAGTATATTAACACCCACGCTCATATTGGGAGCGAACACGATGGCGATGTCTTTTGCTGCATCATGAATAATTTCTTTTTCTTCTGCTGAAAATCCGGTAGTGCCGATCACCATGTGGATGCCTGATTGACGACATACGGCAAGATGCGTCAGTGTTCCGGCGGGGCGAGTAAAGTCGATCAGTACATCGCTGCCTGTCAGTGCGGAGGCATAATCACTGTTGATGATAACTCCGCAGGGTGTTCCGGTTAAACCGCCTGCATCTTGCGACAGATATGGGCTGTCGGGTTGTTCAAGTGCTGCAGATAACCGCAGATCTTGCGCATCAGCAATAGTTTCCATGATAGTCCGACCCATACGGCCGGTACTTCCGGCAACGGCTATATTTAACAGCGTCATTGATTATCCCTGTAAAAATTTGTCTGATTTTCTTTGAGGAAATCGATTGTTTTGTCAGATCCCTCGTTTTCTGTGCCATCAACACCAGGAGGGGATCCAGATGTTTTTTCGGGGACGGGAAAAACCGGAGAAGACTCGCTGAAGGCAGGGGGTTGCGGAAAATCTCCCTGAATATGGGATAGCCGGTCATTCTTAAAAAAAACAATCAGTTTCCGTTCTTCGGTTATGCGGCCACCTGGCGCGAGACGATAGATGTAATCCCAACGATCACTATGAAATACATCTACTACCAGCGGCGTACCCAATATGAACCGAACCTGTGAACGGGTCATTCCTGGTTTTAGCCTGGCTACCATTTCCTCGGTGATAACATTACCTTGCTGAATATCAATTTTGTAAGGGAATGAAGGAAGATAAGTGCAGTGTGGCAGGAAGGGAAGCAATAATAACAATAACAGTCGTGGGAATAATGCGTACATACCAGGCCAATATTTTTCAATCCATCCGGGATAGGATACTATGAACAGTTAGCTCTTCCGGGGCAACGTAAAGTGTAAACAAAAAGTGACTGCAATATGTATTTTTGTAGCGCGTCAGGGAATTAGTCCTGACTAAAAAGAAATTATTATGAAGGTTTACGCTTTTCAATTGTCTCATAAATGCAGTAATTTCTTGAGGTAAATAACTTAATGAGTAAATCAGAAAATTTGAAAAGTATAGATCTTAAGACGATGGGATTGAAGACAACACTCCCGCGTTTGAAGATATTAAATTTGTTTGAGAACAGCTCGATTCGGCATCTCTCGGCAGAAGACGTCTATAAAGAATTGCTAGGTGAGGGAGAGGATATCGGTCTGGCAACGGTTTATCGTGTTCTGACTCAGTTTGAGCAAGCCGGATTGCTTGAGCGTCACCATTTTGAAAGTGGTAAGGCAGTTTTTGAGCTAGCCAGTGGTAATCATCATGACCACCTGGTATGCCTGCAATGTGGTCACGTTGAGGAATTCTTCGATCCAGAAATCGAAAAGCGTCAGGTGAAAATTGCCAAGGAGCGGGGGTTTGTGTTGCAGGATCATTCTTTGTCATTGTATGCGGATTGCATAAAAAAAGACTGCCCAGACCGCATACGTAGTAAATAGACAGCAACGCTGCTTGATGTATTCCTGAATCTGTAAACCAATGTAACGGGTAATCGCTCGCTGATCGTTGACATGCAACCGACGACAAAAAACATTCGTAGTATATTGGTTTACACGACTGTTATTTTGCTGATGTCTGTGGTGTATTACATTTATGCCTACACTACACAGGAGATTCCCGAAGAGCGTGAAACGTTTCTTGCAGAGATTGGGGAAGACTTTGGGGAAGTAGGCATGGGATTACTAATCTTCATTTATAGCCGTACGCTACTCAAGCTGACATTAGGTCAGGGAAAACTGGCGCAGCGCTTGTTACCAGACTATGTTTCTCCAATTGGATCTTCTGTTTTGAATCAATTGCTGGCCTGGCTAAACCGTACGCACATTTACTTTGGTATTGCAGCGGTTGCCGTGATTTTGCTACATATCGTCATGGTGGATTACTCTCACTACAGCCATATTCTTTTCTTTCCTGCCTTGCTAGGTTTGGTAATCTGGCAGGGTGTTTTTGGATTATTCCTCACACTGCGCTATTCGCCCACAAAACTTAAGAAATTTTCATATCTAGTACATGCCCAGTTCGTCACCGGCATAGCAATCGGTATTTTTGCCTGGTTTGGTCATATGCTGATTGATTGATTCACGGTACAGAAAATCCATTTGCGTACTTTTTTGGCAAGACAACTGCACATCATATTTTTAATATGTGAAGGGTTGTCAGTACTGCGCCCTTCTCCTGCTTCCTCATGGGTCACGCCGTCACGAATATGGTAGATACGCTTGAAGGTCGGGATAATTTTTTCATCGTGTGTCACAACAATGATGGCAGTTTCAAATTGCCTAGCCATTGTGTTAAGTATACGGATTACTGCTAGTGCACGTTGTGAATCCAGGGGAGCGGTGGGCTCGTCAGCTAGAATGACAGGAGGGCGATTGACCAGTCCTCGTGCAATGGCTACGCGCTGTTGCTCACCACCGGACAGTTGTGCTGGCATGGCACGAGCACGATGCTGCACATCCAGTGCAGCGAGCAGTTCCAGTGCGCGTTTACGTGCCTCGTCATCGCTCACACCAGCTAGCATCGGCAAAAGCGCGACATTGTCAGTCGCATCCAGAAACGGGATCAGATAGGGTGCCTGGAACACGAAGCCAATTTTGTCACGACGCAAAGCGCGCAAATCACGTAGTTTCCAACCATTATCGAAGATGGTTTCATTATCCAGGGTCATGCGTCCGGATGTAGGGTCAATCACCGCGCCGAGACATTTAAGCAGCGTACTTTTGCCTGAGCCGGACGGACCAATCAGTCCGACCACTTCGCCGGGGGCGACTTGCATGTTGACGTTCTTGAGTGTGAATACAGCGGCTTCACCTTTACCAAAGCGCTTGCTCAAATTTTCGATGCGGATTCCTCTATTGCTCATGTCAGGTTTACCCGATTGCTTCTGCCGGATCAATCTTAAGTGCCATGCGGATGGCAATGATACTGGAAAGGATACAAATCACCAGTACAGCGAGGAATCCCAGCATGGAGTCAATTGGTATCAGCAGCACATATTTGGGAAATAAGGGGGCGGCGAAGGTGGCTGAAATTTTGCCAACGACAAACCCGATCACACCCAGCATCAGGGATTGTTGCAGAATCATACCGGCGATGGTGCGATTGCGTGTACCGATCAGCTTGAGTACAGCGATTTCGCGGATTTTATCCATGGTCAGGGTATAAATGATGAAGGCTACGATAGCCGCACTGACGATGGCCAGGATGATCAGAAATAAACCGATCTGTTCGGCAGAGGTGGCAATCAGCTTGCCGACCAGAATATCTTCCATTTGTACCCGGTCGTATACCGTCAGCCGTTTCCAGCGTCGGATTGGTTCAGCTACTTCTTCCAGTGTGAACTCCGGTCTAATGCGTATTAGTATTGCATTGACGTAGTTATTGGCAGTTTGCAAGGTAATAATTGCATCCGGCAAATCCGGTTTTCCGGGAAAGGAAAACGTCGGATTGGCTCTGGTACGGCGCTTTTGCATCAGGATGGCATCGTTATCTTTGAGAAATTGTGCTTCCTGTGCGTCCTTGAGCGGAATGAAAACCATCGGATCACCACTGGATGAGACCATTCGGCGTGTCAGGCCAACTACGGTGTAGTGGTTGCGACGGATTTTAAGGCGATCCCCCAGCCTGAAGCCGGTAGCAATATCTGCCACGGCCTCATAATGGCTGCGTGTAATCTGCCTGCCCGCAACAAGATGAGGTGGCCACCCTGGTGTTCCGGGGCCGCCTGCTGCGATGCCTGCAACCATTACTCTGACATCTTCATCCTCTTTTCTGACTTGCATGGTCAGATATGTGACATTGGCTGCCTGTGCCACACCAGGAATGGTACGGACACTGCGCCATAAATCATCGGGGACACTGGAAGGCTCGGCATAGGGGCCCAGGGTATCCTGCTGTACCACCCACAGATCTGCACCACTGGTGTCGATCAAAACTCTGCCATCATCCACCAAGCCACGATATACACCTGCCATGGTCAGTGTTACACCGATGAGGAGGCCGAGGCCAATGCCGGTAAAAATGAACTTGCCCCAATTGTGCAGAATATCGCGTACAGCCAGATTGATCATGGCGATACACCGGGAATCCGTTTTGCTATGCTGACCCGGCTGAAAGCGGTGAGTGTTTTTTCACTGTAGACGATAAATTGATCGCCTGCCGCCAATCCGTGTTTGATCTGGACATGGCCATTGAGATCAGCGCGTCCCAGTTTTATCCGGGTAAACTCAGGTTTACCATCAACCAGCTTCCAGACACCTGGTACGCCATCCTCGTTGCGAATGGCAGCATTGGGGATTGTTGGTGTGATGGGCAGTTTCGGCAGGTAGACCGTCACCTCAGCCAATTCGCCCACTGGCGGCAATTGCGAGGGTGGCATGGCGAAGGTGATCTTTGCCAGTGTTTCTTCTGTGACCGTATCAGCCAGCGGTTCAACCCGCAGTACCTGTCCCGTAATGCTTCCAGTTTGCTGCGAACGCAGTATGAATTGAGCGGGCAGTCCCGGGGTTAATCCTTCGGCGTTGATCTGATCGAAGCGGGTATCAATCCACAAGTGTGCAGTATCAATGATTTCAACCGCAGGCTGGCCTGTCACCAGCGTAGTACCGGGATCTACGGCACGTATGGTTACCAGACCTGTCACAGGCGCTATCAGCTTGAGATCGTTGCGTTGTGTGTGCAGTGCCTGCAAATTGGCACGTGTACGACCAAGATTTTCGCGTGCTGCCACGGTTGCTGCTTTGGTGACTGCCAGTTCTTCCCGTTTGATGGCAACACTTTCCTCGCTGGTGCCATGAGCGGGTAACAGTTTTTCATAGCGTTTGAGCTGCGCTTGTGCATGGTGTTGTCTGGCTTGTGCCTGATGCAAATCAGCTTCGGCGCTTTTGATGGCGGCCTCCTGTGCATGGATACGATCATTCAGATCAACCGGATCCATCTCACCCAAAACCTGTCCAGCCTTGACTACATCTCCCACGTCTACATTCAGATGTTTAACACGCCCTGGCAAAATCGGTCCGATCTTGTAAGTGTAGCGTGCCTGCACCGTTCCAATACCGGACAGGGCAGGGACGATACTTCGTGATTCCACCGTGGTTACAGTGACCACAATGGGGGCCAGTGGCCCGGATTGCAGGGCAATATATGTAAACAGCGTCAGGAGTAATGTGATGACTGCGAGCAATGCTAGCGTGCGCCGCTGCAAGTGTGGGAATTTCATAGAGCCTTCCTGATGCCACGGCAATAGATGGCGAAAACACCCGGGGCATCACGGCGGATTCGTGCAACTTCACCCGCCAGCATGGATTGTATGACAAGTCCCTGGATTGTTCCGATGAACAGCATGGTTGCAGCCTCACTCTCCAGGGAGGGTGATAATTCACCGCAGGCCTTACCGTTTTCAATCAGCCGTTGCAAACGTTCTCTGTACCGTTTGATCAGGAGTTGTACAAGCTGTTTGGCTGGAGTCGCTTCTGCACGTTGTAGCTCGCCAAACATCATCCTTGGAACCCCGGGATACTCTGCCACAAACTCAATATGACTCATGAACATGGCTTCCATGGCGGCCAGAGGTGATGTAATGCTCTGAATAGAGTGATCAATCCGTTTTAACAGTCGCTCGACAACCCACTTCATGACTGCTTCCCAGATAGCTTCCTTGTTTGGGAAATGCCGGAACAATGCTCCTTGCGTCAGGTTCATGTGTTTGGCGATTGCTGCAGTAGTGATCTCACTGGGATTTTGCGAGCTTGCAAGCTCAACGACAGCTTCTACAGTAACTTCCCGTCGTTCATCAGCTGAGAGATATTTGGGATGAGGATTCATAAATATATAACCACATAAAAGATAGTAACTAATTACTATCTTAAATTGAGGCGTGAAAAAGTCAACCTGCTTTTGATCTGCATATTTCGATCATCCAGGGCTGCTGCGACAATTTGCCACATTTCCTTCATTTACTGAAACTGGCAGAATCCGCGTTCAATTACACACCAGAACAGGAGATTCGGAAGAGTTATGAACTATCGTGTCACTCCATTCGCATCAGCTATAGCTGTTGCTTTATCTTCCTTTGTTGTACAACAAGCAC
This sequence comes from Nitrosomonas eutropha, assembly GCF_003201195.1. GTDB lineage: Bacteria > Pseudomonadota > Gammaproteobacteria > Burkholderiales > Nitrosomonadaceae > Nitrosomonas > Nitrosomonas eutropha. The sequence goes on along the minus strand of NZ_QICQ01000032.1, from coordinate 2,474 downwards.
TGGCACAGACTACCTTGAATGAAGTTGTCGTTAAAACCGGCAAGATTCGTGATGCTGCTGCGTCAGTTGAAATCGGTTCAACCGAAATTGCTGCGCAGCATGCCGTTACCCGTGATACCGCTTCTTTGTTGCGGGATGTACCGGGTGTGCATCTCTATGGAGCGGGGGGTGTTTCCAGCTTGCCGGTGATTCATGGCCTGGCAGATGATCGTCTGCGTATCACAATTGATGGTATGGATTTCATTTCTTCCTGTGCCAATCATATGAATCCGCCACTGTCCTACCTTGATCCGGGTAACGTTGCAAAAATTCGGGTGTATGCCGGCATCTCGCCAGTCAGCGTGGGAGGTGACAGTATTGGCGGAACGATTGTCGCGGAAACAGCCGCGCCGCAATTTGCTGCACCCGGCCAGCGCTCACTCATCAAGGGTGAAGTTGGCTCTTTTTATCGCAGCAACAACAATGCCTTTGGAGGCAATCTGTCTGCAACACTGGCCAATGAATTTTTCAGCATCAATTATTCAGGCGCAATTACCACAGCAGATAACTACAAGGCAGGCGGCAATTTCAAGACAACAACGGCCACAGGGCGGCCAGGGCACACGCTTCCACTGGATGAGGTCGGCTCCACCGCCTACAAAAGCTTGACGCATACTTTGGGACTTGCATTGCGGGCAGATAATCATCTGCTGGAGGCGAAATTCGGTTATCAGAATGTGCCGTACCAGTTCTACCCCAATCAGCGCATGGATATGCTGGACAATGAACAAAAACGGATCAACGCGCGCTACCTGGGCGAGTACAACTGGGGAACGCTCGATGGTCGTGTTTATTACGAAGCAGTTGATCATTACATGAATTTCAGCGATGACAAGCAACTGGTTTACGGTACAGCATTGAACGGTATGCCGATGTCCAGCCGTGGCCGTACCCTTGGCCTCAACCTGAAAGGAGATGTTTACCTCACCGATGACGATTTGCTGCGTGTCGGCGCACTGTATCAGCACTACACTCTGCGTGACTGGTGGCCGCCATCCGGAACCGGTGCCATGTCACCTCTGAATTTTCAGAATATTAATCATGGCAAGCGTGATCGGCTGGGATTCTTTGCTGAATGGGAACGGCATTTCAATCCACAATGGACCACGTTGCTGGGTGCTCGTTACGAGCATCTGGAAACGGATGCGGACAATGTTCATGGCTACGGGAACATGATGGGTAACCAGATTCCCGATTCAGCTGCCTTTAATGCGCGTGGCCATAAACGTAATGACAACAACGTTGATTTGACAGCGCTGGCGCGTTACACACCGGGCAATATGGTTGATCTTGAGTTGGGCCTGGCGCGCAAGGTGCGCACACCGAATCTGTATGAGCGCTACACCTGGTCTACCTGGAGCATGGCCGCTATCATGAATAATTTTGTCGGCGATGGTAACGGTTACGTTGGCAACATGGACCTCAAGCCGGAGAAAGCCTATACCGCCTCCCTTACCATAGATCTGCACGCGGCTGATCGAGAATGGGAAATCAAGGCCACACCTTACTTCACTTATGTAAATAATTACGTTGATGCAATCCGGATTCCGGCAGTCACCACGAATAATCAATTCGTCGTCCTGCAATATGCCAATCACTCCGCCCATCTTTATGGAGTGGATCTTTCCGGCCGCACGGTATTGGTAAAAACCAGTCTCGGCGAGTTTGGTCTGCGCGGCCTGATGAACTACACGCGGGGAGAAAACAAGAAAACGGGTGACGATCTCTACAATATCATGCCGCTCAACGGCAAGCTGACGCTTACCCATCAGTACAGTAACTGGAGCAACGCCATCGAACTGGTTGGCGCCACTCGCAAAAATGATGTTTCCTCGGTACGCAACGAAATTCATACCAAAGGCTATTTTCTGACAAATCTGCGTACCAGTTACACATGGAAAAACGTCCGTGTTGATTTGGGCGTGGAAAATCTGTTTGACCGCCTCTACTATCTGCCGCTGGGCGGAGCGTATACCGGGCAGGGAATGACCATGGGAATTAATGGTATCCCTTACGGTATTGCTGTTCCCGGCATGGGGCGCTCAGTTTATGCAGGGCTTAACATCAAGTTCTGATTATATTTTCAGAGGTTCCAGGAAATATACATAATAAGCTGATTGCTGTGTCTGCTCTATGATCAAGTTTCTGGGGTTTGTTCCGTAGAAGAAAAGGAAATAATTACTTTTATGGAGAAAATAATATGGATTTGATTGATCAACTCAAAGAGCTATCAATTCGCGTTAGATGTTTAGTCCCACGGTGTGCTGGAATGGGTCAAAGATAAAACGATCTGGCTCATTTTTCCAGATTTTGCAGATGTATTCATAGGGTGTTAGGCCTTTGAGAGCTTTTAGTCTTTTGGCGAAGTTATAAGCCATCACAAAGCGATGGAGATGGGCCTTCAACTGATCGTATGAGTCGTAATAATACCGTTT
>NZ_QICQ01000031.1 GCF_003201195.1 Nitrosomonas eutropha | reverse complement strand
GTTTCCCTTGTTTTGTTGGTTGATCTGCCAGATCCTCAACAACAGGTTACACCGCTTCCTTCTCCCTTGTCATACACCAGAAATAATCATAGCTCCTGGTACTGGGTGTTGGTGCTAATGCCGGAGAACTGTTTGACCTGGCTGGTAAAAGTCCTAATCTATCCAACTTCAGGATCGTGGGATTCGTTCCGCTGGATAAAGAAAGCCGGCATGTACCGGTTGAGATGATTATCCCGAGGACAGGCTCGCTGATCTCGCTGACCAATCAGCATAATATTAGCGAAATCATTGTTTCGGTCCAGGAAAGACGAGGAGGTACCTACCCTATTCAGGAATTACTGGAGTGCAGAATAAACGGCATAAAGGTAACGGATCTGGTTGGCTTTTATGAAAGGGAGTGCGGCCATCTGCAAATGGACTCACTTTATCCCAGCTGGCTGGTGTTCGGCAGTGGTTTTAAACAAGGGTCATTGAGAACACTGATCAAACGCCTATTCGATATCACTGCCAGCCTGTTGTTGCTGATTGTTACGTTGCCAATCATATTGCTGGCTGCTTTGCTGATTCTGATTGAAGATGGTCGGCCTGTATTCTATCGTCAGGAAAGAGTGGGGCATGCCGGAAAACCCTATATGGTTTTCAAATTCCGCAGCATGTTCAACGATGCGGAAAAAGGTGGGAAACCGAGATGGGCCACGACTGATGATCCTCGCGTAACGCGAGTGGGAAAAATTATCCGTAAGTTGAGAATCGACGAATTACCACAAATCATTAATGTACTCAAAGGTGAAATGAGTTTTGTCGGGCCACGGCCTGAACGTCCTCACTTCGTCGATATACTCAGCGCACAAATTCCATACTATAACCTGCGGCATAGCATCAAACCTGGCATTACCGGCTGGGCACAAGTTCGTTATCCTTATGGTGCCTCCGTAGAAGATGCTATTGAAAAACTTCAATATGACCTGTATTACGTCAAGAACCATAGCCTGTTTCTTGATTTCATCATCCTGATCAACACCGTAGGCGTCGTACTGCTGAGCAAAGGCAGTCGGTGAGCATCGGTAATCACGATGGCAGCTACATTTTTTCTCCGTACTGACTGTCATGACAACCCTAAGTTACGCTGCGGCAGCGCTCGCTTTTTTCTTTTTATTCATGCTGCTGATAACCAGTTGGCGAGGCCGTCTTTATGGCTTGCTGCTGGCAATCGCCTGCATCATATCCTCAATATGGGCGGCAGCAATCGCGGGATTATCCTATTGGGATTATTCAGATCCTCTGCTGCCTCAAATACTGGAAATATTACGAAATGCTGCCCTGACTACATTTCTGATTACCTTGCTGGGGCCTTTCCAGTCCGGTAAAACAAATAAAACCTTTCCCAGAATCAGGCCGGTTGTTACTGCCATCGCTCTGTTCTACCTGGTTTGTCTCGTACAAACAATCACTTTCAGTCACACTACCACTACCAGTGCTGATTCAGATCAACTCGGCTCCTCCTTCGAGTTTCTTACATGGGTAACAATGGCCATCATTGGTATGATTCTGGTGGAGCAATATTACCGGAACACACCCCACGAGCAACGCTGGGGGATTAAATTCATTTGCCTGGGTATCGGGGGGTTATTTGTTTATGATTTTTATTTGTACAGCGATGCATTATTATTCAGAAAAATAAGCCCTGATATCTGGGCTGCTCGGGGGTGGGTCAATACACTTATCGTTCCCCTGATTGCACTTTCGGCAGCACGCAACCCTAAATGGACAGTTGGCATTGCCGTTTCCAGACGCATCCTGTTTTACTCCACAGCACTATTTGGTGCCGCGATTTACCTGCTGTTAATGGCTGCGGCCGGTTATTACCTCCGATTCTCGGGCGGGACCTGGGGTGCAGTATTTCAGCTGACTTTCCTGTTTGGTGCAATTGTTCTACTGATCACTGTACTATTTTCCGGGACGACACGTTCCTGGCTCAAAGTGTTCATCAGCAAGCATTTTTTCAGCTATAACTATGATTATCGTGAAGAATGGCTGCGCTTTACGCGCACCCTGTCTGAAGAAGAAACGGAATTGAAGATTCGTGTGATTAAATCACTCGCGCAGCTGGTTGAAAGCCCAGCCGGAGCAGTGTGGTTCAAATCAGAACAAAATCATGCCTATCAACTGATTGCACGCTGGAATATTCCATATATTGATACATCTGTCGAAATTAACAGTCATTTTTGCCGGTTTATGCAGGAAAGTTCCTGGGTAATTGATTTATATCAGCATGATTCCGGGCCTCAGCAATACGCAGCCATGATACTACCTGACTGGCTGCCCACTATTCCCAAGGCACGCTGGGTGGTACCACTAATATTGCATGGAGAGCTGCTGGGATTTGTGGTGCTGACCGAACCCAGAAGTACGGTCAAATTTGATTGGGAAGTCAGGGATTTATTGAAAGTAGCAGGAAGCCAGGCAGCAAGTTATCTAGCGCAGTACGAAGCAACTCAGGCGCTCTCTACGGCACGACAGTTTGAATCATTCAATCGCATGTCTACGTTTATCGTGCACGACATCAAAAATCTGATTGCCCAGCTTTCGTTGTTGCTGACCAATGCGGTAAAGCATAAGGACAACCCGGAATTTCAGCAGGATATGCTGGACACTGTAGCGTTATCTATCAACAAAATGAAACGTTTACTTGAAAAACTCAGCGACGGAGGCATGCATGAAGAAAAAAACTCCTTGTTATCTCTAGATGAATTACTGCAACAAATCATTGAAAGCAAATCCTTCTGTGAACCGAGGCCAGTACTTAATATCATCGATCCAAATCTAAATATACAAGCCGATCCATCACGCCTGGAGCGTGTGCTTGGTCATCTGGTACAAAATGCAATCGAGGCCACTCCCAAAGACGGATATGTTGAGGTACGACTCGGGCGACAATCCGGATGGGCAGTAATCAAGATTAAAGACAGTGGACATGGCATGAACGAACAATTTATCCGCGACAAATTATTTACTCCTTTCGAGTCGACCAAAACAGCCGGCATGGGCATTGGTGTGTTCGAGAGCAGGGAATATGTCGAACAAATTGGTGGAAAATTGCATGTATCCAGTGAAGTATCAAAAGGAACTGTTTTCTCGGTCATGCTACCGATAGCAAAATCCATGCAATCTCCCGTTACACCGTTATAAAAATATCTTGAAAAGAGCGCTGTCACGAACAGCCAGCGCACCTGTTATTCCTTCGTTACATGGTTCTTCTCTGAAACACAATTATGCTCCGTTATTTTGAACGCCTGATCACCCCCTTTCCATCCGACCAGCTTACCGAACCACCCGCCACACTCTATCAGTTCTGCCGTCACTACATGCAAGGCTCAGGAATCTACTTCCTGCTGCTGGCAATCGCCACATTTTTTGTGGCCGTTGGCGAGGCCATGCTGTTTGGTGTACTGGGAACGATTGTGGACTGGTTGGCCGAGAATGACCCACAAGCATTTTTACAACAGGAAAGGCTGGCTCTGCTGGGACTTTCGCTTTTCATCCTGATACTGATGCCGATTATTGTTTTCTTTCACTCGGTGATTTTGTACCAGTCTCTGATGGGAAATTTTCCCATGGTCGTTCGCTGGCTGTCCCATCGCTATCTGCTTGATCAAAGTTACGCTTTCTTCCAAAATGAATTCAGCGGACGTATCGCAACCAAGGTCATGCAAACAGCTTTGGCTGTGCGCGAAACAATCATCAAAACCCTGGATGTTTTGCTGTTTGTTACTGTCTATCTTGCAACGGCATTACTGCTGATTGCACATGCGGATATTCGCCTCTGCATACCGCTGATTATCTGGCTGGCAGTGTATTTATGCATCCTGCGTCACTTCATCCCCAAACTAAAAAGCATCTCAAAAATTCAGGCAGATGCCCGCTCAAACATGACCGGACGCATTGTGGACAGCTATGCCAATATCCTCACGCTCAAGCTCTTTTCTCACACCCTGCGGGAATCTGACTACGCTCGGGATGGCATGCAGGAATTTCTGGATACTGTGCATCCACAAATGCGCCTGGTGACCTGGTTGAATACCTGCGTATGGATCAATAACATGCTGTCCGTCTTTGCAATCGGCGCATTGGGAATCGCGCTGTGGCTCGACGGCAGCATCAGCACTGGCGCGATAGCCATTGCACTGAGTCTTGCCATCCGTCTGACCGGGATGTCTCACTGGATCATGCTGGAAGTTGGAGAATTATTCGAGAACATCGGCATCGTGCAAGATGGAATAAATATGCTGGCCAAACCACATGCAGTGACGGATGCTCCCGGTGCCGTGCCACTATCCGTTACTCACGGTGCGATCGACTATAACCAGGTTGAATTTTCCTACCACAACAACATCAAGAATGAAGATCACCGAATTTTTGAGGCACTTGATCTTCATATCAGTCCCGGCGAAAAAGTCGGTCTTGTCGGTCCTTCCGGGGCCGGAAAATCGACCCTGATCAGCCTGCTGCTGCGTTTTTATGATATCCAGCAGGGCAGTATTCAGATCGATCGGCAGGATATCAAGACCGTGACACAGGAAAGCCTGCGCGCCAGCATCGCCATTGTTACGCAAGACACTTCGTTGCTACACCGCTCTATTCGTGAAAATATTCTGTTTGGCAGACCCGATGCAACCGAAGAAGAAATACGACTGGCCGCACAGCAAGCGCATGCACACGGATTTATCCAAGATCTGGTCGATATTCACGGCCGCAGAGGGTATGACGCCATGGTGGGTGAGCGTGGGGTCAATCTGTCAGGTGGGCAACGTCAGCGTATCGCTATTGCCCGGGTGCTGCTCAAAGATGCGCCGATTCTGATTCTGGATGAGGCAACTTCTGCGCTGGATTCCGATATAGAAGCCGACATTCAGCAAAGCCTGCAGGAGTTGATGCAAAATAAAACCGTGATTGCCATTGCTCATCGCCTCTCCACCATTGCCGCAATGGACCGGCTGATCGTACTGGATAACGGACGCATCGTCGAACAAGGTCGCCACACCGAGCTGCTGGCACTCAATGGGCTTTATGCCCGGCTCTGGAATCACCAATCTGGCGGTTTTCTAGGTCACTCTAAACAGGATGAAGTACTCTAGCTGGTTATATTGTAACGGCCCTTCAGAGTGAAACTTACTGCTGCGTCACTGGAGGAGGATCAAATCGGCGATACAGCACGGGTAATACCACCAGAGTCAGTAACGTGGAAGTAATCAACCCGCCGATCACCACAATGGCCAGCGGCCGCTGCACCTCTGAACCTGGGCCGGTTGCAAACAGGAACGGAACCAGCCCAAGCATCGCTACGGTAGCTGTCATCAGCACCGGACGAAAACGCTGCTCACATCCTCTGATGACAGCATCCTTGACACTAACGCCCTCATCGCGCAACTTCCGGATATAGGAAATCAGCACCACCCCGTTCAGCACCGCTATTCCCCACAACGCGATAAAACCAACTGAAGCTGGCACCGACAAATACTCACCGGTAACAAACAGACCGAATACGCCACCTATCGACGCAAATGGCAGTACCAGAATAATCAAGGCTGCTAGTTTGATAGAATTGAACAGCATGAACAACAAAAAGAAAATAGCAGCAATCGTTACAGGAACGATAATCGAAAGTGTATTCATCGCACGCTCCATATTCTCAAATTGCCCGCCCCATTCGAAAAAATAGCCGTCCGGCAGTTTTACTTCCTTGGCAATCCGCTCCTGTACCTCTGCCACAAAACCGCCTAAGTCACGGCCTTCAACGTTTGAACCGACTACTACGCGGCGCTTGGCATTTTCACGTGAAACTTGCGCCGGACCATCAACAACACTGATATTGGCAACGGTATACAAAGGTACGGTTACTCCATCCGGTGCGCGTAGCAACAGATTACGGATACTCTCGATGCTGTCACGGAAATGTTGTGGAAAACGTACTACAATAGAAAAACGTCGCTCACCCTCGTACAAAATACTTACTTCACGGCCACCTACAGCAGTCTCAATCAGCTCGTGCACATCAGCAACATTGATGCCGTTACGCGCAATGGCGTTACGATCAATATCAATAGTCAGCGATTGCTGGCCAGAAAGGCGTTCAATCCGGATATCCTGTGCACCGGGGACAGTGCGCAAGATGCGGGCGATCTGTTCTGACAGCCCACGTAATTTATCCAGGTTATCCCCAAAAATTTTCACGGCAATTTCAGAGCGTACACCAGTCACCATTTCATCCACTCTTTCCGCAATCGGTTGCGACAGAACGATATTGACACCAGGCAGCACTTCCAGCAATTTGCGAATATCATCATCTACTTCGTCCTGGGTTCGCCCGGAATTGGGATCCAGCGTCACCATCGGATCAGATTCATTCTGTCCGGCCGGATCAGCAGGTGATTCACCTCGACCCAACTTGGATACTACACTTTTCACCCCTGGCACCTGCGAGATAGCCTTCATTGCTTCCATTTCCATTTCAATTGCTTCAGACAGAGAAATAGAAGCTACCCGGTTGATCTGCGGTGTTAATGCACCTTCCTGCAGGGTAGGAATAAACGATTTCCCCAGGAATGGAAACAACATAAAAGACAGCAACAGCAGCCCCAGTGCGGTGATAACTGTCAACCTCCCTCTCTTAAGAGCAGTGTTAAGCAGGGATCGGTAGGCTCTTTTCAATCCGGCAATGATCCAGGTATCATGTTCAGCCGTCCCACCCTTCAGAACATAGGCACAAAGTACCGGGGACAAAGTCAGTGAAACGATCAGAGAAATCGCCAGGGCAATCGCAATCGTAAAAGCCAACGGGCTAAACAATTTTCCTTCCATACCCTGCAGCGTCATCAGTGGCAGGAAAACCAGAATAATAATACAGATCCCGAAAATTACCGGGGTCCCTACTTCGGCCACAGCCTCACCAATAGCATGCGTGCGCGACTCACGCGCGCCATCGCTATGGCCCAGTCGATGAAAGACGTTTTCCACCACGACTACGGTCGAATCAACCATCAATCCGATCGCAATTGCAAGCCCACCCAGCGACATCAGATTGGCGGAAATACCCTGATGGTTCATCACCATGAATGTCAGCAAAGGCGTAACTACCAGCGTTGCCACTACGATCAAACTGGAGCGCACATCTCCCAGAAAGATGAACAGCACGATAATAACCAGAAAAATGCCTTCCATTAGCACTTTGCTGACTGTCCATAAAGCAGCATCAACTAAGTCAGTCCGATCATAATATGGAACAATCTGCAATCCATCCGGCAACAGATTTTGCTCATTGATCTCGGCTACTTTTGCCTTGACTCGTCCTACGATCTCCTTGGCATTCCCCCCTCTTATCATCAACACGATGCCAGAAGCAGATTCCGTATATCCACCCTTGATAATAGCCCCTGCTCTCACCTCCGTGCCCAGTTTTACTTCCGCAACATCACGCACGAACACAGGTACGCCACGCTCCTCGGACAACACAATATTGCCAATATCCTGCAGTGTACGGATCAGTCCAACGCCCTTGACGAGGTACTGTTCACTGCCTGTCGGCAAAATCCCGCCACTGGCATTGGCATTGTTCTCTGCAATGGCTTTTTCTACCTGCTCCAATGTCAAGTCATAATGACGCAGCTTATTGGGATTCGTCAGCACATGGTATTGCTTGACATACCCGCCTTGAGAATTGATTTCCGCCACTCCGGGAATTGAACGCAACATTGGCCGGACAATCCAATCCTGCACAATGCGCCGTTTAGTCAGTTCTTCCACGGACAGCGCTCGTTCCCCGTCATCGGGATGATCTATCGTATATTGATACACTTCGCCCAATCCTGTGGAAACCGGACCCAAACGCGGCGTAATTCCAGCCGGCATTTTACTGGCCACTTCCAGCAGCCGCTCCATCACCAGTTGCCGAGCAAAGTAAACATCAGTTGCATCGGTAAATACCAGTGTAATGATAGATAAGCCGCTCTTGTTCAAAGAACGCATTTCCTCCAGTCCGGGCATCCCGGTCATAGCAATTTCCAATGGAATAGTCACCAGGCGCTCTATTTCCTCCGGACTGCGGCCGACTGCCTCGGTTGCAATCTGCACTTGAACATTAGTGACATCCGGGAAAGCATCCACTGACAAACGCTGTGCTGCATGCAGACCAAATCCCATCAGAATCAGTGCAACCACGACGACTATCAAACGCTGCGCCAGCATGGCGCGTACCAGAGAAATAATCATCGTTATTCCAGATCCTTGCGTTTACGCTCGTTATTCAGATGGAAGGCTCCCTTCACAATAATCAGCTGATCTGGTGTTAATCCCTCCAGAACAGGCCTCATCTGATTCACTGGTTCATCCAGCTTCACCTGGGTTAATGTGAAACCACCATCTTCCCGGGCGACAAATACGTGATCTTCATTATGCTCACGCACCACTGCGCCTTCCGGGATAACGAGACGTTCACGCGCATGCTCATCAATATGCACTGTAGCCAGCATATCCGGCTTTAGTTTACGCTCAGGATTATCCACCTCAGTACGGACAGTCACTGTCCTCGTCAACGGATTAACAATATCGGATACGAAAATGATAGTCCCGTCAAAATTTGCGTCACCCAGTGCCGGCACACGAACTTCCACATGCTGTCCCTGCTCAACAAAATGCGCAGCGTATTCCGGAACATCCCCTACCACCCACAGTTCAGATAAATCAGCTACGGTAAACAATTGATCTGATGGCTGCACTACTTGTCCAACTGCTACATTACGCGCGATAACTGTGCCACTGCGCGGGGCAGTAATCACAACAGATGGAAGAATCTGCCCGTGCCGGGTCAGATCTTGTATTGCCTGATTATTTACTCCCAGTAAAAGTAATTGATCCTTGGCTGCACTCAGTTCAGCGTTCGAAACCTGCGATTCCGATTCCCGGCGCTGCAGCTCGGCGGCACTAATAACATCCTCAGCGAACAGCTGTCTGGCACGTATGGCTGCACGCTCTGCCAGAACGGCCAATGAATTAGCACGAAGATAAGCTAATTGCGCCTGCACTAATTCCGGACTTGTAATTCGGGCCAATTTGGCACCAGCTGCGACACTATCTCCTAAATGCGCATAAACTTCGACGATTCTTCCGGTAAAACTGGCTCCCACCTGAACAAGTTTCGTCTCATTTACCTTAATTTGACCGGGAACATGCAGCTTTTCGGAGATATCAGCAAGGAATGGTTTACCGGTTTCAACTCGCTGACGCAAATCCGGCCTGAGAAAAATTGTATGGGAATCAGCCAATCCCGCTTTAACATGTTTTTCTGGGGAATCCTGCTCTTCTTTGCTGCTGCAACCCGAAATAGAAAGCACTACGAATGCAAAAATAACTGCAATAGTTTGTATCTGGAAACTCATTGGGGAAAATTACTCCTGTGGATAATGCGCCCGCAGCCGATCTATCTCTGCTGCTGCTGCCTGCAATTCGAACTGGGCCTGCAATAATTCCGAGCGCGCATTACGTAGCACCCGTTGAGTATCCAGTACCTCGATAAAATCTCTTTCTCCCAACCGGAAAGCAGCTTCCGCCACGCGCAGCGCAGCTTTCGCCTCCTTAACGATGCCGCCTTCGAACATCTCCACCCTGCGCCGGGCAATCTCCATGGCCTGCCAGGCAGACTCCAGCAACCGGCCGATCTCGTAGCGACGATAATCGAGCGTTTCGCGTACCCTAGCTGCATCTGAAACTGCCGCATCAACTTCACCACGTCGCTGATAAAATAATGGGATGCGAACGCTCAGTCCGGCAGTATTCGATGTAAATTGCCTATCCTGATAATTGCTGTACAGAATATCCACGGATGGGAGCACAGAAGCGCGCTCCTGATCAATACGTAAACGTGCGCGATCCTGTTCTGCTTCCAGCCGTTGAATTTCCGGGTTTGTAGCGGGTAATTCCGTACGTAACATCTCCAGTGAAGGCAGTTCCACTGGGTCGCTGAGTGAAGCGATCACATCAAACTCAGCAGGCAGCGTACCGGCTGTCAGCTGCAGCAGCGCGATTCGCGCCCGCTCCGTGTTCAGCAATGCTGCCTCTTTTCTACTCGCCGCTGTCATTACCTCGGTATCGGCCCGAATTAGCTCAAACCGGGCAATTTCACCTGATTCAACACTCAGTTTGATACGGCGTTGAATTTCCCCCATCAAATTAAAAATATCTGATTCCATTTCTGCCAGGCCACGCCGTAACAAAAATTCGTAGATATGCACCCGGAGTTGTGCCGCTAGATCTGCTCGGGCCTGTTCCAGATTTGCGCGACTGGCTTCAACGCCGGATTCTGCCGCCCCAATGCGGGCACGTCGCACCCATGGATTTTCCAGTGGTTGGCTGACGGTTACCTGCCGCTGCATGGAAGATGGTCCGGTATCGATTTCCGGCAATCGCGGACTATCAGGTCCGGCCATGAAGGTTATTTCCGGGTTGGGAAATGCCGATGCACTGGTTACTCCCGCCTGTGCAATATCAACCTGTGAACGCGCTGCTTGCAACAGGCCATTGGCCTGCAACCCCATGCGCTGAATATCTGCAACAGTATAGCCGCCACCTGCTGCCAGAACCGAGCAATTCAGCATAAATAAAGTCAGGCCACACAGAACCCACGAGAAAATAATATTACACATACGAAAAATGATAATTATTCATACTCCAACAGCAGTACCCGCATAAAGTTATCAATCATACGATTGCACATAAATTTAAATATTTTAATTAAGTTTTCTGCGAGTGATTATTACAGACAGAACTGTAATCATCACAAGAAACATGACCAAGGTGTAGCTATCCAATGATGTCGAGAAGTGCAACACTGCGAGTGCGCGATTTTGCTACCACTCCAAAGTGCTGATTCAGCGAACGGGTAGCAGTGAAACAGGTATCATGGCACGTCGCGAAGGAAACAATCATTCACTATCTTATAGAGATGACGTTTTGTTCCGAGAAATACAGTACTTATTCATGCAGTATTTAATCAGAAGTGCCTTGGTCTGATTTCCGTCTTTTTATCTGGCGTTTTTTCCACCACCATCCTGCTATTAACAACGTAAGGGCTATATACCAGATACCGTAGGTGCGCATCCATACTTGCGGATTTTTTTTCACGAACAGCCGGATTTCAGCCAGATCAGCAATCTGTGGATGCTCATGAGTCGTTTCAGTTGTCTGCAGATATAGCTTGAGCGACAGTTCGTAACGTCCTTCCTTTTCTGGCGTGATGATCCACGACCAATGCGTCTCATCCCGACCGGAAAAAAGCTGAGCCTGCGGCTCCGGTGGGTTAATAGAAAACTCATCGCCGGTTATCCCAGCATGCATTTCTGGAAAAACTTTACCGTGAATATTTTGCAATTCAGTTCCGGGAAGCGATTTTTCAACAATATCATTGATACGCAGCGCCAATTCTTTGGTATCCAATCGCAGTGTGATTTCAAAAGGTTTAAATTGCTTTACCTCATGCGGCAAGGTAATTATCGAGCTATCTGCAGGTAGTTTCATCATTACAAGCGGAGGAAAATGTTTCTCTCCAAACCAGGCATGTGCAAGAAAGTTCATTACAAACGGAATCAATAAAACGGCTGCAATCAGAGCCGGCAGAACCACACTAAAAGGGGCATCTTTCTTGTACATCATATCCTCCCAAAACTGAACGGTTCCTGAACAACCCATCCTTTACCGGACAGCATCGCAATCCAATGGGATAGAGAGTAGACTCTGTGAGAAATAAAATTGACTCTTCTGCTATGACGCATAATATTCCTTGTTTCGTTGCTCATCGGGGATATCCCGCATTGTATCCGGAAAATTCCCTGCCCGGAATTCAGGCAGCAATCCAGGCGGGTACCCGTTATGTTGAAGTTGATATTCAACTAAGCTGCCAACTTACTCCATACCTTTGTCATGACGATCATCTCAGACGGTTAACCGGGCACAACGCTTATTTGACCGAGTTGAGGGATGATGAAATCGACATACTGACGATTCCTTACCCAAGCTCCACAAAATCTGCTCTCATTCCTCGCCTGGCAAAATTCTGTCAATATCTGGCACAGTACCCGCAAGTTACTGCGTTTATTGAAATCAAATCTGAAAGTATTGCCCGGTTTGGTTTAAACAAGACGATAGCTGCAATTCTTCCGATTATTGACCCGGTGCGAGAACAATGCGTCCTGATTTCCTTCGACTGGGAAGCGATAGCGCTGATCAAAACACATCAGATATACAGAATTGGCTGGATTATTGATGGCTGGACAGACAAGCAGTCAACCATGGCCACACGGCTGCAGCCAGATTATCTGTTTAGCAGCATCCGTTATCTGCCTAAAAATCTGGATCAGCTCTGGTCTGGATCATGGCAATGGGTAATTTACACAGTGGATGATTACGACATGGCGCTTGACTATGCAAAGGCTGGCATTACACTGATTGAAACCGATACTATTGGTACTTTACTTGCATCTTGAACTAGGGCCATGTCTGCAACCAATCATTACGACCTCATAATTGTTGGCGGAGGAATTCAAGGTGTTGCTGTTGCACAGGCGGCGGCTGCACGTGGCTACAGCGTACTGGTGCTAGAAAAAGCTGCTTTAGCAGCGGGCACTTCGAGCCGTTCAAGTAAATTGATTCATGGCGGTCTGCGTTATCTGGAAAGTGGCCAATTCGGCTTGGTGCGTGAAAGTCTAAAGGAACGCGCAGAGTTGCTGCGCCTTGCTCCTTCGCTGGTCAGATTGCAACCCTTTTATCTTCCTATTTACCACCAGACATCGCGTGACTCACTAACTATTCGTGCAGGACTCAGCCTTTATGCTCTACTGGCGGGATTTGGCAAGGGGGCCGGCTTTTGCTCCATACCACGAAGAAAATGGGGAGAGTTGGACGGCCTCTCCACACGCGGACTCAAACATGTCTTCCAGTACTGGGATGCCCAGACTGATGATCAGACACTTACTCAGGCAATGATGCATTCTGCTTCATCACTGGGCGCAGAGTTACGCTGCCCAGCGGAATTCACTCACGCCAGGATTTTCGGAGACACCTGTGAAATTGAATTTTTGGAAAACAATCAGCCTTATCAGTGTACGGCAAGTGTGCTCATCAATGCTGCCGGCCCCTGGATCAACCAGGTGGCAGAACGTATCTCACCACCCCCACCAACATACCCGGTAGAGCTGGTACAAGGCACTCACCTGGTGCTGAACGGACGGTTGAATATGGGCTGTTATTACCTTGAATCACCACAGGATCAGAGAGCTATTTTTGCCTTGCCATGGAAAGAACATATTTTGTTGGGTACAACTGAGACGGTATTCAAAGGAGAACCTGAGAAGGCATCTCCTCTGATAACAGAAGAGGTCTATCTGCTTGGCTGTTTTCGTTATTATTTTCCGGATCACTACATCACAATCCGAGAGCGCTTTGCCGGCCTACGTGTACTACCGGAGTCTGGGAGCCTCCCTTTTAATCGTTCACGTGAAATACATCTGCAATGTGATCATCCGAAATACCCTCGGGTTGTGGGAATCTACGGAGGGAAACTGACAGTCTGTCGTGCAACGGCCCGGAAAGTTTTACACACCCTGCGTCTTTCTCTACCTGTCCGGATACCCAGAGCAGATATCTCGCAATTATCGCTTGAGCTCCCTTGAGTTCAATTACAACACGGATTTTCCAAAATCTATTTTTTTGTAGCCTTCTCGGTTTTTTTTGTACGCCGGGCGATTTCTTTTTTGACTTCTTCCAGAAAATTGCTGTTATTTTTATGCTGTTGTTTTACTTTGTACCACATTAAACAGACAACACCTCCCAGCAGGATAGGTACTAAGCTTACTGGTTCAAAGCCATCAAACATTAAAAACACGATTCCTGTTGAAACACCAAATACACCAAGCAACCCTACTGCATATCCTTTACGTCCGTTCCAGATCGATTGAGCATGCTTGGCACACCATGCATCGACCTCATCCCGGGCTGATATCAGTTCCTCATCAGTCATTTCTTTGAAATTCATTAGTAACCTCCCGATAAATTAGAAACAATTTCATCAATCTTCTGGCTCAGATAAAATGACTTTAGCGTCGGTTTATCCGCATATTATTTCTTTTATTCTGCTAAAGAATCTTTACCCGGTTTCAACCCATTCAGCTGTTCAATTAGCGCTCGTCTTTCATTCTCTGTTTCCTGATAGCGCGTGTAGAGTTCATTCAGCTCATCCGTATAACGGCGTATCCTTTCGGTACGTTTCTTGCGCTGTATGGCCGAATCCTCATACTTTGGCGCTTCGCCACTGATAATCATGTCACTTCCAGTCTGAGCGACCTGATCGTCCTGCGCGATCTCGTGGCGTCGCAATTCCTGAAGCATTTGAAACTGCTGAAATAAAATCTGCTGTTCCTGTTGCTGCTGCGCAACAGCAGCTTCCATCTCAAGAATCTGTTTCTCATTGTCCGCTGCTGCAAATACAGACATGGAGATCAGCAGCAAACCAAAAAACAGCAGTTTCATGCTATTTGCTCCCAGAAAATCCAGATCAATATTTCGCAAATCAGATATGAATGGTCCGTTTAGCCACGCCTAATGCAGCTTCATGCAGTGATTCGGAAAGTGATGGATGAGCATGTACGATACGTGCCAGATCCTCGCTGCTGGCAGAAAACCCCATGGCAACCACAGCTTCGGCAATTATTTCAGATACATAAGGACCCACCATATGTACGCCGAGGATACGATCGCTTTCTGCATCCGCCAGAACTTTAACAAACCCTGTTGTTTCCCCCAGTGCGCGAGCACGTCCGTTAGCCATGAACGGAAACTGCCCTACTTTGTAGATAACACCTTCTGCCTTCAGCGCCTGTTCGGTTTTTCCCACCCAAGCAATCTCCGGTGCGGTATAAATCACCCATGGCATCATTCCGAGATCAATATGCGCGGTTGAATCAGATGCTCCTTGCTGGTTCGACGCTATCCGCTCCGCAACAGCAACTCCTTCTTCAGAAGCCTTATGCGCCAGCATTGGCCCTCTTACAACATCTCCAATTGCATATACATTTTGCAAACTGGTTTGGCAAAATTTATCCACACCAATATATCCGCGCTCATCCAGCTGTAATCCTGTTTCTTTAGCTCCCAAACTAGCGGTATTGGGAACACGCCCCACAGCCACGATGAGTTTGTCCACCTCCAGGCTCTGTACGTTCTTGTCACGATCGGTATACTCGATTTTTACATTATCCTTGCCTGCTTGAGTTGATTTAATCTCAACCCCGGTATGAATGACAAGTCCGGTTTCACGCGTCAATGCCTTGTATGCTTCCTTGGCGACTTGCTCATCTGCTGCTGACAGAAAATCAGCTTGGGCTTCCAGTATTGTTACTTCTGCTCCCAGCCTGCGCCAGACACTTCCAAGTTCCAAGCCAATCACTCCCGCACCGATAATGGCAAGTTTTCCAGGAGTTTGTTGCAAAGCCAGAGCACCTGCATTATCAAGTACATTAACCCCGTCAACTGGCGCTATTGTCAGAGAACGAGGAACAGAGCCTGTCGCAATGATGACATGCCTGGTGCGTACTGACTGCTCCTTCTCGTCAGTTTTTACTCTTATTTCCCAGCTATCATCGTCGTTATCGCGCTTTTGCAGTACGCCACGACCATGCAAGACAGTTACTTTATTTTTCTTGAACAGCATGCCAATCCCGCCAGTAAAAGCTTTGACGATCTTGTCCTTGCGGGCAATCATGGCTGGAACATCTATCGATAATCCATCCAGCTTAATGCCGTGTTCCGCAAATTTATGTCCCGCTCGCGCAAAATTCTCGGAAGACTCAAGCAGTGCTTTGGAAGGAATACAGCCCACGTTAAGACAGGTACCCCCCAAGCTTGGTCTGCCCTGCTCATTCTTCCAGTCATCAATACATACTGTGTTTAGCCCGAGCTGCGCACAGCGGATAGCTGCTACATAGCCGCCAGGCCCTGCGCCGATAACTGCTACATCGAATATATTATTCATATCAATTAAGTGACAAAAATTGCTCGTTGAGAAATCCGGTCTGAATTACCCCGGAACGCTAAAAATGCAATTCTCACACGGATACACTGATATTAGCCAGACTGATTCTGCTGATCTCTTCAGTCGCCCGAATGAATCGCTCCATTTCATGCAACTGCGCCATCGAATGAACTGTTTGCTGCCCACGCATATGTTCCAGCCTGGCTGTATCGACAGCAGAAAATTCCCATTGCAGGGATGTCAACAATTCGTCTGCTGAATCGGGATCGTTACATATCAATACCATGTTACACCCTGCCTGCAAGGCTTGCTCTGCCCGGTGAGTGATGCTGCCATAATTTCTGGCAGCCTGCATACACAGGTCATCACTGAAAATGCAACCCCTAAATCCCAGCTCGTTCCGCAAAATATCCTGCAACCACTTGCTGGAAAAACCTGCCGGGTTTGGATCAATGGCTGGATAAATAACATGCGCAGCCATGATGCCGGAAAGCCCTGTATCAATCATCCGGCGGAAAGGGGTCAGATCTTTCTTTTCAATATCCGTGTAATTGCGAGAATCAATAGCAGTTTCAACATGGGTATCCGCCTGGATCGCACCATGACCAGGGAAATGTTTACCTACTGCCACCATTCCCACCGACTGCAAACCGCTCATCAAGGCATGAGCCAGTTCAGCAACAACTTGTGGCTCACGATAAAAAGCACGATCACCAATCACGCTACTCTGCTCGCAATCAAGATCGAGCACAGGTGTAAAACTCACATCAACCCCACAAGCCTTGAGCTCTGCAGCCAGTACATAACCAATCTGCCGAGCCAGATGAAGCGACAAATCTGGATTCCTGTCCTGGATTTCTCCCAGCGTACGCATTGGCGGCAAACGCGTAAAACCGTCACGGAAACGCTGTACCCTGCCACCTTCCTGATCTACAGCAATCAATAGAGGCGGAGAGCGCAATGCATGAATGGATGCGGTTAATTCGGATAGCTGTGCTGGTGATTCATAATTTCGTGCAAACAGAATAACGCCACCAACAAGCGGATGACTCAATTGAACACGATCCGTTTCAGTTAACGTTGTGCCCGCTATGTCGAGCATCAGCGGGCCAAGAAACATATTTATTTTTCCAGCACCACAAAGGCACTTGCCAGTGTCAATTCATCACTAATGGAAAGATGATGACTAACAATACCGCGCTGCCCTATCCAATCGATCAGTTCCTGATGAAATTCAAAATAAGGTTTCCCCTGCGTATCATGCTGAACGGCAATATTCCCGAACATAACAGGGGTGCGCAAACCTGTGCCCACAGCCTTGGAAAAAGCCTCCTTGGCTGCAAAACGCTTTGCCAGAAACACTTCCGGCCGAGTCTGCCTCACATATTCTGACCACTCAGAATCTGCCAGCACGCGTCTGGCAAATCTTTCTCCGTAACGCTCCAGCGACCCCGCAATACGGGCAGGATCAACCAGATCGGTACCAATCCCGTATATCATGCACGCGCCTCTTGCATTAACGTTTTCATTTCCCGTACAGCTTGAGCAAAACCAATAAACAGTGCCCGGGCGACAATAGCATGGCCGATATTCAATTCGGTTATCTCCGGGATAAATGCAATTGGCGTGGTGTTCTGGTAATGCAAGCTGTGTCCAGCATTCACCTGTAATCCCCGGCTAAATGCATAGGCCGCCATACTGCGGATTGTTTCCAGCTCAGCCTGTTGTGCCTCAGATGTTGCAGCATCTGCATAATGGCCGGTATGTAGCTCAATCACTGGCGCGCCCACCCTGATTGCTGCATCAATCTGATCAGCTCGTGCATCAACAAACAGAGAAACACGAATTCCAGCTTCTGTGAGGCGCTTGCACGCGGCACTTACCTGATCGAAGTGCCGGATCACATCCAGTCCCCCTTCAGTGGTCAACTCTTCACGACGCTCCGGCACCAAGCAGATATCATGTGGTTTGATTCTGCAGGCAAAAGAGATCATCTCTTCTGTTACAGCGCTTTCCAGGTTCATTCGGGTTTTAAGTCGTTCTCGCAGAATTATCACATCCTCTTCCTGGATATGACGCCGATCTTCACGCAAATGTAGCGTAATCGCATCCGCTCCAGATTCCTCGGCAACCAGAGCTGCCTTGATCGGACTGGGATAATCCGTACCTCGTGCCTGCCGTAGCGTTGCGACATGATCAATATTGACACCCAGAGCTATCATGATTATTCAGTTCTCCCAGTCGTTTTAAATTGCTTTTTTTAATCTTTTACAAATCAGCTGATCTACAAACCCGGTTGGGGGTATGTGCCAGATAGTCTGCCACGACAATTTTTATTCCTATTCATACCCCATACTCTTCAGTGCAATAGCGTCATCTGCCCAGCCGGATTTTACCTTGACCCATATCTCCAGATAGACTTTGCCATCAAACAGCACCTCCATATCCTTACGTGCCTGTGTAGCCATATCCTTCAGTTTTTTTCCCTGCTTACCTATAATGATAGCTTTCTGATTTTCTCTCTCCACCAGAATACAGGCATGGATACGTCGCAAATTGCCTTCCACAGCGAACTGCTCGATGATCACACTAACCGAGTAGGGTACCTCCTCACCAATTTGCCGAAAAACTTTTTCGCGCAGTAATTCTGCTGCCAGAAATCGTTCACTGCGATCTGTAATTTCGTCTTCCGTAAACACCGGAGGATTTTCGGGCAAATAGTGACGAATAACTTCAGTCAGATCTGATAATTGTCTGTTTTGCAATGCACTTACCGGGACAATATCTGCAAAATCGAATAAATCAGCCATTTTTTGCATGAACGGGAGCAATTGCAGTTTATCCGGTAACAAATCAATTTTGTTTATCACCAGAATTACAGGAAGATTCCTGGGCAATTGCTCAAGAACCTGCTCATCTTCCCGGCCAAACCGTCCAGCCTCAAGCACGAACAAGATGACATCCACATCCTGCATACTTTGCAGAACAACCCGGTTCATTACCTGATTGAGCTGGCTACGATGGCGCATCTGGAAACCGGGCGTATCTACAAAAATAAATTGTGATTGTACATCCGTCAATATCCCGTGAATCCGATGACGGGTGGTTTGCGCTTTTCTGGAAGTAATGCTGATCTTTTGTTTAATCAGATGATTCAACAAGGTTGATTTACCAACATTGGGTCGCCCCACAATAGATATGTAGCCTGCTTTGTAACCAGATGCGCTCATAGTAAAGTTCTGCCTAGATAAAGAGAACTCAGGTTGATCAAAGGAATTGTATAGAGTTACGATGGATACGAGGTTGCTTAATGTCTTACTACGGCAAGTTTATAAGCTCGGCGTGCAGCTTCCTGTTCGGCTCGACGACGACTGGTTCCTTCACCACTTGTGCGAATAGCAAATTCAGGAATGACGCATTCCACATGAAAAACCTGTGCATGTGCATCACCACGTGTCAATAGCGTACTGTACTCAGGCAAGTCTACTTTCCGACTTTGTAGATATTCTTGTAACAAAGTCTTGGGATCTTTACCAAAAAGATCAGGATCCAGCTGATTTAACAAAGGATCATAGAGTGCCACAATCACCTGATCAACTTTTTCAAATCCACTTTCAAGGTAGATTGCCCCGATAATGGCTTCCATTGCATTTGCCAGAATAGATGGGCGCTGATGCCCGCCACTCTTGCGCTCGCCATCACCAAGTAAAATCAATTCGCCAATACCCAGAGCAGATGCAAGTTGATGCAAGGCGTCTTGGTTGACGAAATTTGCACGTAATCTTGTCAGATCTCCTTCTGGCAATAGCAGGAAACGTTTGAACAGCAGCGTTGATACCGCACAGTTCAGCACACTACCCCCTAGAAACTCAAGACGTTCATTATTCGGAAAACCGAGGCTGCGATGGGTCAGCGCCTCCTGAAGCAAATCAGGTTGTTTGAAGGTATAACCCAGTTTTTGGGAAAAAACAGTGTAATCCTGCTTTTTCAATTTTTTTGCATGTTTACTCTTTATGCCTTGCGAAGTAAATTTGGATCTGGTCATTGATCACTGGCTGCATCGAAATCGATCAGTAGCGAAAGGTTTGCAAATAAAGGCTTTTTAACTGCGTAACTAATGTTCAAGATTAGTTGCTCGTCCTGCTTTCTGATGACAATATCACTCCCGCTTACGGATTTTATATCATCTACAGCAGCACGTTTATCAAAAGCCATACGTATTTCACGAACACTCGCATCCCGCAGTTTGGAATCACTGGCAATTGTCACTAGCGCTCGCTTGACAGCAGCGAACTCAATGAAAGAGGGGATCAATCTCATCCCCAGAATGGCCGCCAGTACAATTGCCACTGACCATGTCAGTAGCCCGGGCAGACTTATCCCTTGCTGCCCTCTGTTTGTCGAGGAATATAATGATGAATACATAAATTTCTCCTGCGGCATACTAAAGATTCAAATCATTACTTGATTAGCGTACCTATTCTGCTCAGATCATTAAAATTCCACCAGATCAGGAAAGCTTTACCAACAATATGATCTTCCGGCACAAAGCCCCAATAGCGGCTATCACTGCTGCCATCACGATTATCACCTAAAGTAAAATAATTACCTTCTGGGATTTTGCATGAGAAGCCTGTTTGGTCAAAAGTACAATTTTCCCGGTTGGGAAAATGATGGACAGCGGATAGCTGTATATCGGGCATCTCCTGATTAATCAAAACATTATACTCGTTACCATCCATGCTCTCCTTAAACCGCTGTGTATAAATATATGCTAACCCGGATTCAATATACTTGTAGTCGCCAGCTGGTTCCAATTGAATGGGAACATTATTGATACTTAGATGTTTGTTTCGGTAAGTGACCGTATCCCCAGGTATACCAATCACCCGCTTGATGTAGTCAATAGATGGATCTTCTGGAAAGCGGAATACCATGACTTCGCCTCGTTTGGGCTCATTCATATTGATAATTTTCAGGTTTGCTACAGGCAATCTGATCCCGTAGGTGTACTTGTTGACCAATATAAAATCCCCCACCAGTAAGGTCGGTATCATGGAACCGGAAGGTATTTTAAAAGGCTCTACCAGAAACGATCTCAAACAAAATACAACCAAAATAATGGGGAAAAAACTTTTAGGGTACTCAATCCACCATGGCTCGACATTATCAGGAGTACGCTGGTGTCGCAGTATTAAATAATCAAGCAGCCAAATTCCACCTGTAACCACCAATAAAGCAAGCAACACCAAAGGAAAATTCATAGTATCCCGGTACTTATCTGATCTAAAGATATACTGATAAACATATTAAACACGTCATTTATCGGTATTGTTTACTTACCATCCACCTGAAGGATAGCAAGAAACGCTGCTTGTGGAATTTCAACATTACCGACCCGTTTCATACGCTTTTTCCCCGCTTTCTGCTTTTCCAGCAGCTTGCGTTTTCGCGTAATATCCCCACCGTAGCACTTCGCCAGTACATTTTTACGTAATGCCTTGACATTTTCACGCGCCACAATATGGGCACCTATTGCTGCCTGTACCGCAATATCAAACATTTGTCGCGGAATAAGTTCACGCATTTTTTGTGCCAGCTCCCGTCCACGTTGTTGACTGCTGGCACGGTGTACAATCAGGGACAAGGCATCTACCCGTTCATTATTGATCAGTATGTCGAGCTTAACCAGATCAGCCACTCTGAATTCCTTGAATTCGTAATCAAGCGAAGCATAACCACGGCTCACAGATTTCAATTTATCAAAGAAATCCATTACCACCTCATTTAGAGGCAGCTCATAAACAAGCATGACCTGCCTGCCCATATATTGCATATTTTCCTGAACTCCGCGTTTACCGGTACACAATGTTATCACCGCGCCAACATATTCCTCGGGAACCAGGATAGTTGCAGTAATAACAGGCTCCCTGATTTCTTCTATGCTGGACAGTTCTGGTAGTCTGGAAGGATTTTCGATCTCCACAATCTTACCATCATGCAGGACAACCTGATAAACCACTGTCGGCGCAGTGGTAATAAGATCCATATCATATTCCCGCTCCAGTCGTTCCTGAACAATATCCAGATGCAATAAACCGAGAAATCCGCAACGAAAGCCGAAACCCAGTGCCTGAGAAGTTTCCGGCTCAAAGTGTAAAGAAGCATCGTTCAACCGCAGCTTCTCCAATGCTGCACGCAATGCGTCATATTGATTGGATTCGACCGGATACAGTCCAGCAAAAACCTGTGGTTTTATTTCCTTGAATCCATCCAGAGGCTCACTGGCAGGATGATCAACCAGCGTTACCGTATCTCCCACTTTGGCAGACTTTAAATCCTTAATTCCAGAAATTATGAAACCAACCTCTCCGGCACTCAGAGATTCACGGTTAACCGCCTTCGGCTGAAAAACACCCACTTCCTCACACAAATAATTTGCCTTATTGGACATTAGCAGGAGCTTGCTACCTGGTTTCAATATGCCATCCATCACTCGAACCAGCATCACAACGCCCACATAACTGTCAAACCAGGAATCTATTATTAGCGCCCTGAGCGGCGCATCGATCTCCCCTTCCGGAGGTGGAATCCGGGCCACGATCATTTCCAGGACTTCACTTATCCCTTCACCAGTTTTAGCACTAATGTGTAGAGCACTCCTGGCTTCAATTCCGATAATGTCTTCTATTTCAGCAATCACTCTATCAGGATCAGCAGCAGGTAAATCGATCTTGTTTAGCACCGGAATAACTTCGACGCCTTGTTCAATTGCGGTATAACAGTTTGCAACAGTCTGCGCTTCGACACCTTGAGAAGCATCGACAACCAGCAGAGCACCTTCACAAGCAGATAGTGAGCGGGATACTTCGTAGGAAAAGTCAACGTGTCCTGGCGTATCGATCAAATTCAGCAAATAATTTACACCATCCTTGGCCTGGTAATACAAGGCAGCGGTCTGTGCCTTTATCGTAATGCCGCGTTCGCGTTCCAGATCCATCGAATCGAGTACCTGAGCTTCCATTTCCCGATCAGAAAGACCTCCGCAAAACTGAATAATGCGATCAGCAAGCGTGGATTTGCCATGATCAATATGTGCAATAATAGAAAAATTACGAATGTGCTGTATCAAAAAAAATCACCGATTGGCAGGAGAATTGACGAAAGCCATGGATAAAAGAAGCGATTGTATACAAATCAGCAGAAGGAAGATAGATTTCCCGGAGCAGCCAGAACAGATAAAGCGATTCCGTATACTTGACAATCATGAAGACAACGCGAGAACTCGCTAAATAAATCAGATGAGTAGTAATTTACTCAGCTCCCGCATTATCTCTATGCTGGAACAATAACAAGAAGAAATGAGAACGGATCTTTTGTAGAGAAGATAATTTAATCTGCTCGAGCAAATCAAATCAGCAAAAAGTTAGAATTCAGGCAAGGTAAGCGTTAAACGCCTCTAAATCAAGAAAATAGTGACATAGCTCTTTTTTTTCTTTTACAGCAAACAGAACCGGAACACGCTCATTATATAATCGGGTCAAATTCTCATCTTTATCAATATTGATCACTACAAACTCAAATCGAAATTCCTTTTGCAGATCACCGAGGGAAGCAATCATATCCTCGCAGAGATGACAGCCTTCTCTCCCATATACAATTAATTTTCTGAGCTCTGCCCGATTATTCATCTATTTTTATGGTAATGAAAGTCGCAACATCCCCTCTTCTTATTAGCAGCGCAATATTCCGACCTTTGGGAGCATCATTCAGCAACTTATTGAACTGTCTGATGGATTTTATATCTTGATTATTAAATCCCAAGATAATATCTCCGGGACGAATACCCGAGCTACTGGCTATTCCGTCATAAACTTCATCAACCAGCAAGCCATTCTCTATACCAAGCTGATTTTTCTGGTTAGCAGAAAGCTCCCTTAGAACAAGACCAAGCCGACTGGTTGCATCTCCTGATTTGCTTTGTTTTTGATTAACAATATTGCCATCTGCAGGCATTTCTCCTACTGAAATAGTCATTTTTTTGACCGAACCACTACGCCATATTTCAACAGGCACCTTGGAGCCAGGTTTCGTGTTCCCAACAATGCGTGGCAAATCACTTGAAGCCTCGATATCTTTACCATCAAATTTCAGAATAACGTCTCTTATCTTTATGCCAGCTTTGTCAGCCGGCCCGCCTTTTTCTACTGAAACCACTAGTGCACCGCGTGACTTGTCCAGACTGAAAGACTCGGCCAACTCGTCTGTCATTTCCTGTATCATGACACCAATCTTTCCGCGTGAGATCTTGCCATAGGTCTTGAGTTGATCGGCAATATCCATCGCGACATCAATCGGAATGGCAAAAGAAAGACCCATAAACCCACCCGTTCTGCTGTAAATCTGGGAGTTGATACCCACAACCTCACCCTTCATATTAAACAGCGGTCCACCTGAATTACCCGGATTAATCGCCACATCAGTTTGTATAAAAGGAACATAGTTTTCCTGGGCAAGCGAACGTCCTTTTGCACTCACAATTCCCGCTGTAACCGTGTTCTCGAAGCCAAAGGGAGCGCCAATGGCAACTACCCATTCTCCAACCTTGAGTTGCTCAGGGCTACCTTGGGTCACTACCGGTAGATCATTTGCATCTATTTTAAGCAATGCAATATCTGTTTTTTGATCAGCTCCAATTACTTTTGCGCTGAATTCACGCTTATCTGTCAATCGGACGGTAATTTCATTGGCCGCCTCAACCACATGTGCATTGGTCAGGATATACCCATCTTTACTGATAATAAAACCTGAACCAAGTGAACGAGATTCATATTTTCTCGGGCCTGAGAAAGGTTGGATATGTCTGCGAAAAAATTCATAGAAAGGAGAATCTTCCGGAATATTAGGAATTTCTGGCAAAAACTGACCAACCCCTACTTGCTGAGTCTGAACTGTACTGATATTGACAACCGCCTGTCCGTGCTTTTCTACCAGATCAGTAAAGTCCGGCAAATCTTTTGCCTGCAATGAAACAGGCAGCATAAATGCGGACCAACACAGGAAAATTATAAATGCTATCTTCTGCCATGTATTTTTAATCGTAGCCACGATCAATATTAATCCTGCGTTTGGGTAGGGGTTACTTTGAGAGATCATGATGATAAATATATAATCATAATTAAGAATTATTGGCGCTTACAGAAGTAAGTCCACATTACCGTAGCCAAAATATCGTCATATCAATTCCCCACAAGCTCTTTCTGTTTATAACAATGACAGAACACGGCACCTGCATTATTACAACAATATACTTCATGAACTCATGATTCACGTTACTCGGCAGGCGCGAGAGGCTCTGTCCGGATTGGTCCAACAGCTGGAGATACCCCGACAGACGGATAACGGGCAGCACTCTCGTATGTTACTCCCCTGTAGATCAGAGGATAATTACTGTTTGTAGAAACAGAAGGAAATGAATACGAGGGAGCGGGCTGAAAAGTAACCAACGAGCGCTGCTCGTTGGCAGGCGTAGCCTTGTCATTTATTTTCTCAGTCACATAAACTTCTTTAAGTGCTGTTTCATGCTGCTCTATAGACTGAAATATCAACCATCCGGCTGACAACACTGTAATCGAAGCAGCAACCGAAAATCCCAGTAGCTTTTGTTTACGATTCTGGTGAGTTTTGTGTGAATAAGGCACCAATAACAGCGGTTCATCAATTAGTTTATTTCTGATCTTTTCTGAAAGATCTATACTAATAACGGATTGGTGTAATGAATCCCTAATTATATGATAAACCTCCCAGTCAGAAAACAGACTACTGTCACTTTTTACAACATTAATGATCGTAACTGCATCCGTATCCTCAAGCTCACCATCCATTAATTCAGATACTTTCTTTCTCACATTTCACCTCTTATTACCATCTTTTACTCTTGTCAGTGCCTAACAAAGGACGCAGTTTGTCAGCCACCGCCTCACGTGCCCTGAATATTCTGGACCGCACTGTACCAATTGGACAATTCATAATATCGGCAATCTCTTCGTAGCTTAATCCCTCAATTTCCCTGAGAGTTATCGCAGTTCGTAATTCTTCGGGTAAAGCTTCTAGTGCCTGATTCACAGTTTGGGCAACCTGTTTTCCCATAAGTTCACTTTCAGGCGTATTCACCTCCCGAAGCTGATCAGCTCCTTCAAAATTTTCCGCATCTTCAGCATCAAATCCAGTAATGGTTACGGGCTGTTTACGGCCTTGTGCTACCAGAAAATTCTTGGCTGTATTAACTCCAATTCGATACAACCAGGTATAAAAGGCACTATCACCGCGAAACGAAGCTAATGCCCGATAGGCCTTAATAAAGGTTTCCTGGGCAATATCTTCCACTTCAGCCGGATCTCGAATAAACCGAGATAACAAGCGCGCGAGCCGTCCCTGATATTTAATAACCAGCAGATCAAAAGCACGTTTATCGCCCTGCTGTACCCGTTCTACCAACTGTTGATCGATTTCACGATCACTCATTTTTCTTGGCTGCCGGGATAAGAAAAATGCAAATCAACTCTATTTATCAATTTGTAACCTTCTGTTCCGGTTTTATTTTTGACTTTCAATAAATTTTTGAAGTTATTATATAGCTGAGGTTATTTCTTCTTTGGCCTGATCCAAAATAATCATTTGGCATAAATTCAACCATATTTACTATAAAAGCTGAATTAGTCTTATGAATCTGCAATATCAGTCAGCTCGGGTTTAATACGTTCCACTTTTAACAGATGCAAACGACGACTATCCGCTCTCATAACGGTAAAACTGAAATCTCCTATGACAATTGATTCTCCGCTCTCAGGAAGCCTGCCAAATTTGCCAATAACAAGACCGCCAATCGTATCAAAGTCCTTATCACTGAATGATGCGCCCAAAGTTTCATTAAAACTTGATATTTCAGCAATTGCCTTGACACGATAATGGCCGTCTGTATCCGCAACAATATATGCGTCATCCTCGTCAAAATCATATTCGTCCTCAATATCCCCAACAATCTGCTCCAACACATCCTCAATCGTAACAAGCCCAGCCACACCGCCATATTCATCGACGACAATAGCAATATGGTTACGATTACTGCGAAAATCCTTGAGAAGAATATTAAGCCTCTTAGATTCCGGTATATATATCACCGGGCGCAGTATATCCTGTATGTTGAATGCTTCTCTGCTTGAGTAATAGCGTAATAAATCCTTTGCCAGTAAAACACCAATAACCTGGTCTTTGCTCCCATCCGTAACAGGAAATCGTGAATGGGCAGTCTCAATCACAAATGGAATAACCTCCTCAGGTTTTTCGTTAATATCAATCGTATCCATTTGCGAACGAGGAACCATAACGTCACGAACTTGCATTTCCGAAACTTGCATCACCCCTTCGATCATAGCCAGTGCATCCGCATCAAGCAGGTTACGCTCATAAGCAGAGTGCAGTAAAGCAATCAACTGCTCACGATCTTCCGGTTTGCGCGAAAGTAATGTACTGATATGCTCAAGCCAAC
The DNA here is from genome assembly GCF_003201195.1 of Nitrosomonas eutropha. Taxonomy (GTDB): domain Bacteria; phylum Pseudomonadota; class Gammaproteobacteria; order Burkholderiales; family Nitrosomonadaceae; genus Nitrosomonas; species Nitrosomonas eutropha. The sequence continues at coordinate 4,027 of NZ_QICQ01000031.1, read as the reverse complement.
CAGCTTTGGGGGAGGTCTCGTTCATGAAATGTATAGCATCGGGAATAAAAAAGATTTGTCTGGTCCGTTTATATCATTTCACTGCTGAATGACATAAGGGTCAGGATAATTGAGCCTGGTGATAATCTTTGTTTCGAGGGATTCCATAACAACGGCATCTTCGTCGCTGATATGATCATATCCCTGCAAATGTAAAACGCCATGGACAATAAGATGCGCATAGTGTGCTACCAGATCTTTATTTTGTTGTTCTGCCTCCCTGGAAATTACAGGAGCGCACAGCACGATATCACCGAGAAGTGGAACATCATCACTATACACAAACGTCAATACGTTAGTTGCAGAGTCCTTGCCACGAAACTTGCGATTAAGCACTTCACCTTCCTGCATACCAACGATACGAATAACAATTTCAGCCGGCTTATTTAACGCAGCCCCGACCCATTTACGAAACAGTTGCCTGCCCGGAATATTAGTTTTATCTGCCGCAAACTGCACCGTCAATTTAAACGTCTTCCCACAACCAGAAAATTTATTGGGGTTCTTTATCAGAGGCATATTTTTCGTAGGCATCCACTATACGTTGAACCAGTGGATGCCGAACTACATCGTCAGTTTTAAAATGTGTAAACGCTATTCCACTTACTCTTTTTAATACTTGCCCAGCTTCAACCAAACCACTCTTCTGATGCTTCGGCAAATCTATTTGCGTTATATCTCCCGTAACTACCGCTTTGGAGCCAAAACCGATACGCGTCAAAAACATTTTCATCTGTTCAGGAGTTGTGTTTTGCGCCTCGTCCAAAATAATGAATGATTGATTGAGAGTGCGGCCACGCATGAAAGCTAGTGGCGCAATTTCAATAGTGCTTTTTTCGAAATATCTATTGACTTTCTCAAACCCCATCAAGTCATACAAAGCGTCATAAAGCGGCCGTAAATAGGGGTCCACCTTCTGCACCATATCTCCTGGCAAAAACCCCAATCTTTCCCCTGCCTCTACGGCTGGGCGCACCAGAATAATTCGACCAACCAGCTCGCGCTCCAATGCATCTACCGCACAGGCAACAGCAAGGTAGGTCTTCCCCGTGCCCGCTGGCCCAATGCCAAAAGTAACATCGTGCTCCCTGATTTGATAAAGATAATCCGTCTGTCGAACAGTACGACCTTGAATATTGCCGCGACGAGTTATGAGTTGCAAAGGTGTCGAGTCGAGCTTTTCCGCATCCCTGTCTGAATTCATAGTAGACGGAGAGGCAATATTTCTGATTTCAACTAATCCTAACTGTATCTGCTCAATACCGAGATGATTATCCGATTCTTCATAGAATTTTTTCAATGCTCGGACTGCAAGATTAGTTTGACTGATAGGACCATGAAGTACGAAGTGGGCACCTCTACGTGAGATGACTACATCAAAGGCAGATTCAATCTGCTTGAGATTTTCATCTAATACCCCGCAAAGGTTGATCAGGCGTTCATTATTTGTGGATGAAAACGTCAATTCAACAGATTCAGGTTTCGATTCTACCGAAAACGTCATCGCAGCGTTCAAACTCTAATTGCAATCAAGTTGAGCAACAAACCGGCCGTAACAAGATTGTTCATTGCATATCAGAAATTTCACCGCGTAACGTATGCGATGAGACTGCTGTTATCTTGATATCAACAAAGCTTCCCACCAAACCAGCGTGTCCAGCAAAATTGACTACCCGATTATTATCCGTTCTTCCACAAAATTCATTTGGATCTTTTTTTGATGGGCCCTCTACCAAAACACGCTGGATAGTATCAACCATACTCTGACTGATCATTTGTGCATTACGCTGTATTTTTTCCTGCAACTGATGCAGTCTGGCCAGCTTTATCCGATAAGGCGTGTCATCCGGTAAATCTGAGGCAGGTGTTCCAGGACGCGGGCTATAAATAAAACTAAAAGATTCATCAAATTTCACATCATCAATCAGTTTCATCGTCTCTTCAAAATCAGTATCCGTTTCTCCCGGAAATCCGACAATAAAATCTGATGATATTGATATATTTGGACGAATCGTACGTAATTTACGGATGATGGATTTATACTCAATTATAGTATAACCTCGTTTCATCGCAGCCAGAATCCTGTCTGATCCGGATTGTATGGGCAAGTGCACATGACCAACCAGCTTCGGTAATCGCTGATACGTTTCAATCAATCGGGCTGTAAATTCTCTCGGATGGGAAGTTGTATACCGGATACGCACCAAGCCCGGAATTTCATGGATATAATCCAGTAGCGTAGCAAAATCTATATCTCCTTCTCCGCTTGTCTTATCGTAATAAGCATTCACATTTTGTCCGAGCAGAGTAACTTCCTTGACCCCTTGAATCACAAGCCCAGCCACTTCGGTCAGAACATCATCCAATGGCCTGGAAACCTCCTCTCCCCGGGTATAAGGAACAACACAAAAGCTACAGTATTTACTGCATCCTTCCATAATTGATACAAAAGCAGTTGCTCCTGTTGTACGAGCAGGTGGCAAACGATCAAATTTTTCTATTTCTGGAAAAGTAATGTCAACCTGTGACTGGCCTGTACGCCTGCGAGCATCAATCAACTCGGGTAATCTGTGTAATGTTTGCGGGCCAAATACCAAATCTACAAATGGAGCACGCCTGACTATCTCTGAACCTTCCTGGCTGGCCACACATCCACCAACACCAATCAACAAATCAGGCTTGCTATTTTTAAGATGCCGCACGCGCCCCAGATCATGAAAAACTTTTTCCTGCGCCTTTTCACGAACTGAGCAAGTATTAAATAGAATTAAATCAGCTTCTTCAGGTACTTCAGTCAGCTCCATATTTTTTTCTGATAAAAGAATATCAGCCATTTTGGCTGAATCGTATTCATTCATCTGACAGCCAAATGTTTTGATATAAAGCTTACTACTCATTATATTCCTTACCATCAACCTAAAAAAACACTCGCTGCAAGCAACGAGATATTAATTACTGTGGTACTCAGCCCACCGATGATCTTAATCAGCCTAGCCCCAAGGAGCTGAAAATTGAGCCCGCAGAGATTAACAAGTCAACAAACCTGTATATCTTTATTTAACAGAAAACCAAAGCAACTAAAGCAATGCCGCAAGCCACATCTCGTATCCTGATCCTGATTCAGCTCCAGGGAGAATGTGACTTGCGGCTCTATACACCTTAATCTAACGTAAACCAGCCAATCAAAATTTACTCATCATCACTATCGTCATCATGGTTGCTGGAGGAAGCGGAGTCGCTGTCGTCAGCTGTTTCAGTTTCTTCAACTTCCACCTCGACTTCTTCATCCTCGTCATCAACGTCATCAACGTCATCGTCACCCTCTTCCGACTTTAATACCAGCTTGCCTGCAGCAAGACTTGCATTCAAATCTGTCATCGGCGCTTCTTCATGCACCAGATTCTGATGACAGTCTATGCAGGTTGCTCCTTCCGTTTCCATTTTCTTATGTTCCGCCTGAGCGCTTTCTCCCGGAGGAGCTGGTTTTACATGACAGGTACGGCAGGTAATGCTGTCCCATTTCTTGAGGTTCATCCGGGCATCATGTGCCATTTCCAATCTTCTTTCGTTGAACTTCTCCAGGGTGGAGTAGTCATTGACCATCTCCAACCAAAGTTCTCTGGCACCATCAACCACGTGAGTTGCTACTGCCAGGTGGAAATTTTCTATCCCTTGTGGAATATGGCAGTCTTTACAAGTCGGATTAATCCCCAATGCACCATAGTGGGTGGATTCTTTTAATTCACTCTGTGGGTATGACATGGAATGACAGCTGGTACAAAACTCTTCGGTCGATAACGCAGCTTCCCCACCAAAAACCACAGCCACCAATGCTATTCCCAGCAGAGCTCCTGTCAGTAAAGTACCAATTGATCCTTTTTGCAGTCTAGTCATCTCTATTTTCCTTTTTTGGCAGTTTTAGCGTTGGCCTGGAATTCGTCATGGAACTTGAATTTAGGCTCTCCGTCAAATACGCCATCCAGTTTGT
>NZ_QICQ01000030.1 GCF_003201195.1 Nitrosomonas eutropha | reverse complement strand
CCTCATGATCTGGTCATGGTATTTTTCATGGCACTGAGCCTGATAGTTCTTGCAAATTGTTGTCACTAAAGGGTTTTGTGTGCTTGTTTACAATCTGGTGGGGATCCTTGATGAACTTGTTTGCCAGTGAGGAAACGTGCACCAGACCATCCTGATGCACGCCAATATCAACAAATGCTCCAAACGCAGCCACGTTAGTCACAACGCCTTCCAGAATCATGCCGGATTGCAGATCAGTCAGTGATTCAATCCCTTCTTGAAAGGTAGCGGTTTTAAATTCCGGGCGCGGATCACGGCCAGGCTTTTCCAGCTCGGACAGAATATCGCGCACAGTTGGCAAACCGAAGGTTTCATCGGTAAATTCTTCAGCAGTAAGCCCTTTGAGTGTTTCCGGATGCCCCATTACCTGCCCGATTCCTTTACTCAAACGCGCCAGAATGCGCTCCACCACCGGATAGGCTTCCGGGTGAACAGCGGAACGATCCAATGGATTATCCCCGTCGTTGATGCGCAGAAAGCCCGCTGCCTGCTCAAATGTTTTTTCACCCACACGCGGCACTTTGAGAATCGTTCGCCGATTTGGAAACCGACCATGAGCATCGCGATAGCTGACGATATTCTGGGCAAGTACGCGATTAAGGCCGGAAACTTGTGCTAACAGAGGTGCTGATGCGGTATTGACATCCACACCAACCGCATTAACACAATCCTCAACCGTAGCAGCCAGTGATCGCGCCAGAGTACGTTGGTTTACATCATGCTGATACTGACCAACACCGATTGATTTGGGTTCGATCTTGACCAGTTCTGCCAGCGGATCTTGCAGACGTCTGGCAATGGAAACCGCGCCGCGCAAGCTTACGTCCAGATTGGAAAATTCTGCAGCAGCCAGTGCAGAAGCTGAATAAACCGAGGCACCTGCTTCACTGACAACAAGCTTGATCAACTTCAATTCGGGGTGTTGCTCTGCCACCAGCCGAATGACCTCGGTGGCTAATTTATCGGTTTCCCGGCTCGCTGTCCCGTTCCCAATTGAAATCAGCTCAACACCATGCCGGAGCACCAGTTGCACGATGCTTGCCAGTGAACCCTGCCAGTTACTTTGTGGCTGATGCGGATAAATCGTCGTCGTTTCCAGCAATTTCCCAGTGGCATCGACCACAGCCACTTTACAGCCAGTACGATAACCCGGATCAAGCCCGAGTACAGCTTTGGGCCCCGCCGGAGCGGCTAGCAGCAATTCACGCAGGTTGCGGCTAAAAATCCTGATTGCTTCAGTTTCTGCTGCCTCGCGCACCTGCAACAACAGTTCCGCAGTGAGATGCGGATGCACTTTGACACGCCAGGCCCACTGACAAACATCCCCCAACCATTTATCCGCTTTCCGGCCACGATTTTCGATTTTGAAATGTGCAGCAATCATGGCAACACAAGGATGTGGAATTACTTCACGAGAAGTTTCATCCAGGTCCAGATCAATTCTAAGCACTCCCAGTGCCCGGCCACGGAACAATGCCAGCGCGCGGTGTGAGGGAATCAAGCGCACTGGCTCGGCATAAGCATAGTAATCACGGAATTTTTCTTCCTCCGACATTTCCTGACCGGCAACAACCACTGAAGTCACCACGCCTTCCTGCCAAAGTTTATTGCGCAGAATGGCGAGCAGCTTCGCTGTCTCCGCAAAACGTTCAGCCAGAATATCACGCGCACCTTCCAGTGCTGTTTTTACATCGGGAACATTGATTGCCTCTACTCCTTCGGCTGCTGACACCACCTTGATATAGTTTGCGGCTTCCTGTTCTGGGTCGCACGTCGGATCTGTCAGAAGAGTGTCTGCCAAGGGTTCCAGCCCGGCCTCACGCGCGATCTGTGCCCGTGTTCGACGCTTCGGTTTGTAGGGCAAATAAATATCTTCCAGCAGCTGCTTGGTTGCAGCTTGTTCGATTATGTAGCGCAATTCATCGGAGAGTTTTCCCTGCTCCCCAATCGAGGTCAGGATGACCTGCCGCCGTTCTTCCAGCTCGCGCAGATAGATCAATCGTTCTTCCAGCAGACGCAGTTGTGTATCGTCCAGATTGCCCGTTGCTTCCTTACGGTATCGCGCGATAAAAGGCACGGTTGCGCCATCATCCAGCAAGGCTACCGCTGCGCTGACCTGCTGTGGCGCAACACTGAGCTCTGTCGCAATGGCGTTGATAATCTTTCTTTGTACTGCTTCTGAAACTGCTGATATTGTTGAAGAAGTCATAGCGCTGATGGAGAAGAAAGGAACCGGAAAATCGGCCAGGAAAGCTTTGGAAACCGTTCAGCCAGGATATATCATTCAGCAACATATATTCTGTAGCGAACTGCAACCAGAGATCGGTTTATCATACCAGACAACCCGTCAATTGAATCAAGGCTCATCCAGCAAGATTGCAAGGGACATTGCCCAGAAAGACGGAGCCCATGAGCGGTGATACAATGCGCACTACATGTTATACAAGGACAGCAATCCAGCAAGCTAAACCGTAAAAAAACCTCATACGGCCAAGGCACGTTTTAAGACAAACAAATACTAATTGGAGTTTTCGATTATGGGATTTCTAGCTGACCGGCAAATTCTGATTACAGGCCTGCTTAGCAACCGATCCATTGCTTACGGCATTGCCAAGGCGATGCATCGCGAAGGGGCCAAACTGGCATTTACTTATCAATCAGAAGATTTACGCGAGCGCGTTGGCAAGCTAGCTGCCGAATTTAACAGCGACCTGCTGTTTCGTTGTGATGTCAGCCAAGATGAAGAAATTACCCGCTGTTTCAGTGAATTGGCGAGCCATTGGGATGGACTGGATGGAATCGTGCACTCCATCGCCTTCGCTCCACGCGCCGCTCTGACTGGTGATTATCTGGAAAACGTCGATCGGCAAGCCTTTCATATTGCACATGATATCAGTTCATACAGCTTTGCTGCACTGGCAAAAGCTGCCCTGCCGCTGATGCAGGGAAGATCGGCCGCTTTGCTGACACTCAGCTATCTCGGCGCTGTGCGTGTGATGCCGAACTATAATGTGATGGGGTTGGCCAAGGCGAGCCTGGAAGCTAACGTTCGCTTCATGGCGTCAAGTCTTGGTAAACAAGGGATCAGGGTGAATGCCATCTCAGCCGGTCCAATTAAAACGCTGGCGGCAGCAGGAATTGGTAATTTTGGCAGGTTACTAGGTTATGCCGAGAAAGTTGCACCCTTGAAAAGAAATGTGACCACCGAGGAGGTTGGTAACGTAGCTGCTTTTCTCTGCAGCAATCTGGCCAGTGGTATTACCGGCGAAATTACCTATGTTGATGCCGGGTTCAATACCGTCGCATTTAATCTGGACACTGATGAGCAGTAGTAGCCTGCAGGCTACTACTGCTCTTCTTATCAGTCATTCTCCTCAACTGGCTTGATTTTTACTTCGTAGCGTTGCCTGAGGCCAGCAAGATAGGCGTTTAATTCTTCCTGACCGTGTACCTGCTGCAACTGATTGATGAGCATAGTATATTGGGATGATCCACTTTCAGCAGCTGGTACTTTCACCTGATTGATCCGGATCAGGTCAAAACCACCCTTCTTGGTCTTGACTCCAGTATAAGCAGGGAGTTTTTCCACATCTGTTTGAAAAAGTGCGTGTAGCATCTCTTCATCACTCCCTCTTTTCTGAGTATAGGAAATTTCCACTGGCTCTCCCCATTCCAGGGATTCATCAGTCTCTCCTGCCTGCAATTTGGCAAGCTTCTGTTTGCCTTCTTCCTCGGCGGTTGCAGCTGCGATTTGCTGCTTTAGAAGTTCGATAATCTTATCCTTGACCAGTCCGATTGATTGCACACTGGCGGGACGATGCTCAAGTACTCTGGCCGAAACGAAGGTATCAGGAGCCACTTCAATCGCCTCGGTATTGTAATGGTCACGAATAGCGCCCTCCGAAAATATCGCCTGAAGCATACGTTCATTGGCAATAACTGACGGCTCCTTCGAATTACGATCAATCCAGTCACTTTGCTGAACAGACAGATTAAACATCTGCGCTACAGGTTGCAATGTATCACTCTGCTCATAAACAATATTGCTGAAATCTTCGGATAGCTCACCAAATCTGTCAGCAGCCTTCTGACGCTGGAGCGTTTGTCTGATGCCTTCCTTGACTTCATCAAATTTAGCCACATTCGCATCTTTCACTGCGGTCAGCCTGATAATGTGAAAACCAAACGGAGTTTCTACCGGGCCGCGTATTTCATCCAGCTGCATCTCAAACGCCGTATCCTCAAAGGCTTTGACCATCAAGCCACGTGCAAAGAAACCAAGATCTCCGCCTGCTTTCGCCGAACCCGGATCTTCTGACAACTCCTTAGCCAATTCTGGAAATTTGTCCGGATCCTGCTTTACTTGTTCTAGAATTTGTTCTGCCTTAGCCTTAATGGCTGCCTTTTGCTCTTCAGTTGCATCAACCGGAACGGTCAGCAATATATGACTGGCTCTCCGTTCCTCGACCCGACCAAACTCATCCTGATGCTCATCAAAATATTTTTTGATTTCCTCATCAGAAATCTGCTCCTGCTTCGCTAATTCTTCCAAAGAAAGCACAACATATTCGATCCGAACCCGTTCTGGTAACGTGAAATCCTGACGATGACTGTCATAGTATGACTGAATAGCAGCCTCATCGGGTTCAGCCTGATTAATATATTGCTCAGGATTGATTGTCACCCGATTAATCTCGTACTTGGTTTCACTGAGTGAGGCTATTCTGTCCGCAACAGTTTTGGAGACGATCACACTTCCGGTAATACCTTCCAGCAGCTGTTGTCGCATAAGATCACCCGCCAGCCTCGCTTCAAACATTGCGGGAGACATTCCCTGGCGCTGAAGCAATTCACGGTAACGCTCATACGAAAATTTATCGTCCTCGTGGAAAAGAGCGATATTCTGAATTTCGGCAGTCAGACGGGAATCCAGTACGGCCAGCCCAACTCGCCCGGCCTCATGACGCAACAGCTTCTGCTGGATCAGATTTTCCAGAACAGCCATACGCATCTGCGGGCTGTCCAGCAGACTGGCATCAAAATTTTCCCCCAGCATATTACGCAGATTTTCCTGTTGATTACGTAAAGCCTGCTCATATTCCTGGCGGCTGATTTCCTCACCATCAACAGATGCAACATCACTCGCACTACCCATGCCTTGATACGACTCCAGCCCCCAGAACAAGAACGGCAAGAGGGCAATAAAAAGCACGATCTGAACTATCGTCTTCTTTTGGTTTACAAAATCAAACACGGCGAATACCCGAAAAAAAGGAAACAGGGAAAAACAGGGGGAGGAAAAGATGTTATATCATCATGACCGGACATTACGCAAAGTAAAGATATGGCGGAGTGGACGGGACTCGAACCCGCGACCCCCGGCGTGACAGGCCGGTATTCTAACCAACTGAACTACCACTCCCAGTATTACACTCTCTAATAAGAGATCAGCTACAAGATAACTTTACCCAATAATGCTGTTGGTGGGTGCTGACGGGATCGAACCGCCGACATTCGCCTTGTAAGGGCGACGCTCTACCAGCTGAGCTAAGCACCCGAACCCACCCATCTTTTCTTTGCTATCGAAGGAGCGCTAGTTTACAGCATCTTTCAGCGCTTTGCCAGCAGTGAATTTGGGCACTTTAGCTGCCTTGATTTTTATCTCGGCACCGGTACGCGGATTACGTCCCGTACGGGCAGCCCGTTCCCCAACCTTGAAAGTTCCAAAACCTACCAGGGTGACGCTGTCATTCTTGCTAAGCGCATCCTTAATGGCAGATAACGCACCATCCAGTGCATTACCCGCCTCTGCTTTTGTAATATCGGCATGACGAGCAATCGCTTCGATGAGTTCAGATTTATTCATAAATTCCCCTTTGTTTTGCTTCGTTAGGTTGCAGGAAAACACCTCTTTTTACACAGACAACTCTGTATAAACCCTTATATCAAGCCGTTTTGCGGCGGTCAAGTGTTTAACCAGAAATCAGCTTCATTTTTGATAAATTCCCGTTTCACCCGAATCGAGAAAGTATCACATCAGTAAAATCTGCTCTCAATCTGTTTCTGCGCCAGGTTCACGATCAAGCATATTCCTGATTGCACTCTCAACCGGGATTTGTTCGTACAAAATACTGTAAACCGCTTGAGTTACGGGCATATCAATTTGTAGCTGCCGTCCCATTTCGTGCGCCTCTCGAACGGTATACACACCTTCAGTAACATGTCCGATTTCAAGTAAAATCTCTGGCAGTTGACACCCGGCAGCAAGCATCATCCCAACCTGACGGTTCCTTGACAAATCACCGGTACAAGTCAAAATCAGATCTCCAATTCCACTCAAACCGGTAAAGGTTTTCCTATGCCCGCCCAGCGCCACACCCAGCCGGGTAATTTCCGCCAGCCCGCGAGTAATCAGTGCTGCTCTTGCATTATTACCAAACGCAAGTCCGTCAGAAATCCCGGCAGCAATTGCAATTACATTCTTGAGCGCCCCGCCAACTTCAACTCCAACCACATCACTGCTGGAATAAACACGTAAAATTGAAGTATGAATCTCACTGGCAATCCGTCTAGCAAAAGCATCATCATCAGAAGCCAGCGTCAGTGCAGCAGGAAGCCCCATTGCCACCTCTTGGGCAAAACTTGGGCCAGACAATACGCCACAAGTGATCTCCGCCGAATAAACATCCTCAACCACTTGGCAGGGAAGCTTTGCAGTGCCTGCCTCAAATCCCTTGCATCCCAGAACAAGCGGCAATGACTGATTCAAAGCAGCTATCCGCTGCAAAGTTACGCGCAACCCTGCAACAGGCACAACCACAAGAACCAGCTCCGCCTGCTCCAACGCATCACTCAGCGCAGAAGCGAGATGGATGGAATCCGGCAAATGCTGCCCCGGCAGATAACGCTGATTGACGCGCAACGCCGCCAATTCTGCCAAGTGCCCTGTATTACGGGTCCATAACGTTACGTGATGACGTGCCGACAGATAAATTGCCAGCGCAGTTCCCCAGGCTCCCGCGCCAAGCACCGTGATATTCATACACCCCAGACTTGATCAGTTCTGATATAGCCGACCTGGCCATCCTGATGTTTTACTTTTACCCACCCATTTGCGGCAGCACCCAGCCATTCCAGCACCACATCCTGCCGGGCTTGAAACACCAGCGACGAATTCTGATCCGGAGATTGATAAACACTGCCAACAGAAGCATTGACGATCACAAACCGTTTCGGGCTGAGATTTTTATCTTCTACCCAGGCAAGGTATCCATGATAATCCCGTACCTTTACCCATCCCACCACCTTTACCACCACTTCCAGAGGCAGATTTACACTCGCCACATATAATTTTCCGGCATTGAGAGAAGGGGCATCGTATAGAATAGTTGCCGACGTCGCGATCGACAGAAACTCATTTTGACTGCCTTCCTGTGCAATGGCCTTACAGGAAAAAAACAACAATGGAAACAACAAGCCAGCGGTAACAAATCCGGCCCGAAATAGCTGTAATCTCATGAATCAGTGCCTGGTTGTATTATCCACAGGCTGATCAGGCTGTGATACAGCCGCTTCCTGCTGCTTCTGCTGATAAATTGCCTCGAAATTAACCGGATTGAGAATCACAGGCGGGAATCCAGCTCGCGTTACTGTATCCGAGATCGTTTCACGCAGATAGGGAAACAGAATATTTGGACACAGAACACCCAATACTGGCTCAATCTCATTCCCGGGAACATTACGTATCCGGAAAATACCAGCCTGATGAGCCTCTACCAGAAACATAACCTTATCCTTTTCCTTCAGGCGCGCCGTGACAGTCGCCGTCACAATTACCTCGTGGATCTCCCCTTCTATGACATTATCACTGGTAGCCAGCTGAAGATTGATCTCGGGAGATTCCCGTTCCAGAAAAACCTGAGGAGCATGGGGAATTTCCAGTGATAAATCCTTGACATACACTTTTTCAATAACAAAAACGGGCTGCTGCTGTGGTTCAGTCATGGTTGATTCCGGTTAAATACATTTATCAAAATAAATAAGTCAGCTTCCAATAACAATCAGATACCGGCAGACATTCAGCCAGCCAGCAGACTGGCCAGCTCACCCTGTCGATCCAGCATTGACAAATCGTCATACCCTCCAACATGGGTCTGTCCAATATAGATCTGCGGAACCGTTCGTCGTCCGGAACGCCGCATCATCTCGGTTCGTTGCCCTGGTTGCAGATCCACTCTGATCTTCTCAATCTCCTCCACGCCTCTTGCACGCAACAATTTTTCTGCCATGGTGCAATAGGGGCAAAATCCGGATACATACATCACTACCTTGGGCATTTTGTCTCTTTCCGCGCCGTTATCATCCATCACTTTTTCACCAATGGAAGATTCTCACGCTGCCAGGTTTCAATGCCACCAGATAGATTAAAAACCTGTTTAAAACCATTTTTGCGCAAAACGGAACCAGCTCGCCCCGGTCGCAGCCCTGGCGTAAAGATGATAACAACAGGTTTATCCTTGAATCTTTCCAGCTCCTGCCAACGTTCTTCTATCTGCTCCACCGGAATATGGGCAGCATTGGGCGGATGACCACCGGCATACTCACCTTCATCTCTGACATCCAGCACCAGAGCATCTTCATAATTAATCAACCGGATCGCCTGCTTTGTACCAATATCACGGACGGAGTTACGTGCAACCACCGGCCATAGCAGCATGCCACCACTCAGCATTGCCGCCACGATAAAAAACATATTGTCTACCAGAAAAGTTGATTCCATAGATGTATCCAGAATGTATCCGAACCCGCTAAAAATCGTTATTTTAACAAAGTACTCGCGAAACTCCATTCATAGTTTTAGATAATGGAATAATTCCAGGCAACCCGGCGATTTCCTGCGGGATAGGTTACGATAACGTTTTTTCTTACAGACTCTCATTCATGCCAGTCAACATTCCACCGCTACTACCTGAACAGCTGCTGCCGATCCAGGGCATATCATTGGGGACGGCAGAAGCAGGCATCAAGCGATCCGGCCGAAAAGACCTGCTGGTCATCAAGCTTGCCGAAAACACACAAGTTGCCGGTGTTTTCACTAAAAACCGGTTCTGTGCCGCACCTGTTACGGTAGCCAAATCACATCTTGCAGCCCTTTTACCGACTCGCGCACTGGTGATCAATACTGGCAATGCCAATGCCGGCACCGGCCAATCCGGTATTGATCACGCATACGCCACCTGCGCCGCGCTGGCCGGGCTCATTGGCTGCCAGGTACAGCAGATCTTGCCATTTTCCACCGGCGTCATCATGGAGCCACTGCCGGTAGAAAAAATTACTGCCTGCCTGCCCCAGGCAGTGGCAAACCTGGTTCCGGACAACTGGTTTGCTGCTGCTCAGGCAATCATGACGACCGACATTGTGCCCAAGGGCGTTTCCCGCCAGATTCAATTGGGCGGAACGACCGTCACCATCACCGGCATCACCAAAGGTTCGGGCATGATCCATCCGAACATGGCCACCATGCTTAGTTATATCGCTACGGATGCAGCTATTACGCAACCCTTGCTGAACGATTTGGTACACCACACGGCCAATCAATCCTTCAACTGCATTACCGTAGATGGCGACACCTCCACTAACGACGCATTGATCCTGATGGCCACCGGACAGGCGAAGCACAACCTGATCACTACATCAACCGACCTCGGATTTATCACGCTGCAGGCGGCCATTACCGAAGTGGCCATTCTGCTTGCCCAGATGATTGTGCGCGATGGCGAAGGTGCAACCAAATTCATCACCGTGCAAGTAGAAGGTGGCAGGACAGCGGAAGAATGCAGCAAGGTCGCCTATGCCATCGCACATTCCCCGCTGATCAAAACGGCCTGCTTCGCATCCGATCCCAATCTGGGACGAATTCTGGCTGCCATCGGTTATGCCGGCATTGAGGATCTGGATGTCAATCTTGTTCAGCTTTATCTGGAAAATACCCTGGTCGCCGAACACGGTGGCCGTGCTGCCAGCTACCGTGAAAAAGAAGGGCAACGTATCATGCAGGCACCAGAAATTACTATTCAGGTAAAACTCAATCGGGGAAATGCAGCCACCACAATATGGACCTGCGATCTTTCCTATGATTACGTAAAAATCAATGCCGATTACCGCAGCTGATATGAATGATTCCGAACTGTTTTTCCAACGCTTAGACCAACTGTTAACGCGCATTGAGGACATCCTCCCTACCCGGATACAGCACGCTGATCTTGACGCACACATTGCCTTTCGCTGGCGTAAACACGACAACACCGGTTTTCTACAGGCGATAAGCCACCCGCATACGATTACGCTGAATGAACTGCTGAATATCGAAGAGCAGAAGCAGGCACTTGATCGCAATACCCAGCAGTTTGTCTCCGGATTCCCGGCTAATAATGTATTATTGACTGGCGCGCGCGGTACCGGCAAATCCTCATTGATCAAAGCATTGTTGAATCGCTATGCAGATCGAGGCTTACGTATAATCGAGGTAGATAAACAAGGGCTCACCGATCTGCCCGACATTGTCGAATTCATCGATCAGCGTCCGGAGCGCTTCATCCTGTATTGTGATGATTTGTCATTCGAAGCGGATGAACCGGGTTACAAAGCACTGAAAGTCGTTCTTGATGGTTCCATTTCCACCACATCCGACAACGTACTGGTTTACGCCACCTCCAATCGTCGTCATTTGATACCGGAATTCATGCATGAGAATTTGGCAACCCGGCATGTGGAGGGCGAAATCCATCCGGGAGAAGCCACCGAGGAAAAGATTTCACTATCAGAACGCTTTGGTCTGTGGCTGTCTTTTTATCCATTCGATCAGGAGCAATATCTGGAAATTGTTCAGCACTGGCTCTCACAACATGGTATCAGCAGATTATCCGGCCCGGCCCGGCAGGAAGCGCTTCGCTGGGCGCTGGCACGAGGTTCTCGCAATGGACGGGTTGCTCGCCAATTCGCCCGTGATTGGGCAGGTCAGCAAAAATTGGCAAAGGCAGAATAGGGCAAAAATAATATGCCCGACTTACCGTTGGTTGAAGTCGTCGTTGCCATTCTTATTCGTCCAGATAGCAGTTTCCTGCTCACTTGCCGGCCAACTGGCAAGCCTTATTCTGGCTACTGGGAGTTTCCCGGGGGGAAAATAGAAACAGGAGAATCTCCTGTTCAGGCACTGGCACGCGAACTGAATGAAGAACTGGGTATTACCCCCGACCAAGCCACGCCATGGCTGACACGGCTATTCAGTTACCCGCATGCCACGGTACAACTCAGATTTTATCGGGTAACCAGTTGGCAGGGTGAACCCGCTCCTCGTGAACAGCAGCAGCTCGCCTGGCAAACCGCCGACAATGTCACTGTTTCTCCTTTGCTTCCGGCCAATATCCCCATTCTGCGCAGCCTGATGTTACCCTCGATCTATGCCATTACCTGTGCAGCTGAAACGGGTGTGGAAGCATCATTGTTATCCATCCGACAAGCTTTTCAGAGTGGCATAAAACTTCTGCAAATCCGTGAAAAAGCTATGCCGCCCGATCAACTGGAATGCTATGTTCAGACTGTATTGCAACTTGCCCGGAATAATCATCAGGTGACAGTACTGCTCAACGGGAATATCGCACTGGCGCAAACAGTGCAGGCTGATGGCATTCATCTGACTTCAACTCAATTGCTATCACTGACTGCCCGGCCAACTGTTAACTGGTGCGGTGCTTCCTGCCACAACGCAGAAGAACTCAAGCGCGCTGAGCAGCTGGGCGTTGATTTTGTCACGCTGAGTCCCGTATACCCCACGCTCAGCCATCCGGGAGCTCCCTCACTGGGATGGGATAAGTTTTCTGTCCTCCTCCGGGATTACCCGCTGCCGGTTTATGCGTTAGGAGGATTACAGCCGACCGATCTGGCAATTGCCCAGGAACATGGCGCGCACGGCATTGCCATGATGCGCGGTATCTGATTTCTTCTGTCGGTGTTAACAAACTACACCAGATAAGTATCCACCCCGCTCAACAGCAAATCGTACTGAACTTCGACAATTTCCTTGATAACCTGTGCAGGAATACCTGTCACTACATTGTTTTCGACCGCCAGCCAACCTACTGCATCATTCGGCCCCAGGCTGACCACGTAACCGAGATCACGATGCAGATACGGCTCAAGCACCTTGAGCATACCGGAGTGGCGCAACATATTACGGGCAGCCAGTTTCCCTTTACGCACTGCTGACTGAGCAGTCATCGTATTCGATCCCACTGATTGATAAACCGAACAATCGCCCGCTGCAAATATATGTTCCAGTGGCTTGCCAGCTGCCATCACCTGGCCGAACAAGTTGGTTTTGATCAGATTACCCGGTCTGTTGCCGGTGAATGCCAGCGAAAGAATGGAAGGCAATACAAAATGTCGCCCGCTGGTTTTATCTTCCAGCAGAAGTTTATCCGTACGCTGCTCCAGAAAGTGGGCCGCTGGATAAAACTCGATATCCAGCTCCAGCATGCGTTTTTCCACATACCAGGAAAATCCTTTTGGAAACTGTTGTAATACTCGCTCCTTATCATCCACCAGCCGTAGACCGTGATTAATCCGGTGGCGATACAGATAATCGGCCAGCTCAAACAGAAATTGGATACCGGTTGCTCCCCCGCCAATTACGGATATATACGATCTTTCACTATTTTTCGTTTCCAGAAAGCTGTTCAGCAGATCAGCGCCGGAAACAGTAAAAAAATCCTCCAGGCCAAATACATTTTTTGTAGTGTGACTATCCATATCACTCCGGCATGCCATCCTTGCACCCGATGCTACCAGTAGATAATCAAATGGAACCTGGATATCACCTGCCTGCAAGTAATGATCTTGCTGCCACTGACACAACATCGATTCATCCAGCGACAATGTACTGCGAATATGGCGACAACCAAAGCGCTGCTCCAAAGCCGTATACGGAACCAGCAAATCAGATAATGGATAGCGGAAAGTTTCATGCAAATGGGTGATTTTGAGATGATTGATTCCAGGATCAATCAGCGTGATTTCTGCGTCAGGGTTGTAGCGCCGTAACGTAGTCATCGCAGCAATCCCTGCGTACCCCCCGCCCGCAATCACAACCTGTAATCGTCTGTTTTTTGGTATATATAATGGCAGAAGCGCCATTCATGCCTCCCTTCCCAAATTTAACGGAAACCAGCGTAGCACGGATACATCCCCCGGTCACGCCTCGCGTATAATCACCCGCTCAACCGATTGCCTCCTTCACAATTACCCTGCCGGAACATTTATGCATATTCACATTCTTGGAATCTGCGGTACCTTCATGGGCGGACTGGCGGTACTGGCACGCGCTGCGGGTCATACCGTCACCGGCTGTGATGCCAACGTCTACCCGCCAATGAGCACACAGTTACGCGATCAAAATATCGAATTGATCGAAGGCTATAGCACCGATCAGATTAAGCTGGCACCTGATTTATTCGTAGTTGGCAACGTCGTCACACGCGGCAACCCGTTGATGGAGGCCATTCTCGATGCGCATCTGCCCTACACATCCGGCCCGCAATGGCTGGCACAGCACCTGCTGCATAACCGCTGGGTACTTGCCGTTGCCGGTACGCATGGCAAAACCACCACCAGTTCAATGCTTGCCTGGATTCTGGAATACGCCGGGCTTGCCCCCGGTTTCCTCATCGGCGGCGTCCCGGAGAATTTTGGCCTGTCTGCCCGTCTGGGGCATATCGACGGAGAACAAACTCTCTCTCCTTTCTTTGTCATCGAAGCGGATGAATACGACACCGCCTTCTTCGACAAGCGCTCCAAATTTGTGCACTATCAGCCCAAAACTGCGGTACTCAATAACCTTGAATTTGATCACGCGGATATTTTCCCGGATCTGGCCGCGATCGAGCGTCAGTTCCATCACCTTGTCCGCATCGTTCCGCGCAATGGATTGATTATTGTCAACGGCTGTGATGAAACCCTGCAGCGCGTGTTGCATCAAGGATGCTGGACGCCTGTAGAAAAATTCGGGGTGGATGAAGGCTGGCAAATCACCACGGAACACGATCAAAGCCAGTCAATTCGTTTCCAAGGCGAACCGCAGGGAATATTGCACTGGGAGTTACTGGGAGAACATAACCGCATGAATGCACTGGCAGCGCTGGCTGCAGCGCGTCACGCCGGCGTACCGGCACCACTTGGCATTGAAGCCTTATCCCACTTTAAAAATGTGAAACGCCGCATGGAGCTGCGCGGGATTATTCATGATATTCACATCTATGATGATTTTGCGCATCACCCCACCGCTATTCAAACAACCTTGGCAGGGCTGCGCGACAAGATTGGTTCGGCACGCATCCTCGCTGTGCTGGAGCCACGCTCCAATACCATGAAACTTGGTGTCTGGCAGGACAGCCTCGCTGCCAGTCTGAATCAGGCCGATCAGGTATTCTGCTATGCCCATCAGATGGGCTGGGACGTAGCTTCAGCCCTCACTTCCCTCAGCAATAAAGCTGACATTCACCATGATCTATCTGCCATGATCAGCGCCATTACTACTGCGGCACAACCAGGTGATCATATCTTGATCATGAGTAACGGCAGCTTTAATGGCCTGTACGATAAACTGCTTGATGCCTTGCGCAACCAGATTAACCTGTCCTCCTGACACTCATAAAAAAACCCCGCCAAAACTTAGGCGGGGTATAAAGGCTTCGTCACAAAATCTGTTGCTTGGGCTCCTATTTTGCTCGAAGCGAGAAGAGAGAAATACTCGTCACTACTGAGAAAACAAACTACGATTGAAACAATTTCTAACTAATTTCTATATCAAAAAACGCTTACCCTGCCTTAAAACCCGATTCCGAGATAACCACCCACGGTAAATCCGCTAACATCCACCCCATCAATCTTGCCAGCCAGATGGTATCTGGCATCTGCACCGACATACATCGATTTCCAGATGTTGTAATCAGCGCCTACGCCGAACATGACGCCCGGTTCCAGCACGGTGATGGATTCGGAAGGCGGGCTGATCACATGAATTGCCAGACCAGCCGGAATAATCCATGGCCTGAATTTACTGCCTTCCATAAACTTGATTTTTGGAGCAGCAGTCAACGTAAACTGGCTGACTGTTACATTATTTGGATTCAACGGTGCATCAGGAGCAAGTAGAGTCGGGCTATTAGCTAACACGTTTCCCTTCACTTTGTTGCTGTACTGTTTATATTCAAACATCAGCTCAGCGAATACACTGGTCCCCGGCATAATTCCCCAAGCATCATTGGTCAGACTGAAATCAAACCCGGCACCCACATACCAGGCATCCTTGCCTGCTCGATCCTGCATCCCGATAGGAGCTACAGCACTCTGGATGGAAACACCATTGCGAAGATGGTCACTATGCGCAAAGCCACCCCGGAAAAACAGCATGTGCTTATGGGCAGCATGTTCAATTTCATGCTCCTTGTGTTCTCTTTTTTCTTCCGAAGCTACTGCCCGCAATTTTTGATCAACTTTTTGCTCATGTATCACGGTATCGGACTTAACCTTATCCAGCTCGCCCCGGATAGATTGCAATTGCTGTTCAAGCAACCTGATCTGCTCTTCCAAAACCTGTGTTGATGCACCTTCGGCAAATGTCTGTGGCGCACCCAGCAGCATTGAAGCACCGAATACACCGATCACAGTATTTAATACAGCACGCTTTCCGAATGGATTATGACTCACCCTGTTCTCCTTTCTTGTTTTATGTATATGCAAATGTTGCGTGACAAATGCTAAATAACTATTGGGAGGAATACTTTGATCTATATCAAGGTTGCGCTGTTTTCTGCTATTTGCGCCCGGATTGAACTGAAAACACGGTTCTTCCGATTATTGTTATTGAATAAAACCATCCGGACAAATAATTCACACCAGCCCAATGGTCATTCCCTTCGCAACGAGCGTAACACAGCAGAGACTACCCATAAAACCAGTACCCATGCGGGTTGCGGCAATGTGGCTCGTGGAGGATTCGTACGAAGTACCCTAATTAATGGTAGATACTAGATAATTGCAGACATGATGATCTTGATCTGCATCAAGAAAACGCCATTTGCCATTGTTTACCTGAAGATATTGTTTCAGCCATGATTCGCACACTCTTTTCCGATACCCCCTTTCCACCACTGGAACAGGCACTGATCGAACCTAATGGTTTACTGGCCGCTGGCGGAGATCTGTCGCCAGAACGCCTGATTTCTGCCTATCAGCAAGGGATTTTCCCCTGGTTCAATCAGGGGGAAGTCATACTCTGGTGGAGCCCGAACCCAAGAATGGTACTGTTTCCGCAAGAATTGAAAATTTCTCGTTCACTGCACAAGACATTGAAGAAAAATCACTATCAGATCCGGACAGACAGCGCCTTTACGCAGGTCATGCAAGCTTGTGCGGCACCGCGCGAAAAACAAACCGGCACCTGGATACATCCCGAAATGGTTGCAGCCTACACAACACTTCATCAACGCGGGATAGCACATTCAGTCGAAACCTGGGTAGATGGAGAACTGGTCGGCGGGTTATACGGTGTAGCCATTGGCAAGGCATTCTTTGGCGAATCAATGTTTTCCCGGGTACCTGATGCCTCCAAAATTGCACTGGTTTATCTGGCCAGGCAACTGGAGCGCCAAGGCTATGGCCTGATCGACTGCCAGATGAAAACAGCTCACTTGATGTCAATGGGCGCGCGAGAGATTCCAAGACTCCAATTCTCTAAATTACTGGGTAAGCTGACCGACCAGCCTGAACAAAATAGAAAATGGCATTTTGATTTCACCTGGCCGAAACAACAATAATGGATTTCCAGATTACCAAAAACTATCCGTGCAGTTACTTACCAGGGCGGCTCGCACGCTCCCGGGTCGTACTGACCAGCAACGTATCAGATGCCGATGCCTACACACAACTGATCCGACAGGGATATCGTCGCAGCGGCAATTTCATCTATCGCCCGGATTGCGAGCTGTGTCATGCTTGCATCCCGGCGCGTATCCCGGCAGAACTGTTCCACCCCAACCGCATCCAGCGCAGAATATGGAAACGACATCAGCATTTACAAGCCACCCGGCATCCCCTTCATTTTGATCCTGCACACTTTGATCTCTACCAGCGCTACCAGAAATTACGTCACCCCGGCGGAGGCATGGATCTTGATGATCAAAATGGGCATGAACAGTATTGCAATTTTCTCCTGCAAAGTATGGTCGACTCCTTTCTGGTAACATTCCACGAGAATCAACAACTGCGCATGGTTAGCATCATTGACCAGCTACCGGACGGGCTTTCTTCGGTGTATACCTTTTTTGATCCGGATGTCACCGGAACGAGCTATGGCACCTTTAATATCCTGTGGCAAATCGCACAATGCCATCATGGCCAGCTACCTTACCTTTATCTGGGTTACTGGATCGAAAATAACCGAAAAATGCGCTATAAAGCCAATTTCCAACCACTACAACTGCTGGTTGACAACCAATGGCAATGTCAGGAAACCTGCACAACCATCTGAATGACATACACTCTACTACGTCCGCTGCTGTTTCTGCTTGATGCCGAAACTGCCCATACCCTTACCCTGGATACGCTCGGATTACTGCAGAAAACCGGGCTGTTACCTAATCGCACTATCTACTGCACACCGGTTCGCGCTATGGGGCTGGATTTTCCTAACCCGGTCGGGCTGGCTGCCGGTCTCGACAAAAACGGCGCGTACATCAGCGCACTGGCCCGGCTGGGGTTCGGTTTTATTGAAGTGGGAACTGTCACTCCGCGCCCACAACCTGGCAATCCTCGCCCACGGCTGTTTCGCGTCCCGCAGGCTGAAGCAATCACCAACCGGATGGGATTTAACAACGTTGGGATAGATAAACTGATAGAAAATGTCCGGCAGGCGGATTATCAAGGCATATTAGGCATCAATATCGGTAAAAATGCTGATACGCCCCTGCAAAACGCGATAGATGACTATCTAATCTGTTTACGTAAGGCGTACCCGTATGCCAGTTATGTCACCGTCAACATCTCCTCACCTAATACGAAACAACTCAGGCAGCTGCAAAATGAAACCGAGCTGGAACAACTGTTGGGCGCACTCAAGACGGAACAAACCCGACTCAGCGATCAGCATGGCCACTACACCCCGCTGGCCATTAAAATCGCACCTGATCTGGAATCTGCTCAAATCGAGGCAATCGCCTCGCTGCTACTGAAACACCGTATGGATGCCGTAATTGCAACCAATACCACCATCGCACGTGATGGCCTTGAACACTTGCCGCATGGTGATGAACCAGGCGGATTAAGCGGCGCACCATTAACGGAGCGCAGTACTGCCGTCATCCGCCAGCTTGCCATGCATCTCCAGCAGGCTATTCCCATCATCGGGGCGGGTGGCATCATGTCATCCCTGGATGCACAAGCCAAAATAAAAGCCGGCGCCAGCCTGGTGCAGGTTTATTCCGGATTAATTTACCGTGGCCCGGCTCTGGTTTCGGAAATCACCTCACTACTTTGCTCTCGTTCAACCTATGCTGGATAAAAGTAAATTGATTGAGCAGATTGATGCCGTGCTGCCGCAAACCCAATGCGGCCAGTGCAGATTTGATGGTTGCCGTCCTTATGCTGTAGCGATTGCTGAGGGGTGCGCCGATATTAATCAATGTCCGCCTGGTGGCGACGCCGGCGCCGCAGCTATTGCCGCCATCCTTAACATCGCTCCCAAGCCACTCAATACGGCTTATGGCCACCCCAAACCACCAGCAGTCGCCGTCATTGATGAAGCACAGTGTATCGGCTGTACCTTCTGCCTGCGCGCCTGTCCGGTAGACGCCATCATCGGCGCGGCCAAATGCATGCATACCGTCCTGACCGCGTTATGTACCGGCTGTGAACGTTGTATCGCACCCTGCCCGGTGGACTGCATCAGCATGGTGCCCGTGTCTGAGCCCGCCACACCTGAAATTCGGCAACAAATAGCTGACAGCGCGCGTGAGCGGTATCATCTCAGACAACTCAGACTGGCACGCAACCGACAGGAATCCCGGAAACCAAAACAGAACAGACTTGGAGCAAATACTATCTCCGCTACACAACCAGCAACCGATATGAAAAAAGCAGCCATCCAAGCAGCGATGGAACGCGCACGCACAGCACTTGCGCGTTCCAACATTCCGTTTAAAGAATGAATACCACCAAACGCCGGGAGATATTCACCCGATTCAGGCAGGCCAACCCCCATCCGACCACGGAACTCGAATACAGCACACCGTTTCAGTTACTGGTTGCCGTCATCCTCTCGGCACAAGCTACTGATAAAAGCGTCAACCTGGCTACACGCAAACTGTTCCCGATGGCCGATACACCAGAGAAAATTCTGCGACTGGGAGAAATCGGCCTCAGCCCATTCATTCAGCGCATCGGTCTATACCGTACCAAAACCAGAAATATCCTCGCTACCTGCCAGTTACTGATCGAACAACATCACAGCGAAGTCCCGCACACCCGCACAGAACTGGAGAAACTGCCGGGAGTCGGCCGGAAAACCGCCAATGTGATTCTGAATACCGCCTTTGGCGAACCCACCATCGCAGTCGATACCCACATCTTCCGCCTGGCTAACCGCACCGGCATCGCTCCGGGTAAAAATGTGCTGGAAGTTGAGCAAAAATTGCTCAAGGTTATTCCGGAAGAATTTCGGCAAGATGCTCACCACTGGCTAATTCTGCACGGACGCTATACCTGCAAAGCCAGGAAGCCCTTATGTCAGCAATGCCTGATTGTAGATTTATGCGAATTCAAAGAGAAGAACCTGGAAGAAACTACACCCTCACCCGATTTATAAATCGCACTACCTAACTAGAACGCGCCAGCGCACTCTGCAATTATGGCTCATGCATAGTGTAAAATTTTTCGACAGCACTTGCTGGATTGCTTCACGCCTGCGGTGTTCACAAAGCCAATTGCTTTTACGGATGTTTACAAGTGATGGAAATTTGTTTTGCGAGATGGCCAACGTCTCATTACTCAGCTGCAACCGAGGTGAAGATGAAGGAAGCTCTGCTGACCACGCCGGGCTGATACGGATGAGTAGTTTTGTTGTAGCGCGACAAGATTTTGTTGACATATTTTACAGTTTCTGGATAAGGCGGAATGCCGCGATATTTCTCGACCGCCCCCTCCCCGGCATTGTATGCCGCAGCAACCAGCGCCACATCTCCCTTGAAGAAAGCGAGCAGCCATCTCAGATAAGCCATGCCCCCCTTGATATTGTCTTCTGCATCAAAAGCATCCTTGACCTGAAACCTCTCTGCTGTTTCCGGGATCAGTTGCATCAATCCCTGAGCATTCCTGGGTGAAACTGCCTGCACATTAAAACCGGATTCAACCGAAATAACCGCCAGCACAAGACCAGGATCTATCTCGTATTGTGGTGCCAGTTTCTCCACAAGTACAGACACGGATTGGTTAACGTAATATTTGTTTGGCGTTGCCTTGGCGCGAGCATAAATATTTTTGTTCAGGCAATCCGGTAACTGTATCTTTGGATTGGCCGGCACAGGCATAAACTGCAGCATTTTCTGTGCATAGGTATGCCCCCGGGCGGCGGCCATTTCAAACAGACTGGCAGCAATGCTGTCATTACGCTCAACACCACGCCCATTGGCATACATCCATCCCAGTGCATATTGCCCCTCCGCCGAACCCAGTCTGGCTGCCTGACAGTACAATTCCACCGCTTTTTTTCTATCTTGCGGCACGCCCTCGCCATGTTCGTATTGACGAGCCTGCAGCACCAATATTTCGATATTGTTTGCAACATTACCGGGTATTCCCCGGGGAACAGGTTCACTGCTGTAAGTGACAGCAGCATGCAGAGCTAAAAAACTCAACACAACCCACCGCCATTTTTGGAAGATGTGCATATTTCTCTTCTGCTTGGATAGTTAAGGAGCCTCTGTACGAATTCTCCATGAGCCGCGCTGCTGGTAAAATTGCGATGATCGCAAGGTGTATACCGCGAACCCATTCTACGAAGCCAAGGTGCACAACGCGATGAGCACACGGTTTTTCGGGTAGCCTGCTTGTTCCGCTCGTTGCGAAGGGAATGATCTATGCGCGCCTTGCGGCCATCCCACAAAACCACGTGCGTGACCATGTCGGATTCGTCCAGAAGTTCCTTAAGGTTTTGTTTTATTCTTAAATATCAAGCAACAATCATGCCAAAAATGGAGAACATCCTGAACCCGGGGATAACCATTTGCCAGCAAATGAAAATTTTCAAGTCATCTTCTGACAAAATAGCGACAGGAAAACAGCCTTGCAGACAGTGTAAAAAATTTCGACAGGTATGTGTTCAATGGAAAAATCAATTTTGGCCTCCACTCCTTTCACTTCGCCAGCGGCAAAAACAATCCTCCAGATATCCTCATTGAATCCCCTTACTCACTTTCAGGCTGCACGCGGCACACACGCACTTTACCGATATTATGTCGGTTAACTGAAACAATTTCGAAAATCAGACCATCAACCGTAATCTGCTCCCCCTCACTTGGAATATAGCCTAACTGCCAGAGCAGATACCCCCCGAGCGTGGAATAGCGTTCAGCCTCATCAACCAGATCGTATTCCAATAAATTGGATACCTTGCGGATACTGATCCATCCATCCATCAGCCACGAACCATCCGCCTGTTGTTCCGCCACCATTTTTTCTTCATCTGCGTCCAGAAATTCACCAGCGATTGCTTCCAGAATATCTGCCGGCGTCACAATTCCCTCGACTGATCCATATTCTTCAACAATCACTGCTAGCTGTAATGATTGATTGCGGAGCTGCTCCATCAGTTTGATCACGGGCACACGCTCATGCACCACAATCGGATGGCGTAACGACTTTTCCAGGTTGATCTTTCCTTCTTCCAGCATATCGCGCAGCAGATCCTTGGCGAATGCAGCGCCAACAAACTCATCCACACTACTGCGTGACAATAGAAAACGCGAATGGCCACTGTCGATGATTTTCAATCTGATCATTTCAGTGCTATCTTCCAAATCCAGCCAATCAATATCAGTGCGTGGCGTCATAATTGACATGGCAGGGCGCTCAGCCAGCGTCAACACGCCTTCAATCATCTCCTTTTCCTCCCGGGCGAACAGATCATTTTTGGCAACCTGCTGCGCGATCACTTCTGCAGTCTCACCCAACCCAACTTCGCCACCTCTCCCGCCAAGCAGTCGTAATACGGCTGCTGCGGTACGCTCTCGCAAGTCTCCAGTAGTGACGAACTTTTCCTTGTTATGCTTGGCAATCTGGTTAAACACCTCAATCAGAATCGAGAAACTGATTGCCGCATAGAGATACCCTTTGGGAACATGGTAATTAAAGCCTTCAATTACAAGCGAAAAGCCGATCATCATCAAAAAACCCAGGCATAAAATCACAACAGTGGGATGTTTCGAGACGAATGCCATCAACGGTCCGGAAGATGCCATCATGACAGCCACCGCAATGATGACGGCAATCATCATCACCGCAAGATGCTCCACCATCCCCACCGCTGTAATCATGCTGTCCAGCGAAAAAACCGCATCCAGCACAATAATCTGAACGATGACCTGCCAGAATACAGCGTGCACAATCTTGCCTTCTTTCTGCCCGGAATGTCCTTCCAGCCGCTCATGCAACTCCATCGTCCCCTTGAAAAGCAGGAATATGCCACCGAACAGAAGGATGATATTTCGCCAGGACAGCCCAATATCAAAAACTGTCAATAACGGCGTAGTCAGCGTAATGACCCAGGAAATGGATGCAAGCAGGATGAGGCGCATGACAAGCGCCAGAGATAAACCAACAATACGTGCCTTCTCACGCTGATCCGGCGGCAGTTTATCCGCCAGGATTGCAATGAAAACGAGATTATCAATCCCCAGCACAATTTCCAAAAAAATCAGTGTTGCCAAACCTGCCCACGCAGCAGGATCGACTACCCATTCAAAAAACACTTTTACTGATATCCGAAATAAATTGAGAAACTGTAATCAAGAATTTGAAATACCCGGATCCGGGTAAAAAGAAGTTGTACAGCGGACAGAAGCAAGCAACCAATATAGCACAAGTTTTTTTCAGCTAATCAAATACTGAAAACAGAAACCATGCTTTGTCATACGCCGAGAGAGGGGCAAAGACAACTCTAGCCATTCTATCAATGTTCACCCTCTTGCGGAAAAGCAACGGGGGCTTGACCTGACAAACAAGTGTGTCGAAAATTTTTACACTCTTTAATCACCCTCATACTCAATGCAAAGGTACAAGAACGATCGTAAAAGCATACGCCGGGTTCATGGTATCAGGCGGCCAATCATCAACTGAGGCATTCTAGGAACCACCTATAACAGCGATAAACTGCGCAAAATTGCCTCAATTTTTTTATCTTCCTTCGCCAGTTCGCGCAAGGTATGAAGCATGCGCGTCAGACTGCAGCCAAAGGTCATTTTACAGCTCCCGTTCAAGCTGCTTAAGGCGTGTGTCCATAGGACGCAGTGTTGCATAGCGATCCCATACAATGAAACCAATCAGACCAAATATGTCGGCAATTCTCACCAGCATCAGCTGCTGGATAAAATCCAGCCGCCGGTCTATGGCTTCAAAACGCTGATCCATTTTCTCCTGCATCGCTATAAAACGTAAATCTATTTTTCTTCCAGCGCTTTTTGCCCTGCCCTAAGCTCCGCCAATGATTCAACGATTTCACGATCAGTAATACGCGGCGTAATCTCCACCGCAAAAGCGGATACTGCCTGCAAGCTAATGAGGAACAACAAAATTCTGATCATTTCAGCCAAATTTATCCTTATGCAAACTCAAAACTGTTCCATCTATGTATGTCTATATACAATCAAATTCAAGAAAAATAAATATAGCAGAACCAGCAACTTGCTCCTTCCGTTCTTTTTATTAAGGAAGGTAAGCTCCACATAATTCGCATAGCCTACGAGATCACGGCAATCCAGGCCTTCGCACCCCCACTGCCGAATTGCTTCATGCCCACAGCATTCACGAGAACGAGTTTTGTTGCTCCTGCTTCGAATACTCTGGCGCAGCCGCCTTGCAACAACCATCACCCCAGCCCAACCGTCTCTTTAAAGAGACAAATAATATTCAATAAAAACAATTGATTATGACTGCTCACAATCTTCATAACAGATTACAGCGACAATTCTCTTCATCAAAAAACAGAAAAATTTATAACTATCTGATTAACAATCATTATTACAAATGGCATGGATTATGCTTTTATTGAAAGCATATTGCAGATAGTAAATAATTTATCTGCTCCTGTTTATCAAACAACCATTCTTTGAATTACATTTGTTTAATTCAGGAAATGACTTATAAGGAGTATGTTCTATGCAGACCGCGAACCAATCCACACCGGCAGTTACGGCAAAGAATATCCAGCTAGCAAATCTCGCATTTAATTTTCATCACCCCGACTCACCTTCATTCAACTACAGCAGAACACAGCCCCTCCCCCCTCAACAATACCGAATACCAGCCAGCCCGAGTAACTACCCCGATCACACTGAACCGGATTGCCTCCTGCAACGCAACGACTACAGCATCCATCTGGTCAATTCACTCAAGCAACGCATCAAAGCCAGCACCCTCATCAAGCGCATGTATGCCTCACGCGGCTACCAGACTGAAAAAACATCCGTTTTCTCAGCTGATTCCAATCAATACACCCTAGAAGCACGACAATCCGGACAACTCATCGGTACGCTGACACTCACTATCGACACAGGAAAAGGATTACTGGCTGACATCCTCTATCAAACTGAACTGGATCAGCTCCGCCAGCAAGGTCGTAAACTCTTTGAAGTATCCAAACTCGCTTTTGACCCGGAAAGCAGCTCGAAGGAGATTTTTGCTTCAATGTTTCATATGGCACATATTCTCGCCCATCACATACACAAGGCTGATGATGCCGTCATCGAAATTAACCCTCGCCATTCTCTTTTTTATAAACGTAAGCTTGGGTTCCATCAGATCGGTGAACTGCGTACCTGCCCGAGAGTCAATGCCCCAGCGGTATTACTTCATCTGGATATGAACTACATGAAAAGGCAGATCCTTAACCTGGGAGGACAAACTGAACGAAAAGAGAAGAGTCTATATCCCTATTTTCTCACCCAGCATGAAGAAAAAATAATCGTGCAGCAGCTTCAATTCAGGCAAATTAATTTGAACAATCTGCACAAAATCCGGCATAAATGGCCACAACTGCAGATTGGGCTACATGCCTGAAAGCGTATCCGATATCTGACAAACTATTTTTCCGATCCATAGGGGGCACTTTTTAACCAATGCTTTAACAAGTTCACAAACATACTTTGATTCTCAATTTATTCGCAATTATGCCGCTGAATATGAAGAAAATCGCTTCCTTCCTATCCAAAACTTGCGAATTAATGAGGTATCTTATGAGCCAATCACACACTCTCCCGCCCGCTTTGACTGGCGATAAAAGTCATTTATCTGAACAGGCACGCAAAGAAATTCAGGCACTCAGTGGTGCAAGACCAAAAGAATTTTTCCTGCAGGCACTAGGCGCATGGATTGTTATTATCGCCACCATCATGCTTGCTACTCATCTTGATACTATCTGGATGACATTGCTTGCTCTGCCAATTATTGCCACACGTTTCAATATCCTGGGATTACTGGCGCATGAACAGGTACACCAGCTCGGTTTACGAGGGCGATATGGTGATACGGTGGCCAATATTCTGACCGCTTACCCGATAGGCATTACAGTGGAGGACTACGCCAGAGTTCATTTATCCCATCACAAGTACTATTTCACCAAAGATGATCCAGATTTTTTGCGCAAATCCGGGCCGGACTGGACATTTCCCATGCCAACCCTGCACCTGACCAAACTGTTATTAAGCGATTTATGTGGATTGAGTTTTTACAGAATCTTACAGGGCAAACGCCTGGAAAATAAACAGATTTACAAGCGACTGTATCCTGCACCAAAATGGCTCCGATCTGCTTTTTACATCGGGCTGGCTATTTTACTGACTTATTTTGAATTGTGGCCCGCGTTTCTGGTTTACTGGTTGTTGCCATTAATGACATTCACACCGTTAATTGTGCGTCTGGGCGCTGTTTGTGAGCATGTTTACAACCTGCCTCAAGCAAGCATCGCTGAATCTTCTCCACTCATTATCCTACGCTGGTGGGAAAAACTATTGTTACCTAATCTTAATTTTGCACTACACACCTACCATCATTTTTTCCCTGGTATTGCCTGGTGCAACCTTCCCAAAGCACATGAAATTTTTAAGCGAGAAAATCTGATCAACGAGAAAGCTGTATTTTATGGTTATTGGGCATATCTGAGATATTTACAGACAACTCAAAGCAACGTGTTGATTCCCTCATATAGAAATACCCAATAAAAAAGAGAGGGTATTGACCCCCCCTTTTTTACTACATCGGTAACTAATCAATAGTTAAGCTTGCAAGGAACTTCCCTTTGAGCGGCTGACAAAACCAAAACCAACCAGGCCGATACCCAACAGCACAATTATACTGGGTTCGGGAATTTGATTAACTGCCACCTCTCTGGCAGTACTTTTTTGCTGGATTGTCACACTGTATACTCCTGTGCTGAGAGTCTGGAAACCACTGGCCAAACCAGTATAGGCATTAAACCCGCCAACATCATTAAAACCAGCCACACCAAATGCGGCTACGCCACGATTAAGTTCTTCAGGTGCCCATGCAAAGATAGTTGTACCTGATGAATTCTTAACATCAACTGAAAAACTGATACTTGCATTTGCACTACTGGCGGTATTAAACAAGTCATTGGAAACAAATGCTTTAAGATAAACATCAGCATCCGTAACAAACTGTGCTGATGTATCAGCCTCAACAGTGATTGAATAAGTTGCCAACACGTTATTAGCAATCGTAGAGTTTGCATTTCCCTGGTTATCCCCACTTAACGCGTAAGCATCAGAACGGGTTAAACCTTGCCCTCCAGTTCCAAATATCGTTCCACTCACGAAAAGATCTGAACGCGAAAAAGTACCCGATCCATCAGGAAGTATAGCTGTGCTATTATCTCCTAATATATTAGCTGGAGCTCCTAGTTGTACCGGAAGAATATTCAAATTGCCGCTACCACCTGCGTTACCCGTATTACCTGTATTAACACCATTCAACCCGACTGCTATTTCACCATTCCTGACATCCGAATTAATTGTTATTCCTGTAGGGACATTACCATCAGCATTCTGTATAAAAAAGTTGCTGATTTCAAAAATGGATGAACCCAGAACTCCTGCTTGAGCT
This sequence comes from Nitrosomonas eutropha, assembly GCF_003201195.1. Classification (GTDB taxonomy): domain Bacteria; phylum Pseudomonadota; class Gammaproteobacteria; order Burkholderiales; family Nitrosomonadaceae; genus Nitrosomonas; species Nitrosomonas eutropha. The sequence goes on along the minus strand of NZ_QICQ01000030.1, from coordinate 4,244 downwards.
TGCGATGTAGCCATCATTCCACTCAGGGCGACGCCAATACCCAGCGCCAATATTGAAGATTTTGCTTTCATGAAATACTCCCTATGTCTATGTTGATGTAAGATTTTCGTCCCGATTTTATTACTACACCTATTAAATAAGCACGATCCATGCCATTCAACATAACATCATGATATTAATAAATAATTATTCTATGTTTTATTTCTAATTACCCTAATTGTAAAATTTATCGACATCACTTTATCTCTACCAACCTTAAATATATCTACCCGGGGAAATGACAGCATCCGGATCAAGCACATTCTTGACTTTACGCACGGTTTGCCAATAGGAACTATTATTTTCTGACAGCCAGCTCATCGTCTGTATACCTACCCTGTAAGGTAAAAATCCCTGTTTCTTTCCTTCTTCCAACAATTCCCAGTAGCAATTTTCTGCATTTTTCCGCTCTGCCTCGGAATCCGGATCAAATAATAAAGGGACGGTACTATCAAAACATCGGTCTGAAAGGCTAGTTAGTGTTATCAATGGTTCCAGCCGGTACTTATCCATAATAGCGGAAACCATTTGCACGTAATGAATCACGATTTCCTGTTTCATAGGGACAAGCGGTGCGTACCAGGTCAAGCCGCAACCATCCTGTGCGGGATTCATCACAGAATCATGTCGCAAATTATTTTTAAGCCAGTAGCAAAGCGGCAAAGCAGTCTGGTTTGGGCAACCTGCAACCAGCTGCAACGAGCGTTCAAGTATCATCAGTTTTTTGCTTAACCTGGAACGAAAACCAGGTGGCAACAATTTCCCGATCTGGAACAATACCTGGATACGCCGGGAGTCAACAAATAGTAAACGTACTGCCAAAGGGGATAAAATAGAGCGTATTTCCCGCTGTGCTGCCTTTACCACGCCTTTAGAGCCATACAGCGTTCCAAACCCTGTCCATGGCAGCACCAGATTATCTTGACATAATCCATGCAAGACCTCAGGAGAAATAGTTCCCCCTGCTGTCACTCGATTCCTTGGATAAGGTGCGGTCATTGCCAGCACACGATGCGCATTCATCAGATTGACCCCTCCGACAATACCGGGGTAGCGCGCAATCACCTCACGAACACGCAGAACTAGCTCACCCAATTGTTCCGGCTGTTTTAAGCCGAATAAAAAAGAGCAAACCTTTTCAGGGCGTCTGGCCAGAACAATAGTCATCTGCGTGACAACTCCAAAGCCGCCCTGGGAAAAGAGGCCATCAAGATAGGGGCCTATTCCCCATTTAAATAGCCGATCTAGTTGCTCACCACCCAGACCGACATGGGCCGAATGATAAATACTGCCATCAGCCAATACAGCCTGAATAGCCATAACTGCACCAAAATGATCTGTATGAGGTGTAATCCCATAGCCACGCTCCAGAGCGTTACCCAGTATGCTGCAAGTTGGCCCGGCGCCGGTTACCGGCACCATGAAAGGGTATTCTCCCTGATCGAGAAACTCTGCCAGCTGTCCTTGCGTTACACCTGGCTCAACAGTTACCACCCCAGCTTCAGCATCAAAATCAACAATTTTGTTTAGTTCTGAAAGATCAAGAATTACGCAATCGTCAATGGGCGGCAGGGCTGTACCATAACCCCAGTTATGGCCTGTACTTACAGGATAAAGGGGCACTTTATACTGCGCAGAAATCTTTACAATTGGAATAATATGATCGCGCTCAAGTGGCTTGAGGATCCCGGCAAGTCTTCTACTTTCCCCGGTAGTACAACGACCATAATTTATTTGTGCATCCTCGCCACTTAAAACACGGGATTGACCAACTAATTTTGTCCATTCTCTAAGAGCGCTATCTAATTTCATTCAATTAACCCGGTAGCAACCTGTAAATATAGTTATGTATTTGCAAGTTTATTAAATATCTGATGATTTTATAATTAATACAAAAACATGACTTTATCTGAAGAAACAAGGAGATTAGAGTTATTGGGATAAGACAGATACCATCCCGGCTTCGCTACAAAGGAACATTCCATTATGCATAAATTTCAATATAACTTCAGTAAGACGATTCTTGCTTTTCGCAATGTGGTCCGCCACAAGCGTCGCACTGGCCTTGCAATTGGCGCAGCGGCATTTGGTATTACAGCACTGCTTCTAGCCAGCGGTTTCATTGAGTGGATTTTTCAGGATTTTCGAGAAACCACAATTCATTCCCAACTGGGCCATCTACAGATCGTCAAGCCGGGTTATTTTAAATCTGGAAAAGCAGATCCCTACCACTTTTTGTTTACGGACAATTTGGGACAGAACTTGTCGAGAAACTTTATGCCTGGAATGAATGAATCTTCGATCAAAGCAATTGTGCCACGTTTAAGCTTCAGTGGCTTGATCAGCCATGGTGACGCCACACTTTCTTTCATTGGCGAAGGAATTGATCCGCAGGAGCAGGTATATTTCGACAATGCGCTCAAAATCTCGACTGGGAGTAATTTATCGGTTGATCACCCTGATCACCTCATCATGGGAGAGGGGCTGGCACGTAATCTGGGTGTTACGGTGGACGATCAGATAGTATTACTGGTGAACACCGCAACGGGGGGAATCAATGCTGTTGAAATGACCATCGGCGGCTTGTTTAACACCGTCACCAAATCCTACGATGATAATGCACTACGGTTGCCAATCAGCACCGCACAACAATTGTTACGCACACAAGGAGCACATAGCTGGGTAGTACTGCTAAACGATACTGCACAGACCGATACAGCACTGGCGGTACTACGCAAGCAGCTGTCATCAGATCAATTTGAGATCGTACCCTGGTATCAACTGGCAGATTTCTACAATAAAACGACCGTGTTGTTCACCAAACAGGTGCAGGCGATCAAGCTGATCATCGCGCTCATCATTTTGCTGGGTATTTCCAACACCATGACGATGAATGTGATGGAGCGCACTGGCGAGATTGGCACCGCTATGGCACTGGGTGTAAAAAGAATCGACATCTTGCGCCAGTTTCTATGCGAAGGTGCTCTGATTGGCGGTATTGGCGGTATACTGGGTGCACTGGTCGGATGGCTGCTGGCCGCAATTATTTCCGGTATCGGCATTCCCATGCCCCCCCCGCCCGGTATGGCGCGTGGCTACACTGGGGAAATACTTATCACCCCGGATATGCTGCTGGAAGCACTGGCATTGGCTATTGTTACCACACTCATCGCCAGCCTCTATCCTGCCTGGAAAGCCTCTCGCATGCAAATCGTCGATGCCTTACGGCATAACCGGTGAAGTCTTTATCCCCCTGGTTGTTGCTGGATTGCTTCAACCCGTTGGGTTTCGCAATGATGAAAGAAGGAGGGATTGCTTTACCCTTGTAGGGTTCCAAAGACAAATCCCAAATTTCTGTTTGAACGAAATTTCATCAAATCTGGATGATTATGTCACTGTAGTGAGCAATAACTACATCATGCGTTAGCAACCGCATCGGCTTAATCAGCACCTGTGCAAAGAGGGCAGCTCTTCCACAGCTATCACATGTTCTGTTTCAATAGACAGCAATTGATAGCCCGAATCACGAAAATATAACGTGGCGGCCTGACTAGAAACCAGCATCCCGCTCCGGTTCAATGCATGCTTGACTGCAATCTCCCACAAACTGACCAGACTTACCCAAACACTTGTTTTAGGTGATTCGATCAATGTTCTGGCGCTTGACGACAATCCGGAGGTGATCTGTAATCGCCCATTAAGCAACATGCGTATTCAGCAACAGATTCAAGGCGTTATTCTCCCGTCAATAACTGTGCAATTTCTTCATTGCACGTATCAATACTATCCGGCACTTCGAACTTGCCTTTGGCGATGCCGATACGCGGGCCAGAAGAGTTTCTTTAATTGCAACCAGGCGAGCAGCCGGACGGCCATTACGGGCGATGATAATTTCACGCTCCTGTCCCTGTTCAATGGCATCCACCAAACGAGACAATGAAGATTTTGCTTCCAGCGTATTGACAGATTGCATCTTGAACTCCTCAGATCCAATAAAATTGGAGTTAGCCTAGGTTGTTTAGTCCCACGGTGTGCTGGAATGGATCAAAGATAAAACGATCTGGCTCATTTTTCCAGATTTTGCAGATGTATTCATAGGGTGTTAGGCCTTTGAGAGCTTTTAGTCTTTTGGCGAAGTTATAAGCCATCACAAAGCGATGGAGATGGGCCTTCAACTGATCGTGTGAGTCGTAATAATACCGTTT
>NZ_QICQ01000029.1 GCF_003201195.1 Nitrosomonas eutropha | reverse complement strand
TGTGGAAGAACTGTGAGCGCTTACTCAACACCAGCTTGCAGTTTATTCACCTGGCCTTCCTGGCCCTTCTACTCAAAAGACTTTGAACAGGTTCTAAGTAATTGTGCTCTGGCCATGTTCTTTCTCCAGCTATTCGAGAAATAAGGGGACGCTATCCTTTTTCGCTGTAGCAATTATTTATCATAATTATTTACTTATATTTGCTCACAGAAATATTTCGAAAACCAATCAACAGCAAGCCGGGCAGCCTGTTCCAGCGCGCCCGGTTCTTCAAACAGATACGCGTTGCGCCCGGCACCAGATCCAGTCGTTTCCTGTATTTCAGCATGGCGTAAGCTTGTTCGTTCAACTTGATCACGCCGTAATTGGAAAAAGGGGACGCTGCTCTATATTATTCTTCCTCGCTGCGTGATGTGATGCGGTATCCCGGAAAACATGGATCAAGCAATTAAGAAAGGGTAGCATCCCCTTTTTTGCGTTTCTCAAATCGGCTGCCGACCAAATCACCGATTGCCGTATTGGTAAAGACGATATAGGGACTTTTTCGCAGATCTGTGAAAATGCTCTATCGTCTGGAAAAGATGATATCGTCAAACTAGTTTGATTGAGGCGCAATTTTGAAGTCGTTAACAACAAAGATGATGCTCAGATTATTTCCGATGTGTTGCCCAAGAGAAAGCATGCGACTGACAGCAGAGAGTCAAAAAGACCAGACGACCAATACCCCGAAATGGAGCCAAAAAATACTCCAATGGTTGCACTGAAGTGTCAAGATACTTTGGAGATTATTCATGTTCCGATTTTTTTAATCGAATCAGCAGCGTTAATAGCATGAAGGCTTTATACCAGGCTTGCGAGAATGGCTATGAAAAGCTTCAAATTTTCCGTCTATTGGGTCTTGATGCCAAAAATTCTGTCATTCAGATATGTATCAATGAAACTTCCCTTATAGAGAATGAATCTATCTGCCAGCTTGATCCTGCGAAGTTTGACACAATCTCCGAATACGTTGTATTGGAATGTGATTGGATTCTGCAGGAGACTATATGAAAATCCTCCACACCTCTGACTGGCACCTTGGCCGCACGCTCTACGGCAGAAAACGCCACGAGGAGTTCGAGGCTTTTCTGATCTGGCTGGCGGGGACGATTCAGCAGAATGAAATTGACGCTCTGCTGGTGGCGGGTGATGTCTTTGACACCAGCGCTCCGAGCAATCGCACCCAGGAGCTTTATTATCGTTTCCTGTGCCAGGTGGCTGCCTCATCTTGTCGCCACGTTGTTGTCATCGCAGGCAATCACGACTCTCCTTCGTTCCTCAATGCCCCCAGGGAGCTGCTCAAGGCCCTTGATGTCCACGTGGTTGGAAGTGCAACGATCGAGCACCCGGAAGACGAAGTGCTGGTGTTGCGTAATGAGCAGGGTGTGCCGGAACTGATTGTCTGTGCCGTGCCCTATCTTCGCGACAGGGATATACGCGTGGCGGAAGCGGGTGAAAGTGTCGAGGACAAGGAGCGGAAATTGATTGACGGCATCCGCACGCATTACGCCACTGTTGCTGCCCTGGCCGAACAGAAGCGCGAGGAACTTGGGGTTGATCTACCCATTGTGGGCATGGGACATCTGTTTACCGCTGGTGGACAAACTATTGACGGCGATGGCGTGCGTGAACTCTACGTTGGCTCCCTGGCGCATGTGACGGCGGGGATTTTCCCTGCGAGTTTTGATTACCTGGCGCTTGGGCATCTCCACGTCCCGCAAAAGGTGAACGGCCTTGAGACCATACGGTACAGCGGTTCTCCATTACCCATGGGGTTCGGAGAAGCCAAACAGCAGAAGAGCGTTTGCCATGTTGCCTTTGGGCAGCACGATGGCCACAGCACAACTGCATCCGTACAATTGATCAACGTGCCGGTGTTTCAGAAACTCGAGCGTGTCAAGGGAGACTGGGATGGCATCTCAAGCCGTCTCCTCGAATTGTCGGCAACGGACAAAGCTTGGCTCGAAATCATTTACGACGGCATTGAGGTCATTGGCGACCTGCGCGAGCGCCTGGAGATAGCGATTGCCGGCACCCAAATGGAAATTCTGCGGATAAAGAACAACCGCATCATCGACCGCGTGCTGGGACAAATGCATGCAGAGGAAACACTCGACGATCTGAACGTGAACGACGTGTTCGAGCGATGTCTCGCCGTTCATGACGTGCCTGAAGCGCAGCGGCCGAAATTGCACCGAGCCTATCAGGAGACGCTCTTGTCTCTCTATGATGATAACGTACAGGCGGAGTAGAGCGGCTATCGATGAGAATATTGCAGATACGCTTCAAAAATCTGAACTCGCTGGTCGGCGAATGGCAAATCGACCTGACGCACCCGGCCTTTACCTCTGATGGCATCTTTGCCATCACTGGCCCCACCGGTGCGGGGAAAACCACCATCCTCGATGCTATTTGCCTCGCCCTTTACGGGCGAACGCCGCGCCTGAGCAAGGTTACCAAGAGCGGAAACGAAATTATGTCCCGCCAGACCGGCGAATGCTTCGCCGAGGTGACCTTCGAAACGCGGTCTGGGCGCTTTCGCTGTCACTGGAGCCAACACCGGGCACGCAAGAAGCCGGATGGCGAGCTCCAGGCCCCGAAACACGAAATGGCCAATGCCGATTCTGGCGAGATTTTTGAATCCAAAATCAGAGGGGTAGCCGAGCAGATCGAGTCGGCTACCGGCATGGATTTTGACCGTTTCACTCGCTCCATGTTGCTGGCCCAGGGCGACTTTGCCGCGTTCCTCCAGGCGGCGCCGGATGATCGGGCTCCAATCCTGGAGCAGATAACGGGTACAGAGATCTACAGTCAGATATCCATCCGTGTTCATGAGCGCCAGCGCGAAGAGCGGGAAAAGCTGAACCTGCTCCAGGCTGAAACGGCGGGTATCGTGATGCTTGATCCGGAGCAGGAACAAGCGATTGGGCAGGCACTCGCGACAAAGCAGAAGGAAGAGATAGATCTTGCTGCTAAATCCGCTGATACCGGGAAGGGCATTGTCTGGCTTATCACCATCGATGGCCTGAAGAAGGAAATTGGCAACCTGACTGACGAGGCGAGCAAGCTGCAAAACGATATCGAGGCGTTCAAGCCGGATCGTGAAAAGCTGGGCCGGGCTTTGAGTGCCGCCTCACTGGACGGTGTATTCGCAACGCTCACCGCCACCCGCAAACAGCAGGCGGATGATAGAGCAGGCTTGAAAGCTGAGGAAGAGGCGCTTCCGGAACTGACATCCTCCGCCAAGGAACAGGCCGAAGCACTGAAATCGGCGGAGCAACAAACCGTTCGAGCCAAAGAAGCGCTGAAAGCGGCCGCGCCGACATTGCAGAAGGTGCGTTCCCTGGATCAAAAACTTGCCGATCAAAAAAAGGCAGTTTCGGAAGGCGATGAGGGCTGTAAGAAGGATGCAGCAAAGATTGATGCAGACCAAAAAGCCTGGCTCGAAGAGCAGAAAAAACGATCCAGGGCTCAGGAGACGCTGGAGCTTGTGGACGGCTACCTCAAGGAGCATGCACGGGATGAATGGCTGATCAGCGGTTTGGCCGGTGTTGAAGAACAATTGAACAGCCTGCTTTCCAAGCAAAAAGAAATCGTTCAAAAAGAGGTTGATCAACAAACGGCCACGACGACTCTGGAACAGGCGACAAAGTCACTCGGCGACCGTCAGAAACAATCCGGCATTCGGAAGCAGGAACTGGAGGACGCCTCGAAACAGATTCAGCAGGGCAAAGACGCATTGAGCCAGTTGCTGGGAGACCGCTTATTGCGAGAATACCGCGCCGAGAAGGAAACGCTGCTGCGTGAGATGGCGTACCTTGTGAAAATTGCGGAGTTTGAAGGTCACCGAGGAAAACTGGAAGACGGCAAGCCCTGTCCTCTTTGCGGCGCAACCGAACACCCCTTCGCGGAAGGGAATGTTCCTGTCCCCGATGAAGCCGAAAAGAAGATTGATTCCCTGACCAGTCTGATCAGTAAAGCCGAGGATCAGGAAGCCGCCATCAAGAAACTCTTCGATGCAGAAAATCTGGCCCGCAAAAATTTGACGGAGGCTGAAAAGCTGGAGTCAGCAGCGGCCAATGACAAGAAGGCTGCCGAGAAAGCCCTGGCCGAGATGAAGGACGGCCTGGTAAAGCTCCGGGCCGATTTTGCCGAGCGCAGGCAGACTGTCTCTACCAAACTCCAGCCGCTTGGTATTGTGGGCATCCCTGAAACGGACATTTCATCACTGATCGAAACCCTTAAGAAGCGGCTGGAGGCATGGCAAGCTCAGGTCAAGAAAAAGGCGGACATCGAGAAACAAATTGCCGCCATCGACAGCGAGATGAAGCGGCTGAATGCGGTGATCGAAACGCAAAGCGCTGCTCTGGCCGAAAAGCGGGAGCGCCTGGGTACCTTGAAAAAGGAATTCGCCGCTGGAAGTGATGAGCGTAATGCACTGTACGGCGACAAGCATCCCGACGATGAGGAGCGCCGTTTGAGCAAAGCGATTTTGGATGCCGAAGGTGCCGAAAAACAAGCCAGAGAACGGCACAATGAGCGTCAGCAAAAATGGAATACCGCGCAGGCCCATGTCGAATCTCTGAAAAAACGCATCGACCAACGAGCGCCGGAACTGAAAAAATTGGAAACTGAATTCTCCGCAGAACTTGCGCCCGTGGGCTTTTCAACTGAAGAACAGTTTCTGGCAGCCAGGCTTCCCTCTGAACGAAAGGCTGAGTTGACGGCGACGGCCAGGAATCTGGATGAACGTCAAACCGATCTCCATGCCCGCCGGAAGGATCGGGAAATGCGCTTGACCACGGAAATGGCCCGGCAAGTCACCGACAAATCGTTGGAGGAGCTCGAGCCCCAATTCAAAGAGCAAGAGGATGCCCTGAAAGAGTTGCGAGATATCCTTGCCGGCCTCAAGCACAAGTTGAGTGAAAATGCCGCCGCCAAAGAGCGGATAAAGGAGAAGCAAGCGGCTACCGAGGCCCAGAAAAAAGAGTGCCGCAGATGGGAAAATCTGCACGAATTGATTGGCTCCGCAGACGGCAAGAAGTACCGCAATTTCGCCCAAGGGCTGACCTTCGAAATGATGATTGGTCACGCCAATCGGCAACTGCAAAAAATGACCGACCGCTACTTGCTGGTTCGAGACGACGCTCAGCCTCTGGAGCTCAACGTAGTTGATAACTACCAGGCTGGGGAGATTCGGTCCACGAAGAATCTTTCCGGCGGGGAGAGCTTTATCGTCAGCCTGTCCCTGGCATTAGGGTTGTCCCATATGGCCAGCAAGAATGTCCGGGTGGATTCGCTGTTTCTGGATGAAGGCTTCGGCACCCTGGACGAGGAAGCCCTCGACACCGCCCTGGAAACCCTCGCGGGCCTGCAGCAGGACGGCAAGCTGATCGGCGTCATTTCGCACGTGCCTGCCTTGAAGGAGCGGATCAGCACGCAGATCCAGGTAACCCCGCAAACCGGTGGCAGAAGCCAGATATCCGGGCCTGGATGCGGTGGCGTCGGGTTTTGAATTTCTGGGAGAAATCGCGGAGGCTGTTTGGTTAAAGCAAAACAGGCTCTGAAGTCTGCTCTGCAAGTGTACGATGGTATCGTTCTTCAGCCTCCGCCACCGGGTGAGGTGTGTTGTCAAAAATGGAGTCCATGATTACAGCAGAAATCAGTCAGCAACTCTTTAAGGATTATCCAGACTGAAGATATGCTTTTTGTCGTCATATGAGAAAATTTCCGCATAACGCCCCAAGGTGATGATGGTTCGCAGAGTTCGCTCAGCGGCTGTTTGTGGCATGTAATCTTCCAGCTCACTTGAAAACCGGCTCCAGGGCGCGCGGTGTGTTGGTCGTTCATCCAGTACGCGCCGGATATGCGCTGCCAGCGCAACATAGGTCAGTAAATGCCAGGCAAACAAGCGTTTGCGCTGATCGGTATTAAATTCCGCGAACTGCAGACCTTCTGTGGTCAGTTTAATATCGCCCCCGGCTACTTCGGCAAAACGCAGCATCTGCAGTGTTTCAGCCACTGGAAATAAATCATCAATTTCCATAAGCAAGGAGGATGCAATGACAGGAAGATCCACTTCACCGTTATAGGGCGGAGCTGCTACGGCTTCAATCAAGCCGGAAAGCGAGTTCGAGGTTACAGATGGCAGAATCGTCCCGATTCCCGTACCAGGGAAATATTCTGTGCGTTTGCCGGCAGATGTTGAAACCACGCGGGTTGTCATTTCCACATAAATGCGCTCGACCAGATCGCGAAAGGTGGGATCAAGACGGGCGCGCGGGTGCGGCAGTTCAACCTTGATCTCATTAATAATCCGACCAGGATTGCTGCCAAAAATGAAGATACGGTCACACATCAGCACAGCTTCCTCAATATTGTGGGTAACGAGGATCACGCCCTTGATGGGAAGCTGGCCTTCCGACCAGAGATCAAGAAAATCGGTACGCAGTGTTTCCGCTGTCAGCACATCGAGTGCTGAGAAGGGCTCATCCATGAGCAGGATATTAGGGTGCACAACCAGTGCGCGTGCAAAGCCGACACGTTGCCGCATACCGCCCGACAATTCACGCGGATAGGCTGATTCAAACCCGTCAAGCCCGATCAGATCAATCGCTTTAATAGCACGCTGGCGCACTTCATTGATCGGCAACCCTAGTGCCTCCAGACCGAGTTGTACGTTTTCCAGCACGGTAAGCCAGGGAAACAAAGCCGGATTTTGAAAAACCATTGCTACGCCAGGTGGAGGGGCGGTCACTTCGTTGCCAAGATAGATAATCGAGCCTGCCGATGGCGGCGCAAGTCCAGCGATCAAGCGTAACAACGTGGATTTACCGGAACCTGAACGACCCAGCAAGCCGATGATTTCACCTTTGTTAACAGCAAGATTGATGCCATCAAGCACGAGCAACTCACTGCCATCCGGTTTGCGAAATGATTTGTGAATCTCGTGAATATCCAGCAACACGGTATCGATGTGATTCTCCTTTCACCCTAAACGGAATTTGCGCTCAGCCAATGCATACAGCGGGCGCCAGAACAGGCGGTTAATCACGACGACGAACGCGCTCATGACTGCGATCCCGAGTGCGACACGATGAAAATCCCCAGCAACAGTCGCTTCCGTAATATAGGCGCCCAGGCCATGTGCTTGCAATGTAGTGCTTCCCCAACTGACTATTTCGGCAACAATGCTGGCGTTCCATGATCCACCCGAGGCAGTAATGGCGCCTGTCACATAAAAAGGAAACACTGCTGGCAGCGCAATGCGTCGCCACCACAACCATCCTCGGACACCAAGATTAGCGCTGATATCGTGCAACTCGCCTGGAATAGTTGATGCGCCTGCAATAACGTTGAACAGGATATACCACTGCGTTCCCAGGATCATCAACGGACTCAGCCAGATATCTGGATCAAGCTGCAGTACTACGATCCCATACACCGCAGGCGGAAACAGTAGATTAGCTGGGAATGCCGCCATGAATTGGGCAATTGGCTGGGCAATACGCGCTGCGCCTGGCCTCAGTCCAAGCCAGACACCCACCGGTACCCAAATAACACTGGCAACCGCGATCAGCACAAAAACACGCACCATGGTTATAAAACCCAGGAACATGGCCGTTCCCACTTCTGCCAGCGCCACTTCCTGCAAAATAAAGAACGTAATTTTCCATGAAATGATGGCACAAACTACGGTAATTGTTCCATACCACAGCCAATCTACCCACGGCTTCAGGTTTGTTCCTGTTCCTTTCCAGGTAAATGCTTTTTTTCGAGCAGGTTGTTGCGATTTCCGGTAAGTCCATCGCCAGATTCTGGCAAACAAAGCTGTGGTAAACGTTATCCATTGTGAACGATGTAGCACAGTCAGCACCCAGGAGTGCGGCGGTGGCATTCCTCCGGTTTCCTGCTCAAAGCGAAAACGATCTGCCCAGGCCACCAATGGCCGGAACAGGAGCTGATCGTAAATCAGGATCACTATCAACATGACTGCAATTGCCCAGCCGATCGCGCCAAGATCGCGCTGATCAATCGCCAACGCAATATAAGAGCCGATCCCCGGGAGGGTGACGATCGTATCACCCACACTGATTGCTTCGGATGCCACGACAAAAAACCAGCTGCCCGACATGGACATCATCATGTTCCAGATGAGTGCCGGCATTGCAAAAGGCACTTCCAGCTTCCAGAAACGCATCCAAGGACTGAGCCGAAACGAGCGCGATACTTCATCCAGCTCTCTCGGAACCGTGTGCAGTGATTGATAAAAACTGAACGCCATGTTCCAGGCTTGGCTGGTAAAGATAGCAAAAACTGAAGCCAGTTCGGCACCCAGCATTTTTCCAGGTGCAAAGGACAGGAAGAACACCACCGTAATCGAGATAAAACCCAATACCGGTACCGACTGAAGGATATCGAGCAGCGGGATGAGAATCTGTTCAGCGCGCCAACTCTTGGCCGCCCAGGTTGCATACGTAAAGGTAAAAATCAGCGATAGCACCATTGCCAGCAACATCCTGAGTGATGTTCGCAGTGCGTACTCCGGTAAGGCGGATGGATCAAGACTGATGACATCGTGCCCTGATTCCACCAGAGGCTGCATAAAGTCGCGGCTGGCCTGGGCAAGAAAAACCACCAGACCGAGCACCAGCAGTGCAGCAACACCATCCCAGAATAGTGCGGAGAAACGACGTGACCATTTGCTGACAGATAAACGTTGCATCATTTCTGATTGATCCTAGATAGTATAGTCACAAGATACCTGTCCGGAGGGCGGACATCTAATTTGTACGGCGGCAAGGAAAGAAGAGGTATTTTGGGTGTGTCTGTAGCAACGCTACTTTTTGAGATGAAGGAAAGTATTTTCGGCGAAATACCTCAGCTTATACAGCACTTGATCATAATGCCTTTGCGTCCTCCGGTTCTTCTTTGGAGGAATAACAACCTCCACTCCCCGTTTTTCCGCCTGTTCAATAATGGCATTACTGTCATGCCACGATCTGCCAGCAGATGATCTGCATCCATCCCTTCGATCAAGCGGCCAACTTGCGGGCAATCAGCAGTGGTACCTTGTGTAACAAGGATTCTGAGCGGCATACCATGCGCATCCACGGCCAGATGTATCTTGGTGTTGAGCTCCCTTTCTCGCCCGATTCATCTCCTGATTATCTCCCCATGCCCCTTCTCTACCTGGTAAATGCTCCTCAAGTAGTGACCATACCTTATCTGAAATATCATGCCTGCAATGGGATGGCGTCATATGAAATCCTTTTAAAAGATAAAAGGATTTCATATCTTTAGCCTCATGACTACAACTATTTAAGTTGTCATGCTATCAGCGAATTCTGGCAGTCGTCCTGCACAGAAAGATGTGGTGACGAAAATATCAAGAAATACCAAAGATTTGCTATCAGAACATATGCGCTAAGGGTCTTATACCTCGAATTTTCGTACCTCTTTATAACAAATGTTTATCCAGATACGACAACTGGATATCGCTCAAATTTAAGAATGTTTTGAACGTACCGAGTGTTTCCTGCGCACAATCAATCTCCAGATGGTCGCTGGAAGCAGGAGAGCGACCAGTAACCAGATTTCTTCAGCATCAAAATGAGCGAGCAGATAGACAAAACCTTGGCCGAGTCCATAGCCAATACTGGCAATCGTAATCGCCCAGATAATTGCTCCCGCCAGGTTCAGAACCAGAAACCGAGACCAGTAAATACCACTCATACCCATCGCCATAGGCCCGGCAACACGCAGCCCGTACATAAAACGAACAGCGAGGATAAACAACACGTTATGACGCTCCAGTAGTGCGCTTACACGTGCAGCTCGTCGCCGCAAGGAAGGGAATTTTGCCAGTAATCTGTTGCCGTATCTGCGTCCTACACAAAAAGAGATTTGATCACCCAGAAAACCCGATACGGCTGCTATCAAAATGACTGCAGGCATCCAGAGATAGCCATGAAAGGCTGCCGCACCGGCGGTTAACAACACACTTTCACCTTCAAGAAAAGTTCCCACGGCAACAGCCAGGTAACCATACGATTGAATCAAGCCAGGAACATCCATGCTCAAACGTTTCCTTATGCAGGGAATAATCTATTTTCTGAATTATTTGAATAGACTCTGTATCAAAGTGGTTAATGTACAAGGTTGTAACGGGCAGGTTTTCCAGGTGAATCGCGATGCTCACTACCTTGCTTGTCCGGTTGATATATCTTGTTGCCACGTTCTGTGTACCTTACTCTTCACGTATAGTCATCATAAAAAATCGATGAAAAACTATAAACCAGTATCCGGATTCCTGTGAAATACGGATAGTCCGATACAGTTTCGTTCTTAACGTAAAATCATTTGACAAAATAACTTTATCAATCGAATCCAGTCAATCAACTTTGATCTTCATCTGAGAGGAGAGCCGACAATGAACATTGTAGAAAATCAACTAACCACTATTTTTTCCCGGAGTTGGTGGATATTATTACTGCGCGGCATCATCGCTATCTTGTTTGGCATCTTGCTTTGGTTTCAACCCGAGATTTCACTGGTAGCGATGTTGTTGCTTTTCGGAACCTTTGCTCTGATGGACGGTATCCTTGGTATCTGGACCGCAGTCATAGGGCGCAAGATACACGAGCATTGGTGGGTATTGCTCCTTTGGGGATTTATTGGCGTTGGTGTGGGGGTCCTGACATTTGTGGTTCCTGGTGTCACCGCATTAGCGCTACTGTTTTATATTGCAATCTGGGCAGTCGCCACTGGTACTCTTCAGATTGTAGCTGCGATTCGCCTGCGCAAAGAAATGACGGGCGAATGGTTGCTCATTTTGGGTGGCCTTGCATCACTTGTCTTTGGCATTCTCCTCATGGCGCAGCCAGCGGCCGGTGCTCTTGCCTTGCTTTGGCTGATTGGTGCTTATGCCATCATCTTTGGTATCCTGCTTGTGAGTCTGGCGTTCAAGACACGCACCTTTAGTAAACAGCCCACGCACAACACATAAACAATATCTGCGACGCGGCAACAGTGGCTTATGCCGAAAATGTGCGCAACCAGGAATAGGGGTGCTCAGGATGATATTTACAAAATTCAACCCGATTTACCCATTTATTATGCAATAAATCAATAATAGCATTCGTACTTGACTGATCAGAATTCTGATCAGTCAAGTACATTTATAGTCAATTTTCCGAATGCATCTGTACTGGCCGCCAGCTGTGGCCAGCTGTAAGCAACTGGTTCTGTGATGGCGGCCCTTCCGAGCCGGAAGCATATTCTTCAGGACTGCCTGTGCGCCACGCATGCAACACCGGATCAAGCAAGCGCCATGACCATTCAACCTCATCAAAACGCAGGAAGTGCGAACAATTACCATTGATTGCGTCCATCAGCAACTGTTCATACGCTGAAAATTCTCTGACACCTTCTTGTGCATAAGGTGCAGTAAGTACCACGGTGTGCGTGGCAAATTCCATACCGGGCTTTTTGGCTGTCGCTACCAGATTGAGACTTTCCTGTGGTTGCAGGCGGAATATCATCCAGTTATTCGGCGCAGCGCTGCCATCAGGCAGCGCGTCTGGCACTTGCCTGAACTGTATCGCGATCTCTGAGTAATCACTAGCCATGCGCTTGCCGCTGCGCAGGTAGAAGGGAACACCTTGCCAGCGCCAGTTGTTGATTTCGAAACGCAGTGCCGCGAAAGTTTCAGTATTTGAGTTAACAGGGATACCAGATTCCTGACGATAAGCAGGTACATTTTTACTGTCAATGCTGCCAGCAGTATATTGGCCGCGCGCAACTCGGTTACACACTGTGTGTTCATTGAATGGCACTACCGCGCGCAATACTTCGACTTTGTGATCACGCAACACTTCAGCATCCCAGCTTGACGGCGGCTCCATAGCGGTGAGACAAAATAATTGCATCAGGTGATTTTGCAGCATGTCGCGTAATGCCCCTGCGTGATCGTAATAGGCGGCACGATGCTCTACTCCCAACGTTTCCGGGCAGCTGATCTGCACTTGCGCAATATGCGCGCTGTTCCAGAGTGGTTCGAGGAAACGGTTGGCAAAGCGGAACACCATCAGATTCTGCGTAGTTTCCTTGCCCAGGAAATGGTCGATACGCAACACATTTTCCTCGGCCCATTGACTGTGAATCTGTTTACGCAACATTTCAGCACTGGCGAGATCAGTACCAAAAGGTTTTTCGATTACCAGACGTCG
The DNA here is from genome assembly GCF_003201195.1 of Nitrosomonas eutropha. Lineage (GTDB taxonomy): Bacteria > Pseudomonadota > Gammaproteobacteria > Burkholderiales > Nitrosomonadaceae > Nitrosomonas > Nitrosomonas eutropha. Next base: position 22,071 of record NZ_QICQ01000029.1, on the reverse strand, counting down.
CCAGCCTTCAGTAGTTTGCGCAAGTCCTGCTTCACCTAGCGCTACAGCTGCAGCACCGAACAAGGGTGGAGGTAACGCCAGGTAAAAAAGTATCGACCCTTTCACGCGACGCCCGATTTCTTTCATCTGCCCGGCTTCAAGACTACCGGTAATGTAATCTAGGCCCGCACAAAATTCTGTCTGGTGTTTATCCTCAATCTTGTCATCCGATACAAATGTACGTAATGCCTCTTGAATATGATCGCGAAAATGCTCCTTGCTCCAGTCCTCAATGGCATACCCCGTAATCTTAAGATCCCGCGTATATCCCGACTGGTGCAGGCGATACAATGCCGGCATGAGCAAACGTTGCGTCAAGTCTCCGGTTGCACCAAGAATCACAAGGTTTGTATCAGACACACCTCCTCCTTTTTCTTTTATTTGTCATCCGGAGCGGTTTTTTCATCATGCCCCCCAAATCCGTGGCGCATCGCAGACATTACCTTATCGGCAAACTCATCATGCCCGCGTGATGTGAAGCGGCCAAAAAGTGCTGCGGCAAGTACCGGAACCGGGACGCCTTCTTCAATTGCCGCGAGTGCCGCCCAGCGGCCTTCACCAGAATCAGATACACGTCCGGTATAACGTGAAAGCGTCATATCCTCATTCATCTCAATGGCTGTCAAATCCAGCAACCAGGAACCAATCACGCTGCCACGGCGCCACAACTCCACCACGTCATTGAGCGGAAAATCGTACTGATAGCGTGCGGGATGTTCGAGTGGCGCAGTTTCGGCATTTATTTCCTGCCGGACATTTCCAGCGTTCGCCTGATGCAGTATATTCAACCCCTCAGCATAGGCTGCCATTAATCCATACTCTATGCCGTTGTGCACCATCTTGACGAAATGTCCGGCGCCATTCGGCCCGCAATGCAAATAGCCATGTTCGGCAGGTGTCGGCTCGCCGCTGCGGCCCGACGAGCGTGTCGCGGCTTCCACACCAGGTGCCAATGTGCGAAATACAGGCTCAAGCCGCTGATAGGCCGCATCAGGACCGCCGATCATCTGGCAATAACCGCGTTCTCGCCCCCACACACCGCCGCTGACACCCACATCCAGGTAATAAATTTGTCTGGTTGCGAGTGATGCAGCACGGCGTAGATCTGCCACATAGTGCGAATTTCCCCCATCAATCACGACATCGCCGGCACTGAGAAGGGGTGTCAACACTGTGAGCACTTTATCCACTACTGCGGTGGGCAGCATGAGCCATACTGCACGAGGTAAGGCAAGCTTATTAACCAGATCATTAAGCGAGATCGCTGTCTCTGCTCCCGATTTTGTAGCGGCAATACATGCTTCAGAATTGGTATCAAATACCACGCAACCTATACCGGCTTTCTGCAATCGCTCCACCATATTAAGGCCCATACGCCCCAAGCCGATAAAACCGAGTTGTATCGTATGATCAGCATTTGTTGAATCATTCATACTCATCCTCCCACAGGCGAAAACCACCAGTGAATGCATTGGCGTTTTTTCCACGGCGAACACCGGTCGGTAGTTTTTTCAAAAGTCGTGCGTTACCACCACCCAGTACGATGTAATCAGGTTCAAGTGCAATGCGCAGCATTTCAACTTCTGCGAACACTTCAGCTCGCCATTTACGCTTTCCCAAGCGTTGGAGCGCATGTTTACCAACGTAATATTCATAGGTATGCTGTTTGTATGGAAGGTGCGCCAGTTCCATTGGCTCAATCCGTCCATCCACAATGACAGCGGAACCAAGACCGGTGCCAAGGCCAAGGAATAGCATGTACCCGCCTTCGTAACTGCCAAGTGCCTGCATGGCAGCGTCATTCATAATCCTGACCGGGCAGCTAAATGCCTTGGCAAAGTCGAACCCTACCCAACCAGTGCCAAGATTAGCTGGTTCGTTCGCAATACGCCCATGTACAACCAATGCTGGAAAACCAACGCTTACTGCATCGTAATGCCATCCGTGTAAACATTTATCCAGCTGCGTGAGCATAAGTTCTGGTGTCATGTCTGAACCAGATGGGATTTTAATTTTTAATTTCTCGCCGCTTATTCTTGCCTTGACGTTACTGCCGCCTACATCCAGCGCCAGTACACAGCGTTTTTCTTGTTTTTCTTGGCTGTTATTCTGTCCGCGCATGTAACAGTACCAGCGAATTGAGGCATTAGTTGAAGCATCGTGTGCCAGCGTCACATCCGGTGTTTCTATTTCCTCTGCTATGCGCGATGCAAGCCGTTTGCCCAATTCCACCCCCCATTGATCAAAGGGGTTGATATCCCATATTGTGGCTTGTGTAAATACACTGTGCTCATACAGTGCTACTAGTGCTCCCAATGATGTTGGTGTAAGTCGTTTAGCAAACAATAGACTCGACGGTTGGTTGCCTTTCATAACCTTATGAGGTGCCAATTCGGCCGATACCCCTTCCTTTTGCACTTCTGTAAGTGTTTTGCCCATGGCAAGCGCCTCGGCCTGCGCGATTACGTTGGCGAACAACAGATCCTGATGTCGTCCAACCGGATTGAGCGATTCAGCAAAGGCAATGAAGTCACAAGGAATCAAATGTGTGCCCTGATGAATCAACTGATAAAACGAATGCTGTCCATTGGTACCTGGTTCGCCCCAGAACACGGAGCCGGTATGGTAATCCACACTTTTTCCGTCAAGTGTCACATGCTTGCCGTTGGATTCCATGGTGAGCTGCTGTAGATAGGCAGGAAACCGCTTGAGAGAATGTGCATAAGGTAATACTGCGACGGTACCCGCATCAAAGAAGTCCGCATACCATACGTTCAGAAGCCCCATGATGACAGGCAGATTCTGTTCAAGTGGTGCACTGCGAAAATGTTCGTCCATGGCGTGAAAACCAGCAAGCATTTCGCAGAAAGCTTCCGGCCCGATGGCAATCATAATGGATAAGCCAATAGCAGAATCCATGGAATAACGCCCACCTACCCATTCCTGGAAACCAAACATCTGTTTGGAGGGGATACCAAAATCATTGACAGCTTTCTCATTGGTCGAGAGCGCTACAAAGTGGGGTGTGATGGCTTTCCTGTCACGTCCTGCAGCGGTTTGCAGCCAATGACGCGCAGTGTGCGCATTAGTCATGGTTTCGAGTGTGGTAAACGTTTTGGAAGCTATAATGAATAAGGTTTCATCCGGCCTCAATCCGTGTACTGCCTCTACAAAATCCGTTCCATCCACATTGGAAACGAAGCGTAATCTCAACTTGCGTTCGCCATAATGGCACAGCGCCCCGCAGGCCATTACCGGGCCCAGATCCGACCCGCCAATACCAATATTAACGATGTTACGGATCGGTCGGCCACTGTAGCCTTTCCATTCTCCCGCGCGGATCAACTCGGCGCATTCAGCCATACGTTTGAGTATTGCCTGTACTTCAGGTACTACATTCACGCCTGCCACATTTATTACTGAATCAGCAGGGGCACGTAGCGCGATGTGCAGGGCGGCGCGCTGCTCAGTGGTGTTGACTTCCTTGCCCGAGAACATGGCATCACGCCGCGATTCCAGGCTACATTCACGTGCCAGCTCAAATAACAATTTCAGGGTTTTGTCATTGATACGATGCTTGGAGTAATCCAGGCGCCAGCCTGCTGCTTCTACGGTGTAACGCTCGGCACGTTTCTTATCTCGCGCAAACAGCCCGCGCAACTGTATCCTTTGAAAAGATAGATAGTGTGAATGCAGCGCCTTCCATACTCCGGTTTCACGTAATGTACTCACATGGCTTACTCCATGAAGTGATGATTTTTTCTCATTACAACATACATTCTGTTAAGAATGGTTTGATTTTTTGACGCAAATCAATCAGGAGGCAAGCAAGCTGGCATCTAGGTTGCCACTAAGCAGGGTGATGAAAACATGGGCAAGAGGCCCATCAGAGCGAGGCAAAAACAGGCGAAAAAGTGCGGTGATTTGTGTGCGACAAATGAGTACTTTGAGTTTGTTTTTAACGTGATTCTAATAACTTGGATAATCCTCACTACTCTGTTAGAGAAATTACGCGATAAGATTACAGAATGTAAAACAATCCCAGCAGGGCGATTGTCGCAAGGTTCTTCAGAATTTCGCAAGAATTCCGTCCAATTGCTCAAGACTGGCGTAATGAATGATGACATTACCAGCACCTTTTTTCCCTTGTTTGATTACAACATTGGCGCCCAGCCGTGCAGATATATCTTCCTGCAGGCGTAGCAGGTCTCGATCCGGAAATGACGGTTTCCTTACTGAAGATGCTTGACTCATTCGCTTGAGCAGATTTTCGGTTTCACGCACGGATAGCTGCCTTTGCATAATCAGATGCGCAATTTCCAGTTGTTTCCCGGCCTCCAACGCGAGCAGGGCGCGCCCGTGTCCCATATCGATTTTTCCCTGCATAATCAGATCCTGCACTGGGGCAGCCAGATTAAGCAGGCGCAGCAAATTTGAGATCGCACTGCGCGAATAACCCAATGCCTGACCAGCTGTTTGGTGCGTCATACCAAATTCTTCGATCAGACGCTGAATTCCCGTCGCTGCCTCTAGAGGGTTAAGATCTTCGCGCTGAATATTTTCAATCAGAGAAAGCGCAAGTGCGGATTCATCCGGCACTTCGCGCACAATGGCTGGAATCTGCTCCAGTCCAGCAATCCGAGCAGCACGCCAGCGGCGTTCCCCAGCAATAATTTCATAGCCACCCGCCACAAGCGGTCGTACCAGTATTGGCTGCATAACCCCTTGCGCCTTGACCGATTCTGCCAAATCATGCAGGGATGCTTCATCCATCCTCGTCCGGGGCTGGTATTTCCCGGCCTGCAATAAATCCACAGCAAGATTTTGTAGCGAATCTGTTTCCTGGGAATTGTCTGCCAGTAGCGCGTCCAAACCTCGCCCCAATCCTTTAGGTTTTGCCATAGTTACTGTACCCAATCAAAAATATTATGGATTTCTGGCCAGATCGTCAGCTAGCTAGCTGTTGCCAGAATTTCGTTGGCCAATTCAAGATAAGCCCGGGCACCCCGGGATTGTCGATCGTGATAAAGCACCGGTAATCCAAACCCAGGTGCTTCTGCCAACCGGATATTACGAGGAATGATGGTCTGATAAACCTTGTTGCCAAAGTGTTGTTTCAATTGATCAGACACCTGCTGCGCCAGCAGATTGCGTGGATCAAACATGGTTCTCAATAGGCCTTCTATCCTGATGGATGGATTAAAACCCATCCGTACCCTTTTAATCGTGTTGACCAGATCACTCAGGCCTTCCAGCGCATAATACTCACATTGCATGGGAATGATAACAGCGTGTGCTGCACATAATCCGTTTAATGTCAGCAGGTTAAGGGCTGGAGGACAATCGATCAGAATAAAATCATAATCTGCCTGTATTGCCTGTAAAGCCTCCTTCAGGCGGGATTCACGCTGTTCCAGCGACACCATTTCCACTTCTGCGCCTGCCAGTTCCTGATTGGCCGGGAGCAGGTCGTATTTCCCTGGTTTTGTCGATAAACGAACCTTGGCGATGGTCTGTTCGCCCAACAGTATTTGGTAAACGGTATGATCCAACAGGCGCTTGTCTACGCCACTTCCCATCGTGGTATTACCTTGCGGATCTAGATCAACGAGCAATACTCGTTTGCCGATACTTGCCAAACTGGCGGCCAGATTAATACTGGTCGTTGTTTTACCCACCCCTCCCTTCTGGTTGGCAATGGCAAGTATCCTGACCATTAAATTACGTCTCTGTTCTGGCAAGAAGATTATGGAATACGCTTATATCCCACTCAATAAATCTCATTCGGAGTGACACCGCATCACGACCAGATGACGCTTGGCTCTCAGGCCAGGAACCGCAACGGGAATAATCTGCTCAACGGAAAATTCCGGAGGGAGTTGCATCAACTCCATATCCGGGAACGCTCCTTTCATGGCAATGAAACGACAATGATCAACGTTGTTTTCACACAGATGTTTCGACAAGCGCATGAAACGTTCGAGACTGGAAAACGCGCGTGAGATAACAGTATCCACCTTGTTTCCCGGCTTTATTTTTTCCACACGCTCTTGTCTGATTGAAACATTCTGCAAACGCAGCTCAACCACAACCTGTTGCATAAAAACAGCTTTCTTCTGGTTACTTTCTACCATGACCACCTGCCATTCGGGACGCGCCAGCGCAATGGGAATGCCCGGCAAGCCGGCGCCACTACCGACATCAACAATATTTGGCCCACTAATATGTGGTAATACGACCAGGCTGTCCAGCATATGACGAGTAATCATCGATTCGGGATTTCTTACCGAAGTCAGATTATGAGTACTGTTCCACTTGGTGATGAGTTCAATGTAGCGTAATAACCGACTGCTTAAATGTGCCACATCAGCGGACAACCCTGAAATTGCTTCCAGACCTTCATGCAACTGTTTTTCCAGATTCATGCGTTTCTTCCTGTTTGGCTGCCTGGCGTGCCATACCACGCTTTAGATGTACCAGTAATAAGGATATGGCTGCCGGTGTAATACCAGAAATCCGTGCTGCCTGGCCAATTGTTTCCGGTTGATGCTGATTCAATTTCTGCGTGACTTCGTTAGAAAGGCCTCGCACGGTACTGTAATCCAGGTTTTTTGGTAAAACCATGGTTTCATGCTGTGTATGACGAACAACTTCCTGTCTTTGTCGTTCTACGTAACCTTCATATTTGACATCAATTTCCAACTGCTGGGCGATCCGGCCGTCAATCATCGACGATTCAACTTCAGACAATGACACCAGCTCTGTATAACTGATTCCGGGGCGTCGTAACAGCTCGTATAATGAATAGGAGCGATCGTCAGATTGGTCGGATGTTTGCAGTGTTTGTAATTTATGCAAGACACCAGCGGGCACCCAGGTACGCCGTAATCTTGCTTTTTCAGTTTCGATTGCTTCCCGCTTGGCAGCAAAAATCTGCCAGCGCTTCTCATCAACAAGACCAAATTGATGCCCGGCTTCCGTCAATCGCATGTCAGCATTGTCTTCCCTTAATTGCAAGCGGAATTCAGCACGGCTGGTAAACATACGGTAAGGCTCTGTTACACCGCGGGTAACCAGATCATCCACTAGCACTCCAAGGTAAGCCTCATCACGGCTCGGACACCAGGATTCTTGTTCCTTTATCTTGAGACTGGCGTTTAAACCGGCGAGCAAACCTTGAGCAGCTGCTTCTTCATAGCCGGTAGTGCCATTGATCTGCCCAGCAAAAAACAATCCGTCGATCGCTTTTGTTTCCAAAGATCTTTTGAGTGCCCGTGGATCGAAATAATCATATTCAATTGCATAACCCGGCCGGGTTATGTGTGCATTTTCCAGGCCGGCGATTGAACGCACCAGTTCAACCTGTACCTCAAAAGAAAGGCTCGTTGAAATTCCATTCGGATAAATTTCGCTGGTTTCCAAACCCTCCGGCTCCAAAAAGACGGTATGCGAGTCTCTGTCAGAAAAACGCACCACCTTGTCTTCGATCGATGGACAGTAGCGCGGCCCGATACCTTCTATTTTCCCGGTATACAAGGGAGAATGATCCAACCCGGCGCGAATGATTTCATGCGTTTTCTCATTGGTGCGTGTCATCCAGCATGACACCTGTCGAGGGTGTTGTGCAGTATTTCCCAGGAATGAAAATGTTGGTATTGGCTCATCTCCTGGCTGCTCGCGCAAAAACTGAAAATCAATAGTGCGTGCATCAATACGGGGCGGCGTGCCGGTTTTAAGTCTTCCCACCGATAGATTCATTTCACGCAAGCGATGCGCAAGCCTGATTGATGCCGGATCACCCGCTCTACCCGCCTGAAAATTCCGGTCACCGACATGCGCCAGCCCCCCCAAAAAGGTACCAACCGTCAACACCACGGCGCGCGCCGAGAAGGTAATTCCAAGATGCGTGGCAACGCCTGTAATCTTGTCGTCCAGCAGTAGCAGATCATCAACAGTAGATTGTAATATCAGCAGATTGGGTTGTGCTTCCAGCCGTTTGCGTATGGCCTGGCGATACAGTACACGATCGGCCTGGGCGCGTGTTGCTCGAACCGCCGGGCCTTTGCTTGAATTGAGCGTGCGAAATTGAATGCCTGCTTCATCAATTGCTGCAGCCATAGCCCCACCCAGTGCATCAATTTCCTTAACCAGGTGGCCTTTGCCGATTCCTCCAATGGATGGATTGCATGACATTTGCCCCAATGTGTCCAGATTTTGCGTCAGAAGTAATGTTTTTTGACCCATGCGTGCAGCTGCCAGAGCCGCTTCCGTTCCGGCATGTCCGCCACCAACAACGATAATGTCAAAATCTCTTGAAAAATGCATAAATACAGATGCCAGTTCGCAGTGCGCCTAAACAGACTTGGACAGTCATATGATGAAGATTGCTTAAGGAGTTGGAGGTATTTTATATGAAATTGATCAAGCTGGCACCGATACGCGGCCAATTAGGATTTTAGTGTGCCTTAATCTTGCCCGGCAACGACTGCGAGACAGTGTCTGGTTGGTAGGCGCGGAACAAGGACAAGTGGTAATTACAAAGATGTTTCACGTGAAACATCTTTGTAATAAGCGTGCCATGAACGCCTCTAAAATCTTGTGCACGGGATGCAACAGCCCGGCATGTCAAATGGATAGTCGCGACAGCGAATATCACGCGGCCACGGCTCGTCTAAAAACCAATTTTGGTGGTGCCTTCAGGAGATGTCAAGCCATCTGGCCTTTGGGATCATAAAGTGTGATGCGCCCTGTCGCACCATGCAGTGCATAGAGCGTCTGTCGTGTATATTGCAACCAGGTGGAAACGATATTTGCATTCGTTTGATTACGCTGCCGAGCAAGACGGGTAAGGTTAAGCAGCTCCTCCCAGTCGCGGGCAACAGCTGATTTTGAATGATTGGCAGCCAGCCAGGCGCTTATTCCTTGCGCATCACCAGGCAAGCCAGCTGCAGCGAGAAGCTGGTTAAGTTGTGCATCCAATCGTGAAAGTTGACTCACGACCCGATCCTTGTCTGCAACCAGCGGGGGCAAATCATCAATACTTCCTGAAGCCAGCAGGTTTCGTTCGCGCTCAAGAAGCTCAAGAAACAAGTAAGTGCTTTCCAGCTGAAGTCGCAAAGTCGAGGCTAGCGTATCGCCTTTCTGCAGAATTGCCTGAGGATTACCGTCCATTTTAGGTTGAACGTTTGCTTTGAATCAGTTCTTTCACGGTTTCCAGCAGACGATCCGCAACCACATCAGGATTCACCTTGAAACGACCTTCGCTAATGGCTTGCTTGATTTCGGCAACTTTCGCAGCATTAACAGTTTCGCTGCCAGCATTCGATGCCTGAGCTCCTGATAAAAGTGTGCTGATTGTATACTGTTATTTTTACCTGCAGTACTCACTTTGGCATTATCCGTTCTGTCCACTTTTTTTTGAGCTACCCCGGCAGCAAGCTCTGTATGCCCCGGAGATATCTGGTTTATTTTCACGACGGAATTCCTTCTAAAATAAATATTTGCATATGTTACGCTCGTCTAACGACCATCCATTCAGGAACTTTAGCAAAACCGGAATATTTTTTTGTCATTTTCGATGATGGCATGGTTGCGTTGTGTCATTACAAATAAAAACAGCCAGCAGAATAAACATTCTGGTCAACCAGGCTATATTTATCATTACGATATCCACTTTTTTCTTCGATGCAATTGCCTGTTGTCACTACGCTACAATACCGCATTATTACAACTTGAACTTTGATCTTCGTCATAATGCCTTTCCATCCCGTTATACTCTGGACAGACGCTCTGATTTATCTGCTGCTGGCAACAGGTATTATTCTTGGTATTTATGCCAGGCGGCATGAACATATGCTGGCTTCCTGGCGCAAGGTTATACACAGCGCCAGCGGAATGTCTGCACTGACCATCCTGTTATGCTTCATCCTGATCGGTTTGCTCGACACGATTCACTTTCGCCCGGCACTGGAACAAACTCGCGCCACCGGGGAAAATATCTATAGCGCTGAAGTACTCAGCGTGTTCGATCTGTTGGCTACTCCGCTACGCTCACAGATGGAAAAAACCTACTCCGCCCCCCTATCTGCCCATCTATATGCAAAGCAGATGATTATCACCACTGAAGGAGAGCAGGTATGGGATTTTGCCCGATTAACCTTCGGCGGCGCGCATTTGGATGATCCAAGAACGGAGCTGACCAGTGATATTTGGTGGCGATCCGTTTCGGGAGCGGGAGCAGGATTGCTAATCTGGGCCGGGTTGGTTCTCGGCCTGGGCAGTATGCAGGCCAAGCAGTATCGCACTTCATTTTTTCGTATACAAACAGCTATATGGCACGGTACAACTGAAGTTCCCTGGTGCGCCATATTGATCACGCTGGCTGTTATTCTGGCCATGGGGGGCGCCGTCGCAGCACTGACCACACACTACCATGTCCTGGGAACAGACAAGGTAGGCCAGGATGTTTTGTACCTGTCACTCAAAAGTATTCGCACCGGGCTTGTTATCGGAACATTGACAACCTTGATCATGCTGCCATTCGCCCTGCTGCTGGGGATTGCAGCAGGTTACTTTCGCGGCTGGGTTGATGATGTTATCCAGTACGTGTACACCACGCTCAGCTCTATCCCCAGTGTATTGCTGATTGCAGCAGCCGTGCTGATGATGCAGGTTTATATTGAAACGCATGCCGATCTGCTTGATACAACCGCCGCACGTGCTGATCTGCGTTTGCTGTTTCTTTGTATTATTCTGGGCATCACCAGCTGGACGGGGCTGTGCAGAGTATTGCGCGGAGAGACACTGAAACTGCGTGAAATGGAATACATCCAGGCAGCACATGCGTTTGGCGTTTCTCATTGGCGCATCATCACTCGCCATATTTTGCCGAATGTCATCCATATCGTACTGATTACCACCGTAATGGATTTCAGCAGCCTGGTACTGGCCGAAGCTGTTCTTTCCTATGTCGGAGTGGGTGTGGATCCCTCTACCATCAGCTTTGGAACGATGATCAATGCCTCCAGGCTGGAAATGGCGCGTGAACCGATGGTCTGGTGGACATTATTTGCAGCATTCACCTTCATGTTCGCGCTGGTATTAAGCGCCAATCTTTTTTCAGATGCGGTACAAAATGCATTCAATCCGCACAGCCGAACCCTCAGCAATGATTCAGCCAGATATCTCAAGAATCAGAATGAAACAGAAGAAATGGCCTCCCCAGACAAAAACATACCCCGCACATGACCGCATTACTTGAAATAAATGAGCTCAAAGTGCAGCTGCATACCGGCCGGCAGCCGGTACGTGCCGTGGATGGATTATCACTTGCCATTCGGCCAGGCGAAACATTTGCATTACTGGGAGAATCCGGTTGTGGGAAATCCATGACTGCTTTATCTATCATGCGCCTGTTGCCGGAAGCTGGAGAAATCACGCATGGCAGCATCTGCCTGAATGGTGATGAACTACTGGCCTTGCCGGAATCCGCCATGCGTGAGGTGCGCGGCAATCGTATCGGCATGATTTTCCAGGAACCGATGTTGAGCCTGAACCCGGTCATGACCACCGGTGCACAAATTGAAGAAGTATTGCTGCAACATTCTAATCTGCGTGGTGCAGCGGCACAAACACGCATTCTGGAGCTCCTGCGTCAGGTTGGTATTCCTGATCCGGCGCGTCGTATCAAGGAATATCCGTTCCAGTTTTCGGGTGGCATGAAGCAGCGCGTCATGATTGCCATGGCACTGGCAAGCAAACCAGAGCTGCTGATTGCGGATGAACCCACAACTGCATTGGATGTCACGATTCAGGCGCAGGTGCTGGATCTCATGCGCAATTTGCAGCGACAGGAAAACATGGCTATTCTTCTGATCACCCATGATCTGGGAGTGGTTGCAGAAATAGCGCAGCGCATTGCCGTGATGTATGCCGGAGAAATCATTGAAACCGCGGATCAGGAAAGTTTTTTTCAATCACCGGCCCATCCTTATTCCCATAAATTGTTCGCTGCTTTACCAACGAGAAAAAAACGCAATCAGAAACTGATCGTCATTCAGGGAAATGTGCCAGCCCTTTCACATGTTTTTACCGGCTGCCGTTTTGCTGATCGTTGTGATCATGCCTGGGAAAAATGTCACAAGATTATTCCACCCTGGGTGGAAATTTCACCTCAACACCGTGTCCGATGTCACCTTTATCCGGAGCATTCCGTGGAAGCATTGTCCGACATTGCTCATGCAACAACCGATAATCTTCCAGCCAGTGTTGACGCTCCTGGTTTGGATTCAGATAATCTTCTGTTAAACGTGAATGATCTGAAAGTGCATTTCCCGGTGCATAAAGGGTTATTCAAGCGAGCAGCAGGCTATGTCAAAGCGGTTGATGGTGTGTCGCTGCAAATTAACCACGGCAGAACACTGGCGCTGGTGGGAGAATCCGGTTGCGGCAAAACCACGGTGGGTAAAGGTATCATGCAACTCATCACGGTTACATCAGGCAGTATCCGTGTGCAGGATGAAGAGTTATCTAAACTGAATCGGAAGCAATTACTGAAAAAACGCACTGAATTCCAGATCATCTTCCAGGATCCTTATTCATCACTTAATCCACGCATGCGCATTATTGAGATTATCAAAGAAGGCATGCAGGCACTTGGCCGGTACTCGGATAAATTATCTACGCAGAAAAAGAATGAACACAACATTGATACTCTGCTGATGCAGGTGGGTTTGCCTGTAGAAGCCAAATGGCGTTATCCACATGAATTTTCCGGTGGCCAACGTCAGCGGATTGCCATTGCACGTGCGCTGGCAGTTAATCCACAGCTGCTGATCTGTGATGAACCAACCAGCGCACTGGATGTTTCGGTACAGGCACAAATCCTCAATCTGTTGAAAACGCTACAACAGGAGCGAAAACTTGCTTATCTGCTGATCACCCATAATATAGCTGTCGTGGACTATCTTGCGGATGAAGTAGCTGTTATGTATCTGGGCAGAATTGTGGAAAATGGGCGCACTGAAGAAGTGCTGGATGCCCCGAAACATCCCTACACCCAGGCGCTGTTGTCTGCGGTACCAATATATGAACCCGGCACCCAACGTGAAGTCATACGTTTGCAAGGTGAGCCGCCTTCACCGGCTGATGTACCACAAGGCTGTTATTTTCATCCGCGCTGTCCCCATGTCATGCCGATCTGCCGGGAAATTTATCCGGCGACCAGCCGGTTCAGCGCTACCCACACCACTTATTGCCATCTTTATCATTCAGTTTCTCAAGAACCACAGGATTTTCAATGACGATCGATCATGAGGTTAAACGTCGTCGGACGTTTGCCATTATTTCCCATCCGGACGCCGGTAAAACCACGTTGACGGAAAAATTACTGCTGTTTGCTGGCGCCATTCACATCGCCGGCAGTGTCAAAGCGCGTAAAGCCAGTCGCCACGCCACTTCCGATTGGATGGAAATCGAAAAACAGCGCGGTATCTCTGTTGCCAGCTCTGTCATGCAGATGGAGTACCGGGGCTGTGTCATCAACTTGCTGGACACGCCCGGTCACCAGGATTTTTCCGAAGATACCTACCGCGTGCTGACCGCTGTCGATGCAGCACTCATGGTCATCGATGCCGCCAACGGCGTGGAATCACAAACCTTGCGCCTGCTGCAGGTCTGCCGCGCCCGCAACACCCCGATCATTACTTTCGTCAACAAACTGGATCGAGAAGTACGCGAACCACTCGATCTGATTGATGAAATCGAGCGCACACTGGGAATGGACGTAGTTCCATTCACCTGGCCGGTCGGCTCGGGCAAACGCTTTCATGGCGTGTACGATTTGCGGCACGAACTGATGCGCGTCTTTCGGCCTGGTATGGATCATGCCGAGCAGAAAGATACAACCATCATTACCGATCTGGGCGATCCGGCAGTTACAAAACGCTTCGGAGCAAACCTGGAACAGGCTCGGCAGGAAATTGATCTGATCAAGGGTGCTGCACCGGAATTTGATCAGGCAGCGTTTCTTGCCGGGCAGCAAACACCCGTATTTTTTGGCTCGGCAATCAACAATTTCGGCGTACAGGAAGTGCTGGATACACTGGTTGATCTGGCGCCACCACCCGGTACACGCAAAGCCATTCAGCGAGAAATCCTGCCGACTGAAAATAAATTTTCCGGGGTGGTTTTCAAGATTCAGGCAAACATGAACCCTGCTCATCGGGATCGCATTGCCTTTGTGCGCATCTGCTCGGGTGAATTCAGGCGTGGAATGAGTCTCAAGGTAGTCCGCAGCGGCAAGGATGTGCGCACCAGCACGGTAGTTTCCTTTCTTTCACAACGGCGTGAATTGCTGGAAACAGCTTATGCAGGTGACATTATCGGCATTCCCAATCATGGGACGCTACAACTGGCCGATACCCTGACCGAGGGAGACAACCTGCAATTTACCGGTTTGCCATTTTTTGCGCCGGAAATTTTCCAGACAGTCGAAATTGCCGATCCATTACGCAGCAAGCAACTCAAGTTGGGATTGACTCAGCTGGGTGAAGAAGGCGCCATCCAGGTGTTCCGTCCGCATCTCGGCAGTATCCTGCTGCTGGGTGCGGTGGGCCAGCTACAGTTTGAAGTCGTCACCCATCGTCTCAAGCATGAATACGGTGTCGAGGCACGTGTCGCTCCTGCCAAATACCAACTGGCAAGGTGGGTAACTGCCGAAATGCCCCGGGAATTGCAGCGTTTTATTGATGCCAATACGCATCGTATCGCCTACGATGCAGTGGATGCCCCCACTTTTCTGGCTTCTTTCTCTGCCGAAATCAGCGTGGCTGAAGAAAACTGGCCCGGCATCCGCTTCCACAAAATGCGGGAACATGCTGGCCTGTTGTTTCAGACAGCAAGCTGATTTCCCAGCAGAATCAACCCAATCCCTACTAAAAAGCCATTTAGGCAGCAGATGATTTAATTCACTCGCTGCCTTTCCCCGGTTTGTTTTTCCTGTTACCCAAACAGCTTCAACGGTAAGCAGGCTCTCAACGTTCTCTCACCCGGCTTTCTCTCCGGAATTGTTTGATTAACCACCTAAATCGTTGCTTGTTTACGACATCAATTTCAGCGTGAACACGGATAATCCTGGTTCATCGAGAGGAATCCGCTATGGCAGACGATAACGATCTTGAACGTACTGAACCTGCTTCCCCCAGGCGCCTGGAAAAATCCCGGGAGGAGGGGCAGGTAGCGCGCTCGCAGGAATTAACCACGTTCACTATGCTGATGGCAGCTTCCGGCAGCTTGTGGGTGATCGGTTCGCTCATTATTCAGAAACTGTCCGCCCTGCTGGAAAGCGGCCTGCAAATAGAACGGGAAGTTGCATTCAATCCGGCGCTGTTGTTGCCCAGGTTATTTCAACTGGCGCTTGATGGGCTATTGGCTATCGCACCCTTACTGGGATGGCTAGTGATTGTGGCGCTGGTATCGCCCATGCTGTTGAGTGGATGGCTGTTCAGCTCCAAGGCGTTGTTTCCTGACTTCAAACGTCTCAATCCGGTTAATGGATTTAAAAGGATATTTTCGTCACACGGCCTGATTGAACTGGTCAAGGCAATCGCCAAGGCTGCAGTCATTGGTGGCGTTGCGGCCGGGATTATCTGGAGTCACAAACAAGACGTGCTTGATCTGATTGGTATGCCGCTGGACACAGGACTAACCAGCATGGGCAGACTGATCGGCCTGACCTTTATGCTGATTGTTGGTGCCATGCTGCTGCTCGTCGTAATCGATGTACCTTTCCAGCTCTGGAATCACGCACGCCAGTTACGGATGTCCAAAGAAGATCTGCGCAAGGAAGCCAAGGAGGATGAAGGTGATCCCCAGGTCAAGGCGCGCATCCGCAGTATGCAGCGTGAAATGGCACGCCGACGCATGATGGCAGAAGTACCCAGGGCAGATGTCGTGGTGACCAACCCGACGCACTACGCCGTCGCATTGAAGTATCAGGATCACTCAATGCGTGCACCGAAAGTAGTGGCAAAAGGGTCGCAACTGATCGCCGCCCGCATTCGTGAATTGGCAGATGAACACCATATTCCGGTGCTGGAAGTGCCGCCGCTGGCACGGGCACTGTATCACCACGTGGAACTGGATACCGAGATTCCCGAGACGCTCTATACCGCGGTAGCGCATGTGTTGGCCTACGTTTTCCAGCTGAGAAGATATCAGACGGCGGGTGGTACCGCGCCACAACTATCACCGGAGATAGCGGTGCCAGTGGAACTGGATCATGCCTGAAACAGATTTACAGGTGAATAAATACCTATTATTGGAATGAATGCTGAATGAATAATATTCTATCTTTAGCAGCTTTGGTACGAGACGGCCAAATGCGCAGCCTGGCTGGGCCAATGCTGATCATCATGATCCTCTCGATGATGGTGCTGCCACTGCCGCCATTCGTCCTGGATGTGCTGTTTACGTTCAACATCGCACTGGCAGTGATTGTGCTGCTGGTGAGCCTTTATTCGCGTGATGCACTCGAATTTGCAGTTTTCCCTACTGTTTTGCTGATCACGACACTGTTACGACTTTCACTCAATGTCGCCTCAACCAGGGTAGTGCTGATGCACGGCCATAACGGCCCGGATGCCGCCGGCAAGGTTATCGAGGCATTCGGCCATTTTCTGGTGGGTGGAAACTATGCAGTGGGTTTGGTGGTGTTCATTATTCTGATTGTGATCAATTTTGTTGTTATTACCAAGGGGGCCGGGCGTATTGCAGAAGTCAGCGCCCGCTTCACCCTGGATGCCATCCCCGGAAAACAAATGGCAATTGATGCCGATCTTAATGCCGGGCTGATCCGGGAAGATGAAGCGCGCAAACGGCGCGAACGGGTTGCACAGGAAGCCAATTTCTACGGCTCAATGGATGGCGCCAGCAAATTCGTGCGGGGCGATGCGATTGCCGGCATTCTGATCATGCTGATCACCATTATTGGTGGCTTGATCGTGGGCGTGCTGCAACATGATATGAACATGGGTGATGCTGCCAAAAACTACACGCTGCTGACTATCGGCGACGGTCTGGTCGCACAGATTCCCGCACTCATCATTTCCACTGCCGCTGGTCTGGTGGTCAGCCGGGTCAGCACCGATGAAGACCTCGGTCAACAATTTGTGAGCCAGCTACTTAACAAGCCACAGGCACTATGGCTGACAGCGGGTATCCTCGGCGCGCTGGGCCTGGTGCCTGGTATGCCGAATTTTGTTTTTCTGCTGCTGGCTGGAATGATCGGTACGCTTGCCTATTATGTATCCAGCCGTGCCACTTCGTCGGATGCCAAACTGGAAGAGCCGGAAGTCGTTACCACTGAAACACAGGATGCCAGTTGGGAAGATGTGGTTCAGGTTGATACGCTCGGGCTGGAAGTAGGCTATCGTCTCATCCCGCTGGTGGATAAGCACCGTCAGGGGGATCTGCTGAAACGCATCAACAGCATCCGCAAGAAATTTGCCCAGGAAATCGGCTTTCTCCCGCCAGTAGTACATATTCGGGATAACCTGGAATTACGCCCCAATGGCTACCGCATCACCATGAAAGGTTCGGTAATCGGCCAGGGAGAATCCTACAACGGCATGCATCTGGCGATTAATCCCGGCGAGGTCACCATGGCGTTGCCGGGTAACCGTACTGAAGATCCGGCATTCGGGCTGCCCGCTGTCTGGATTGAAACAGAACAACGTGAACTGGCACAAACCAGCGGCTATACCGTAGTTGATGCCAGCACGGTCGTTACAACACACCTGAATCATCTGATCCGTATGCATGCCTCTGAACTGCTCGGACGGGAAGAATTACAGAAGTTGCTTGATCATCTGGGGCAAAGAATTCCCAAGCTGACGGATGATCTGATTCCCAAATTGCTGCCACTGGCAACGGTACAAAAAATATTGCAACACCTGCTGGAAGAAGGCGTGAATATCCGCGATATGCGCACCATTATTGACACGTTGACCGAACATGCTGGGCGCACTCAGGATGTCAGCGAACTGCTGGCGCTGGTGAGAGTAGCGCTGGGCCGGATGATCGTGGAGCAATGTTTTCCGTCTGATGCCGAAATGCAGGTCATGAGTTTGCACCCCGAACTGGAAAACATCCTGATACAGGTGGTGCAATCCGATCCAGTGGCAGACGGCGGCATCGAACCTGGCCTGGCCGACACCCTGACACGTGAAGCCAGCAGCTCGGTCAAGCGGCTGGAACAGCTCGGATTACCGGTTGTGCTGGTAGTACCGGATGCAATCCGCCTGCTGCTGTCTCGTTTCCTGCGTCGATCGCTGCCTCAATTAAGGGTGCTGGCTCATTCCGAAATTCCGGATACCAGAAAAATAAAATTCATATCGATCATTGGAGGTAACAAAAAATGAAAGTAAGAAAATTTCTAGCCGCCACCTCCCATGAGGTGTTACGCAAGGTCAAGGAAGAGCTCGGCGCGGATGCCGTGATTTTGTCAAACAAACAAGTACCAGGCGGGATCGAAATCATGGCGCTGGCCGGCAAGGATATATCCATGCTCACCAGCGATACGCCGCACGAGGCGACTGCGCCTTCTTCAGTGGTTAAGCCAACTGCTTCCCCCCGGCACAAACCTGCTTCCGGAACAGAGCAGACAGCGACTATCCACAAACAGCCGGAGACACAACCGCCTGCGGCGGACAGCCCGGGCGCGCACATCATCCAGGAAATCCAGGCCATGCGGCAAATGCTGGAAGAGCAACTGACCACCATGGGTTGGAGTAATTTTTCACAACGGGATCCGGGTGGCATGAAAGTGCTACGCACGCTGTTAAGTGCAGGCTTCAGCCCGCTACTGTCACGTCACTTGCTGGAAAAATTGCCGGCTGACCGTGATTTCGAGCAAAGCCTGAAAAAAACCATCTCACTGCTCACGCTTAATTTACGCACCGCAACCGGTGACGAAATCATTGAACAAGGCGGCGTGTATGCACTGATCGGGCCAACCGGTGTCGGTAAAACTACCACTACGGCAAAACTGGCTGCACGCGCTGTTATCCGGCACGGTGCTGACAAAGTGGCACTGCTGACCACCGACAGCTACCGTATCGGTGGACACGAACAACTGCGCATTTACGGCAAGCTGCTGGGGGTATCGGTACGCAGCATCAAGGATATTGAGGATCTGCAGTTAATGCTGCACGAACTGCGCGGCAAACACATGGTACTGATTGATACCGTTGGTATGAGCCAGCGCGATCAGATGCTGGCCGAACAGATCGCCATGCTGAGCCAATGTGGTACAAAAATAAAGCACCTGCTGTTACTCAATGCAACCAGCAGCGGCGATACGCTGGACGAAGTTATTTCCGCCTACCAAAAACATAGTATTCATGGCTGCATCATTACCAAGGTGGATGAATCAGCCAGTTTAGGCATTGCATTGGATGCAATCATCCGGCGCAAACTGGTGCTGCATTACGTCACCAATGGCCAGAAGGTTCCGGAAGATCTGCATGAAGCCAGTTCCCGCTACCTGTTGCACCGTATTTTCAAGCCTTCTCCGGAAAATTCCCCCTTCTCATTACAAGACCCGGAATTTGCATTGATTATGGCGAGCAGTGCCGGTGATCAACCAGCTATCAGACAACCGGAACGTGCCGAGGCAGATCATGGCTGAGGTTAGGAAAGACCAGGCATCCGGCCTGCGCGAGCTATCTGCGCTGGCCTCCAATACCGGGGTGCGCGTGTTTGCTGTCGCCGGTGGACGAACGGGTGTCGGCAAAACCTGTACAGTCATTAATCTGGCTGCAGCATTGGCAAAAACAGGCAAACATGTGCTGATTCTGGATGAAAATCCGCGCCACAAGGACGTCAACGCCAATCTTGGTCTGAATGCGCGTTACGATTTACTGCACGTTATCAATCAGGATAAAACGCTTGAACAGGTGATGACACAAGGGCCGGAAGGTGTAATGGTTTTAACAGCAATGCGTGGCATTCACTCGCTGGCAAAACTTTCACTCGCTGATCAGGAACGGTTTATTCAATGCTTCAGCGAACTTTCCCAGTCGGTGGATATTGTGCTGATCGATACCGCCATCGGGAAAAGCAGCCGGGTTGTGCCACTGAGCCTGGCTTCCCAACAGGTGCTGATCGTACTCTCCGGTTCCGGTACCGCCATTACTGATGCGTATGCACTGATCAAGCTCATCAGTCAGGAATATGCCCGGCGCAATTTCCTGGTGCTGGTCAACAAAGTGGAATCAGAAAACATCGGGCGCGATATTTTCGACAACATTGCCAGCGTTGCCCAAAAGAACCTGGCCGTCAGACTGGAGTGGATGGGATGCATTCTGCTGGATGACAAACTGCACCGCTCCACCCAGCTTTGCCAGCCGGTAGTGGAAATTTTTCCGGCATCCAGATCAGCTGCAGGTTACCGGCAACTGGCTGAGAAACTGATGCAATGCACGGGAGCCTGGACAGATAACGACGGTGTGGAAAATTTCATGCGCAGACTGATACGAACCAGCCATCTTGATACGGCAGATTTTACGGTGTGAGTGAACCTATGTATACCGAAGCAGGAACCATTGATAAAGACCAGTTTGTTATTGAATTTACACCCCTGGTCAAACGGATTGCCTACCATATGATGGCCAGACTGCCAGCCAGCGTTCAGGTGGATGATCTGATTCAGGCAGGAATGATCGGACTATTGGATGCCATCAATCGTTACGAAGGTTCCTACGGACGTCAGTTTGAAAGCTACGCTGCCCAGCGTATCCGTGGTTCGATGCTGGATGAACTGCGCGAAGCGGACTGGCTGCCTCGCAGCTTGCGTAGAAAAATGCGTCAGATCGAAACCGCTATGCGCACACTGGAACAACGCCTTGGCTGCCCGCCCAGCGAACAGGAAATCGCGGATGAACTTAATCTGCCACTAGCCGAGTATCAGGAAATGCTGCAAGAAGCGGGGGGCGGGCAACTGATCTATTACGAGGATTTTCAGGTAGATGAAGAAGATCATTTTCTTGATCATCTGTGTAATGACCAGGGTAATGAGCCACTAGACCAATTGCTGGAAAAAAATCTGAGAGAACTGCTGGTCGCCGCCATTGAAAAATTGCCTGCCAAGGAAAAACTGGTCATGGGTATGTACTACGAACAGGAAATGAACCTGCGCGAAATTGGTGATGTGCTGGGCGTCAGCGAATCACGCATCTGCCAGCTCCACACCCAGGCCATCTCGCGTTTAAGAACCCGCCTGCGGGATAAATAACCTCTCCCTGAAAGCCGATCAGGCTGAAAATACAATAGATTACCTACAGTTTTCATGCAATTGGTATGATGTTGCCGCACGAATACGTGGAATGCCCAGCGTTGTCTGGGTAATCTGCTCCACCTGTCTGCCCTGTGAAGAAAAACAAGCGTAATCATTGGCAACTCACGCTCGCTGCAACGGCAGCGAGCTGAGGAACGTATCGATGCAGAAGAAGCAACAACAAGACCAAAGCCAGATCAAGTGGATATCGGACCTCATCTGGAACATCGCTGACGACCGCCTGCGCGACATGTATGTGCGCGGCAAGTACCGTGATGTGATCCTGCCCTTCACCGTGCTGCGGCGGCTCGATGCCGTGCTGGAGTCGACCAAGCAGGCGGTGCTGGAGCGCAAAAAGTTGCTCGATACCCACAAAGTGGCTGAGCAGGATGGCGCGCTACGCATGGCACGAATGCTCTTGCCTTGTCGGCGTAACACATGAATTTCCATGAATGGCTCCTGGGTTAGCATTAAATGTACACCGCCTTGTTCTATTAATCATCGGCAGCAATTTTGCCTCAGATGGGTCAGTTTTATATTGTCGTTAGTAGATCAATTTACCATTGCCAGTAACCGCCTCAGAAATAGCAAGTAAATAACAACTAGAGCATTTTTGATTTAAATATATGCATGTAATAGACTATTCTCTATCACAACTGATGGGGAAGGTTATGCATGCCTATTCACAAGATCTTCGG
>NZ_QICQ01000028.1 GCF_003201195.1 Nitrosomonas eutropha | reverse complement strand
GTTTCCCTTGTTTTGTTGGTTGATCTGCCAGATCCTCAACAACAGGTTACACCGCTTCCTTCTCCCTTGTCATACACCAGAAATAATCATAGCTCAGGTATAGCCACAGATAATCGTCGGTTTATCAATGCTGTTTTCTGGGTTATGCGAACAGAGCTCCATGGCGGCATTTGCCGCCGGACTACGGGGGTGGAGCAATACCCCCCGCCATTTTACTCGCTGGCGTGACAAGGGTATCCGGGAAAAATTGCTGGAAATCCTGATGGATGATCCGGATTATGAATGGCTGATGATAGATACCAGTCACGGCAAGGTTCACCCACATGCCAGTGAAGCCAGAGGAGATAAATCGGGCGAAAGGGAGAGCTCAACACCAAGATACATCTGGCCGAGGATGCGCATGGTATGCCGGTCAAAATCCTTGTTACACCAGGTACCACTGCTGATTACATGCAAGTTGGCCGCCTGACCGAAGGCGATGATGCAGATCATCTGCTGGCAGATAAGGCGTTTGATGCAAAGCAATTATCATTTTTCAACTTGCTCATAACTACTAACTACTCGCGTCATGAACAAGGGATAACGAGTTTTATCTGTATAATCATTTGGGATCAGACGGGCTTTTAGTTTCGCTACACGACCCAGTAACTCCTGCAATATATGTTATAAAGACTACTGGTCACATTCATTGTGGACTAGACTAATTTGATACAGCGTTCTAAACTTCTGTCAAAGCTTATTATTCTGAGTCAACTACATAAAAGGAAGCGGCAATGTCACTGATTAACACTACTATTAAACCGTTCAAGGCAACTGCATACCACAATGGCGATTTTGTTGAGGTATCCGACAAAACATTAAAGGGCAAATGGTCGGTTATCGTTTTCTATCCAGCCGACTTTACTTTTGTATGCCCAACCGAGCTGGAGGATCTGGCAGATAATTATGCTGAGTTCCAGAAAGCAGGCATTGAAGTCTATTCGGTTTCTACCGACACACATTTCACACACAAAGCATGGCACGACAGCTCCAGCGTGGTGCGTAAGGTTCAATATCCCATGATAGGCGATCCAACCAGACAGCTGGCACGCGACTTTGACGTACTCATTGAAGAAGAAGGATTAGCCTTACGTGGAAGTTTTATTATCAATCCAGAAGGCCAAATTAAAGCACTAGAAGTTCAGGATCTCAGTATCGGTCGTAATGCTGCTGAATTACTGCGCAAGGCTAAGGCTGCACAATACGTCTCTACTCACTCGGGCGAAGTTTGCCCTGCCAAATGGACTGATGGTGCTGCCACGCTGAAGCCATCTATTGATCTGGTTGGCAAGATTTAAATATTCTGCACAATTCTGCTTTCAACCGGCTGCAGCGATACTTCTCCTCTAGAGAGGTATCCCAGCCGGTTTCTTCAGACCAGCCAATCACACAATGATGGTAGCTGCTGATTTTTTTCTGATTTTCCGCAAGGCTATGTACCGAAAACTCAATCGGTGGATAAAAACTGTATTGAGCTTGATGCTGACTCTTGGTATCACCGCCTGCATCACCCAAAGTACATTCTTCGATACGCTTGATCACAAAAAAGACTGGGAAGCCATTCAATCCAGTCTGCCTGCCTACCCACAACCGGAAAATCTACTGGAATTTGATGCCGGCCCTACTGCAAGATTGCGTTATTTTATCGATGCCAAATCAATCAGTGTCGATGAGAAACGTGTGATCCGCTACAGTATGGTAGCCCAATCCGGACAAGGTGCGAGCAATGTTTCATACGAAGGGATACGCTGCAAAACACGCGAACGGAAACGCTATGCAACAGGCAACAACGAAACACGCAACTGGGTACGTGCCACCATTTCTGAATGGCAACCACTTGAAATGGTTACCCAATTACAGGCACAGCGGGAGCTGGCCAAATTTTATTTCTGTCCCCGTGGTTTAGTGGTGGGTTCTCCTGAAGAAGCAATCCGTGCGATCAAAGCCGGCGTACATCCAATGATGAATCGCTAATCATCATCCATCGTTTGATTAGTTAATCTAATCGTCACTGACAGATGTTCTCTCTGACATTTTTTGCAAAACAGCCAACAACTCTATCGGTAGCGGAAAAACAATCGTAGAACTTTTCTCTCCTGCTATTTCTGTCAGCGTTTGCAGATAGCGCAGTTGCAAAGCTTGAGGCTGCTTCGCCAGAATTTGCGAGGCCTCAAGCAAATGGCGTGATGCCTGCAATTCTCCTTCTGCATGAATGATTTTGGCACGGCGCTCCCGTTCGGCCTCGGCCTGTCTTGCAATTGCCCGAACCATTGTTTCATTGAGATCAACGTGCTTGAGCTCGACATTCGATACCTTGATACCCCACGCTTCAGTCTGCCCATCCAGAATCAACTGGATATCCGTATTGAGCTTGTCGCGACTGGCCAGCATTTCATCCAGCTCATGTTGTCCCAGCACGGAGCGTAATGTTGTCTGTGCCAGCTGACTGGTCGCCATATTGTAATCCTCAACCTGAATAATGGCTTTTTCCGGATCAACCACACGAAAATACAGCACGGCATTTACTTTTACCGAAACATTGTCACGCGAAATAACATCCTGAGCGGGCACATCCATCACAATTGTGCGTAGATCAACCCGCACCATAGTTTGTATAACTGGAATGACAACGATGAGACCCGGCCCTTTGACTCGCCAAAAACGCCCCAGCATGAACACGACCCCGCGCTCGTATTCTTTCAATACCTTAAGCGCACTGGCCAGAAAAAAGATGGAAAAAATCAGTATTGGCGTAATAACTGATACGATATCCGTGTGCATATCAATCCTCCGTTGTGTTGATTGTAAGATCAGGTTGGTAAGGCTCCACTTCAAGCATCAATCCATGTATGGCTATTACACTGACCTGCTGTCCAGGTTTTAATGGGGTGTTGGATCTGGCACGCCACAACTCGCCATGAATCCGGATCCAACCTTCCTGATCAAAGCCTTCCACTACTTCTCCCATGCTGCGAATAAGTTGTTCACTACCTGTGACAACTGGTTTTTCCCTGGATTTGAGCGCCATGCCAAGTACCATCATAAAAAACCCAGCCGATATCAGTGCAAATGTAACGATCAATGGAATCGAAATACCGTACCCTGGTATTTCCGTATCAATCAACATAATCGATCCCATGATGAAAGCCGCCACCCCTCCAATGCCTAACACTCCCACGCCCGGCACGAGTGCCTCTGCCAGCATAAAAGTGATGCCAAGTAGAATCAGCGCCAGTCCAGCATAATTGATTGGCAACACCTGAAAGGCAAACAAAGCCAGCAGCAGGCTGATTGCCCCGATTACACCAGCCACGATTGTCCCGGGATTTGCAAATTCAAGGATCAGACCATAAAAACCAATCAGCATCAGGATATAAGCAACATCGGGATTAGTGATCACTGCCAGTAGATGTGTACGCCAGTCCTGTTCAAAGTGCTCCAACACCAGCGATCGAGTAGATAACGCTACTTTTTGTCCGGCTAAATCGACTACACGTCCGTCTATTTGCGTCAGCAGATCACCCAGATCATCTGCTATCAGATCAATCACGTTGTTATCAAGTGCTTCTGCAGATGTCAGACTGACACCCTCTCGTACTGCCTGCTCTGCCCAGTCAGCATTGCGATCGCGCATCCGGGCAAGTCCACGGATATAAGCGGCCGCATCGTTGATAACTTTCATTGTCATGGCATCCTGCGTACCAGATGAACCGATTGGGTTGGTTCTTTCATTTTCCGGTTTATGCCCGGGGGCCTTTATCTCTTGTGACTGGGCTCCTATCTTTACCGGTGTGGCAGCGCCCAGATTGGTTGCAGGTGCCATGGCCGCGATATGACTGGCGTAAAGAATATAGGTGCCGGCACTGGCTGCACGCGCGCCGCTGGGGGCTACAAAACTTGCTACTGGAATCGGGGAAGCAATAATTTCCTGGATGATCTTGCGCATGGACACATCCAGCCCGCCGGGTGTATCCATTTGAAGAATAACGATCTGCGCCTGCTGTTCGGCCGCTCTGGAGAGTCCACGATGAATGTAATCGTACATGGCTGGACTGATGGCGCCGTTAACATCCAGCCAGACAGCAATGCCATTAGCTGCGCCAGTGGCCGTATTGGAGGGTTGTGCAAACAGCATGCCAGCCCATAGAAAAATAGCCAGCAGCAAACTATATTGTGCCTGGTAAAATCCTGTAGATTTACTGGCACACATGCGTGCACTCCTATCTTGACAGCCAGTGCTGCTGAACAGTGTCGCGGTTCAAAGCAAGCCACTGTAATGCAATAATAGCACTGGCAGAATTAATCTGACCGGTATTCAATAGTTCCAACGCATCATGAAAAGACATGACATGCACCTTGATATCCTCATCTTCTTCGCCATTGCCATGAATACTGCCCGCATCAATCGTTTTCATATCAACCCGACCACAGAACAATACAATTCGCTCAGTCGTACCACCGGGGCTGACCAGATAATCATACAGCGGGATCAGGCTACTGATCTGACAATCCGCTTCCTCGATGGATTCTCTTGCAACCACCTGTTCTGGCGCTTCATCAGCTTCAATTATGCCCGCCACAATTTCCAGCAACCAAGGACCATCTGGTGCAGACATGGCGCCTGCACGAAACTGTTCAATCAGTAAAATTTCATCAGTGTGCGGATCGTAAGGCAATACTGCTGCTGCATGTCCCCGCTCAAATAATTCACGTGTGATCGGGCGCCCCCACTCTCCGTCGAATTTACGGTGACGCAGGCGGTACTGCTCTAGACGGAAAAAACCCTGAAAGCAGATGGTTTTTTCCAGTATTTCGAAATCCATTTTATGGATGTTTGAGTAGTTTATTACCAGCAATCAGTGATTTATTCCCAATTGCTGGCAGAGATAGCATCAAGATTTCATTCAGGTACTTAACGGACGTGTTCTGGCTATCAAGTCCTGACACGGCAGATAATTCAGCCATAATAGCTGACAAACCGATCTGGCCAGAGCACGTCCGTATGATCAATGCTTCAGATCAGATGCCTGCTGAATGCCGGACAACAGCCAGGCAGAATCAGAGGCAACCAGATCTTTTTCAACATGCCAGATCTCGTCAAAAGGCTCCAACTGTGCCCCGGGAGCTTCCCGTAGCTCACCGGTAAACCGGACGCTGGCAACCGCATGATTATCCTGAGTGGTTATGTCTAGTAAGGCTGCATTAACATGGGTCACATCAGTCTGCTGGGTAACATTACCGCGCTCAGTAATCTGTTTACTGATTTCTGCAAACAATTCAGGTGTTGTAAATGCGCGAATCTCTTCTAGATCACCGGAATCATGCGCCAATTGCAACGTAATGAATGAACCTTTGGCATTTTTAAGAAAGGAATCCACGTCGAAACCAGCAGGAATATCGAGAGCATCCGTATTGGCGGCAGACTGACCACCGACCCCGGAAGCTACTCCTCCCGAAGGAGTTGCCGTATCCTGACGAGGAAATGGCATTCCTCCCATACTATGCCCAGCTCCCGCACCAGAATATTGCATAGGTCGCGCTGCTTGTCCGCCTCCGGAAGATCTGCGCATCATGCGTATTCCGAAGAATATGGCAGCTGCTATGCCTGCCAGCACTAGAATATCCATCATATTGATTCCGTCAAAAGCTCCGCCCATAAGCAGTGACGCCAGCAATCCACCAGCAGCCAATCCGGCCAGTGGCCCCAGCCATTTGCTACCCCCTGCTGCTGCAGCGGGTGCTGCGGATTGCCCGGGGCGCTGGGCTTGCTGGGGAGTAGTCTGTTGCTGCTGTCGGTTAAGGTTAAGCGATTGGCGCTGTTTCCCAAGGCTGCTGCCACCGCCCAGACGCCGGGCTTCGGCATCCAGTGCTGTCAGACTAAAAGCAAGCAATGCCAAAGCCAGAAATGTTAATATTCTCATTATGCTTATCTCCATGAATCAAAAATATAATTTAAGGGCTGAGTATAGCATCATCCCCAATCGCTCTGGACTACCCGTCGGATGGAAAAGTTCATGATTACAAGCATGACAGGTTATGCGGCAGCTTCCGCAGAAATTCCGCAAGGATCGCTGGCTTTGGAACTACGTTCAGTCAACAATCGCTATCTTGACCTGCAATTCAAGCTTCCTGACGAGTTTCGTGTACTGGAACCTGAGATGCGGGATTTTCTAGGTACAGGCATAACGCGGGGAAAAGTAGATTGTCGCCTTACTTTTTCAATCTACTCAGGCACCTCCCGTCACCAACGACTTAATCATGATCTATTGAATAATCTGCTGGCAATGAGTCGTGACGTCAAATCAATCTTTCCTGCAGCGAATGATCTTTCTGTTGCTGAAATTTTGCGCTGGCCCGGGGTACTTGATAGCGATCGGATTTCAGTCGATGAATTGCGTCCCCCCTGCATGACACTGCTGCAGACTGCTTTACAAGAACTGGTTTTGGCTCGCAGGCGTGAAGGAGAAAAACTGCAAAACCTGCTACTGGAACGCGTACAACAATTACGTCAACTGGTGCTAGATCTGTTACCCAGCCTACCAGCCATTCTGGCTGGTTTTCAGGAAAGATTGCTAAACTGCTTAAAGACAGCTGGTCTTGATGAAAACGATGAACGTATCCGTCAGGAATTCACCTTGTTTGCCAATAAAATTGATGTGGATGAAGAATTATCGCGTCTGCAGGGACACCTGAATGAATTTGAACATATCGTGCTGGCTGGTGGCGTTGTCGGCAAACGGCTTGATTTTCTGACCCAGGAACTTAACCGGGAAGCCAATACATTGGCATCCAAGTCAGTTGCCAGAGAAATCACTCGCATATCCATAGAAATGAAAGTTATGATTGAACAACTGCGCGAACAGATTCAAAACATAGAGTGATCCAAAAAGCACACCTGCTACAACTTTTTCAATACATATTTTTCTATTCTGGAAAATTCTGAAAAGTAATGCAGAGCAGCCAGAATAGATAGTTTATCTGTAATTTATCAGTGATCTAAATGTGCCGATCAAGGTGAGCAACCAGATCAACAGCGCAAACCAACACCAATAAAAGGAAATAGATTCAAGAAAGTAATAACCACTTACTTTCGCCAGAGAGAAGGTGCATACGGTATACATTCCTGCCGGAAATACTCTGCTCCATGCTTCGATATCATAAGCACGACACTTCCCTTTGCATGCCAATCTTGCCCAGGGAAATATTTTTATCCAGGCTGCGGCTGAATCCAATTCAACGGTAAATTTTCGTATATCCATACCTAGCAAATAAGGTATCCATAAAGTACCAAATGCCCACGCGAGGAGGCTCATCTCCAACGTCACCTGCCCTAGATCATCACAGAGAGAGCGGGGTAAGCGAGTAAAAAATTCCGAACCAGCAAGAGTGATAATGGCAGGCGCTCCCATACAAATCCAGTAAGACGGCTGCCAGTTTTCCGGGACAAAGCAACTAAAGAACAGCCGGCGGATAATCAAATAAATTACAAATAAATATAAAACGCAACCCAATATCCATATCCCCCAGAGCACCAGGAAGTTCCACGTATTTTCATCCGTTGCATCGAGCAGATAACTCCCCAGCAGCACGATCGACACAGTACTTACAGTCAGAAGAAGTGTTGCTCCACAGATGAAATTGACAGCACTTTCTCGCGGCAACCTTAAGATATTAAAAATAATAAAACCGATCAATACAAGCCAGGCAAAAAACGCACTACACCAAAGTACGTTTGCCAGACTATTTGCCTGAGCGAACGAGATCAGTTGCACTCCGACCGTATTGGTTCCTGCCACGAAAGCCAGAAACAGCCAGCTCCGTGACAAAATACAAAGTTCCAATAGCAGTTCACGCGGGAAAAATACGATCCGTGCGACAAAAAATAGGCAAAAAACAGAATAAAGCGATAAGGTCAGAGCAAACAAAGACTTTGCTATAACCGTGAAATCAAGCACATCAAAGGCAACAGATACAATACCGGTAGCCATCACCATCACAAACCAGGACGGGTGGAAAACCCTGATGCTGTTGAAGAATAAAACGGGATAAAACAGCATGTGTATTATGAATTCAGTTCGTTTGTACTAATTTGTCATGCCATCAGCAAATTATGACAGGCATCCTGCACAGGAAAATGTGGTTACGAAAATATCGAAAATACCAAATATTTGCTATCAGAACACATACACAGAAGGTCTTATACCCACCTCAATTCCCATACCCTTGATAACAAATACTCACCCAGATACAACTGCAACTGCTCAATACCAGCCCTGCAATTTATCCACCTGACATATTGCCCAGAAGACCATAAACAGGTTCACAGCGCAGATTGCCTGAGTTTGGTATCGAGCAGTTGCAGGCGTTTAGGGGTGCCGATGTCCATCCATATACCTAAGTAATGTGAGCCGGTAACTTTTCCGGCAGTAATAGCCTGGCGCAGCAGGGGAGCCAGTTTTTCAGCTTGATTGGGGAGCACATTTTTGAAAAGGGCGGGATGATAAACCCCGATGCCGCTGAAAGTGAGTTTTCGGCAATCCGGACAAGTTGATTCAACCAGTTTGTCGGAACCGTTATGTAGCGAAAAATCACCTTCTGGATGATGTGGCGGGTTATTTACCAGGATCAGGTGAGCCAATATTTGCTCTGAATTTGATTGCATCTGTTGCAAAATCGGCCACAGGGTGGAGAAATCCATATCGCAGAAAATATCAGCGTTGATAACTGCAAAAGGCTGGTGTTTATCGGGGTTGGTGAGCAGTGGTAGTGCATTGGTAATTCCGCCTGCGGTTTCCAGTACGATGGATTCCGGTGAATATTGGATATGGAGGCCATAGCGTTTGCCATCCTGCAGTGCAGCTTCAATCATGTCGCCAAGATAGGCGTGATTAATGACAACGCTGGAAAAACCCGCCTGTACCAGTTTCTCCAGATGATATTCGATCAGCATTTTTCCACCCGCCCGCAGCAATGGTTTGGGGCAGGTATCAGTGAGCGGCTTCATGCGTTCCCCTTTGCCAGCTGCCAGGATCATGATTTTGAACATCAGGTGTTTCTCGGTCAGAAAGTATAACCGGTTGCAGGTGTTTTTTCTTCCAGTTGATCCAGCAGTCGGGCCAGCGGATGAAGCTCGCCATAGCGTTCGCAGGTTTTTCGTAGATATTGCATGACTGCGGGCATGTCTTGCAGATAGGCGTCTTTCTGATCCCGATAGTACAGCCGGGAAAAAATTCCCAGCACTTTGAGATGGCGTTGTACACCCATCCATTCAAAATCCCGGTAGAAACCGGAGAAATCGGCTGCAACGGGTAATCCGCTCCAGCGTGCACGTTCCCAGTAACGGATTATCCAGTCCAGTACCTGTGCTTCTTCCCAGTGGATGTAGGCATCTTTGAACAGGGACACCAGATCATAAGTGATGGGACCAAGAACGGCATCCTGAAAGTCGATCACCCCCGGATTGGGAACAGATACCATCAGATTGCGGCTATGGTAGTCGCGGTGTACGAATACCTGCGGTTGCGCAACGGTATTGTCGAGAATCAGATTGAAAGCTGCCCTGAGTGTGTTTTTCTGGTCATCATTCGGCGTAACGTGTAAATGGCGCGTCATGTACCAATCAGGAAAAAGTTCCAGCTCGCGGGAAAGCAACGTCTGATCATACTCAGGGAAGATATTTTTTTGGCTGGCGCTTTGTATCCTGATCAGTGTGTCAATGGCATCCTGGTAAAGCTGATTGGCATTTTCTGGCTCCGTGGTAAGTGCTTGCAGATAAGTAGTGGTACCAAGATCGGATAACAGCAAAAAGCCTTGATCCAGATTTTGTGCGACGATGTCGGGCACATGGATGGATGCCTTCGCAAATACACTGGCGGCATGCAAGAAAGGTCGGCAATCTTCCAGTTGCGGCGGTGCATCCATGGCAATCAGTGTTTCCCTGGGAAAAGCTACACGAAAATAGCGGCGAAAACTGGCATCTGCCGAGGCAGGCGACAAAGTGAAGGGCTGATCGGGGTAGAGGGTTTTCAGCCAGTACTCCAGAAGTTGCAGACGGTCCATTAAAACTTATTGGTTGAAGGTAGGTTAAGGAATGGATAATGCAGCTGTATGCTGTCCGATAGTTCGGGCAGGAGCTGCCGATTTGTGTTTGCCTGTTCGTTTAAAATATGAGATTTTATCCCGGAAGCCGATAATAAAACTTTGAAATTTAATGGAGAGAAAAAATGCTGAATAAAAATGTACTGGATGAAATCGGCAGCAAGGTTAATGAAATCTTAGCGGGCAGCCCGGCTAAAGATATCGAGAAAAATATGCGCGCCATGTTGATGGGTATTTTTTCCCGGCTGGATTTGGTCACGCGGGAAGAATTCGATGTGCAACAGGAAGTGATCAAGCGTACGCGTATCAGGCTGGCTGAATTGGAAGAGAAGGTGAACAAACTGGAGCAGCAGGCACATCCATCAACAATGGTTGAAGGTACCGTAGAAGATGTAATGGATACTTCTGGCCCCGGATCGGCCAATGACAGGTAGTGCTGAGATTTGTTACATTTTTTCTGGTGAAGCACTGGCTCACCATGCTTTGATCGTGTTCCTTTATGTCTCTGGCTATTCTGTATAGCCGTGCATTGTGTGGAGTGGACGCGCCGCTAGTGACCGTAGAGGTGCATCTTGCTAACGGTTTACCAAAATTTACTATCGTTGGGCTTCCGGAAACGGAAGTCAGGGAAAGTAAAGACAGGGTGCGCGCCGCACTGCAGAATGGACGATTCAAATTTCCTGCCCGGCGTATTACGGTTAATCTTGCACCGGCTGATTTACCCAAGGAAAGCGGGCGTTTCGATTTGCCTATCGCGCTGGGCATCTTAGCGGCAACCGGGCAGATTCCTGCAAATAAACTCGATCAGTATGAATGGGCAGGGGAGTTGTCTCTTGATGGTCGCCTGCGCCCGATTCGTGGCGCACTGGCCATGACTTACAGTGCCTCCCGTTCAGGCCGCAGTTTCGTTTTGCCAGAGCAAAATGCCGGCGAAGCAGCACTGGTCAAAGAGGCGACTATCTATCCTGCTGCTTCGCTGCTGCAGCTGTGTGCATATCTGACTGGGCAGGAGCCATGGCAACCTTATCGTGGTGGATCGGCTGAGTTAGAATCAAATGATTATCCGGACATGGGAGATGTCAAAGGGCAGATGCAGGCCAGGCGCGCGTTGGAGATCGCTGCTGCAGGTGGACACAGTGTGCTGATGATTGGCCCACCGGGCACGGGAAAAACCATGTTAGCCAAGCGTATCCCGGGAATTTTGCCGCCCATGACCGGACAGGAGGCGCTGGAATCGGCTGCCATTCAATCTTTGGGGAGTGGCAGTTTTGATCTGGCTAACTGGAAGCGTCGCCCGTTTCGGTCACCCCATCATACTGCCTCGGCCGTGGCATTGGTGGGTGGGGGCAGTATTCCACGCCCGGGTGAGATTTCACTGGCCATGCATGGAGTGCTGTTTCTTGATGAGTTACCCGAATTTGATCGGCGGGTTCTGGAGGTGCTGCGTGAACCGCTTGAATCCGGTCACATTACCATTTCACGCGCTGCACGCCGAGCAGATTTTCCAGCCAGATTTCAACTTATTGCTGCAATGAACCCATGTCCATGCGGGTATTTGGGGCATTACACCAATAAATGTCGTTGTACACCTGATCAGGTAGCGCGTTATCGTGGCAAGGTTTCCGGTCCGTTGCTGGATCGAATCGATATTCAGATTGAAGTCCCTGCTTTGCCGAAGGAGGATATGTTGCGCCCCGGTCCGGGTGAATCCAGCGCTGTTATTCGAGAACGAACGTTGGTTGCCCGGCAACGTCAGTTAAATCGTCAACACGTACCCAATACGAGGTTAGGGGTGCAGGAAATTGAAAAATATTGTGTTCTGGATGCGGAGGGGAAGCGTATGCTGGAACGAGCCATGACCCATTTGAATATCTCAGCACGGGCTTATCACAGAATACTGAAGCTGGCTCGAACCATTGCAGATTTGTCAGGCAGTAAACCTATTTTGGGAAAGCATGTGGCGGAAGCTATTCAGTACCGCCGTATGGGTATAAATTAATTGTTCGGACAGGTTGAATCAGTAATAGTCAGCGGTACGTGCACAATTTTCAAATCTTGTAAATTCGCCCAGAAAAGTCAGATCAACTTTGCCAATCGGCCCGTTACGCTGCTTGCCGATGATAATTTCAGCAATACCCTTGTCCTGAGTATCCGGATTATAAACTTCATCCCGATAAATAAACAAAATAACATCTGCATCCTGTTCGATAGCGCCTGATTCACGCAAATCAGACATAATCGGACGTTTGTTGGGGCGTTGTTCGAGGCCACGATTCAGCTGCGACAAAGCGATTACGGGAACCTGCAATTCTTTTGCCAGTGCCTTCAGTGAGCGTGAAATCTCTGAAATTTCGGCGGCGCGGCTTTCACTGTTGGGCGAGGTTGATGACATGAGTTGCAGGTAGTCAATAATGATGAGCCCCAGCCCTTCATGCTGACGATACAAACGCCGAGCGCGGGCACGCAGCTCCAGAGAGTTCAGTGCAGCACTTTCATCAATAAATATCGGCGCATCGTTTAGCTTTCCCAATGCATGGGTGAGTCTGGGCCAGTCATCATCATCCAGTTGGCCTGTGCGTACTTTGTGTTGATCCAATCGCCCGATTGAGCCCAACATACGCATGGCAAGCTGTGCGCCCCCCATTTCCATACTGAACACTGCCACTGGTTTGCCAGCTTCCAGTGCGACATGTTCTCCGATATTGAGCGCAAAGGCGGTTTTTCCCATCGAAGGTCGCCCGGCAACGATGATCAGGTCACCGGCTTGGAAACCAGAAGTTTTTTGATCGAGATCGCTGAAGCCGGATGGAATGCCGGTAATATCGCTGGGATTGCTCCGGTTATAGAGCATCTCGATTCGCTCAACTACTTGCTTGAGCAATGGTTGGATATCAACAAATCCTTGTTTCCCGTGCGCACTTTGTTCAGCGATTTCAAATATTCTGCTTTCTGCTTCATCCAGCAGATCACCCGCAGAACGGCCTGCAGGATTGTAAGCTGAATCAGTTATTTGTGTGCTGACTTGCGCCAGCTTGCGCATGATTGAACGTTCCCGTACGATTTCCGCATAACGGCGGATGTTGGCTGCAGACGGAGTATTCTGTGCAATGGCACCGATATAGGCTAGCCCACCCGCGTGTTGCAGTTGGGCCGCATTTTCAAGAGATTCTGCAACAGTTATTACATCTGCCGGCTTACTTTGTTCTATAAGCCGGCAGATGTGTTGGTAAATGAGTTGATGATCCTGGCGATAGAAATCACTCTCGATAATGATGTCCGCTACTTTGTCCCATGCCTGATTATCCAGCATGAGTCCACCAAGGACGGATTGTTCAGCCTCGATGGAGTGGGGCGGGAGCTTGTAAATACTGTTATCAGCAAGGTTCTGAATAAAGTTGGTAGTGGATGGATTCATGTGAATTAATGGTGGCTAATAGCCAGGGTCGGATGGTAGTGTCTGATGGAGAAACAAAAAAAGGACCGGGTAGTCCTTTTTTTGTTTGGTCTTTACCCAGTGATGTCAGTTTGTTGTTTCGCCTAACACCGATACAGTAATATGAGCCGATACCTCGTTATGCAGTACAACGATAACCGTATAATCACCTACTTGTTTGATTTGTCCCTCAGGCATACGAATCATGGATTTTTCAATTGCAAAATCCTGTTTGCACAACTCCTCGGCAATATTTGCACTGGTGACTGATCCAAAAAGTTTGCCATCCACACCTGCTTTCTGGGAGATTTGTATGAGTAGTCCATCCAGTTTTGCTGCCTGTGCGCCCGCTGCATCTAAAATATCGGCTTGTTTCTTTTCCAGCTCCGCGCGTTGTGTTTCAAATTCGGCTATAACCCTTTCGGTTGCTCTCTTTGCTTTTCCCTGAGGGATCAGATAATTGCGAGCATACCCTGGCTTGACATTCACAATACTGCCCAGTGAACCAAGCTTGACGATTTTCTCTAACAAAATTACTTGCATGCTGTTTCTCCCGATTGCTTAGTGCTGATCAGTATAGGGTAATAACGCCAGGAAACGAGCGCGTTCGATAGCCAAGTTTAATTGACGTTGATAGTATGAGCGTGTACCTGTAATTCGAGCCGGTATAATTCTGCCATTCTCGCTGATAAAATCTTTCAGCAGATCAACATCTTTATAGTCTATTTTTTTAATTCCCTCAGCTGTAAACCGACAGAATTTTTTGCGTTTGAATAGTGGCCGATTTGCCATCCGGTCCTTCATCTTGTTCTTTGCATCTTTGTTTCTTGAAAATCTCATATTATTTCTCCATTAAGAGCGTCTATATTTGGTATTTATTTTCAGATAATTCTGGCATCACTAACATGCAAAACAAGCTGGTTACTTAAGCGGTTTTTTTTTGTCATGAAGCCGGTAAGTTCGACATGACTGCCAGGTCCCATGCGAACAATTTTTTCAGCCATGTCTGCCATGGCGATTGCCGCAAGTTCAAATTCAATCTTGCGCTGGATGCCAACTTCCTCCTGGCTGGAAACATGGCTCAGTCTAAACTCGGCAATCATAATACCGACAGGCGTATAGCGAGGTGTATTCAGATCAACAATCTTTCCACCGATAATCACCTGATTCAGGTTCGGTGGAAACCTCATATCAGGATTGGGTATCGTTTTCCTCAGCTGCTACTACTTGTGCGCCACTAGCCGAATCATCGGCTACGTTCACTGTGGGAGCCGCAGTGCCCCTGCTATTTTCATCGGGTTTCGATTTGTCATCTTGCATCATAGGGGAAGGGGTTGTAACCGGGCCATTCATACGGATAACAAGATGGCGAAGAATGGCGTCATTAAATTTGAAGCTGTGCTCCAATTCATTAAGAGATTCTTGATCGCATTCGATATTCATTAAAATATAGTGCGCTTTATGCAGTTTTTGTATGGGATAAGTGAGTTGTCTGCGTCCCCAGTCTTCCAATCGGTGAATTCCTCCAGACCTTTCAGTGATCATATTACTATAGCGCTCAATCATGGCAGATACCTGCTCGCTTTGGTCTGGGTGAACAATAAATATAATTTCGTAATGTCTCATAATTTCCTTGTGGGTAAAGCCTTCTTGCAACGTTTTCAGTGTAGAACGGGGAAGTAAGGCAAGGGATCAGCTTAGAACTTATGCATCGATGTTGTATCGAATCGCATTGATAAACCTGTTGCTTTTGTAAGTATTTAAACAACAGTTTGATAATTCTACTTAATCAGTGACTAAACTTCAAAAAAATTAGATTTTTCTTTTCCTGAGCATGCGCGAGATTTGCAAAATACGAGTAGAAAGTTTTGATGTAAACGGGTTTAAGGTACATCTGTACCAATAATCATTGATCCAAAAGCCATGATTTATTTAAATTTTCCTGAGATTTTATCAATTTTAGGCACAAAATAGCTTTTTTCTGGCTATTTCTGTTTCAAAACGCACTATCCCGTTACGGTGCAAATACGCCTCACCATGCAATACTATCAGACAGAGCGGCCGGGCAGAAAGCGGCTCTGATTTTTTGCCAAACTGCGATAGCGTAGCTTGCATCACCAAAGCGAACTTTCATATCCCGGAACACAGATTCCACTTTGGCGCATATCCCGCTACTTTGCGATGCAAGGCCAGGAGCGGGCATGAAATTTTGCAGTTACTCTCAGCTTTTAATTGCTTGAGTTTCCCCAGGACGTGGTGCAATAACGATGGCTTTGATTGAAGCGGTGGCTTCTGTCTGCATCTCCGGGCACTTTTGCAAGCCCTGGTAGCCGATATCACCCAGGATAACCGTTTCTTCGCCACACAGCAGTGTTGGCACCAAAATGTCATGGGTTGCCTTTTTTGCTTGCTTGAGTACATTTCAGAATCACGTTTGCCTTCAGTACTCCTGGTAGAAGGCGGTGCGGCAATCAGGCTGGCAATCTCATCAAGTGCATCTTCCATGTCCGGATCAGAGTAGTTGTAGGCAATTTGGACAATATGCACGCGCAACATACTTTTCAATTGCAGTGGTTGTTCGCCACGATGCCCACTTGTCGGGCAATACGGTTCGATCAGGACAACAAGCTCTGACCAGAGAAGCAAACGCTCAATCTGTACAAAAAATCACTCTCGCCGCGTGACCTTCTTCTTGTGGGCTTGTTCAAGACCACTGAAACTCATCTGGTCACATGAGTGATGACAATAGAAAAAAGATAAATAACAAATCTTATCAAAGGATTTGTGCAGAGACTCCTTAGATGTTTTTAGAGCCTGTTCAAAGAAGTCTTCCAAGACAAGCAACCTCTCCCTTCAGTGAATCAAGGCAGAGCAGATTACCTCTGCTCCAGTTTGTTCTTTACCCCTCGCTTTTGATCAAGGTCCCCACTCCTTCATCAGTCAGTATTTCAAGCAAAAGGGCATGTTGTACACGTCCGTCGATGATATGGCAGGATTTGACACCATTCTTTACGGCATCCAGCGCTGATTTGATTTTGGGCAACATTCCGCCGGAGATGGTGCCATCGGCAAATAGTTCATCTACTCGGCTGGCAGTCAGGCCTGTGAGCAGATTGCCATTTTTATCCAGTACACCAGGTGTATTGGTCATTAATATCAGCTTTTCAGCTTTGAGTGTCTCCGCTAGGCGACCTGCAACAAGATCAGCATTGATATTGTAGGATTCACCCTCTTCACCGACACCGATAGGGGCTATTACAGGAATGAAGTCGCGAGCGTCCAGTAGCTTGATCAGCGAGGGATCGATATACTCTATTTCGCCAACCTGGCCAATATTGATCCACTTCTCGGCATCTTCTTTGTCTTTGATCAGCATTCTTTTCGCGCGAATAAACATTCCGTCTTTGCCGGTGAGCCCTACTGCTTGCCCACCATGACGGTTGATAAGATTGACAATTTCTTTGTTGATAAGCCCGCCAAGTATCATCTCGACGATATCCATAGTTTCGGCATCTGTAACTCGCATCCCTTGTATGAAGACGCCTTCCTTACCGACGCGCTTCAGCATGCTGTCTATTTGCGGGCCGCCGCCATGGACGATGACCGGGTTCATGCCGACCAATTTCAGCAATACCACATCTTTAGCAAAACTTTGTTTGAGTATTTCCTCGGTCATAGCATTGCCGCCGTATTTGATTACGATGGTTTTATTATGGAAGCGTCGTATGTATGGCAATGCCTCAGCGAGGATTTCGACTTTTTCGTTAACCGCAAGGGAAGATTGCATGGTGAAGAGGGATTGTATATTGTTTATGGTGAAATCGGTGTGTGTGGAGTGCCCCGGACAATTTAACTGCTTGCTTGAAGGAAGGATTTGAGCCGTACCAGTGCAGGCAAATTCAGCTTGCGCCAAAGTCTGTTCTGGCGGTCATTGTATACATCGGCGATGACAGACCGCTCGTCCTCATGATCTGGCTGGCGAGTAAATTCCATCAGATCCCGGATACCAAGAACACTTTCAGCCAATATGGCATAGCCTGTTCCCGGATGGGAATCTGTCAAAAAGACCCGGGTTTTCGCATTAATGCGGGTTGTCTTTTTATCCAGGTAATGAGCCAGATCACATAAGCCGTAAATATTGCCGCGTACATTGATAATGCCCAGAAACCATAGATGTGTCAGAAAAACCGGTGTTATTTTCGGGACCGGCAATATTTCACTGATGGCATCCATTGGGATCAGCCAGCGATCTTCACCAATCGTGACTCCCAATACAGGAATGGAGAGTGGAACTTCCTGAGTTTTATTATTGATTTGCTCAGTCAGCATGGTATTCAGCGTGATCTGTTTTTAAACATTAACTCAGTCTGGCAATTTTTTGCAGTAATTCTGCAGCCATAACTGGCTTGGTAATATAATCCTGCGCACCTTGCCGCAGCCCCCAGATTTTATCGGTTTGTTGATCTTTGGTTGTGCACAGGATGATAGGAATATGGCGAGTTGCACTATCTCGTGCAAGCATGCGTGTTGCTTGATAGCCGTTGATGCCGGGCATTACTACATCCATCAAAACCAGATCAGGCCAAGTTTCTCGGGCCTTGGTAACACCTTCCTCACCACTTTCAGCCACACCTACCTGATACCCGTTTTGGGTCAGTATGCTGGAAATAATGTGGCGATCTGTCGGTGAGTCATCGACTACCAATATCGTCCTGACTATCATGCGAGATTCTCAATAAAATTTGTATTTGTTCACACGGTCTCCAAATAAAACCGGGCAGAAATATCAACTTTGTATTTTAAGGCTTTACCCGCAGACAATAAAGCACAGCGGTTAACCATCAGTATAGGTTAAAGCAGTGTAGACTATATGCTTTGTATTTTCGTATAATTTTGCTGCTGGTTCAATGACTTGTGCCCGAGCGTTTTCAGACTTTTATTTTGGGTAGATAGATTAAGTTTATTTTACGTTTAAATCATTATGCAAAACACTTTCATCAGATTGATATTGTGGATACAGGCTTTATTGTTCCTTCTACCAGGTTGTGCGCCAATGATCTTAACAGGCGTGGGGGTTGGTGCGGGAGCCGGAGCGTTAATGGTAGAAGATCGCCGTAGTAGTGGAATGTACATAGATGACGAGGGAATTGAACTTAAAACCAGTCGCAGAATTGGCGAACGATTGGGCGACAGAGTGCATGTCAATGTCACCAGTTTTAACCGTAACGTTTTGCTGACTGGTGAGGCCCCCGATGAATTCACCAAAAAAGAGATTGAGAAATTGGCAATGAGCATTGAAAACGTACAAAATATTTCCAATGAAATTACTATTGCTCCCAAGAGCTCGTTATCTTCTCGCAGTAATGATGCTTTAATTACTTCCAAGGTAAAGGCCCGTTTCATTAATAACAAGGTGTTCCAGATGAACCACATAAAAGTTGTTACAGAAAACGGTGTGGTGTATTTACTGGGGCTGGTTACCAGAAAAGAGGGGGACACCGCTACACGTATTGCCAGTACGACGGAAAGTGTATTAAAGGTGGTTAAGGTATTTGAATATCTTGATTAGTAAGTACCTTTTCAGAACATCTTCAGGCATCAATAAATGCTGCTGCCCGCTGAGTTTATTCAGTTACTACAGAATCTGATTCCATCCGACCGTCTCTATCTTGATCCGGTTGATTGTTACGCTTACGCCTACGATAACAGCAGGAAGTATTTTCCGCCTGAGTGTGTCATTTTCCCTTTGACGACTGATGAAGTCGTGAAGATAATCCAGTTATGTAATCGATTTAAGATTCCTTTAACACCTCGTGGGAGAGGTACCGGCACTGCTGGCGGCAGTCTTGCCGAGCAAGGAGGCGCTTCACTTTCACTGGAACGCATGACACGGATCATATCGATCGATACGGCCAATCGAGTACTCGTTGCAGAACCAGGTGTTTTAAATGAATCTGTCCAGGTGGCTGTCAAGCCTTCTGGTTTTTTTTGGCCACCCGATCCTTCCAGTGCTGCTTTTTCAAGTATCGGCGGAAATCTTGCCACCTGTGCAGGGGGGCCACATGCTGTTAAATATGGCACAACCCGCGATCATGTATTAGGGCTGACTGCAGTAACAGGACAGGGTGATATTATTAAAACGGGGTGCTATACCACCAAGGGTGTTGTCGGGTACGACCTCACCCGGCTATTGATCGGATCAGAAGGTACACTTGCCGTTATAACCGAGGCAACACTTAAGTTAACCCCGTTACCTGCGGCAAGAAGCGGACTTGTTGCTCATTATCAGAATGCTGTGAGTTGTGCATCAGCGATAGCAACTATTATGAAAGAGCCGCAAGGACCCAGCGCGCTTGAATTTCTGGATTCCGGCTCACTTGATCTTATTCGTTCCAGGAATCCTGGGATGTTGCCGGACGATTCTCGTGCCATGTTGATGATAGAAGTCGATGGTACAGAACACGAAATTTCGGAAACAACAACCAGGCTTCTAGCTGCTTGCCAAAATTCCGGGTTGTTAAAGGCATTACCTGTCCAAAATGCTGCGGATTTGTGGAAGGCCAGAAAAACGTTATCACCCTTGCTAAGAGATATCGCGCCGAAGAAAATAAATGAGGATATTGTAGTGCCTGTCGATAAAATTCCCCGACTGTTAACCGGATTATCTTCATTATGTAAGCAATATCAGATACCCAACGTAAATTTTGGCCATGCTGGCAATGGAAATATTCATGTTAATCTGCTGATTGATCCGGATAATCCTGGAGAGAGTGGGCGTGCGTATAAATGCCTGAATCAGATATTTGATCTGGTGATCAGCCTTAATGGAACACTTTCTGGTGAGCATGGTATCGGTTCTGAAAAGCGACCTTATATCAATAAAGAACTCAATGAGGCTACTTTGACTTTAATGAAGCAGATCAAATTAACATTTGATCCTTGTAATATCTTGAATCCAGGGAAATTATTTCCCTGAATGTTTTTCAGCCAGATAAACAAAAAAAACAGCCCGATAAAAATTACATCCTTATCGGGCTGTTTTTTTTAGAGAATTCGTTTTTTTCTGGTATCAGAAATAAAAATAGTGATCCACCAATAGCGCAGTAAACAGTAACGCCAGATAAATTATAGAGTAGCGGAAAGCCTCCCTGGCAATTTGGTCAGTGTAGTGCAAGTAGATCCTGATAGCGTAATAAAGAAATATTGCATCAAGAATCAGCACACTTACGAGATAAATCAAGCCACTCATCTGAGTGAGATAGGGCAAAACTGTAGCGATACAAAGAATGATTGTATAAAGTAGTACATGCAGGCGAGTAAACTCCTCACCGTGTGTTACCGGGAGCATTGGCATCCCAATTTTTGCATAATCTGACTTACGGTAAAGCGCCAGTGCCCAGAAATGTGGAGGTGTCCAGGCAAAAATAATGAGGAACAATAACAAGGCATCAGCTGAGATTTCCCCTGTAATTGCTGCCCACCCCAATACAGGTGGCATAGCGCCAGACGCACCCCCAATGACGATATTTTGTGGTGTGAGTGGTTTGAGTATTACAGTGTATATAATTGCATACCCTACAAATGTGCCGAGAGTTAGCCACATGGTCAAAGGGTTTATCCATTGGTGGAGAATGAAGAGCCCAAGCCCGCCAACCATTACCAGAAAGAACAGCGTTTCAGGAACACTTACTTTTCCCTGGGGTAAGGGTCGTCCCTTTGTTCGAGCCATGATTGCATCAAACTTATACTCAACCAGGCAATTAAGCGCGGCGGCTGCGCCGGCAACAAGTGATATTCCAATCGTACCCAGGAGCAACTTGTCTAGGGGCACCGCACCAGGGACCGATAAAAACATACCAATCACAGCAGTGAAAACGATTAGAGAAACTACTCGTGGTTTAGTAAGTCGGTAAAACTGCTGAATACGCACAGTCGCCTGTTGCCAGACTAATGGATTTGTTGACATCACTCACTCCTTATGAAACTAATTCATAGTTACAGATGTTATGGCACCTGTTTGCTTTCTTTCGCTAATATGCTATCTGGGAATCTTCAGCTAATACTCGGGATGTGAAAGTTTTAGCAATCTTTTCAAATCTCCAATCATCTTTTTTGGATCTGGATCCTTGGGATATCTCATCATTAAATTCCCCATCGGATCGATAACATAGATGTGATCATCCTGTCTGCTCACAAAGGGGAATTCATCCAATAGATTTC
Organism: Nitrosomonas eutropha; assembly: GCF_003201195.1. Lineage (GTDB taxonomy): Bacteria > Pseudomonadota > Gammaproteobacteria > Burkholderiales > Nitrosomonadaceae > Nitrosomonas > Nitrosomonas eutropha. Next base: position 14,398 of record NZ_QICQ01000028.1, on the reverse strand, counting down.
TTCCCTGTGCAAGAACCAATCTAGTACCTTCATATTTATCCATTATTTCAGGATCAGGTTTGATATCGTCATTAATTAACCATATTCGCTGAACCTTATCCTTATCAACATTCTGAGCCAAGCGAATTTGTCTCATTATGTAAAGTTTTTCCTGACAATATCCATCACACTTTCCCGAGTCAATCGTCAATAAACTCCACGTGCCTTTTAATTGACGACTTCGGAAGATTGTGTTGTCTTTGAGATTTGTTGCTGTCCCCTGTAATGGTTTGACTTCCAGTAACTCACCATAATTTACGGTTTGGTCCGGACGGAAATCCCATCGGTGCAAGATGGATGAGATTACGATTGGCGATAATATCACCAGTATTAATATAATTAGAGTAAGTCGACTACGCGTTACTTTTTCGTTTGACATTTAATACAATGTAGATGATAAAAGTCATTGCGGCGAATGAGAACCACTGAAGAGCGTAACCTGTATTTCTTGAAGAACCGGAATCCGGATTTCCCCATTGCCTAATTAAACCATCGTCTGTTGCATCATTTTGCTGCAATAGTAACAAAGGTTGCAAGGTAAGACCGGTCATGCCTTGATAAGTATCCAGGTCAAAATTTTGCCAAACGTTACCTTTAATATCATCGTCTGAAAGCGATAGCGTTTTGATTGATGGTGATACTACGATTCCGAGGATATGAACCAATCCTTTTGGGGTGCGAATATTGGGCAAAACTGACCGGTCATTACCTACAGCTACCCAGCCCCGGTTGACCAATATATCTATTGAGCTGTTCGCTAATCGTAGGGGCGTAAGTACATGATAGCCCGCAATTCCCTGATGAATTTTGTTATCAAGAAATATACTCCGCTCCGGATCAAAATACCCATCAACTTCAACTCGACGATATAAATAATCGTTTAGCTTTACAAGTGATTCTGGAATTATAACGGGTGGTTGCTGGGCATAGTATTCTATAAGAGAAAAACGATTATCTTTTTCCTCTGCTCTGGATAATTGCCAAAAACCCAGTTTCAAAAAGACAGCGATCGCAAATATAGTAACTATTGTTGACCATAGCGATGGCTTGAATTGTTGTAGAAAACCAGGCATCAGATAGCCTTGTACACAACCATATAAATTTTTAAGGTTCGATTCTTTATCTGACAGAATCGAACCTTTTCTCCGTTATTTACTTCTACGAGTTACAGTAAATAGACAAATATAAACAATGCCAACCAAACAACGTCAACGAAGTGCCAGTACCAGGCTACCCCTTCAAATCCAAAATGGTGTTCCGGCGTAAAATGGCCGTTCAAACTTCTGAAGAAGATTGCGATCAACATAATTGTGCCAACCGTTACGTGGAATCCATGGAATCCCGTTAACATGAAGAAAGTTGATCCATATGCACCACTGGTCATCTTGAGGTTCAGGTCAGCATATGCATGTCCATATTCATATATCTGGAAACCAAGGAACGTGATACCCAATGCTATAGTCGCAAATAACCACAGCTTTAAAGCACCGCGGTCATTCTTTTTTAATGCCCAATGTGCGAGAGTGATAGTGATACCAGAAGTCAGCAACAACGTCGTATTGATGGCAGGGATTCCCCATGCTCCCATAGGGGTAAATTTCTCATCAAATCCCGGCCCGGCTGTAGGCCATCCTCCGGCAAAATCGGGCCAAAGCAGCTCCTGTCCGGATCCAGCCAGCCAAGGTACTGAAAGAACACGCATATAAAACAATGCACCAAAAAATGATGCAAAGAACATAACTTCGGAGAAAATAAACCATCCCATACTCCATCTGAAGGATTTATCTTCTTGAACCTTATACTTGCCTGCTTCACTTTCAAGTGCAACTTCTCGGAACCAGCCATAAATCAGGAAGGCGAGTATGGCCAACCCAGTGAGCAACATGCCATATCCAAGAGGCAATTTACTCATAGTAAATGCCGCCCCAAACGCCATGAAAAAGAGAGCCGCTGTTCCTATGATTGGCCACTTGGATGGAGAGGGTACATAATAACCCGTTCCTTGACTCATATAATCTTCCTCCTCATTATTAAACTTAACCTGCTACAAGCCCGACTATTGATAATTAATTTAAAATAAAACTGCATGCTATGCAAAGTTACTGATTATTGTTGAACTTGGTATAAATAAAGCCAAACAATCTCTGTAACTTGAAATAGAAGAGTACCACTTAATAATACCTTTATTGTGCACACCCCTGTTCAATTAGCTTTGACCTTGAAAAAGGTATATGAAATTGTCGCGGTATGAATATCGTCAGGCATTTCTGGATCTATCAGAAATCTGACTGGTAATTGCTTGGTCTCCTTACCACCGAGTTCCTGTTGTGAGAAACAAAAACACTCAACTTTTTTCAAATATCTTTCAAGGTTTTTGGGGCTGTAACTTGGGATAGCCTGCCCAATTTGGGGCTCTTCAGATTCGTTACTGATTTCATACATAACTTCTGTAAGTTTGCCAGGATGTAAACGAATATGAGATTGCAGTGGCTTAAATTTCCAGGGAAGTCCACGTATATTTGCATCTAACTGTAAATTGATCTCCCTTGTAATATCTACTTTGATCTTTTTAGATACTGTGTCCGGACGTTCTAGCTCGTATATACCGGTTACTTCACAGAATTTCTTGTATATAGGTACAAGCGCGTAACCAAAACCAAACATAACCACACTAAAAATAAGTAATTTTTTTAATATATCTATGTTGCTGGTCTTGGTCACGTCTTGTTTTATTCCTATTTAGATACAGCGGTTACTATAAAAACTACTATTACCAAGATAACTAGAATTGATGCAGTACGTAATTTTCTGCGTTGTAATTCTGTATCCTTATTTTCAGTCATTTCTATACCTGCTTATTTAACGACAGGTGGTGTTTCAAAACTATGGTATGGAGCTGGTGAAGGCAAATGCGTCCATTCCAGAGTATGTGCCCCTTCCCATGTTTTATCTGCAGCCTTTTCTCCACCACGTACACATTTAATAACAATGTATACAAACAGCAACTGTGTCAATCCGAATCCAAATGCACCGATACTGGAAATCATATTGAAGTCAGCAAACTGGAGTGCATAATCCGGAATTCTACGAGGCATACCAGCTAATCCAAGGAAATGCTGAACAAAGAATGCTACATTAAAGAAAATCATTGACAGCCAGAAATGCCACTTACCCAATGTTTCGTTGTACATATGACCAGTCCATTTTGGTAACCAGTAGTATGCACCTGAGAATAATGCAAACAATGCCCCCGAAACCAACACGTAATGGAAGTGCGCAATGACATAGTAGGTATCTTGTACTTGCACATCGATTGGGACTATTGCGCAAACAACACCGCTGAATCCACCAATAACGAACAGAACGATAAACCCTATTGAAAACAACATCGGTGTTTCAAAGGTCAAAGAACCTCGCCACATGGTTGCGGTCCAGTTAAAGACCTTAACGCCGGTTGGTACAGCAATCAACATCGTTGCGTACATGAAGAACAGTTGTCCAGTAACAGGCATACCAACGGTAAACATGTGATGTGCCCATACAAAGCAAGATAACAATGCAATTGCGGCAATCGCATAAACCATTGATGTATAACCAAACAAAGGTTTACGTGAAAATGTTGTAATAACCTCGGAAACCACACCAAACGCCGGTAATATCATGATGTATACCTCCGGGTGTCCGAAGAACCAGAAGATGTGTTGAAACATAACCGGGTCACCGCCGCCAGCAGCATTGAAGAAGCTTGTACCAAAGTTACGATCTGTAAGGACCATTGTCACAGCTCCAGCCAATACCGGCATTACCAATACAAGTAGGTATGCAGTAATTAACCAGCTCCACACGAACATTGGCATCTTCATCAATGTCATGCCTGGTGCGCGCATATTCAAGATGGTTGTAATGATGTTGATAGAACCCATAATTGAAGACATTCCAAAGACATGCACTGCAAACAACATCATGTCTGTCCCCATACCACCTTGTGTGGATAGTGGTGGGTAGAATGTCCAGCCACCGGCCGCCGCCCCGCCGGGCACAAAAAATGAAGTTATTAATAGCAATGCTGCAATCGGCAATAACCAGAAACTCCAGTTATTCAGACGAGCAAAAGCCATATCTGGAGCACCTATCATTAATGGTATCTGCCAATTCGCAAATCCCACCCATGCTGGCATTACGGCACCAAATACCATGATCAGGCCATGCAATGTGGTAAATGAATTAAATACTTCAGGCTCCAATATCTGAATACCAGGCATAAAAAGTTCTGCTCTGATACCCATGGCCAAAAAACCACCAACAAACAACATAGCCAGACTAAAACACAAATAAAGCGTTCCGATATCTTTATGGTTGGTAGTGGTTAGCCAACGCATTATACCGGTCGGATGATCATGTGTATGGCCATGTACATCTTGTATTACCGCCATTATCTTCTCCTTTTTTAATCTAATTTGATCTATATCCCGACTAACCGTATCTGGATATATCAGTTTTTACTCGCCTCATTTTTAACGAGAGCTGTATTCACAACTGCAGCTGATGCGGTTTTTTGTCTCTCCGCAACCCACTGACTGTATTTTTCCTGTTCCATTACCTCTACGACTACCGGCATAAATCCATGTTCCTTACCACAAAGCTCAGCACACTGGCCACGATAGATACCTGGCTTTTCGACTTTAAACCATGCATCACGAATAAATCCAGGTATAGCGTCTTGCTTTACGCCAAGCGCAGGTACCCACCAAGCATGGATGACATCATTGGCTGTCATGAGTACTCTAATTTTCTTGCCAGTCGGTACTACCACACGATTATCCACTTCCAGCAAATAATTTTCCCCCTTAGGTGCCTGGTTACGGATCTGATCCTGAGAAGTAGCTAACTGACTGTAAAAACTGATTCCCTCACCTTCTCCTTGAATGTAGTCATATCCCCACATCCACTGATATCCGGTAGCCTTGATGGTAATGTCTGCTTCACTTGTATCTTTCATTGCAATAACTGTTTTGGTTGCTGGCCATGATATTGCGATTAAGATCAATACAGGAATAGCTGTCCACACCAGCTCAACAACCGTGCTGTGATGAAAATTTGCTGCTTTATAGCCAACCGATTTACGGTGCTTGACAATGGAATAACCCATCACACCGAATACACCGACAAATATTATCAGACAGATCCATAAAGCCATTATGTGCTGATCATATATCTCCTGTGCAATCGGAGTCTGTGGTTCAGGCAGGTTATACTTGCTTGATATCGCCAGCCCTGAATAAGAACCAAGAACTACAAAACTTGATAGCAACGCCATCAACTTACTACCCTTCATATCTTACCCCCCACATTAATTACCAAATCAATTTCAGCAGCTCGCCTGTGATCCTGTAGCATCTCCACGCCTCACAATTAGCTGCTCATAAGAATATTTGCCTGGCCGTTTAGCCGAACCAACAAACAGAAGCAGGAGCCGAGTGACGATTTTTTTGGGGCAATCTTAGCATCCAGACGCTGCTTGCACAAGAAGGAAGATGCATGATTTTTATAGAAAAAATATCCATGTAATTATCATGGATATTGCTCTTTTTATCTTCTTGTATCCCAATACCCTTTGCTGCCTTGAGATATTTTTTATTTTGTCATTTTGTATGGAGTTTGTTCGTCTACAAATATAGAGAATTTGATAAATAATTTACTAAAACCCTTGTGATAAAGTGGATATATGCGGCAGCTTGAGAATCGAATTGCAACTTTTGTCTCCTCAAGGTAGCCTAAGTTGCTCACATTCATTTAATTTTTAGTGAAGATAAAGGATATGCAATCTGATTCCAAATATGCAGTTCCTGTATTCCTGATTCCTGTATTAAAGGCATTAAGTCCAAGTATACATAACAAGGTGTTGAGAAATACTTATTTGATGCGTGCATTAACCATGATTCCAACCATAGCTGGCTCAGCTATTGGCGTTAATACAGATTTTTCGTTCTTGGCACAATCTCCAATTATGGGTTCACATATAATGCTGGCCGCAATGATTGGTTTAATGTTTGCTGCCAGTGCTACACGCAACAGCATTGGAGGCGTAATTCTTCTTTCCTTGTTTACCTTTGTTGCCGGGTGGTGGTTGGGCCCTTTGCTTCAGTATGCGTTACAGTTTAACAATGGTACCCAGCTGATTGGTCTTGCTGCTGCAGGAACCGGTATCATTTTTTTACATTGGCAAGCGCGGCAACGGTAACTCGTAAGGATTTCGGGTTCCTTGGTAATTTTTTGCTGGCCGGACTGATATTGGTTATTTTAGCTTCTCTGGTTAATTTATTTCTGGTAATCCCGGCAGTTTCACTGGCTATTCCAGCTGTAGCAATACTGGTTTTCTCTGGGTTTATCCTGTTCGATGTAAGCCGGATCATAAATAGCGGTGAAACCAACTACGTTATGGCGGCACCGGGTATTTATCTCAGTCTATCTAATTTGTTTATAATAAATCTGGTGCAGTTATTGCTTGCCTTGCTGGGTGAAAGAGACTGAAGTTAATGGCTTGATAAAAAAACAAATAAACTGTCTGCATTAATTACTGAAGCGCTGTTTGTTGAGAGGACGAGGTTTACCGCATGTGCCAAAAATAATCTGTAAGAGTTGTGTGGGGGCGTATGTGATCTTGATTTGGCCGTATCAGCAATCTCAGTTCAGCACTGTTAAAAATTCTGGCAAGCAGGAACTTTGTTCATTTTATCTTTTAGCAAGAGGAGTTTTTTATGCCAACGACTATTGTTCATATCAAGGGAATGACTTGTGGAGGGTGTGTCAGCAGTGTCAAGGCCGTATTAGAAAAGATTCCCGGGGTAAACAATGTTGAGGTATCTCTTATTAATGGACAGGCAATCGTTCAGCATGATGGTTCGCGCGAAGATATAGTTTTTAGCCAGGTAATTGAAGGCGCCGGATTTGAAGTGGTCAGACAGCAACTGTCATAATAATATAGAGGTAATTGGCTTTCGGTGTTACATGCCCGCTCGATTCTTTTAGACATCAATGAGTGATACAGGTTAATCCTGTATCATCGCGCTTTTTCACTTCTTTCAATCTTATCAATCTGCATGAAAAACGTCTTTCTGGACTTTGAAAAAGGCATTGAGGAATTTGAGGCAAAAATAGAGCAATTGCGCTTTGCCCAGGATAATTCTGCATTGGACATCTCGGCTGAAATCACTCGCTTACAAGCAAAAAGCCAAGGACTGACCAAAAGTGTTTATGCAAAACTAACACCTTGGCAGATTTCACAAGTGGCACGTCATCCTCTACGCCCGTCCACGCTTGATTATATAAAACATCTATTTACAGATTTTGAAGAATTGCATGGCGATAGAAATTTCGCGGATGATCGGGCTATTGTTGGTGGACTGGCGCACTTTAACGGTCAGACTGTTATGCTGATTGGGCACCAGAAAGGACACGATACCAAGGAAAAAATCTATCGTAATTTTGGCATGCCCAAGCCGGAAGGGTATCGCAAAGCACTCCGACTCATGCGTCTTGCAGAAAAATTCTCGATTCCACTGATCACCTTTGTTGATACACCAGGCGCCTATCCAGGTATAGATGCCGAAGAGCGTGGGCAATCTGAAGCTATTGGTAAAAATCTTTATGTTATGGCAGGGCTTAGGATCCCTATTATTTGTATTATTATCGGCGAAGGTGGATCAGGGGGGGCACTGGCTATTGCTGTGGGTGATACCAGTCTGATGCTGCAATATTCAGTCTATTCAGTAATCTCGCCGGAAGGGTGTGCATCTATTTTATGGAAAAGTGCGGACAAGGCATCCGATGCAGCTGAGATACTGGGTATTACTGCCGACCGCCTCAAAGAAATGGCCCTAATCGATACCATCATTCCCGAACCTGTTGGTGGTGCACACCGTGACTACCCGGCTGTGATGCAATCCGTCAGACAGGCATTGCAAGAATCACTACGGAAATTGCAGGATATTCCTTTGGAAACATTACTGCAGAAACGCCTTGATCGGCTGCTTGGATATGGCAGATTCAAAATCAATAAACCCGATTAATGATATAACCAGCTGTTTTTTCCATAATCTGAATGCACAAATCAGGCCTGGTGATTGTCTGGTAGTTGCTCTGAGTGGTGGCGTAGATTCTGTGGTATTGCTACACCTGCTTATAAAGTTTTCCAAATTAATGCCACTGGATGTATCTGCAATTCATGTTGAACATGGTATCAGCACATATTCAGGTCAATGGAGTGCTTTCTGCCAAACACTTTGCGACAGTGTTGCTATTCCCTTATCAATTCATCGATTAAAGATCAGCAAGCAGCCACAGGAAAGCCTGGAAGCGGTTGCCAGAGAAGCTCGTTATCAAATATTCAGGCAAATTCAGGCAGATTATGTCTTGTTGGCGCAACATCAGGATGATCAGGTTGAGACATTGCTACTGCAGCTATTGCGTGGTGCAGGTGTTAAAGGGCTCAGTGCTATGCCGACAGTCAGATTATTTGAATCAGGCAAAGCCATCAAATTACTCAGACCCTTACTTAATGTTCCGCGCTCAGAAATCATGAAATATGCAAAGTTGCATGGTTTGTCATGGGTAACCGATGAAAGCAATCTGGATGTTTCTTATGACCGTAATTTTTTACGGCACCGGATTTTACCTTTAATAGAACAGCGCTACCCCTCTTACCGCAAGATATTGTCCAGATCTGCCCGACATCTTGGTGAAGCAGCTCATTTACTGGATGAACTGGCAAAAATAGATGCTGAAAATACTATGATCGTAGATAAATTGAGCTTGCGAGGGCTGCGTGAGCTTGATCTAGCCCGTGCTGGGAATTTGCTGCGTTATTTGTTAGCACAGCAAATGGTGCGGTTGCCAAGTTCCGCAAAACTGGAAGAGATTTTGCGTCAGCTGCATAACATACAAGCTGATACCCATTTTCAGTTCGAGGTAGATGCTTTGGAAATTCGCTGCTACCGTGGACTAATCGAATTTCTGCCTGCTGATTCCCTGTCGGAATCAATATCGCCTGTTATCTGGCAAGGCCAGCAACGCTTGGCTATTGAACCATTGAAAGGCATACTTGAGTTTACTCGGCAAGACAACGCGGGAATTGACCTGGCCAAACTGGATCAGCAGATTGTTACAATCCGTTCACGATCCGGTGGAGAACGATTCCAGCCAGATTGTAAACGTCCTCGTCGCAGCCTGAAAAAAATTCTACAGGAAGCCTCACTTCCTCCGTGGAAGCGCAACACATTGCCGTTACTTTTCTGTGGGGATCAGCTTGTCTGGGTAGCTGGAATCGGCATCGACTGTAACTTTCAGGCACCAATGGGAAGAGCCGGGCTAGTGGTAACATGGCGCCCCGATCAGACCAATCAATCTTCAATTCACTGATATATGTCAACGATCTTGATTACCGGCGGCGCCGGTTTTATAGGAACAAATTTCATACTGGATTGGGTCAAGAATACGGATGAGAATATCGTTAACCTTGACAAATTGACCTACGCTGGAAATCTGCATAATCTTGTTTCACTCACCAATAATCCTCAGCATATCTTTGTGCAGGGGGACATCTGCGATAGTGAGAGAATATCCACTCTCCTTGAACGCTATCAACCTCGTGCCATTATTCATATGGCGGCAGAAAGCCATGTGGATCGCTCTATCCATGGGCCCGAATATTTTATTCAGACCAACATCACCGGCACATTCCGGTTGCTGGAAGCAGCTCGTCATTACTGGGGAGATTTGTCTGTCTCACGCAAGGAAAATTTCCGATTCCTGCATGTTTCTACAGATGAGGTTTTCGGCACATTAACCAAGGATGCTCCTGCATTTACTGAAAATCACTGCTTTCAACCTAATAGCCCTTATTCCGCCAGCAAGGCCTCCAGTGACTGTCTTGTCCGTGCCTACCACCATACTTATGGCCTGCCGGTACTGACTACACATTGTTCCAACAACTATGGGGCATATCAGTTTCCTGAGAAACTGATTCCTCTGATGATCGTCAATGCTCTAGCAGGCAAACCGCTGCCTGTTTATGGGGATGGCCAGCAGATCCGCGACTGGCTGTATGTAAATGATCACTGCCAAGCTATTCGTGTTGTTCTGGAAAAAGGACAACCAGGGGAAACCTACAATATTGGAGGCTGGAATGAAAAAAGTAATCTTGAAATCATACACACCATTTGCGACGTACTTCAGCAATTTCAACAAAAAGATTATCGCGCACTAATTACTCATGTGGCTGATCGCCCTGGCCACGATCGTCGCTATGCGATCAACGCACATAAAATAGAACGAGAACTTGGCTGGAGGCCGCTGGAAACATTTGAGACTGGTATCCGTAAAACTATTCAATGGTATCTGGAAAATCATGACTGGGTTGCAGAAGTGCAATCGGGCGACTACCGGAAATGGGTTGAAATTAACTATACCGGGCGATCACAGTGAAAATATTGCTCTTTGGTAAAAATGGCCAGGTCGGCTGGGAGCTACAGCGTAGCCTGGCTCCGTTGGGCAAATTGATTGCGCTGGATCGACGGGATTTACACTATTGCGGCGATCTGACAAATCTGGCAGGAATGACACATACGCTGCAGGCTATTCGCCCTGACGTTATCGTCAATGCAGCAGCGTATACCGCGGTTGACCAGGCAGAAAATGAGCCAGAACTAGCTTTTCGCATCAATACCGAGGCGCCTGAATTACTAGCGCAACTGGCTGAACAAATGGGTGCCTGGCTGATTCATTATTCTACCGATTATGTATTCGATGGTAGTGGTGAGCGCCCATGGTTGGAAACAGATCCAACTTTACCCGTTAATATTTATGGCCAGAGTAAATTACGGGGTGAAGAATCAATCCGGAAATCAAACTGCAAGCACCTGATTTTACGCACCAGTTGGGTCTACGCAGCTCGCGGAAAGAATTTCATAAGAACCATTTTGCGACTCGCGCAAGAAAAAGAGCAGCTGACAATTATTGATGACCAGATCGGAGCGCCTACAGGTGCGGAACTACTGGCTGATGTAACAGCTCAGGCCATTCCACAATTACTGAGGCATCCTGAAAAATCAGGTATCTATCATGTTACGGCTAATGGAGAAGTTTCCTGGTGCAACTACGCACAATTTTTGCTGAACTTTGCTTGTGAACACAATCTTCTGGTCAAGGTCCGCCCAAGTGCAGTCACTCCGATTCACAGCAAGGCTTTTGTAACGTCTGCCAAACGCCCTTTAAATTCGCGTTTGAATACAGATAAGTTGCGCAATACTTTCAATCTCTATCTCCCACACTGGCAAACCGGAGTGACTCGTATGCTAAGTGAAATTTACTCACAGTAAAACCAGCACTCAGCGGATAAGCCACGCAAATCTAGTATCGGTCAGTAAATCTGTTGCGACCCGACCAAACCGCTTGGCAAAGCGTTCTGTAATCCCTTCCTGAACGGTATAATCAACGATACGTTCTGCCTGAATCACTTCGCGAGCAACATAATCCATACTGCCTAAGGCATCGGCCAGACCCAACTCTATACTTCTAGCTCCTGTCCAGACCATACCGCTAAAAATCTCAGGATTGTCTTTCAAGCGATCCCCTCTGCCATCCTGAACGACCTGGATAAATTGCTGATGAATTTCCACCAGCATTTTCTTGGCGTGTTCTCTCTGTCCAGGGTCGGAAGGCGAGAAAGGATCAAGAAACCCCTTGTTTTCTCCAGCTGTCAACAAGCGACGCTCTATCCCCAATTTTTCAAGCGTCCCGGTAAATCCGAATCCATCCATGAGTACGCCAATTGATCCTACGATACTGGCCTTATCTACGAAAATTTTGTCCGCTGCAACAGCGATGTAATAACCTCCCGAAGCGCAAATATCTTCAACTACGGCATATAAGGGAATATCAGGATGCTGTGTACGCAACCGATGAATTTCATCGTTAATAGAGCCAGCCTGAACCGGGCTGCCACCAGGGCTATTAATCCGTAATATCACAGCAGCTGTATTTTTATCTTCAAATGCTTTTTTCAGTCCGGTATTAATATTTTCTGCGCTGTTTAAACCATCCGCAGTAATTTCACCGCGCAAATCAACCAGTGCAGTGTGCTTGCCAAAACCACCTGTTGCTTCGGTATCTAACCAACCTAACCCCCAAAAAAGTAGCGTAAATAAATAAGAAAAGGTTAGCAAGCGGAAAAAAATACCCCAGTTGCGTGCTTTTTTCTGCTCCTTCAGAGAGGAAAACACCAAATCCCGCAGTGTTTCTCTCTCCCATTTTTCCTTGTTGGTATTTTCTGTATCAGCCATAAATATTAGTCACTCACCCCGGTCAATTTATTGAACTGATCCACCCCGTGTTTCCGAAACGTAGATCTCTACCCTGCGATTTCTTGCTCGACCTGCGGCGGTATTATTCGAAGCAACCGGCTGATACGAGCCGCGGCCATCAATCTGGATTCTCTGAAAAGGAACGCCACGACCTGCCAGGTATTCACGCGTACTGGCCGCACGATTTACGGATAGAGGATTGTTGACAGCATCGCTACCAGTATTGTCGGTGTGCCCGACGATAGTTACGTGAGTGCCGGGATTATTCAATAAACTAGTTGCAAAACTGTCCAAAATTGGACGAAAACCTGGTTTGATCTGGGCACTCCCTGTATCAAATGAAATATCACTGGGGATGTTCAACATCAGTCGATTATCTGCTGTTTGCGACACCATCACACCTGTACCGGCAGTGGCATTTTCCATCTGAATTTTTTGTTCTTCCATTCTTTTAGACCACAAATAACCGGCACCAGCTCCTAATGCAGCACCAGCACCGGCACCAATCGCGGCACCTTTTCCACCTCCGGCCAATGCTCCTATTGCTGCGCCTGTGCCTGCGCCAAGCAATGCACCTGTGCCGGATCCTCGCTGGGTTGCGGTCATGTCGGCACATCCAGAAACAATAAATCCAACCAAAGATGCTGTTATTACTATTGCTTTATACATAAATCCACCTCTCTTTTTGAAAGAAAATCTAGTTGTACTGTAACAGAAGTAATTGGAAAAATAATTAACTATCATTTTTTCTTTCAGTCTGGTTATTTGACCCGGAATTACTAAAATAAAACCACCAGCTTGAGATCCTCACTAAATATCTAGCTAGCTATTATCCGGAATGGTACAGTCCAGGTAAAAAAATCTGTATTTGGAAAGACATCTATTTTTCAAAATTCTGATCGTTGATCTGTATATCCACCGATAGACTCTGAATCCAGCCGGACAGATTGTCTTTAGTTTGTACATGAAGCCAATTACCGTGGTAGGAAGTGGCGGTTAGATGTGTATTTTTTTTCAGTAAGCTGATCACCTTGGAATGGCTGTCTGGATCTGTTCGCAGGCTGCTGTCCTGGGTGACAAGCAAGAGAATTGGGGCGTGAAAAGATAATACAGCATCTTGTGACTCCAGATTTCTTCTTGCTGAATTGCTTATAGCATCAATAAATTCGCCAGATTGTGCTGCGTGATTCATTGCGTTGCTGTAATCTTTTTGTCTGTAGGCTTCCATCGCCGCATCCAGCGAGCGTTGTGCCAGGGATTGGAAAGCAATATCTGCTTCACTTTGCCTGGTTTGTTTAAGCGCAGCCATGGCCACCTCAACCTCAGCTATTTTTGAGGCAGTTTCTGGTTGTGTAGCCAGTCTGTGCAGCTTGTGTTTGGCACGACTGATTTCACTGGCTGTTTCCTGCAAAGCCTGCACTTGATCCAGCTCGCGGGCATTTAGCTTCCGGATCAACTCATCTCTTTCTTCAAGCATCTGTTTTAGAACAACAATTTCTTCTTGATACAGCCGATGGCAGGGTAACTTCTCCGGGATCGGAATAATTTCCATTTTCTCTGTTTTTTCTGCATTCGCTGATTTAAGATTAATAGATTGTCTTGATACAAGAGGTTTTTGCTGCAGATAAGATGCACACCCTCCCATCCCCGATCCCACGGATATCAAAATTAATACAGTTAGTAATTGTTTGTCTTGGGATTGACAAAACCTTGGCATCTTTGCTTAATCTCTTTAAATTAATATATAACGAAAAGCGCTGATGGACCCACTCATCTAAATCGGCTATCTGAAGTTAAACTTTAGCGAGAAAATAGAAAATATTTCTGACCCAAATATTATTTACATAAAGTTTGCCGTGTTTTTCAGACAACACATCAATTTTTATCATCATTCTAATTTTTAACGAGCTATGATTATTTCTGGTGTATGACAAGGGAGAAGGAAGCGGTGTAACCTGTTGTTGAGGATCTGGCAGATCAACCAACAAAACAAGGGAAAC
>NZ_QICQ01000027.1 GCF_003201195.1 Nitrosomonas eutropha | reverse complement strand
TATGGAAAAATTGTGAGCGTAAACTTAACACCAGCTTGCAGTTTATTCATCTGGCCTTCATGGCACTGATACTCAGAAGATCATAAACAGATTCTTAGAAAGATAAAAGATACGGTACAAACTGAAGAAGCAACAAAGAATGCATTAATCATGCCATTCATACAAATACTTGGCTACAACGTATTTGACCCGAATGAAGTAACACCAGAATTAGTAGCTGATGTAGGGATGAAAAAAGGAGAAAAAGTTGATTATGCCATTCTGAAGGATGGCAAGCCGATTATGCTTTTTGAATGTAAGAAAAGCGGGAGTGATCTGAATATTGGTCATGCATCACAATTATTCAGATATTTTCATGCGACGGAAGCACGTTTTGGAGTGCTTACAAATGGTATTTTGTACCGCTTCTTCACTGACCTGGAACAAGCAAATAAGATGGATGAAAAGCCATTTCTTGAATTCAATATTCTTGACTTCAAGGATCAGTATGTAGAGGAGCTTAAAAAATTTGCCAAGCCTGCGTTCAATGTTGAGTTGATATTAAATACGGCAAGTGATCTGAAATATACAAGAGCGATCCACAATGTTCTAGCTGATTGGATGGTTGCCCCATCTGAGGATTTTGTCAGATTGGCATGCTCCGAAGTCATTAATGGAAAACGTATAACTCCTGCAATAAAGGAGCAATTTACTTTGATAACCAAGAATGCATTTCAACAACTTATTTCGGACAAAATCAATGAGAGACTCAAGCTGGCTATGGAACCATCAGAAGAGTTGAAGAAAGACAACATAATCTCTGATCAGGATTCAGATGGGATCATTACAACTGAAGAAGAATTTGAGGGGTATCGTATTGTCCGTGCAATTCTTCGGGAAACTGTCGATCCGAAGCGAGTGGTTATGCGAGATTCTAAAAGCTACTGCGCGATATTGCTTGATGACAATAATCGCAAGCCAATCTGTCGCTTGCGATTCAATAATCCTTCCAGGATGACGCTGGGGCTATTTGAAGAAAAAGAGGAAAGGATAGTGTCCGTAACAGATCTTTCAGATATTTACCAGTATGCTGAGCACTTCAAGAAAACCGTTTTGGTGTATGACAAACCGGCTGAATTATTACTTGAGGAGGGAGTAGCTACATAATCGCAGATTGTTCATGCGTGCGGTGACGGTGAGCCTGGGGATAATGAAGATTGTGAAGGGACCGTCTGAGCTGGAAATATTGGCCGTGGAATAATTTTCCCGCTCATTGAATTACTTCACACCACCGGTGTTCGTAAAGATGATATTTCTTATCATCCCAGGATCAATAATTCTCTTTCATCAGAAGATTTAGTCATTTGGCCGCAAATAGAACATGGCGAGCGGTGATCCAGCCTCTCCCGTTTCTGCCTGTATGGATAGCTTTATCCTTGCCGAATTTACTATGACTGTGGGAAAAGGAAAGACCAGGAAATCTTGAAGATTTATCTGTTCTGATAGCGTGCTGAAAAGCTTGAAATAGGTTTAATAATGGACAAGGATCCGCAATCTTCTCGATCGCTTTCCTGGCGTATCGTGCCTGTCTTTTGTGCGAGAATCTGGATGTGTATGTTTGGATACTTTCTTTCACGTGGATAAACAGTGTTATTTCAGGAATTTTTAGAAGTGCTAACATTAATTGCGGTTGGATCAGTAATATTAATGCTACTGTTGATTTTGCCAAAAAGGGCAAAAAGATATTTGCTGAAATTACTTTTGATAATTTTTGCAGCTTCCTTATCTACAATCGTAATAATCAGATTCTTAACTTATTTCTTTAGAATATTGTGAATACAGTTCTTGTCATGATTACCAGATTGTAATGTTTGGCATACTCTTTTATCTATAAAAATTCTGTCGTTCACTGTTTGTTTTCTAGTGTACTCTGCTCGCCATCATAACCGCTACTAAGGGTTCACTTCTTGCGATGAGTGAGTTTCTAACCTTTGGCTGTCAATGAAACAAAGTGAGTGCACCGGATAATGAATTTTTCCAGTTCGATCGCGTAGAACACCATCAATCCAGCGGCAATGGATTTACACCATTCCAGCACTGACAAATCAGTTGATTTGAATATGGCCTGCATGGCGGGTAGGTGGGTATAAACAATCTGTAGCAGCGTGCAGACAACAATGGTCAGCAGGATATAACGATTACCGGTTAGGCCTTTGATAAGCGTAATCGGGGCAAAAATATGACGGCTGTTAAGCAAATAGAACATTTCTGCCATTACGATCGTGTTAACAGCGATCGTATGCGCTGTTTCAATCCGGGTGCCATTACCCAGCTCCCACAGAAACAAGCCAAGTGCACTGATCATCATCAGCACAGATACCATTAGAATGCGCCACACAAAAAAACCAGACAGAAATGCCTCAGCCGGTGGGCGTGGGTGGCGATTCATGATATTGCGTTCTGCCGGTTCGAAAGCCAGCGCCAGTCCCAGGGTGCTGGCTGTTACCATGTTGATCCACAATGCCTGTGCTGGTGTAAGTGGCAGTGTGAGTTCGAACAAAATGGCGGCAATGATTATCAACGTTAGGCCACCACTGACCGGTAACATGAATAGTATGAATTTTTTCAGATTGTCGTAAACAGCCCGACCTTCACGTACAGCAGAAACAATGGTGGCAAAGTTGTCATCTGCCAGCACGATATCGGATGCTTCCTTGGCAACTTCAGTCCCCTTCATACCCATTGCCACGCCGACATCCGCGCGTTTAAGCGCCGGTGCATCGTTCACACCGTCGCCGGTCATGGCCACTACCTGTCCACTGGCCTGCAAAGCTTCTACCAGGCGCAGTTTGTGTTCCGGGCTGGCGCGGGCGAATATGTCGATATTCATGACTACATTACGCAAGGCATTATCGTCCATGGCAGCGATTTCTACCCCGGTAAGAGCCGGTTTGCCGGTGCCGATAGCCAGTTGTGCCCCGATGGCGCAAGCCGTTTCCGCATGATCACCGGTAATCATTTTGACCCGGATTCCGGCGCGATGGCATTCCGCTACTGCCCGGATGACTTCCTCACGGGGCGGATCGATGATGCCAATCAGAGCTAGTAGCGTGAATCCTGTTTCCATGTCGGTCATTTTTAGATTGTTTTCCTGTGGTGCCGTACGTTTGCAAGCCAATGCCAGCAAGCGTAATCCTTGAGCCGCCGTGGTGGTTGCCATTCGCTGCCAGTAGCCGGCATCAAGCGGCTGTTCATTATTCTGGTGCAACTGGGTTGTACACATCTCCAGAATACGTTCCGGCGCTCCTTTGACGAAGATCCAGGGCTTATCATCACTGTCGCGGTGATAGGTGGCCATGAAGGAATATTGTGATTCAAACGGAATGACATCCAGGCGTGGCCAGGCAGTATTGGCAAGGTGGCGGGAGAAACTGGTTTTCTCACCCAGCACCAGCAGAGCGCCTTCGGTAGGATCTCCTTCCACATGCCACTGACCGTGCTCCTTTTGCAATCGTGCATCATTGCACAGCACGCCCGTGCGTATTGCCAGGGTAAGCGCCGGATAATGGGCGGGATCAATGACATGTCCGTCAATGTTGCATTCACCTGCTGGTGTATAGCCAACGCCGCTGATATTAAATACATGGTCGGCGCAGATCACATGCTGCACGGTCATTTCATTGCGGGTCAACGTACCTGTCTTGTCAGAGCAGATGACAGTCACCGATCCCAGTGCCTCGACAGCGGGCAGTTGCCGGATGATGGCGTTGCGTCGTGCCATACGTTGAACCCCCAGCGCTAGTGTCACGGTCATGATGGCCGGTAACCCTTCTGGTATCGCCGAAGCGATCAACGCGATCGCCATCATGAACATCTCTTCTGGAGCATGGCCGCGCCAAATGGTGCCCAGTACGAAAGTTGCGACAGAAGCTGCAAGAATGGCGATGGCCAGTATGCGGCCAAAGTTATCAATCTGACGTAATAATGGAGTGGACAGACTCTTTATATCCGTGAGCATCTGGTTGATTTTGCCCAGCTCGGTTGTGCTGCCGGTAGAGACGACAATTCCACTGGCCTGGCCGAATACGACAAGGGTGCCGGAATAGATCATGCCGGAGCGATCACCCAGCGAGGTATCGGGCAGGCTTGTTTCAATGTGTTTCTTTACTGGTATGGATTCCCCAGTCAGTGTAGCTTCATCAATCTGTAATTCCCTGATTGAAGTCAGGCGAATATCCGCCGGCACTCGATCGCCGGAAACCAGCAATACCACATCACCTGGTACTAGTTCAGCAGCGTCTATTTCATGGCGGGAATCATCCCTGATGACGGTTGCGCGGGGCGACAGCATGGCCCGGATAGAATCAAGCGCCGTTTCGGCTTTTCCTTCCTGAATGAAACCAATAAAGACATTAACCATGATTACAGCCAGCAGTACGCCGCTATCCACCCAGTGATCCAGTAGAGCGGTGATGAGCGCTGCAGCAGTCATGATATACAGCAGGATATTGTGGAATTGCATCAGCAGACGAATCAATGGCCCGCGTCGTTTGGGTGGAGGCAGGCGGTTCGATCCGAATCGGGCAAGACGATCCTGGATTTCAGCAGTTTTCAGGCCATTAGGCCCGGTTTGCAGAATTTTCTCAATCTCAGATTGAGTCAGTGTATGCCACTTCGTTTGTCGCAGCGCTTCGGTATTCTTATCTGCAAGTTGATTTGTCATGGCACGGAAGAGAAAGGGCAGATCAGCAGAATGGGCAAGTGTACTGGGATGCTAGAAATTATAGTTGTCATCATGTCTCCTGTGCCTTGCAATCTGTAGACGGGTAACAGATTTTTTTCCATGAAAATCGTAAATCCAACTCTTGGAACAAACAAACGGTACTCTTTTTCTCATGCAACATGATGCTTCCAGGTGATTGAATGATCTGGCTTCTGGAAAAATGGCGGCGTCGCCGAATTCTCAAACGTAAACTTATTCCCGAATCTATCTGGCAACCGGTAGTGGATCAATTACCGTTCTTGTATGGATTGACTCGGAATGAACTCCATCGGTTGCGGGAATGGTCGACAATTTTTTTGCATGACAAAAAAATTAATGGAGTGCAGGGTCTGATCATGACAGAAGCGATGTGTGTAATGATCGCGGCGCAGGCCTGCTTGCTGATTTTGAAGCTGGACCCGGAATATTACGATGACTGGGTAGAAGTAATCGTCTACCCCGGCAAGTTTATTCTCAATCGCGTCTATCGGGATGAAATAGGGATTGTACATACCAGGCGGATGGTGGCTTCGGGTGAATCCTGGCTGACCGGGCCGGTGATTCTGTCATGGGAGGATGTGGCTCATGTTCATCATGAGCATAACGTGGTGATACACGAATTTGCACACAAGCTGGATATGCTGAATGGTTCTGCCAACGGTTATCCGCCCCTGCATAATGGGATGGATCCGCGCAGCTGGGCTGAGGTTTTCAGCCAGGCTTATGAGATTTTCTGTAGACAGGTGGAGCAGGGTGAAGGAACGGGTATCAATCCTTATGCAGCAACGGATCCGGCAGAATTTTTTGCGGTATTGAGTGAAGTTTTTTTTATCAGGCCACATCAGGTGAAGCACCATTTTCCAGCGGTATATCAGCAGCTGGCCCAGTTTTATCGTCAGGATCCGGCAGCGCGGCAGACAGAACCGGCCTGAATGAGCCATTATTGTTTTTTGATTTGATCAGGAGAATGGAAGGTATGGATATATACAAACTACTGGATTTAATCACCCGGCAAAAGGAATCGGGAGATACCTATCTGGAGTTCTTGCGGACGCCATCACTAAGTATGGGGATTTACACCCTGCTTGCGGGATCGTCTGATTTGCAGGAACCGCATGCCGAGGATGAAGTTTATTATGTGGCGCAGGGCCAGGCGAGTATGCGGGTGGGTAGCGACCATCGGCAGATTTCAGCGGGAAGTATTATTTTTGTAGCAGCCAATGTTGATCACTGTTTTTATGACATAACAGAGGATCTGAGCGTGCTGGTGTTTTTTGCTCCGGCCGAATATACCAGCCAAAAACCGAATAGTGGGTAGTTGGCTCTGTTTCTTGTTATGAAGTATCAGAAGTGGGGCAAGAGGAGCTGGTAAGAAATACCTTTTGGTATTTCTCAAATCTATATTTTTGGCAACGTCACTCCTTGTTGAAACTGGTATTTACCCTTGCGATCCTTGTAGGATGTTTCACATACTTCATCCGCTTCAAAAAAGATAACCTGGGCAACGCCTTCATTGGCATAAATCTTGGCAGGCAGGGGGGTCGTGTTGGAGAACTCCAGTGTGACGTAACCCTCCCACTCTGGCTCAAATGGTGTGACATTGACTATGATGCCACAGCGAGCATAAGTGGATTTCCCGAGGCAGATGGTCAGCACATTGCGCGGGATGCGGAAATATTCAACTGTGCGTGCCAGCGCGAAGGAATTGGGCGGGATGATGCAGATATCATTTTTTAAATCAACAAACGAGTTTGAATCGAAACGTTTCGGGTCAACGATGGTTGAATTCAGGTTGGTGAACAGCTTGAATTCATCCGAACAGCGGATGTCGTAACCATAGCTGGAAGTACCGTAGGAGACGATGCTGTGCCCATCTTTCTGTTTAACCTGACCAGGCTCGAATGGCTCAATCATGCCGTATTCGGCGGCCATCCTGCGGATCCATTTATCTGATTTGATCGACATGCGCGGCCTTGATTAATCGTCTTCCATGATAATTTGTGTAAATACATCCGTGTAATCACGCGCCATATCGGAGATTTTCGCTGCTACGCGGCGTGCAATCGTGCGGTAGATGGTGGCGATTTGCCCGTCTGGTTCGGCCACGACACTGGGTGTGCCGGCATCAGTATGCTCGCGGATACGGATATCCAGTGGCAGGGCGCCCAGCAGCTCGACGTTGTAATCCTTGCTCATTTTTTCACCGCCCCCCGTTCCAAAAATCGGCTCGGTATGTCCGCAGTTCGAACAGGTGTGCAGGCTCATGTTTTCCACGATTCCCAAAATAGGAATGCCGACCTTCTCAAACATTTTCAGACCCTTGCGGGCATCCAGCAGGGCAATATCCTGTGGCGTAGTGACGATGACCGCGCCGGTCACCGGAATTTTCTGGGCGAGTGTCAGTTGAATATCACCCGTGCCAGGTGGCAGATCAATAAGCAGATAATCCAAGTCTTGCCAGAGGGTGTCATTCAGTAATTGTTGCAAAGCCTGCGTTACCATCGGACCACGCCAGACCATCGGGGTTTCCACATCAATCAGCAGACCAATCGACATCATCTGAATACCGTGCGCCCGCATCGGCTCGATAGTTTTGCCATCCGGTGAATTCGGCTGTCCGCTGACGCCAAGCATTTGTGGTTGTGACGGGCCGTAGATATCTGCATCCAGAATACCTACTGTTGCCCCTTCAGCTGCCAGTGCCAGTGCCAGGTTGACTGCAGTAGCAGACTTACCTACACCCCCCTTACCGGAAGCGATTGCAATCACATTCTTGACACCGGGTAAAAGTTTGAGTTTGCGCTGTGCACCATGGGCAATGATATTACTGGTGACATTGACTGTGACCGATCCGATTCCGGGCAGGGTACGCAAGGCGTGTTCAATCTGCTGACGGACGGTTTTCAGCACGCTTTTAGCTGGGTAGCCAAGTTCGATATCTATTACAACGCTGGTCTGATTGATCTGAATGTTGTTGACAGTTTTGCTGGTAAGGTAGTTTTTACCGGTCGTGGGATCAATAGTCTGACCCAGCACCGTTTCAATTTGTTGTTGTGTGATCATTGATGAGCGTGCTCCCGCCACAAAAGTATTGATGTTAGCAAATATCGCGCCAGCTGGTTTGCTACAATCTTCTCTTATTATATATTTTGAATTGATGAGTAACCGATGACTGTACGTAATATTCTGGTAACTTCCGCGCTGCCTTATGCTAATGGCAGCATTCATCTGGGGCATCTAGTTGAATATATCCAGACCGATATCTGGGTACGTTTCCAAAAAATGCAGGGGCATACCGTCTATTATGTCTGTGCGGATGATGCGCATGGCACGCCCATCATGCTGCGTGCTGAAAGGGAGGGTATTTCACCGGAAGCATTGATTGCGCGGGTCTATACAGAACATCTGCGTGATTTTACCGGTTTCCATATCGCGTTTGACCAGTATTACAGCACACATTCCGATGAAACGCGCTACTACGCCGAGGATATTTACCAAAAACTGAAAGCAGCCGGGCTGATTGCAATCCGTTCGATAGAACAACTGTATGATCCAGTCAAAAACCTGTTTCTGCCGGATCGCTTTGTTAAAGGTGAATGCCCGAAATGCGGGGCGGTTGATCAATATGGAGATTCCTGTGAAGCCTGTGGCGCGGCCTATACACCAACAGAGCTGAAAAATCCCTATTCCGCTATTTCCGGTGCAACGCCCATCCGAAAAGCATCGGAGCATTTCTTCTTTAAGCTATCTGATCCGCGTTGCAGTGATTTTTTACGTAAATGGACACGCTCAGGCAACCATTTGCAGGTAGAGGCAGCCAACAAAATGGCAGAATGGCTGGGGGAAGAGGGTGAGAATAAATTATCCGATTGGGATATTTCACGCGATGCACCTTATTTTGGCTTTGAAATTCCTGGTGAAACAGACAAGTATTTTTATGTGTGGCTGGATGCACCGATCGGCTACATGGGCAGCTTCAAAAAGCTCTGCACCGAGCAAGGGATTGATTTTGATCAATACTGGAAAAAGGGTGCCACCACGGAGTTGTATCATTTCATCGGCAAGGATATTCTTTATTTTCATGCACTATTCTGGCCGGCAATGCTGGAGAACGCGGGTTATCGTACCCCCACACAGATTTTTGCTCATGGTTTTCTGACCGTGAATGGCGAGAAAATGAGTAAATCACGCGGCACGTTTATTACGGCGGAAAGCTATTTGCAACAGAGGCTGAATCCGGAATGGTTACGCTACTACTATGCCGCCAAGCTCAACGGCAGCATGGAAGATATTGATCTTAACCTGGAAGATTTTGTTACGCGTGTCAATGCGGATCTGGTCGGCAAGTACATCAACATTGCCAGCCGTTGCGCCGGTTTTATCAGCAAATGTTTCGATGGCAAGCTGGTGGCGGGGGAAGATTATCAACTGCTGCAACAAACGGTAGATGAATATTTCTCCAGCTGGCAGCCAGGCGTCATCGAAGCAGCCTACGAGGCGCGCGATTTTTCTGCCGCGATACGCCATATCATGAAGCGAACGGATGAGGTCAACGAACTGATCCACGTGCTTGCACCCTGGGAAATTGCCAAGGATGAGACACGAGAGCGCGAATTACACCGCGCCTGCAGCCTGGGGATCCAGATGTTTTATCTACTCTCCTGTTATCTGAAACCGGTTTTGCCCTATACCGCTGAACGCATCGAGCATTTTCTCAATTGGATGGCGCTGGGTTGGCCCAGACAGCAAGCAGGACAACCTTTATCCACTATGCTGCTGCCGGCAGGTCACACTATTAATACTTATCAACACCTTATCACCCGTATTGATCCCAAACAAATTGCTGCACTGACAGAGGCCAACCGACAAACCATGACGACCAGTAACGACACTCATTCACTCACGCGGCATGCTGAAGCACAACAACGTGTCATTGCTCCCATTGCTGAAACAATTTCAATCGAGGATTTCAGCAAGATCGATCTGCGCATTGCCCGGATTCTTGACGCACAACATGTTCCCGGTGCCGACAAACTGCTGCAACTGACACTGGATATCGGCTCTGAACAGCGTTCCGTCTTCGCAGGCATCAAATCTGCCTATGACCCGGAACAACTCAAAGGACGGCTGACTGTGATGGTCGCTAACCTTGCTCCGCGCAAAATGAAATTTGGACTCTCAGAAGGCATGGTGCTGGCTGCAAGCGGTGAAAGCGGCGGCCCATTCTTGCTCGCCCCGGACAGCGGCGCACAACCAGGCATGCGGGTGAAGTAAGCGTTTCTGAGAGATACCAACGATTGTACTGTTGTTAATACACTTGTCTGCGGCGTTTGACGATGCTCAGTAACCCCAGGCCTATCAGCAGTAGAGTGTATGTCCCTGGTTCGGGAACTTGTTGCATTATGCTAAAGGAAGCGTTCAAACCATAGCGAGCTGCAAGGTTTGGATTGTCCTCCAGTTGGTCCCAGTAACTTGATCCTCCTGCGAAGACAGAGTAGTCACCTGGATCAAGTTGAAATGTTTTTGATACGAAATTATCAGCCACACCATCTCCACCTGGAATGAGTCCAGTACCATAGTTCATGGCACCATCATAAGCGTGCCCGATATAGCTGAGGTAGCTTGGATCCAATGCCTGCGGATCATCTTCGTTGGTGATGCTCCAGTCAGCCAGTGCCACGAATGAGCCTTCGCTGCCTTCGGGGCGCAGGAGTTTAGAACCGTCAGTGTTGTCATGATCAAGTTCGTGAGGTGAAACGTGAGCTAATCCTCGATATAGCGAGAATCCAGGCGTCAATCCCAGCATTGAAAGGGCTTCTTCACCTTTGTAGTTGGTAGTCATCGCGCTATCTTCCCGAAAACTGAGATTTACGCTAGCCGAGCTGGTAAGCGTAAACCGGAAAGGCAGTACTCCGTGGCTGTTCCCCTGGTCGGAATCAGTTCCATCTATCCAGCCGTAGTTACCTGTTACGAACTGATGAAGAATGGTGTTTGAGCCGCCAGTGGTCGAATCGTAGATTCCAAAATCACGGCTGCTATAGCTGATATGAGCAACGGCGGGTAGCGAGGTTATACCAGCAGCGAAAAGTAATGCGCATTTGATCGTCTTGTTCATCTAAATTTTTTCTTAATATTTGAGTGATTGGTAAAAGAGGCTATGCTCGGAAACTTCCTGTCTTGCGTAGCCTGGGTACCAAGTATCAAATAAGCCATTGGAATAAACAATGTGACATATTGTCGCATGCGACAAGTACCAGTGAATAAATACCCGATCTTTGTGCCTGGAATTTATATATTCCGTGAAACTTGAGATCTATAGCAATTACTGTAATTTTTCTTCGTTACAATCCCATACATCATAACTTTACCTGATTAGAAAGATTGTTCAGCCAGACCCGATTTTTTCTATGATAAGGCGCATAGCGGCCCAAACAAACCTATCAAAGAGGAATTATCATGGCCATGAACTGTATTCAATTTTAAGTAGGCTTGTCTTTACTTGATTTCTTACACAGTTTGGCACGGATGAGCAATGTGCGGATGTATTGGAAGTATCTCGTTGGCCGTAAGAATTTAGCTGCCCAGGCTGCGGCAACGCAAATTACTACTTGCTTAAGGCAGGAAAATACAAGAACTTCCAATGCAAGCAAGCGCTGCCGTCTGCAGACAATCTCTGATTGTAGGCGCCTTGTTCCAAAGCCCCCACTTGTCGCTAAGCATCTGGTTCCTGGCAATTTATCTGATCAGCCAAGCCAAGACCGGGCCTGTCGGCACTCGACACAAAAATTCACGGGTGATGGCCAGCAGATCATCCAAAGGCAGCAGCAGTGAGCGATGCAGATAAATCGCAATGGCTTCTTGTGCTGGTGTAAGCGTAGTCTGCAGCCGGTGTGGCGTGTGTGATCGATCGGTAAAAACGTCGCGATGCTTCCATTTTCAGGTCGTCTGTTCGGTGACGCATAGTGTTGCGCCAGCACCACAACAGAATCAACGCTTGCGACAACTAGCCTGACACAAGGGGAAAAAAGCGGCTATTTGATATTGGGATTTAGTCTTTCTGTTCTGTTACCACGGACATGGAGTCAAGCTGCGTCTTGTAACCTTGCCTCTCCATAAACGTTTTTAAAGTCTGATACGCTTCAAGTCCGTAGGAATTTGCCAGCATAAGCGCTATCCGTGTCTGGATTACGAACACTCTCAGGCCTTCATGCTTCTCCTGAGTTGGATTCGTAACCTCTGTTATGCTTCTGGTGGCGTCTTCCGGGTAGCTTCTTTGATACTTCAGTAGCAGTTCTTCAATATCTTGATGATTGATTCTGGCTTTTTCAGCGACTATGAGCGTATTTATCGTCTCTTTCGGCCCTTTATCTCGTATAAGTTTAAGCATGATTATTTTCAATGATTCCAGGAATTCATGTGTGTTCTATGGGAGTGTTTACATGTAGTTGAGTTTCTGTTCAGATCGTACTGCGTGCGAAACTACACTGCCATATTTTCCAGTTTCTGCAATATCGTCTCATGTGACATACCGATATGTTCGGCCACTTCATGATGATCGATAGCCTGTTGCAATATCGTTTTGTACTTGTCTTTTCTCTATATACCATTTGTATCGTTAAACAGCCTGACGTGTATATATCCTGGAAATTTTACTGTTTTTATGTATTCTGGACAAAAATTTTATTATTTAAGAGGATATTGATCAAATCAATAAGCGTTATTGAAACCATAACTGCGAACGTGATGAGCCTCCAGAGGCTTTTCAAAATCAATAGATTCTGGATGCTACAGCCTTGCAGGCCTCTTAGTGGCGGATAAATCAGCGTTTTACTGATGGATCCTGGGCAGTTGTAAGGTTTCTTCTACTGACAAGCTTCCGGAGTGGCGTTGTCAGTAATCAATCCCTATTTGTGCCTGGATCCCAGACTGGAAGGCGTGTTTGATATCACGCATTTCGGTGACGGTATCGGCTGTCTGGCATAAAGCATCCGGTGCGGCACGGCCGGTAATGACAACATGCTGCATCGCCGGGCGGTTCTGCAGATCAGCTAATACGGTATTGATGTCCAGCCAGCCAAACTTGAGCGGGTAGGTGAGCTCATCCAGTATCAGCAGGTCAATGGAGGGATCATGCAGCATGGTTTGTACAACTGCCCATCCACGTCTGGCAGTTTCCTTGTCGCGTTCAAGATCTTGTGTATCCCAGGTAAAGCCTTCCCCCAGCACATGCCAGATGATATTTTTCTGCTGTTGGAAGAAAGCTTCTTCGCCGGTGTCGGAGCGCCCCTTGATGAACTGCGCGACGCCAACGCGCATACTATGACCCAGTGCGCGGGCAGCCATGCCGAAAGCGGAGCTTGATTTACCCTTGCCGTTGCCGGTCAATACCAGCAGCAAGCCTTTACTTTTATCAGCACGGGCAATCGCGGCATCGACAACTGTCTTTTGGCGTTGCATTCGGGCACGGTGGCGCTGCGCCCGATCTGCTTCAGCGTTCATTATTGGTATTGGCTGATTGCATTATTCCGGGGGTAACGCGATTGATGGATCAACGCAAGAGGGATGTGTATTGCTGCTGCCATGCTGACGTAAAACAGTAAAGACTGGAGATAAAGCGGGAAATAGTACAGTTCACGCTGCCAGAATTCAGCAAAATTGGTTTCTGTAAACTGACCGGAGAAGAAATAGAATCCGCCACTGGAGAATAATTCACATAGCATTGCACCGATCAGAAGGCTGAAGGATAGTGGCATCCATGCCCGCCATGAGAATTGATAGTGTGTAGCAAACCAGCGACCAGCAGCCCAGAGGGCGCTATAGGCAGGCAGCAGGAAGGCGTAGGCTGTAGTCAGACAGAATTCGCTTTCTGCAACAGTGAAGTAAGCTGAAGAGTCGAGTATCCAGGTTAATGCGAGAAAACCAGGTAATGACCAGCTTGAACGAAGATAGAGGCCGGCCAGAAAGAAGACGGCCCAGGAAGCTCCTGGCAGGCTGTGCAATGAGGCGAAGTGATATTCGCGGGTGGCAATCATCAGGGCGATCAGGATGAACCCGATCAGGTATTGATAGTGTAATGGTAATGGCTTCATGGTTTTATCCTATGGTTGATAGCGCAGGGTAGCAAAGAAGCTGCGCCCGGGTTGGTTGAAGAATGCAGCGGTTTCATAGTCCTTGTCAAACAGGTTTTCAACTCGTCCTTGTATGCGCCACTGTGAATTGATCAGATATTCTGCCCGTAAATCGACTTTGACGTAATCATCCAGCTGCTGCTTATTTGCCAGATCATCGTAACGATTGGCTTCCGCAAGAAACAGTGCCCCCACCACAAAATTACCAAGCTGGCGACTGGCATCAATCCGGAAGGCCTGTTTGCTGCGTCGTGGTAGGATATTGCCTCGATTAGCACCTTTGGAGCGATTTTCTGGATTGAGAAAAGTGAGGTTGGTTTGAATCAGCCAGCCTTTGATTTCAGTGTTGAGGATAGCTTCCAATCCTTGTATGCGCGCTTTGTCTATATTATCTGGAGCGAATGTTGCCGCATTATATGAGATCAGGTTATCAATCCAGGTTTCATACAGGTTGAGTGACCAATTACCTCGGTCGAACCGGCCAGTTGCACCCAGTTCTACCGTGTGGGCATCCTCCGGCTTGAGATGAGGGTTGCCAAATCCAGGGAAATACAGTTCATTGAAGGTAGGGGCTTTAAACGCGCTACCGAAGCCAGCAGTCAGCCTGACCCGTTCAGTCAGTGAATAGCCCCAGGAAGCACCACCGGTTACCTGGCTGCCGAATTGCTGATTGTCATCATGACGTAAAGAAAGCTGCAGTTTGTGCGCTGCGAGTGAAATCTGGTGTTGTGCAAATACGCCCCAGTTATAGCGTGAGGTAGTGGTGAATTTTTCCGTGCTGTTGACATGATCATACAGATAATCTGTGCCGATGGTCAAAAGCTGATTCGGGGTTACAGTGATATCATTTTGCCAGGAGATCGTATCGCGCCGGGCGTGGTAGCGCGTCATGAACATTTTCTCCTTGAAATTATCGGAATCTTCATTACTGCGCCCCATTGTTAAGGTGATGCGCCAAGGCTCAAAAGGCGAATAACGCGCAGTTCCTCCGAACATCTGTTGTGCCAGTTTGGTTCGGTTGATAAAGCCGCCGTCGTATTCGTAATGTCCATCAGTGTGTAAAAAACTGGCTTCGACATCCAATCCGCTATCGAAGTGGTAGCCGGCACGGGCCGAGCCGGAGATATTACGGTAGCCATCCTTGTCCGGTTCAACGGTGAAGCATCCCGCACTAAAAGAACCTTTGCAGGCATTAAAGCCATTGGTGTCTGATCCGCTGATGCCGAGATTAAACCAGGCGTGTTCGCTGCTACCGGAGAGAGTAGCTGAGCCATTGATGGTTCCATAGCTGCCCCCCCCAAAACTGAGGGTGGGTTTTAATCCCTTTTTTCCGCTTTTACGTGTGAAGATCTGGATGACGCCACCTACCGCTTCCGGGCCGTATAAGCTGGAACGTGGTCCCCGGACGATCTCAATACGATCAATCAACTCTACCGGGTAGTTCTGGATTTCACTAAAACCGGAGGTGGCAGAGCCCATTCTGATGCCATCAACCAGAACCAGTACGTGGTCGGATTCTGTACCTCGCAGAAAAAGTGTGGTCAATTTTCCAGGGCCACCGGTATTGGCGACATTGATACCTGCGATACCGTGCAGCAGATCTTGCACTGAACGTGCCTGCTGACGCTCAATATCAGTTCGTGTAATGACGGTAACTGAGGCAAGTGTATCTTCCGCGGCTTGATCAGTACGGCTAGCGGTAACGACAACCGGGTTTTCGAGATAGTTGATTTCTTCCGCCCATGAGACGGCAGAAAGATTGATTCCCAGCCATAGAGCCAGTACAGATGAAGCATGATTTCTGGACATTGTTTCCTCCGCGCACACCCGCGCGATGATCGGGTTATAAACAGATTGCGGAGAAACAGCAGGGAACCTGACATAATTAAATGCCAGGAATAAGATCCGGTGCCGTGTATTGCCCTCCGCAATAACATGATATTGCTTCAGGCCGGTCTCCGGACTTGTGAGTAGATTTATTTCCTGATTCTGCGCCTTCCCGTGCCGGATGGCACAGTGGCGTGTGCAGAATATTGACTCATTTACCGTTGCGGGGGCAGTGTCGGCATTGCATTGTTTGATTCCAGTGCGCACCGGCTTCCCGTTTCATCCCTCGTGCAAATGCATCTGGGACACCTCAAGCAAGGGAGTGGAGACTATAGCAGCGCTATGACCATGTCAAGAATGGTCCGGGAGGATGGTTCCGAAACTGGCTGGTAATTCTTCTGTGGTGCAGGGAGAATTTTGCTGTTGGTATGTGGTTGGTAAATTGGTTCTTGTTATTCATTTTTTCCAGTATTGTCACGTTGATGCTGCATAGCGGATGGTACTGATTCCCGAGTGGGTTGTTTCATCAACAGGGCAGCAAGGAGGATACCCAGTTCATAAAGCAGATATAGAGGAATTGCCAGCAAGATCTGCGACATGACATCAGGTGGGGTGAAAATCGCGCCGATGATAAATGCACCAACCAGAACGAAGCGGCGGATGGATCTCATTTTTTCTATTGAAACGAGACCGGTACGGATGAGGATCAGTACGAAAACCGGTACTTCAAATGTGATGCCGAAAGCCAGGAACATTGATAATATGAAGTTGAGGTATTCGCTGATGTCAGTCATGACAGCGACACCTTCTGGCGCAAAATAGACGATGAATTCAAATACCAGCGGTAGCACGGCGAAGTAGGCGAATGCCATGCCTGTGAAGAACAGGAGGCTGCTGATGAATACCAGCGGTAGAAACAGGCGTTTTTCGTGGCTGTACAGACCAGGTGCGACAAATGCCCAAACCTGATAGAGCGTGTGTGGCAAGGTGATGAGAAATGCCACCATTAACGCAACTTTCATCGGGATGAAGAATGGAGTTACCACTTCTGTGGCAATCATTTGCCCGCCTTGCGGCAGTTTTTCCAGCAGAGGAAAGGCCAGGAAACTGTACAGCTCTCGCGCGAAAAAGGCACAGGGGAGAAAACCCAGAAACAGTACCAGGAGTGCCCGAATCAGCCGGGCACGTAATTCCGCCAGATGCGAAATAAAAGTATTGTCATCATCCATCTGTTGCTGTGGTTTATCCTGTGGTTAAATTGAGTGGCTTGATAAAAAAGAGGCTGTTAGCGGCTTACAGTGGTTGAATCTCTGCAAAAACTAACTGCCCGATTGCCGGGGTTCTTTAGGGGTCGATGAAGCGGCTGCCTCGGTGTTTTCGGGCTCGGTTTTCCCCCCTGATTCAACTGCATGAGATTCTTTTTCAGGCACGGCTGCGGGCCGGGTATCTGCTGTTTCCTGTATTTTGTTGATTTCGCTGTGCACCGAGTTCTGAAATGAATCGACGGTTTCGTGCATGGAATCCCTGAGTTTTCTCAGGCTGTCCAGCTCCATTTCTTCATTTAGATCACGTTTTACCTGCTCGATATAACGTCGGGCTCGCCCCAGAAAATAACCTGCTGTGCGTGCAACCGCCGGCAATCGCTCCGGCCCGATGACCACAAGGGCTACAATTCCAATGACGATAAGTTCAGTGAAGCTGATATCAAACATTTGCAGGCTCGAATAGCATTGAATGCTGCTTCGGGATTATCCGGAAAATCCTGTTCCCATGATTGTGCAGAGCCATATTGTCAGATCACACTTTTGTCTGATCTTTTTCTTCTATTTCACTTTTGATCGAATGGCCGGTTACCTGTTGGTGTGAAGGAGGTGGCTGGGTATTTTCCTCTTCAGCACCCTTCATACCTTCCTTGAATCCACGGACAGCTCCTCCCAGATCGCTGCCAAGGTTGCGCAGTTTTTTGGTCCCAAATACCAGCACAACGATCGCCAGAACAACCAGCCAGTGCCAAATACTAAAACTTCCCATTATTTGCTCCTTAAGCGGATTAGCCGTGATGAATCATAGCGGGCAAGCGATCCTTCCCCCCGATAACATGAAGATGAAGATGGAAAATTTCCTGTCCTCCTACCCGCCCGGTGTTGATAATGGTTCGAAACCCATCTGTACATCCCTGGTCTGCCGCCAAGCGGGGAGCTAGCCACAGCATTTTCCCGAGTAGCTGCTGATGACTCAGGTCAACTTCATTTAATGATTCGATATGTTGTTTGGGTATCAGCATAAAATGCACAGGCGCTGCCGGATGAATATCATAAAACGCTATTGTTTCATCATCTTCATGGATTTTAGTGGCTGGAATTTCACCACGTACGATTTTGCAGAATATACAATCTTCCATATCATTCAGCCTTAGTTGGCTCAGGTTGGTTTTGAGATCGTGACAATTTCTCTTCGATACCGGATACTCCTTCTCTTCGCTCCAGTTCCGACAGTATAGCTTCCGGCGAGATGTCGTGCCTGGCAAGCATGATCAAGCAATGAAACCACAAGTCCGCTGTTTCATAAATAATCTGTTCTCTGTCATTGTCCTTGCAAGCCATGATAGTTTCAGCGGCTTCTTCAGCAATTTTTTTTAGCACTTTATCTTCGTTGCTGCTTAGCAGTTTTGCGATGTAGGAATGAGCAGGGTCGGCGCTTTTGCGTGCTTCAATCGTCTGAGTCAGTCGCTGTAATATCGTTGAAGAGGAGGTCATTGGGTATAAATTTGTGATGGGTCTTTGATAACGGGCTCTGTGATTACCCATTCCCCATTTTTCAATTGGCGGAAAAAGCAGCTTTGCCTACCTGTATGGCAAGCAATCCCCCCTTTTTGTTCCACACTGAGGAGGAGGACATCTTTATCACAATCCAGATGGATTGCCTGGACTATCTGGGTATGGCCGGATTCCTCACCTTTGTGCCACAGCTTCTTTCTGGAGCGCGACCAGTAAACTGCTTCACCAGTTTCGACAGTACGTTTGAGCGCGTCGCGGTTCATCCAGGCCACCATCAAAATCTTGCCACCGTTTTCATCCTGTGCGATTACCGGGATGAGGCCGTCAACTGACCAGTTTATTGTATCAAGCCATTCATCTGTCATTAGCTGTTCCTTGTGTGCTGCTGCTTTCAGGGCGATCTTAACAGTTTCAGGAATACTTGCAAAATGTGGGAATACCGTAGGAAAAACGGCCTCCATGGTAATTGTGGCGACTCAGAAGTAAAGACCGTGTTCCACTTTCTTACAGGCGGACTTCTATGCCGTGTGATAACAGATATTCCTTGGCCTGACGGATACTGAATTCGCCATAATGAAAAATACTGGCTGCCAGCACTGCATCAGCATGGCCTTGCAAAATACCGTCCACCAGATGATCCAGGTTACCTACACCACCGCTGGCAATAACGGGTAAGTCTACTGCATCGGAGATTGTGCGTGTCAGAACAAGATCAAATCCGGAGCGAGTACCATCACGATCCATGCTGGTCAGCAGAATTTCTCCGGCACCCAAGGATTGTATCTTTTGAGCCCATTCAATCGCATCAAGCCCGGTTGGCTTGCGCCCGCCATGGGTGAATACTTCCCAGCGCGGAGATTCAGGGTTTCCGTCAGATGTTTGCCTGGCATCAATGGCGATTACGATACACTGAGAACCGTAATGATCTGCTGATTCCTTGATCAGTTCCGGATTCAATACTGCGGAAGTGTTGATGCTGACCTTGTCAGCCCCCGCGTTCAGCAGCCGGCGCACATCCTCGGCCTTGCAGACGCCTCCTCCCACCGTTAGTGGGATGAAAACCTGTGAGGCGACCTTTTCCACAATATGCAGGATTAAATCGCGATTCTCCACGCTTGCAGTAATATCGAGAAAGACGAGTTCATCCGCTCCCTGCTCATTATAGCTGCGAGCAATTTCAACCGGATCTCCTGCATCCCGCAGAGAGACAAAATTGACACCTTTGACGACGCGCCCGTCCTTAATATCAAGGCAGGGAATAATACGTTTGGCTAATCCCATTGGTCAAAGTTATCAGAAATAAATTAGATAAAAAAAGAAGGGGATAAAAAGCACAAAGCCAGTGAGTTTCTGTGAGTGAGTGATGTCAATCACTTTGCTGAATCCAGCTGATCTGCCAAGGCTTGTGCTTCCTTGAAATCAAGGGAGCCCTGATAAATTGCCCGGCCAGTGATGACACCGGTGATTCCTTCGGACTGGACTTGGCACAATTTCCTGATGTCATCCAGGTTGGTCACACCGCCACTTGCAATGACGGGAATTGTCAGCGCTTGAGCGAGTTCCACAGTAGCTTCGATATTGAGGCCGTTGAGCATGCCATCACGACCGATATCGGTGTGAATAATTGCTTCGACACCGTAATCCTGGAATTTTTTTGCAAGATCAATAACGTCATGGCCGGTTACTTTGGACCAGCCGTCAACAGCCACTTTTCCACCTTTGGCATCCAGCCCGACCATAATCTGACCTGGAAACGCATAGCAGGCATCGTGCAGGAAGCCAGGTATCTTGACCGCAGCCGTTCCAATGATTACGTAGCTGATGCCGTTATCCAGATAGTACTCGACAGTTTCCAGATCGCGGATTCCTCCGCCCAGCTGGATTGGAATTCTTCCATCAATGGCTTCGACTATCGCGCGGATAGCTTCACCATTTTTAGGTTTTCCGGCAAAAGCACCATTAAGGTCAACCAGATGCAGCTGACGGGCTCCGTTATCCAGCCAGTGCAGTGCAACTGTTTCAGGGGTTTCTGAAAATACTGTGGCATCTTCCATGATGCCTTGCTTCAGGCGGACGCATTGTCCGTCTTTCAGATCTATAGCAGGAATAATCAGCATACGAAGTTATCGGGGTTAATGATCAGACTTGAAAAAAATTGATAATACAATGGAAATGCTGGATAGGATAATGCTGGAATGTTGTTATGGTATCCATTTTAGGAAATTACTCAATAATGCCAATCCTGCGGAATGACTTTTCTCCGGGTGAAACTGGGTGGCAAAAATATTGTCTCTGGCAACTGCACATGTGAATGGGGTTGGATAGTTGGTACTACCCGCCACGATTCCTGGTTCATCTGTAGCTACGTAATAGCTGTGAACAAAGTAAAAGCGTGTGCCGGTATCAATTCTATCCCACAGTGGATGCGCCATAACCTGGTGAACCTGGTTCCAGCCCATGTGAGGAATCTTGAGTTTTGGGGTGTTGTTACCGGCGGTCTCACGCACGTCTAATTTTTTCACACTGCCTGGCAAAATACCCAGTGCTGAGGTATCGCCTTCCTCACTTTCCTTGAACAACATTTGCAGTCCGAGGCAAATGCCGAGAAAAGGTTTATTTTGAGCTGCTTCGACGACTACTTCACGCAAACCCTGATCATCCAGAGCCTCCATGCAATGAGGCATCGCACCCTGGCCCGGAACAACAACGCGTGAGGCAGATCGGATAACCTCCGGATCATTGGTAACCGTGACAACCGCAGATGAATCGACATATTCCAGTGCTTTGGATACCGATCTCAGGTTGCCCATCCCATAATCTACAACGGCAATCGAGTTCATGTTCGTATCAGATGTTCTGAGCGTTTTTTTACCTACAGCACGCCTTTGGTGGATGGAATAAGGTCATCGCAGCGTGGATCAATTGTTACAGCCATACGCAGTGCACGGCCGAATGCCTTGAAAATAGATTCAGCCTGGTGATGTGCGTTTTTACCGGCGAGGTTATCTATGTGCAGTGTCATCATGGCATGATTGACAAAGCCCTGAAAGAATTCCTGGATCAGATCGACATCGAAAGAGCCGATAACCGCACGTGTAAATGTGGTGTTGAACTGCAAGCCAGGCCTTCCGGACAAATCGATGACTACTCTTGACAAGGTTTCGTCCAGAGGCACATATGCATGACCGTAGCGAAATATTCCTTTTTTGTCACCAATGGCACGATTCAGTGCCTGACCCAGTGCAATGCCAATATCTTCCACAGTATGGTGGGCATCGATATGAAGGTCGCCTTTGGCTGCAACATTCAAGTCAATCATGCCATGGCGGGCAATCTGATCCAGCATGTGATCAAGAAAAGGAACGCCGCTATCCAATTCCGCTTTGCCCTGGCCGTCCAGGTTGATTGCTACGGTAATTTGTGTTTCCTGAGTGTTGCGAGTAACTTGGGCTTTGCGCATGAGTATTTAAATTTGAACGGAGTGTTTTGTTTAGTCTTCCGGTTAATTTTCAGCGATCAAATCTTGCAGTGTATTGCAGAAATAATCGTTTTCTTCGGGCGTGCCAACTGTTACACGGAGGCAATTTTTTAATAAGGGGTGGCTGTTGTCAAGGTTCTTCACCAAAATACGACGCTGCTGAAGTTGCTTGAAAACATGGCTGGCGTTGTTGAGCCGGAATAAAATGAAATTGGCATCAGAGGGATAGGCTTCAACACCTTTCAGGCTTTCAAGAAAGATTCTTAATTTGGTTCGGGTTTGTTTAATTATGTCAGCCTGATGTTGTAGCGTATCGTAATGTTGCATGATTTTTTCTGCCATAAGCTGGGTAATTACATTGACATTGTAAGGCAGGCGCAATTTCTCCAGATGATACAGCCAGCTCGGCCTGCCGACCAGGAACCCGAGGCGAAGCCCGGCCAATCCCAATTTCGAAAGCGTTCGCATAACCAGTAAATTCGGATAATTTGGGAGTTTTTCAATAAAACTTTTCCCTGCAAATGGATGATAAGCTTCGTCTATTACAACCAGACCTTTGGATATTTGAATTATTTTATTCAGGGCGGCCTCGTCAAACAGATTGCCGCTGGGGTTGTTCGGGTAGGCCAAAAACAGAATAGCTGGCTGGTGGTGTGAAATTGCCGTGAGCATCATGTCAAGATCCAGCGAGAAATCTGGTCTTAACGGAATGCCGACATATTCCATATTTGTAAATGTAGCAATCATTTTGAACATGGCAAATCCGGGTTCAACAGTCAGTAGCTTTGCTCCTGGTTTTGCAGCTGCCAGCATGATGATTTGAATGATTTCATCTGAACCATTTCCCAGCATGATTTCCATTCCATCTGGAATAGATAGCGATGTTCGAAGCGTTTCTTTGAGTGCCGCGGCATGCGGATCAGGGTAGCGGTTGATATGCGCGCCTGCTGTAATCCGGGTAATCTCTTCACCCAAAAAGGAGGGGAGCTGATAGGGATTTTCCATTGCGTCCAGCTTGATCATGTCCTTCGCGGGCGGGACGTGGTAGGCTGATAGTGCAAGAATTTCCTGGCGGATAATCTGGTCAGGTGACAAAGAAGTCATGTATCAAAAAGAAGGAGAGATGTCGTACAATCCTGTCATTTACTTGGGATTGTTATCATCTTTATCTTTTCCACCAAAATAAAAGAGAACTGCGCTGATGACCACCACCGGGAAAACGACGAAATAACTTATCGCATACAGCGTGTCTTCATCGTGGCCAGTGCTGTTGATAATTTTGTAGCCATGCATTACTGCCACAAGGATTACGCCAATCAAGCCGACCAAGCGGTGGTTGAGCAGTTTTTTGTTTGTAATTATGTTTAGCCCGAGCGCAGCGAAATGCCCGACGAAATAAATAAAAGTATAAAAAATCAGTGCGCCCATCAGGAGTACTCAAATAAAACCATCAAGTTTTGAAGCTGGTTAAACACGTATGTCGTGAAATATTTTGAAAGTATACAGCCAGAGAGAAAGGATTTTAAGAAGTTTATATATAACGGAGGCTTAAGATTTAATTATCATCCTGTTTATAGCCTTATCAAATCGGGTGAAACGGGATAAAGATGAATGACGAGTATGTGTTAATAGGATAGGCTTCAGAGATGAAAACTGAAAACCCCTTCGGGATTATTTTATAATCAAACCTGTGCATAAATCATGGAGAAATAGGCTGATGATCAAGGTGTTGCTTGCAAACCCGAGAGGGTTCTGTGCTGGTGTTGACCGAGCTATTGAAATCGTTGAACGTGCATTGACGATGTATGGCGCCCCCATCTATGTGAGGCATGAGGTTGTCCACAATCGTTTCGTGGTTGAAGATCTGGAGAAAAAAGGAGCGGTATTTGTAGAAAATTTGGAGGAAGTGCCGGAAGGGAGCATGCTTATCTTCAGTGCTCATGGTGTTTCCCACGAAGTAAGAAGAGATGCAGCCGCTCGTAAGCTGCAGATATTTGATGCTACCTGTCCGCTTGTTACCAAGGTACACGTGGAAGTGGCCAAAATGGACCGAGAGGGCAAGGAGATCGTCATGATCGGCCATCAGGGTCACCCTGAGGTTGAGGGAACCATGGGGCAGATCGAGAAGAAAAAAGGGACGATGTACCTTGTGGAAACAGCGGAAGACGTATCCGGACTACAGGTCAAGGATGAAGATAATCTGGCATATGTCACCCAGACAACATTGTCTGTTGATGATGCAGCGCGCGTGATTGAGGCACTGAAACGACGTTTTCCAAAGATTGTTGGCCCGAAAAAAGATGATATTTGCTACGCTACGCAAAATCGACAGGATGCTGTCAAAAAGTTGGTCAAGCTCTGTGATCTGGTGATTGTGGTGGGTTCGCCAAACAGTTCGAATTCAAATCGCCTTTGTGAGGTGGCCAGAAACGAGAATGTAGAAGCATATATGGTCGATCAGGCGGCACAGTTGCAGGAGAGCTGGCTGGCCAACAAGCAGTGTATTGGAATTACTGCAGGTGCGTCTGCTCCGGAGATACTGGTTCAGCAGGTACTGGAGCGTCTTGAGCAGATTGCGACAAAACAGTCGAATCAGGGTGTGGTGGTGGAAGAGCTGGCGGGAGTCCTTGAATCCGTAACATTCCCATTACCAAAGGCTGAGCCAGTCGGTTTCAACAAGCATATCTGATTGAAATTACCCAGACAGATTCCATCCTTGCTGATAGGGTGTGGTATCAAAAGGTTGAGCTCGTTGCATGATCTCGTTTGTTAATATTTCTGCGCTGCCAGGGGCCATCGTGACGCCATAGCGAAAATGTCCGCTGTTGACATAAAGGTTTTTAAGGAATGGATGTGCCCCGATGACGGGGATATTGCCAGGTGTGGCGGGGCGCAAGCCTGACCAGTGTCTTAGCGGCAACATATTACTCAGCTTTGGTAATATTTTTCCTGCCCATTTGGATAATTTGTCTTTCGCTTCCAGTGTAATGCGCTTATCGAATCCGACATCT
Organism: Nitrosomonas eutropha; assembly: GCF_003201195.1. Lineage (GTDB taxonomy): Bacteria > Pseudomonadota > Gammaproteobacteria > Burkholderiales > Nitrosomonadaceae > Nitrosomonas > Nitrosomonas eutropha. The sequence goes on along the minus strand of NZ_QICQ01000027.1, from coordinate 13,258 downwards.
TCGGTTGTGCTGCCGACGAGTAAATGTCCATCACGCCGGGGAATGAGATAAAGGTCTTGTTGCAATACGACAGAATGCAAAGGTTTTTCCGGGAATTTGTATAACAGTATCTGTCCTCGGATTGGTTTTATTTCAATATTCAACGCATATTCTCCAAGAATATTCCTGCTCCATGCACCGGCTGACAGGATGTATCGATCGGCAGAGAGGTTTTTATGTGGGACCCGGATGGATCTAACTTCCTGCCTGGTTGCATTCAGTTTCTGGACCTCGCAGTGTTCAATTATATTTCCACCGAGCTGTTTGACGCGTTTGCATAACGCTTGTGACAGACGTGGATTTCGAACTTGGGCGACGTCAGGAAGCAATAGTGCCTGATCAGCTTGCTGCTGGGTGCAATCGTAGATTCCCGGAGTTCTAGCATGGGTTGAAAGTGGAAATATCTGGTATGTCAACGGTGCCGCATGAGCAGCGCACCAGCTAACAGCTTCATCCAAGTCATAGGGTGGAAGAGCGAGAAGTCCGCATACGTGATATTCCGGATTAATTCCTGTAGCCGCGCTAAGTGCAGCAGTCCACTCTGGATAGAGTGATGTGCTGAAAGCGACGAGTCGGTTTATGGTGTCCGGATAGTTCCAGGGGCACAGAGGGGACAGAATGCCTCCGCCTGCCCATGATGCCTCGCAGCCAGCTTTGCGACGTTCAAGGAGCGTGACTGATGCCCCTTCTTCAAGTAATCGGAGCGCAGTGGCAAGACCGATAATCCCAGCTCCAATCACTATAAAATCACTCATTATTCCTGTTGTCAGATGTTGTTTTATGAGAGATGAATAACGTGACCCCTGAATTGCTTGTTTTGTGATTTAATGAGGTTAAATATTCTTTAACTTCGGCGAAAACACATAAAAAACTGTACAATAATACGATAACACGCCATAATTAATTCGTGGAAGCGGATGGTTAATATAGTGTAATGGTTGCGAAAATCCTGGTTGTTCACGGTCCTAATTTGAATCTTTTAGGTAGAAGAGAGCCGTCCATTTATGGGCATACAACATTGGAAGATATTAACAGGAATCTGGTCGCGAAGGCGCAGGCAGCTTCTGTGGTGTTGGATACCTTTCAAAGCAATGCCGAGCATGAATTGATCGATCGTGTACAAGAAGCCATGAATGACGGCACTGGCTTTATTATCATCAATCCCGCCGCTTTAACACATACTAGTATAGCCCTGCGTGATGCCCTGGCTGCCACAAATCTGCCTTTTGTAGAAATTCATCTTTCCAATATCTATGCTCGCGAACATTTTCGCCACACATCCTATTTCTCGGATATTGCTGTTGGGGTTATCAGTGGATTGGGTGCTGCGGGGTATGAGCTGGCTCTGCAATTTGCTTTGGCCAGGCAGTAGTGTAAAACGGGGCATGACTCCAATATATTTGTCCTAAATCAGTTAAATTATTTTTTTACCCGGTGATCAATACAAATACAAATGACAAAGCAGACTTGATCAATTGATTTACAAGCAAATCAGTTACCAGCCATCATCAAAAGACGTAAAACTGCTATCCCTGAAGATAGATCAGGGCACTTATGAAAGGGATCTGCCCCGGAGGATAAAATGGATTTGAGAAAACTCAAGAAATTAATTGAATTAGTAGAGGAATACAGTATTACAGAGCTGGAAGTAACAGAGGGGGAAGAGAAGGTCCGTATCAGCAAATCCGTAACCATGACACAATCGGTGGCAACGGTTATGCCACAATATCAGATCCCTGTTCCGGTAGAGCCGGCAGCCCCCATAGCCAGTGAGAGCGATGTACAAGAGAAGCCAGGTTTGCCGGAAGGACATATTGTCAAGTCTCCCATGGTAGGTACTTTTTATCGCGCTTCGGCCCCGGGGGCCAAACCATTTGCTGAAGTAGGTCAGCAAGTAAAGTCCGGAGATACGCTATGTATCATTGAGGCCATGAAGCTGCTTAATGAGATCGAAACCGATCGGGGGGGCAAAATCAAAGCTATTTTGCCGGAGAATGGTCAGCCAGTTGAATATGGCGAGCCGTTATTTATTATCGAATAATAATCTTTCGAGAAATAATGCTCTGAATTTTCAGGAATCTATCCGGATCTGGTTTTCATCGTTTAATTTATATGTTTGAAAAAATATTAATCGCAAATCGTGGAGAAATAGCATTGCGCGTCCAGCGAGCGTGCCGGACTATGGGTATCAAGACCGTAGCGGTTCATTCGGAAGCGGATGCCGAAGCAAAATATGTCAAGCTGGCCGATGAATCAGTCTGTATCGGCCCGGCAGCTTCTGCGCAAAGTTACTTGAATATCCCCGCTATCATTAGTGCTGCTGAAGTAACGGATGCGGAAGCCATTCATCCGGGTTACGGTTTTTTATCCGAGAATGCGGATTTTGCAGAGAGGGTGGAAAAGAGCGGTTTTTTCTTTATCGGCCCCCGACCGGATACAATCCGGTTGATGGGAGATAAGGTCTCTGCAAAACACGCGATGCTGCAGGCAGGTGTTCCCTGTGTACCAGGCTCAGAGGGTGCGTTGCCGGATTCACTTGATGAAGTAAGGAAAATTATCAAGGAGATCGGTTACCCAGTCATTATCAAGGCAGCCGGAGGAGGTGGGGGGCGCGGGATGCGCGTCGTGTACACTGAAGCGGCGCTCTCGAATGCGGTGATTACAACGCGTAATGAAGCGCAGGCGGCATTTGGTAACCCGGTGGTTTACGCAGAAAAATACCTGGAAAATCCGCGTCATATTGAATTCCAGATACTGGCTGACGAATACGGCAATACCGTTCATCTGGGGGAGAGGGATTGCTCCATGCAGCGCCGTCACCAGAAGATTATTGAAGAGGCGCCGGCGCGAGGTATTTCGATCAAGTTGCGCAATCAAATTGGTGAGCGATGTGTCGAGGCTTGCAAGCGTATTAATTACAGAGGGGTAGGAACTTTCGAGTTTCTTTATGAGAACAATGAATTTTATTTCATTGAAATGAATACCCGGCTTCAGGTTGAGCATCCGGTGACAGAAGCCGTTACTGGTATTGACCTGGTTCAAGCACAGATTCGTGTGGCGGCAGGGGAAAAACTGTCAGTGCAGCAAAAAGATATTGTGACCAGAGGACATGCCATAGAATGCCGCATCAATGCGGAAGATCCCTATAAGCTGACTCCCTCAGCCGGACGTATTACACAGTACCATGCTCCAGGCGGTCCCGGGATCCGAGTCGATTCCCATATTTACCATAATTATCGCGTGCCACCTTACTATGATTCCATGATCGCCAAGGTAATTGCCTATGGTGACAATCGTGATCTCGCTATTGCGCGTATGCGTATTGCGCTTACCGAAATGATCATTGAAGGAATCAAAACCAATATTCCGTTACATCTGGATCTTTTGGCGGACTGTAACTTTGTATCCGATTCTGTCTCTATTCACTATCTTGAAAACAAGCTTGCACTGTATAACAAAAAAACGACTTGATGTGATCGTGATAAAACCTGTTACACAGATCAGCTATGTCCTGGCTCTCTCTGACTTTTAAAGTTGGGTCCGATTACGTTGATTCGGTAAGTGATCAGTTGCTGGAGCAGGGCGCACTGTCAGTTGATGTACATGATGCGGGTGAAGGGACTGATCACGAACAACCCTTGTTTGGTGAACCAGGTGCTCTCCCGGAGCAATTCTGGCAACAGGCAGAGGTAACAGTATTGCTCGAGGAAAATACGGATGTTGATGAAATTGTGCAGGCAGTAGCTCGGGTGATGGGGATATCTGCGCTGCCAGACTATCAATTGACGCAAGTAGTGGAACAGGATTGGGTCAGATTGACACAGGCGCAATTCGAGCCAATCAAAATTTCCTCGCGATTGTGGGTCGTTCCATCTTGGCATGATTTACCCGATCCTGCAGCAATTAATCTGCGACTGGATCCGGGACTGGCTTTTGGTACGGGCAGTCATCCGACCACACAGTTGTGCCTGGGCTGGCTGGATAAATTTCTTAAACCTGGCGACAGCGTGCTTGATTATGGCTGTGGCTCCGGGATTCTGGCAATCGCAGCGTTAAAACTGGGGGCTGACCGGGTGATGGGCGTGGATATTGATCCGAATGCCATTACTGCCAGCCTCGAAAATGCCCGGAACAATCTCTGTGATCTGGATAAATTATCATTTACCACTGCGCTATCCTTTTCTGGAGGTGGCGATCCTGCTGATACCAGGCAGCATCCTGTTTTCGTAGTGGTCGCGAACATTCTGGCTAATCCTCTGATCATGCTGGCCCCTGTTCTGATGAGTGCCTTGCAACCAGGCGGACGTATCGTGCTTTCAGGAATACTGGAAACCCAGGCTGATGAAGTGCTGCAGATTTACAGCGAGTGGTTTGATATGCAGATTGCTGCAAAAGATCAGGGATGGGTACTGCTTGCAGGTCGGAAATCAGTCAATAGGACATCATGACACTGGTGACACGCTGTCCTGGCTGTCATGCGATTTTTCGCCTGACGGGTGGGCAGCTGCATTCGCATAACGGTGATGTGCGCTGCGGGCAGTGTAAGCAAGTATTCAACGGTTTTACAGCACTGATAGCTGTTCCGGTGGCGTGTATTCAACCGCTTGTGATGTTGCCCCAACCGGATCTGGATCAATCCGACCCTGATAATGCTGCTGTAATGTCGGTTGCTGAAACACCGCCTCCTGTTGATTATTTTGACATTCAACCGTCTGCGCCAAAAATTTCCCGGCTTTGGCTGGTGCCCAATGCAGTATTGCTGGTATTGCTGCTTGGGCAGATTATGCATGCCTATCGTACAGAAATATTTATTGCTTTCCCTGCATTTCGACCGGTATTGAATGAATATTGCACCCTGATGCAATGTGAGGTTGATTTACCACGTCATCTCCATTTATTGAGCCTGGAATCATCAGACTTGCGTGTCAGTTCTTCCGCTGATCCTGATGTGGTGGAGCTTTCTGCAATTATCCGCAATCATGCGCCTTTCCCGCAAGCGTTACCGGCATTACTGCTAACGCTAACAGATGCTGATGAAAAACTGCTCGCAAGTCGTATTTTTACGGCAAAGGATTATCTGGATTCAGCAGCTGATCAATCAATATTTGCGGGGGAAAGTGAAATACAGGTCCAATGTTTCTTGAATACGAATCAGCTCAATGCTATGGGCTACAAACTGGAGCTGTTTTACCCATAAGCAGACATCTCTATAAAACAGTGTAGTCTGAGAACCGGTAGAGGCTGATATCTCTTATCTGGTATCAGCAACATCCATCCGTGTCTGCCAGGATCCGCTGTTGAAATAGCGTTTAAGTCCGACTGATATCGCATCAACCAATTTATTCTGGTGAATCTCTGAATTAAGTTTGGCTTCTTCAGTCTGGTTGCTGATGAATGCGGTTTCAACCAGAACAGATGGAATATCAGGTGATTTGAGTACTGCAAAACCAGCCTGTTCCACATTTTTTTTGTGCAGATGGCTGATTGTCCCGATTTCATTCAATACGTGATTGGCCAGCCGGATACTGTCATTAATCGTGGCATTCATGGACAGATCAATCAGTGTTTGCTTTAGGTATCGATCTTTGTTATCCAGTTTGACTCCGCCGATCAGATCAACCGCATTTTCCTTTTTGGCCAGCCAGCTCGCTGTGGTGGAAGTGGCACCATTTTCTGATAATGCGTAAATTGATGCACCATGTGCTTCTCTCCGTGGAGCAGCATCAGCATGAATAGATACAAATAAATCGGCATTGGCTTGTCTTGCCTTGATGCGCCGTTCAGCCAGCGATATGAAGTAATCTCCGTCACGAATTAGTACGGAACGCATACCCGGTTCCTTGTCAATTCTGGCCTTGAGTTTTCTGGCGATGGAAAGGGTTATATTTTTTTCCATGGAGCCTTGCGGACCAATTGCTCCCGGATCCTTGCCGCCATGTCCGGCGTCAATTGCGATAGTAATAATCCGGTTCTTTTCAGGTTTGCGGCTGGTTGCTGTCAGGACAGTCTTCGAAGTCGCAGCGGGGGTTACATTGTGTGAATGAGCGACTGGCGCAGGTTTCTTGTTTTTTTGTATTAATGCTATGAGTGGGTCCTGTTCATACGGTTCTGTTATCAGTTTTTTCGATGGGTAAAGATCCAGCACCAGCCGATGCCCAAATTGGTCTACAGGATCAAGCGCGAATGCTTTGGGTACAGCATCTGTTTTTAATTCCACGACCAGCCTGACAGTCCGCGAATTGAAATTGCCGACTCTTAATGCACCAACCAGGGGATCCCGTGATTCGGTCTTTGCTGGCAAGCTCTTCAGTACATCAGACAATGAAATATTCTCCATGTCCATCACGATTCTTTTGGGTGATTGGAGTGTGCTGACCGAGTATTTAACCGGCTTACTCGATTCCAGTGTCAACCGGGTATACTCGGGCCCCGCCCAGTAGCGTGCTGCCGTGATTTGAGTGCCAGCTGATGTATCGTTGCTATACAAAGCCAGTTGCAGGAGGATAGCTATAACGAAAAGTAGAAATGGAGAGCACTGCCTGGTTCCGGGTTGATTCATTCGGATACCTGTTTTTGCCAGCGTGATAAGCATTGTTCTCCTGCCTCCGTTTCCGCCTTGAGTTCGGCGATTCTTCCTGTTCCAGAATAGCTGATCCATATTTTCAGATCAGCTGCGTGCAGAAATTCCCCTGCTTTTTCAGGCCATTCGACCAGACAGATGGAATTCTGGTTGAAATACTCCCGGAAGCCTGCTTCTTCCCACTCCAATGGGTCATTGAGTCTATAAAAATCAAAGTGATACAAGTATAACTCTGAAAGTTTGTAGATTTCAACCAGGTTATAGGTGGGACTTCTCACCTTGTCATAATGCCCCAGCCCTTTCAATATTCCACGTGCGAGCGTAGTTTTGCCGGCTCCCAGATCACCATAAAGGAATACGGTCAAACCAGGGCGAAGTATAGCTGCAAGCTGCTCTCCCAGGAACAAAGTTGCTGCTTCATCGTCGAGTTGCACAACATAAGATGAGCGCATTTGGTTACCAGTGAAAGTTTGTTGCTTGAAAGGCAGGTAAAAAAGACTACCAAGGGATGTGCTGTCCATCGTAGGCAAGAAATTTGCCTGTATCCGTATGGGTGATTTTATCCAGGATGCCTTTCATGCCGGTCACACTCTGCTTTGCTGTGATTAACGCGCCACGTCCACCCATATCAGTCTGTACCCAGCCTGGATGTAGCAGCACTGAAATAATACCGCGAGGCTGCAGATCAATGGCAAGACTTTTTACCACCATGTTTACGGCAGTTTTGCTGGATCGGTAAATATAACTGCCGCCACGCTGGTTATCGTCGATACTGGCCATTTTGCTGGTGATGGTGGCGATAACTTTCAATTTGCTGCGAGCAACCTGTTTCACCAGGGCTTCTGCCATTCTGAGGGGGGCGAATGTATTGACCCTGAAGGCCTCCATCCAGTCATCATAGTTGATATGACCAAACTCCCCATTTTGTGCAGGTGGATAAACGCCTGCGTTATTAATCAGCACATCAATGGACAAATCATGCAGCTTTTGTGACAACTGATCTATTTCGGCAAGCTCACGTACATCAAGCTGGTAAATGGAAAAATGATCTTTGTACTGCTCAGCCAGCTGATTGAGCGCCATGGCCTGTTGCGGTTGCCGGCAGCAGGCGACTACCTGCCACCCGTCTGCCGCATATTGTGTGGCAAATTCCAATCCGATTCCCCGATTGGCGCCGGTAATCAAAACAGTATTCATGGAAAACTCCTGTACATGGTCAAAATAATCGGCATTTTCCGGGAGCATTGAGATGAAAAAATGACAGATTATTGCATCCGCATTACCTGATCTAGGCAGGGTCAGTAAAAAGAACAATGATTTTCATACGGATTTCTGGAATAATCCGGTTGCTCAACAAGCAGTGCTTTAAGGTAGTTTTGCACTGTACCTTAATAAATAACTGCAGTCTTTGGCCTCAAATCCGGAATTGGTTTTACTCTTGCCTGAGTATTATCTCATTCATATCCAAATTTAATTAACAAAACAAACTATGAGTAACTATCTTTTTACGTCTGAATCCGTATCTGAAGGCCACCCTGATAAGGTGGCCGACCAGATATCGGATGCAATCCTTGATGCAATTCTGCAACAGGATCCTCATGCGCGTGTAGCCTGTGAAACCATGTGCAGTACAGGGCTGATCGTTTTGTCAGGTGAAATAACGACCCATGCTACCATTGATTACAACGTCATCCCACGAGATACGGTGCGTGAAATCGGCTATACCAGTTCCGAGATTGGCTTTGATGCAAGCACCTGCGCGGTGCTGACCGCTTTTAACAAACAGTCTCCCGATATTGCTCTGGGGGTGAATCGCAGCAAGGAAGAGGAGATGGATCAGGGGGCGGGAGATCAGGGACTGATGTTCGGTTATGCCTGTGATGAAACGCCGCAACTAATGCCGCTGCCGATTTACTATGCACATCGTTTGGTTGAACAGCAGGCAAAATTGAGAAAAAGCGGCCAGCTGTCATGGCTGCGTCCGGATGCCAAATCCCAGGTTTCAGTACGCTATATTGACGGGAAACCGAAAAACATAGAAACAGTCGTTATTTCAACCCAGCATGATCCGGATATTTCCAATGGCGATTTGTTTGAAGGAGTTGTCGAGGAAATCATCAAACCTGTATTGCCTGCAGAAATGCTGAGTAGTGATATTCGGTATCTGGTCAATCCTACCGGTCGTTTCGTGGTGGGCGGGCCGATGGGCGATTGTGGACTAACCGGGCGCAAGATCATCGTGGATACTTACGGTGGCACAGCCCATCATGGTGGCGGTGCTTTTTCCGGTAAGGATCCTTCCAAGGTGGATCGCTCAGCAGCTTATGCTGCCCGTTATGTCGCCAAAAATATTGTAGCTGCCGGCCTGGCACGCAAATGTGAAGTTCAGGTGGCTTATGCAATTGGCGTGGCTAAGCCGGTTTCATTAATGTTGGAAACTTTTGGTACCGGTAAAGTTTCAGATGAAAAACTCGCCGAGCTGATCACCCGGAATTTTGATCTGCGCCCCAGAGCGATCATTCATGAACTGAATCTGCTGCGTCCGATTTATAGCAAAACGGCTGCGTATGGCCATTTTGGTCGGGAAGAACCCAGTTTCACCTGGGAGAAAACCGACATTGCAGAGCAGCTTATAGCGGATGCAGGTATTTGAATATTTTTCATCAACATCATTCAGCGTGAATGATGTTCCATTTGTACCGAGGAGCGCTGCAACGGTCTATCTCGTGAGGCTCGGACAAATGAACAACCCAACAACGGCGCTCTTTCACTTCTCAGGAGATGTGTTATGAGTGCAACAATCAACCCCGTAGTGGACAACTCTGTTTTTACCGACTGCGAGGTGGCTGATTTGTCATTGGCAGATTGGGGCAGAAAGGAAATTGCCATTGCCGAAACTGAAATGCCCGGTTTGATGGCGCTGCGCGAACAGTATGCCGGCAAGAAGCCGCTGGCAGGGGCCAGAATTGCCGGTTCCCTGCACATGACTATCCAGACCGCCGTGTTAATTGAAACACTGGTGGCACTGGGTGCAGAAGTCCGCTGGGCTTCCTGCAATATTTTCTCCACCCAGGATCATGCTGCTGCGGCGATTGCCGCCCGCGATATTCCAGTATTTGCCTACAAGGGAGAATCACTGAAGGAATATTGGGACTACGCTCACCAGATATTTGAATGGACCAGTGATGGCTCGCATGCCGCCAATATGATTCTGGATGATGGCGGGGATGCCACCTTACTGCTCATCCTTGGCAGCAGGGCTGAACGCGATCCTTCCGTGATTGCCAATCCGTCCAATGAGGAAGAACAGGTACTGTTTGCTTCCATCCGTAGCCGTCTTACCAGCCATCCGGGCTGGTACTCGCGTAACCTTGCCGGAATTCGCGGTGTGACAGAAGAAACCACAACCGGTGTACATCGCCTGTACGAAATGGAAAAGAAAGGTGAACTTCCATTCCCGGCGATCAATGTCAATGATTCAGTCACCAAATCCAAATTCGATAATCTTTATGGTTGCCGTGAATCATTGGTGGATGGCATCAAACGCGCAACCGATGTAATGATTGCCGGAAAAATAGCTGTGATTTGTGGTTATGGCGATGTCGGCAAAGGCTGTGCGCAGTCATTGCGCGGCCTGGGAGCAACTGTCTGGATTACCGAGATTGATCCAATCTGTGCATTGCAGGCGGCGATGGAAGGATATCGTGTGGTGACCATGGACGATGCCTGTGATAAAGCAGATATTTTCGTCACCGCCACCGGCAATCTGCGTGTGATCACCCATGACCACATGCTGAAAATGAAGAATCAGGCGATCGTATGCAACATCGGCCACTTCGATTCTGAAATCGATATTGCCTCAGTTCAGAAGTACCAGTGGGAAAACATCAAGCCACAGGTTGATCATGTCATCTTCCCGACTGGCCGCCGCATCATCGTGCTGGCACAAGGACGTCTCGTTAATCTGGGGTGTGCTACCGGCCATCCGTCTTTTGTCATGTCCAGCTCCTTCACCAATCAGGTGCTGGCGCAGATGGAACTCTGGCAAAACGGTAAAGATTACCAGAAGAAGGTGTATGTACTTCCTAAACAGCTGGATGAAATGGTTGCGCGTCTGCATCTGGGTAAACTGGGTGTGAAGCTGACCGAACTGACCGACGAGCAGGCGCACTACCTCAATCTCGATAAAAACGGACCTTATAAACCCGAGATGTACCGTTATTGAGTTTGAGTGGTTGAACTGATTGAAGCCGGAGAAATCGCTGTCAAAGCGACAGTTGTATTCCCCCGGCTTTATCCCGGGTTCTTCATCAGGGCAGAAGATGCGAAATTCAACAGGTGACAAAATACCGTCTTTGCGAGCACTGTAGGTGTCAAGCAATCCAGCAGATTTTGAAAGGTTGTTTTTCGCTGCTGCAAGGATCTGATGGAAAATTTGGGTTTTATTTCATAAATTCTCACTACTGCTTCCTTTGAAGGGAAGTGGCCAATGGAAGTAAGTCCAGATGTTATCCCAGAAAAATTTTACGCCCACATTCAGTTTTGAGTTTTTCCCGCCGCAGACACCGGAAGGCATGGAAAAACTGCGGGCAACGCGTATACAACTTGCCCGCTTCAACCCGAAGTTCTTTTCGGTAACATTCGGTGCAGGTGGCTCCACTCGGGAGCGGACGCTGGAAACCGTGCTGGAAATCCAGGCAGAAGGTTCCCCGGTAGCGCCGCATCTATCCTGTATCGGTTCCACCCGCGACAATATCCGCTCCATTCTTGAAAAATATCACAGCCACAATATCCGCCACATTATCGCGTTGCGTGGTGATCTGCCTTCGGGCATGGCGCAGGCGGGTGAATTCCGCTATGCCAATGAGCTGGTGGCATTTATCCGCAAGGAGTTCGGCGATACTTTCTGGATCGAAGTGGCAGCTTATCCGGAATATCATCCACAGGCACGTTCCGCACTGGAGGATTTCACCAACTTCAGACGAAAAGTTGAGGCAGGTGCCAATGCAGCGATTACCCAGTTTTTCTATAACGTCGATGCCTATCTGCATTTCGTAGAGATGTGCGAAGCTGCGAATATCAGTGTCCCAATCGTTCCCGGCATCATGCCGATCAGCAAATTTTCCCAACTGGCAAGATTTTCCGATGGCTGTGGAGCGGAGATACCCCGCTGGATTCGCAAAAAACTGGAGAGCTTTGGTGATGACATCCCTTCCATCCAGGCATTCGGGCTGGATGTGGTCACCGCACTTTGTGCGCGCCTGCTGGAAGCCGGTGCACCCGGCCTGCATTTCTACACGCTTAACTCGGCCGTACTACCCACAAAAATCTGGCAGCGGTTGGGGCTAACGGGGCATTGAAAAAAATGTAACGGCTTTCTGCGGATTATTATTTGGTAGCCAAAGAGAAAGGTTAGATCATTTTGAATTTACTTGTTTATATATCCACATGAAGCAAGGTAGTTGGCACACTCCTCAGGGGTGAACAGATCCAACACTTTGATGTGGTTTCATTAAACCACATCAAAACAGTATTGGCCTGAATGAATTGTTATATGGGGGTGGGCTAACAAATACTTTACAAATCATTTGTCTCATGTTTGAGGGTGGCTCCTGAAGAATATTCTGGATGTGGTATATGAATGGCTGATAATTATTACAGTCGGAAGCTTTCAGGCCAAAGGAAATAAGGGCCATACTTTGGACTCATGCGGAATTCACCCCCGGCATTTTTCCCTTTGAATGTGATGTAATTTTTACCGTCCCGTACTTCGAGATAACCAGCGTGCGTCAATTGCTCTATAAGATCGATAGTTTTGATTCCGATCTTTTGCGCCAGCTTGGAAGTTGTTAGCTTGTCTGTGGACTGCTCATCGGCTTCAGCTGTTGATTCCGATTCCTTTCCGATGGTCTCGACTGAAATGCGTACTTCATCACTGATACGGATGATGCGTTGTGCTTCTTCGTAAGCTTCCTGATAAAGCTCGGCATCTTCAGAGCGCTGAATGAGCACACCCATTTCGTTGTTGTTAACTTGACTGAATTCGTAGAGATTCAAGCTGGTGATAATGCATAATTCTTCATTGAGATAGCATTTTGCGTGCAGGTTCTTGCAAAAACTAGTCCGTAAATAGAAGAGTTCAGTAAGCCAGCTAATTTCTTCTGGCTGGAGTTCACTTTTTCCGTAGACGACTCTTACGTCAATTTTCAGGCGATTTTTATCTTCCAGCAATTCTTTGATTCTGTCATTCAGGCGAAGGAATGGGCTGATGAGGATGAGCCGATCCTTTGCACTTTTTATGAGTTCTTCGAGGAAGTAATTTGTCGCACTTGTGTTGAGGAACTTTACCATTGTAGATCCATGAATGAATAATTTAATGAAGATATTAATGTAATCTATACGACATCAAATGCCCGGTTCAGGCTGATAAAATAGATCTGTTGATAGCCATATTTAACGGGGGTTTGGTGCAAAGCTTTAACCAGGATGGACATGTATAGATATTTTTCTGTGAACCGCCCCGGGTTTTGAGGAGGCTCCACTATCTGAGAAGATGGAGCCATGAACAAATCAAATAAATATTCCCCCGAAGTAAGAGCGCGCGCAGTCCGTCTGGTGCAGGAACACCGCAGTGAGTAT
>NZ_QICQ01000026.1 GCF_003201195.1 Nitrosomonas eutropha | reverse complement strand
TATGGAAAAATTGTGAGCGTAAACTTAACACCAGCTTGCAGTTTATTCATCTGGCCTTCATGGCACTGATACTCAGAAGATCATAAACAGATTCTAAGACCCTGGCCACACCCACTATTTTAGGCATTCCCAGCTGGGTGATGATTCGCTCAACCTAAACACGCAGCGGAACTGCCGCTTAGGTCAAGCTATTGAGAGTGATCTTGCTATCGAAGTGCTTGTTGAGCTATCGCATCGGTGAAAAACTCATACGCACCTGCCAGGATGAACTGTACACCGATGGCCACCAGGATCAAACCAAAAAAGCGCAGTAATATCTTCTGACCAAGAGGGCTAAGCAGTCCTTGGACGCCTTGCGACAACAGGAGCACGACCCAGAGCACCATCGTCAAGACCACGATCGCCGTCAAAGCGACAGACAGGTTCTTCCAATAGGGCTCGGCAAGCGCAATGGTGATCACGGTGGTGATCGCTCCGGGTCCGGCAACGAGCGGCATGGCGATGGGCACAAAAATCTTGCTTCGACGTTCGTTGTGAGTGAGTGACTCCTGCTGGACACTCGAAGTACGGCCTTGCAGCATCGTCAGCCCCATCAGCAGGATCACCAATCCGCCACCACAACGAAACGCGGAGATGGAAATACCGAAAATGTCTAGCATCCAGTTCCCCGCGACGGCGGCAACGAACAGGATGGTGAAAACAGAAATCGCCGCTAGCAAAGCGGATTTCCGTCGCTGCGTCCTGTCGAGACCATCGACCGCTTGCAAGAACACAGGAACTGCAGAAAGTGGGTTGGCAATCGCAAGCAATGCGACAATCGCCTGTATGTACTGGTCCATTGGGTTGATCATTCTAATAGAATCGTTGCAGCAGTTTTCGGGGGATTACGTGTCAGCGAAGGGGAGCACAAGCGTTCGGTTGTTGCCATCCCTGCTTTCCAGCTTCACAAAGCCATGGTGCCGGTAGACGCATCGAACTCGTCATCCTTTGCAACTACAGCCAATGCAAACACACTGATATCGAGTTGCCGAACCTTGTAAACTGCGTCGGCCAAAAGAGATCGCGCAAGCCCGATGCCTTGATAGAATTGGTCAACCGCTAATCGGCCCATCATCACGATGGGAACCACAGGGTATCGCGGCAGCCGCCTCAAAAGGACATTCGATAGTCGGTAAGACTAACCGAACCGGATGACAGCGTTAAGGGTATGGGAAAAACAAACGCCCTTTTTCATAAAAACCGAATGTACTGGGAAACAGTTTGGTCGTCAACCTGACCGGGAAGCCACCCGAAATTCTTAAATTTATTGTTGATCAGCAGCAAAAAGTGTTGGTTTGAGGCTCTTTTTCGCTATCTGCGTGAAAGACACCCAAAGGTCAAGGTCAGCCCAGTGATGAAGAGAACTGATAGGAACGAGCACAGGATCAGGTTGGCTCGAACGGATTAAAGATCTGCGCAGGTACTCTAGGCGGCGCTCGGGGGGACAAGCCAGGATAGTCAAGAATTTTAGTGATTGCGCCAGATTCCAGGATGGCGGCGATGATTTTCAGGGTCCCCCCGCAATGCGGGCAATCCTCAATCAATATTGAACACCCGCTTGAGCAAACGCGCAGCGCGGCCCCCTCGGTGCGCCGGCCAAATCCGAGTGCCAGCACGAAGTGCTCAGCGCAACCGCCAACAACATCCTTTTATATCAGCGATACGAATATGCTACTTACTGGCTTATTACCCACTAAAATGGGTAGTACAGGTATTTTTTATTGCTACGGCACTGGACAAGTGACAACCTCTTACGAACATTACTGGCCTGTGAAGCCAACACAACTCTGATTATCGGAGATAATTTATCTGCTGCAGTATTTTTCTGATCGTAAGTTGACCCAGCCTGCCAATTACCTGCTTCAGCACGAAAAACTCTAATCTCAGGGAAAAACCATGAACCCTCCCAGCATTGTCTCCACATTCCCCGCTACAGAAGAACTTATTGTATTGTCCAGGGAGCGCACAGCCAAATCCCTGGATTTCAGCAAACTGGTGGATGCCATTGCCACCGCCGCCCTAGAGTACGATGCCGGCCAGATTCAGAGCCCGGAACGCATGGTTGTACCCTTTGGGATTGGTGGCGTAATGCTGAGCATGCCGGCCACCGCGCATGATATCGGGATTCACAAACTCGTGACTGTACAACCCGCAAACAAGGAGCGGCAACTGCCCACCATCCACGGCACGGTAACTGTGTGCGACACGGAAACCGGCAAACCCATCTGCCTGCTTGACGGCCCGGAGGTGACTGGACGGAGAACGGCCGCTGTCACGATGCTTGCAATCCGTACCTTCCTGAAGCAAGCGCCTCATGAAATCCTGCTGATTGGAACAGGTGTACAAGCGCGCCACCACGTTCAGGCGCTCTACGCATTGTATCCACAATCAAAAATATGGGTACGTGGACGCAGTGAAACTGCTTCGGCAGCTTTCTGTGACCAGTATCAGTCCCTCCATGGCAAGCTTGTTCCCGCAGAGCAGTTGATTTCCGATAATGTAAATGTCGTCATTACTGTCACGACAAGCACACAAGCTGTCTATAACGAAACTGCCTTACGCGATCGCCTGGTGGTCGGCGTAGGTGCTTTCACGCCGGAGATGGCCGAACTTGGCAAGGTCACACTTAATAGTAGCGCTATCTTCGTTGATGATCTGGTCAGTGCGCGTCATGAGGCTGGCGATCTCATTCAGGCTGATGTTGACTGGTCTTGCGTGCGCTCGCTGGCTCACGCCCTTCAAAACCAGCTCGACGAATCCCGCCCCAGGGTTTTCAAAAGCGTTGGCACTGGCGCCTGGGATCTCGCGGCCGCGCGTGTGGCACTGCAAGCCATTTAGACCAAAAAGCACCAAGTCAGGTATCAAGACCAGACGTATCAGACACATATCCCGATCCTGTTTTCATCCCAAACTTTGTATGCGTACGCTCCTTTAGATGCCCATTAAATGCAAGCGGCGATCTCGATCCACAGGGCAAAGCGAACCAGGCATTACTCGCGATGCCACCGCACAAGATTCGCTTCATCCAGAAATTTTCACAGTGTCTGATCAACCTGTAAGCTCACATGCATCCTTGCTTTATGAGGTAATGGGACGATTGATGCTTGGGTTTGGATTGATACTGATTGCTTTCAATTTACGCCCCCTGTTTGCCAGTCTTTCTGTCCTGCTACCCGATATGTTGCAGCAGCAAGTACTCACCTCTGCACAGGCTGGCTACCTGACAACCTTACCAGTGTTGTGTCTCGGTATTTTTGCACCACTGGCACCCTGGCTGTCGCAACGAATAGGAAACAAACGAACCCTTTTGGTCGTCATGGTACTGTTGACTGCAGGTACAGCCATGCGTGGATGGGGAAATATCTTGCCCCTGTTTCTCGGGTCAGCCATGGCAGGCATGGCTATTGCAATCGGCAATGTACTATTGCCTGCCATGGTCAAAAAGGAGTTTCCTCAATCCCCTGCATTAATGACCGGATCGTATACCATGGCACTGTGCGCGGGTGCTGCCGTTGCAGCAGCCGGCACTTTACCACTCACCCAATCGCTGGAAACAACCTGGGCAACCGGACTGGCACTCTGGGCGCTACCCGCAGGAATAGTGATGCTGCTATGGTTGCCGTATGCTGTTGTGCCAGATTCGGCTCCACAAAACAGACAACTTCAGACAGTCAGTTTATGGCGAGACTCACTCGCCTGGCAGGTAACGTTTTTCATGGGATTACAGTCTGCACTGGGTTACAGTATATTCGGCTGGATTGTCCCTATTTTGCATGATCGGGGTTTAGATGGCGTACAAGCCGGATGGATACTGTCCATTTCTATCGTAGTGCAACTGATCGCCTGTTTTGTCCTGCCCTCTCTGGCAGTACGCTGCAAGAACCAGAGCCTAATCAATGCAGCAATGGCGCTCACTGCTGCAATCGGCTTTCTGGGAATGTTGTTCGGCCCAATTGAATTAGTCTGGGAATTCGGCATTTTGCAAGGAATCGGGCAGGGTGGCTTGTTTGCACTCGCACTGACCATAATCGTCCTGCGTTCTCCCGACGCTCACATCGCAACACACTTATCCAGTATGGCGCAGAGTGTTGGTTATACGCTGGCGGCACTGGGCCCCTTGCTGATTGGCATGCTGCACAGTCTCACTGGCGGGTATGCCGCCAGCGGCTGGTTATTTACCGCTCTGTGTCTGGGAGCAGCCATCAGTGGCTGGGGTGCCGGACGCACCAGGCTGGTGCAGGCATGCTATACAAGCAAGGTGCGCCATTAAGGAGCCGCTGCTTGTGAGCTGACTTTGCCGTCTTTGCGAACATCCAAGGGGTGAAGCAATCCAGCGAAGTGGTAACGACAACACTGGATTACCACATCACTGCGTCCCTCGTGATGGCAGGGAAATTACATACCAACTCGACTCAATCCCTTTGAAATCAGGGCATGGGTGTTTCTATGGAAGATGATATGGGTGAGGAAATCACCTTAGGTCTCAATCCCTTTGAAATCAGGGCATGGGTGTTTCAATGGAAAGGTGTTTGCTCGTCGAAGTCTATCCGGTCTCAATCCCTTTGAAATCAGGGCATGGGTGTTTCGAAATAACCGGATCGACCCCATACAGGCCAGCGACGTCTCAATCCCTTTGAAATCAGGGCATGGGTGTTTCAATGGAAAGGTGTTTGCTCGTCGAAGTCTATCCGGTCTCAATCCCTTTGAAATCAGGGCATGGGTGTTTCGTCTCATCCAAATGCATTAGTGTTTGGATGTGAACGTCTCAATCCCTTTGAAATCAGGGCATGGGTGTTTCAATATCTCTAATGTTGAACACTTCTTTTTTCTTGTGTCTCAATCCCTTTGAAATCAGGGCATGGGTGTTTCGAATATGAGCGCCGGCATCAGAATGGTATTGGGTCTCAATCCCTTTGAAATCAGGGCATGGGTGTTTCTAAATATGAATGTTTGAATGACGCATTTGTAGGTGGTCTCAATCCCTTTGAAATCAGGGCATGGGTGTTTCGATGCGATAAATAACAAAGTAAAGAAACTAGGACTGTCTCAATCCCTTTGAAATCAGGGCATGGGTGTTTCTACGAGATAGGTGAAAAGTACGTCAAATCTCGTGACGTCTCAATCCCTTTGAAATCAGGGCATGGGTGTTTCGCTGCTGCTGTTCTCATATTAGCCCTACATTTAGGTCTCAATCCCTTTGAAATCAGGGCATGGGTGTTTCTGATTGCTGTCATTTTTCTCTTTATAATCAATCCACTGCACGGGGCAAAGAGGAAAAATAGCGGGATGCAGCAAGATGTCTCCTCCAAACAATAATTTCTTTCAAAAACGCTTCATTTTACCAGGCAGCTGGTGGCTATTTTTCCCTGGGCCACAATCTGTCATCTGCAGTGTTTTCAGCCACCAACAACCAGCAATTTCCAAGGGAACAGGCAGATATTACTGCTTTTTCTGTCCTTTCAGTTTGTAAAAGTATTGCCATTTTTCATCCATATTCGCGTGACCGGTCTTCGACCGAAATGAAATCGTATATCTCCATTCTGATCAAGGCAACACGTACTCTGACCGGCAAGCTTGCCGTCAGCTTGTCGGCCAGCAGCTAATACACAATGCACTCCGTTCTGCTTACCGGAGTAATTTTTATATGTTCGAGCTGGCACCAACTTGTCGCGTTAATCAGATTACTGAAAAAGCAGCGAAGGATATGGCGTATGTAACCAAGAGTACCTACACCAAGCTCTCTGGCGGATGGTTGCAACCAGAAGGCAGGGTATCCATAGACTGGATTTTTGATTTTATTTACGAAGAAAGCCTGGCTTCAATCCTGAATCAACCCGAAGCAGAGCGGTTGTATGTACAAAAATTGATGCTAGAGGGGAAGTATCAGTCCTTGCGTATCAAAAAACAAACATTCTCGCCTAAGTATGTTTTTAGTGTAGGCATGCCAAAATTCCATAAAACCAACGAGTGCCACTATCTCACTGTGGATTTCACCAATTATCTCGTTCCACCACAAATTAGCGCGCGTGGTGCGCAGGAAGTTAGAAAATTTCAGGCGTTTTGCGAGCAAACCAAGAAAGAGCTTAAGGGAAGGCCGGATGATGTCTTCTGGGCGCGCGTGGGTGCCAAGTTCCACATTCAAATTAACCCTCAATCGGTATGCTATGAAAACAGCGGAGTTCAGGGCGTATCGGCAATGACGATCGCAGAGCTGCAACAGCAGATTCGTAAAACTGTTGACGTATCTCTCGATATGCAAAATGGAGATGATGGCGCAGTCATCAAAAGAGTTCGCCACGCTCCACACATTCAAAAAGCACTTGCCTGCACAGCTGATCCTAAAAGGAGAGCGATTGTGGAACAGTTTTTCACGTTGAAACGGCAGTTGATCAACCTGCTGTTTGAGCTGTACCGGAAGCAGATGCGCGTAGTCAACCATGTGCTTCCCATTCATTTACTGCAGGCCAGTGGGCTCGAACCCTGCCGGAAATGTTGGGGTGAGCGAGAAGCAATCCAGAGATTCTCTCTGAAAAACGCAGACGATGGTCTTCCGCCAATCAAGGCAGAAATAGCCTGAAAATGTTCATTTACTGCCTGTAAACAGTATTTTTCCACCCTTTTGTTATTTCATTTCGCAGAAGTACTGCCATCTTTCGCCGGTATTCGTGTGATTAAACGGCCGGTCAGGGTGGAATCATCTATTCCTGTTCCAGTCAGCGGATGCAGGTTGTCAGGGATAGCATGTTTATCCTGCTTGGCAAGCTTGCCCCCGCACTTGTCAGTCAATGGACGATACACAATGCGCAATCGTCTTGTTTACCGGAATAATTTTTATATGTCACTTCTACATTCATCCTGTCGCGTAGCCTTTTCTGCCTTGTTACATGATCTTGGCAAGTTTCACGAAAGAACCGGTCAGCCGGTTAACGGTGATCTCGCTGCACTAACCACGCTCTATAAATATTCGCATGCTGCCCATACCGGGGGGATGTGGGATGTCGTGGAAAAGTTTGCTCCAGATCTTCTGCGCGGTGATGTCTCTCCTTTCTCTGGCCGTACCAGCGGTGTCGATATTACCGACAGCATGGCCAATGCTGCGGCTGCGCACCACAAACCGGGAACACTGCTGCAGTGGATCATTGCTACTGCTGATCGGGCTGCTTCAGGCTTCGAACGCAAAAAATTTGACGAATACAATGCCGATGCCGAAGGGGAAACGCCGCAGCATAAAAACCGTTTTCAGGCACGGATGATGAGCTTGTTCGAACAGATCAGAACCAATCCACAGGCCCCTGCCGGCCAGTTTGCGTATGCCTATCCCCTGCGGGCGCTCGGGCCGGAGGCCATTTTTCCTGACAAACGTGCGGCTGTTGAGCCGGACGGAGATAAATCAGCACAGACTGAGTATGCTGCATTGTGGGAGCAATTCATGCAAGCGCTGGCATCCATTCCACAATCGCACCGCAACAACTGGCCACTGTGGCTGGATCATTTTGATTCCGCCTGGCTGGCATACACACAGGCCATCCCTTCAGCGACCAACCGAGGGGTGGTACCAGATGTTTCTCTCTACGACCACAGCAAGGCAGTGGCTGCACTGGCAGCCGCCCTGTGGCGCTGGCACGAGGAAACCGGTAATACCGGTGCCGATGCACTGGCAAAATTGAGCAATCCGGAACGCCCTGACTGGGATGAACAAAAGCTGCTGTTGATCCAGGGGGATTTTTTCGGAATTCAGAACTTCATCTTTGCGCAGGGCGCACAAACCCAAAAGCACGCCCACAAACTGTTGCGCGGGCGCTCCTTTCAGGTGGCACTGCTAGCTGAAATGGCGGCACTCAAATTGCTGGAGACCCTGCAACTGCCATCGACCAGCCAGATTATCAATGCTGCCGGCAAGTTTCTCATCGTCGCGCCTAATACCCAATCGGCGCGCGAGGCGGTGGAAACCTGTCGACACAGTTTCGATCAATGGTGCCTGCAGCACACCTATGGCGAGATTGGTGTGGGGATTGCTCAAACAGCAGCCAGTTGTAATGATCTGGTCAGCAAACAATTCAAGGCGCTCACGCAGCGGCTGTTTACCGAGCTCGATATTGCCAAACATCGGCGTTTTGACCTGTGTGACAACACTGCTGCGGTGCGCGAAATTTCCTTTACTGATGGCCCTTGTGGCTATCATGGCCGATACCCGGCTGATCGCGCCGCCAAGGGAGAAAAACCAGCTTCCTGCGCGTTGTCACGCGACCAGATCGCCATTGGCGAAGCGCTCACCAAACATGCACGACTGCTGGTATTGAACACAGCTGATAGCTTCAAAAACCCACTCGATCTGGATTACTTCGGCTACCGCCTGGTGTTTGTCAACGAAGCGGATGCTTCCGGTCATCACGGCAAACTGGCCGAACAAGGGGAACTGGTACGCGCCTGGGATTTTGATCTGCCAGAAGCGGATGGTTCGTGTTTTCACGGTTATGCCCGCCGCTTCGTCAACAGTTATGTGCCGATATTCGATAACTTCGATCAGCAACTATCTGACAAGTACGGTCGCTGGGAAGATGAGGCTGAATTTGATCGTGAGCACCCAATCAAGACATTACACCATATCGCCTGCGAAAATCGTCGGTTGCAGGAAAACGGTAAATGGCTGGGTGAAATTGCCCTGGTTACGCTCAAGGGCGATATTGACAACCTGGGTGCATTGTTCCAGAACGGGTTGGAGGAACCCACTTTTGCCAGCTGGGCGGCATTATCTCGTCAGGTGAATGCGTTCTTTGCCTTGTGGCTGCCGTGGTACTGCGCCCACGGTGAAAATGGGCGCTTTCGCAACACTTACACCGTATTTGCCGGTGGAGATGATTTTTTTCTGATCGGCCCCTGGGAATCAACGCTTGAGCTGGCGAGCGCCATGCGCAAGGCTTTTACCCGTTATGTTGTGCGTGATGATATTACCTTCTCGCTCGGTGCCGCCATGACACAGCCGAAAGTACCGGCGCGCCAGCTTGCCATTGCTGCCGAAGCCGGATTGCATGCCGCCAAGCGGCACGATGACGATGCAAAGAATGCCGTCAGCCTGTGGGATGTCACTGTCAACTGGACTGAGTGGCGAACACTCATGGAGGAACGTCGCGATGCGCTGGCGCAGTTGATCAGTGAAGCAGGCAATTTATCCACTGGTTTTATCTACAACCTGCTGTTGTTATCTGACCAGGCGGAACGTGATCGCCCAGAAACAGCCAATCGCCGTCCGGAAGATGCGCTGTGGCGTTCACGCCTGGCGTACCGTTGCGCCCGGTTGCCGAAACATCAACAGGCGACTGGTAAAGCGCTTGCCCGTGAATGTGGCGAAGCCTTGAAACAATATCGCGGCGCTTACCGCTTGCCAGTTTCGGTGCTGCTGTATCGCCAGCGACAATGACGACAAGCTTGCCGCCCGGCAATCAAACCGGGCAGCCATTTATTATCAACACCTACTATCGACAACATACGGAGATCACAAAATGACACTTGATCTGAAAACCAATCCGCCCCCTGCCACCCTGTTTTCGAAAGATGCAAAAGATATTGCTGAGTTGCTTAATAAGGACACAAGCAAAAACAAATCAACTCAAATCCGGCGCTTTTATGATGAACTGGTCGGTTGGCAGGAACGCATCGGAACAGATGAACAAAAATTCAAGGATTATGAAGCGTTTATCCACATGCTTAATGCCAAGGCTGCCTATGCACAGGGCCGCAAACTGGTCACCCAGGAATTCGTTGAGTGGTTGAACAGTTGCATCAAACAGGTAACAGATACGCGTACATTGAATCATTTCCGGCTGCACTTTGAAGCCATGCTCGGATTTCTTAAGTTCTTCAAAAGAGATTAATTGTGCCCGTGACATCAACTTTCCAATTATTTGTCGCCTAAAGGAATCCATCATGCAACTGACTCAAATCCAGAAAATCATCGGTACCATTGTTCTTCAATCCGGCCTGCATATTGGTGCGGGCGACAGTGAAATGCGTATCGGGGGAACCGACAGCCCGGTAGTCAAGGACCCGCTTACTGGTCAGCCTTATATTCCCGGCTCCTCATTGAAAGGCAAAATCCGCAGCTTGCTGGAATGGCGTCACGGCCTGGTGCTGGCAGCGGGAGGTGCGCCTTATTCATTCAAACAGCTTGCCCAGGATGAAAACAATTCCGCCGGGCGCGCTGTTATCAAACTATTTGGTGGTGCACCGGACAAGGCGGAAGATCAGCTCGTCACCAGCATTGGTCCCACTCGCTTGGCTTTTTGGGATTGCCCGTTGAGCAACGATTGGAAAATAGAAGAAGTCGATTCCCGGAACTTGCTGATTACCGAAGTCAAGTCGGAGAACTCCATCAACCGTATTGCTGGTACAGCTGAAAGTCCGCGCTTTATCGAACGGGTAATTGCTGGTGCATGCTTTGATTTCACCCTGACGCTCAAGGTATTGGCGGGTGATGATCTGCTTGATACCGTGCTACTTGGTCTGCGACTGCTGGAACTGGATAGCCTCGGCGGGTCCGGCTCGCGCGGCTACGGCAAGATCAAATTTGCGGCGCTGAAGCTCGACGGTACAGATTTGATGGAACAGTTTCACGCCATCATCCCATTCAATCAAACGGCTTGAAACAATGACTCCACTGCGTGTAACTCTTCGGCTGCGTTCGCCACTGGGTACCCCGTTGGCGGGTGATACCTTGTTTGGTCAGCTTTGTCATGCTGTCCGCGAAATGCTCGGAGAAGAAAAACTTGAAACCCTGCTCACCGGTTATTCCGCCGGCTGCCCCTGGCTGATAGTTTCTGATGGCTTCCCGAGTGGCTATCTGCCGCGCCCCACCGTTCCGGCTGCATTACAGGCAAACAACGAGGAAGACCCGGCAAAACGTAAGGAAGCCAAGGGCAAACGCTGGATTCCACATGATAAGGTACATTTGCCGCTGCGTCAGCTACTGGATATCGCCGCCTCTGATGAAGATGTTTACGGTAAAGAGGTTTGCGGTAAACAGAACAAGCCGATCCAGGCGGCTGCATTTCACAACACGCTTAACCGGCTGACCGGCACAACGGGCACAGGTGAATTTGCACCCTACACCCAGTCGCAAATTTTTTATCAACCGGATCAGCGCATGGATTTGTGGTGTGTGCTTGATGAAGATCGCCTGCCATGCGCAACACTGCTCCAGTTGCTTGAATATATTGGCAATGTTGGCTACGGCCGTGATGCCAGCATTGGCCTGGGTAAATTCGCTGTGGAACAGATAGAAGAAGCGACATTATTCAAACAAACGTACCCAGATGCCAATGCGTACTGGACACTGGCACCCTGTGCACCGCAAGGGCAGGGTTTCGATATCACGCGCAGTTACTGGCAGGTGCTGACCCGCTTTGGCCGGCATGGCGGCACGCTGGCGCTGGGTGCCAATCCGTTTAAGCAGCCGTTACTGCTGGCAGCAACCGGCGCCATTTTTACGCCCACAGGCAACAGAGCGCAAACCCGCTTCATTGGCAATGGCCTGGCAAAGGTATCACTGATGCAAAAGACGGCAGTGCACCAGGGTTATGCACCAGTGCTGGGAATCTGTATGGAGGAATCCGCATGATGGCCCCGCATAGCTATCCACTGAAAATTTCCACGTTATCGCCAGTACATATTGGCTGCGATGAGGTTTTTGAGCCGACCAATTTTGTTATCAATGAAGGGTTGCTGCATGTACTTGATCCGGCAGATATTGCCGCTGAGCTTGATGAAAAAGAGAAGCAGCAGCTAATACAACTGGCCGATAGCCGCCAACCAATCGGTTCGATCCAGCATTTTTTCAAGGAAAGACGCGCCCGGCTTGCGCAAATTGCCAGTCAATGGGTGGATGTTGCACCGGATATTGCCCATGAATATGAGGAAAAATCTGGCAAGCCACAGCAGCGAAGTGGGGATGGCAGGACTGTTTACAATCTGTTCCCCATGGCGCGCACAGCCTTCAAGCCGCTGGATGGTGCGCCGTATCTGCCCGGCAGTTCGCTCAAAGGTGCGATCCGTACCGCCTGGCTGAATTATCAGAACAGAGGAAAGCCTTTGCTTGAAAAGCAAGAAAGCCCGACACAGCTTCAGCAACGGTTGCTGGGTTATCAGGCAGGTAAATTTGAAAATGATCCTTTTCGCAGCGTGGCGCTGGCGGATGCGCGTGTGCCAGATGATCGTATGGCACCACCTACGCGCATCATTTATGCCGTCAGCAAAAAGAAGAAACCGAGCGAGCGCGGCAGTTCACCTGAACTCAAGGTATTTCTTGAGACTGTGCGGGAAACCATGGTTGATGCCTTTGCGGGCGAGTTGCGGTTGACGGGCAGAATCGGCTGGCAATCCTTATGTGATGCCTGTAATGCGTTTTACCGCCCACAACTGGAAAATGAGCTTGATCATGAACAATTCCGCACACTGTTTGATCCGCAGTGGCGCACATTAATCAAACAATTACTGGCCGGAGAATTGGGCGAGCTGATGAAAACACGGCAGGGATTTTTGCTGCGTGTTGGCAAGCATTCAGGCGCTGAATCCCTCACGCTGGAAGGAGTACGCAGCATCAAAATTAAAACTCCAAATGGAAAGCCGGATCAATATAGACCCACCACTACCGAAAAACGCTTTGCCAGTACAACGCGCGCAGCGACCAGTCATCTGCTGCCATTTGGCTGGATCTGGGTGCATGCTTGTGATGATGCACACCAATATCTGGCAGCCGCTGTACAAAATCAAGTTAATAAATATGCAACGCCGATTCTGGAAGCGCATGGTGAGCGCATCGTAGCAGCTGACGAGCGTATCGCGAATCGTGCCAAAGCTCGTGAAGAAGCAGTCCGCCGCCAGGCAGAAGCCGCTGCAGCCGAGCAGGCCAAAGCCGCAGCACAAGCCGCTCGTGAAGCTGCACTGGCGGCCATGACGGAGAATCAGCGCCGTGTTGAGGCTTTTGTATCCAGGTGTGTTCGGCGCGCGGAGCAGCTCCGGGGCGGCAAGGAAAATCCCAATGCTGCTATTCACAATGAAGCACGGGCATTGGTAAAAGCAGCGCAGGAAGGCGCGGACTGGACAATCAACGAGAAACATGCTGTTGCCGATGCGATCGAAGAATGGCTGCCCAAACTGGTCAAGGTGGAACTTAAGGAGGAACGTAAAAAGCTGAAGTTGTCAGCCTTACGCCTCTAAATGAACCTATCCGATCGGAATTATGAATACACATTACCTGACTGAACCTGCCTCTCCTGTCCTGTCGTTGGGGCGTTACCGCCTTGACTGGCGAGTAACTCGTTCGATTCGATTGCCGGATTATGCCGGTTCCATGTTACGCGGTGCATTTGGACATGCTCTGCGCAGCATAGGCTGTATCACACGCGAGAAAGATTGTGCAACCTGCCCGTTACGGCGCGATTGCCCCTATACCCTGCTGTTCGAGTCGGTTCCGCCGGAACATCACCCATTGCAGGATTTCAGCAGGATTCCGGCTCCTTATATCATCGAGCCCCCCGAGTGGGGCGCGCGCGTGCTGCACCCCGGGGATACGCTGACTTTCCATTTTACGCTGGTTGGTCGTGCCGTGGAGGAACTGCCCATTGCCATCCTTGCCTGGCGGCGGGCACTGGCGCGCGGGATTGGCTCAAGCAATGGGCAAGCAGAGCTGATGGGTATCTGGCTGGAACGACCGGAATCTTCGCTGGCCATTTACACACCGGAAAATGGCAGCATTCAGAAACATGACACACGATTGGCTTGCCCACCTTTGCCCGGCGACAGCGTGCGCCTGCATCTTGTCACCCCGCTGCGTCTGCAAAATAACGGAGTTCCCCTTAAGGCGCAAACCATTACTGAGCGTGCTTTGTTGATGGCGCTGGTGCGACGGCTTGCACTAATGAGCGAATTTCATGGCGAGCTTGCCTGGCAACCGGATTTTCACCATCTGGGTGAACTGGCCAGCAGCATCCAGGGTAACCGACAACTTTCCTGGCGCGATTGGAAGCGTTATTCCAGCCGTCAACAACAGGAAATGGCACTGGGTGGCGTTACCGGTCGCTGGAATTTGCACGGCAAGCTATCTGCATTCTGGCCGGCATTATGGTTCGGGCAATGGCTGCATGCCGGTAAAAACGCCAGCTTCGGGCTGGGCCACTATCAAATTTGTGTTGCATGACCATCTGGCTTGTTACCCGCCACCCCGGCGCAATCGAATGGGCTGCTCGCCAGGGTATCCAATGGGATAAACATGCTGCCCACCTTGATCCGTGTGAAATCACTGCGGGCGATACCGTCATTGGCTCGCTGCCGATCAATCTTGCCGCAGAAATCTGCAATCGCGGCGCACGTTACTTCAATCTTTCGCTTAATCTGCCGGCTCATCTGCGCGGCCAGGAGCTGGATGCCGCAATCCTAACGGCGTGCGAAGCAAGGCTGGAAGAATATATCGTAAAAAAGGCAAATTCATGACTACCCTCATCAGCTTCCTCGGCAAAGGAATTGCCGATAAAACCACTGGCTATCGCACTGCAACCTACCATTTCGATGATAGCAGTAAACGTACTACTCCCTACTTCGGCTTGGCACTGGCTGACTATCTGAGGCCCAAGCGTCTCATTCTTGTCGGTACAGCAGGCAGCATGTGGGATGTGTTCTTCGAACAACAAGATGCTTCTGATGACGACATGCTGGATCTGCTGATTGAAGCAGTGCATGAGTCTCGTGTCGATGCTGCAATGCTTTCCATTCAAGAGGAAAGGTTGACGAAAAATCTAGGTTTGCCGGTCATTTGTCGATTGATTTCCTATGCCCGAGATGCTGCAGAACAGACAAAAGTCTTGCTAACTCTGGCTGAACTGGTGCATCGCGGTGAAAAGGTTTTCCTTGATGTTACCCATGGTTTTCGCCATCTGCCTATGCTAGCGCTGGTCGCCGCACGTTATCTTGCTCATGTTAAAGACGTGAAGGTTGGGGGGCTTTATTACGGCGCACTAGAAATGACTCCGACAAATGGTGAAACACCCGTGTTGCAACTGGATGGTATGTTGCAGATGCTTGATTGGGTTGAATCTCTGGCCACCTACAACAAGGACGGTGACTATGGCGTTTTTGCACCTCTTTTACAACAGGATGGACTACCTGAAGACAAAGCCAAACAGCTTACCCGCGCTGCTTATTTCGAACGTAGCAGTAACCCGGTCAAAGCACGTGAAACTCTGGGCAGTGTCTTTTCTGCCATCAAAACGCATAACGGGCCGATGGGTGCACTGTTCCGCGATGCGCTGACAGAACGTATCAACTGGTTTAGTGGCTTGGATCGTGCTGCTTGGGAATTGGCACTTGCTGATGCCTACCTTGAACGCCGTGATTATGTGCGTGCTGTGATTTATCTCTATGAATCTCTTGTTACACGTGCCGTGCTAGAGCGCAAATTCAATCCAAACGATTTTTCCCAGCGTAATGAAGCTTGGAAAGATGCCAAGCAAGGTAACAATCAGGTCAAAAATCTCGAGTACCTGCGCAACTCTTTGGCGCATGGCATTAAATCTGATAATGCCAAGATTAAAAATCTTGTCATTGATGAAAACCGTCTCGCCGCTGAGCTCAAAAAATTTCGTCATGACCTGTTCGATTGATAACGGCAAGCTTGTCATGCGCCATCATGGCAATGCAAAACGATAAACTTTGCATCTGTCAGATTTTCTCGTGTTGTGTCATGAATCCATGCAAGGTATGACCGAGTTATCTGCCTACATTGGAAATGATTTACTTTTTCAAATCAAGGAGAACAAAATGTTAGACTCGATTATTGATGTTCTGGGAGATGTGTTGGAAAAAGCCAAGGATATTCCGCCAGAGAACCTCGCCATCATCGGAGTGACCTTTATGGGCATCATTGCAATCCTCAAAAGTTCCGATTCAGAGAGAAATTCCCTCTGATTGGTGATTCTCCAATCACCCATTTTGGCTGTCATCGCGAAGCCACAAGCCGTGGCAATCCAGTATCTTTGTATTACCAGCTTGGGTTGCTTCGGTGTATCCACCTCTCAACCATTGTTCAAACATAGGAAGACAGTGTCTTTACTGCTATAGATTTGCTTGCTGAATATCTGCTAGGGAAATTGTTCCACTATGTCAAAACTACTGCAACCCCATGAATATCCGCGTCGCATCCTGCTATGTGTTACAGGACTGTCACCGCAGATTGTTACTGAAACGCTGTATGCCCTGGCTGTGGCACGGACCCCACCCTTCATTCCGACAGAGGTACATTTACTGACCACCACTGATGGAGCGCGATTGGCGCGGGCAGCATTGCTGCATCCCGATGGTGGCCATTTCCATGCGCTGCTGAATGATCAACCGCAGATCGGCCATCCTCGTTTTGATGAAGACTGCATCCACATCATCAGCCATCATCAGAAAAAGCTCGCCGATATTCGCACACCAGCCGAAAATGCCGCCGCAGCTGACACAATCACGGCGCTTGTCGCTCAACTGACCGGCAACGCAGATGCGGCGCTGCATGTTTCGATTGCCGGCGGGCGCAAGACCATGGGCTTTTATCTCGGTTATGCCTTCTCACTGTTTGCCCGGCCGCAGGATACGCTCTCTCATATTCTGGTTTCATCCCCCTTTGAAGGGCATCCGGATTTTTTCTATCCGCCTCGTCAGCCCCGTCGACTGGTAACACGGGATGGGCATCATATTGATACCGCTGAGGCCGTTGTCACCCTGGCTGAAATTCCTGTGGTACGGTTGCGACACGGCCTTCCTGTTGCGTTAATCACCGGTCGTGCAGGATTCAGTGAAACTGTCGCCACCTTGCAGCAAAGTTTTGCACCACCACGCCTGCTGATCGATCTGGAGCAAAGACACGTTGTCTGTGGCACAACTACAGTTACCATGAAACCGCAATTACTTGCCTGGCTGGCGTGGTGGGCTACGCTTGCCCGACAGGGACAGCCTGAAACAACCTGGCGTGAAGCTGACGCTGGATTATTTCTCGATATTTACCGGGCAGTAGTTGGTATTGATGTCATTGATTACGAGAAAACTGCCGAGCTACTCAATAACGGGATGGAGAAGGAGTTTTTTCAGACCAAAAATGCCAAGGTGGAGCGTATATTAAAAGATGCACTTGGTTCGGCAGCAACTCCCTATCTATTGATGACTGCCGGTAAGCGTCCGCATACCCGGCGCGGCCTGACCTTGCCGCCGGAAAGTATTCAGATCAGCGGCTTTGACAACAAGCAAGATTAACCGGCAAGTTGCTGATTATCCACAAATCAGTACCCATGGAACAAAAAATCCAGCGCTGCTGTGCTGCGGGCTTGCATATCAGCAAACGAGGCCACGGGGGATTTCAAGATACGCCGTGGCACCGCACTCATCTTTGGAGTTTCCAGCAAATAATCTTTACCCTCGATGGCCAGTAGCGGTGTAAGACGTGTTGGCAATCTGACCTCCGGGAAGTTTTTGAGCCGCGCAGTGGAATTACCATTCGGCTATCCAGCCCATCAAGCAAATCGCTCTGCACATCCAGTAAATAGAGCGTTGTTGGCATGGCTGCCCGGATTGATATAGACATCGAAGCCCGCCATCAGAAGCTTTTCCACTCATCCAGTGGCAAGCCTTCGGCTTCGATGGTGGCATTGTAGGTAGCGATGAATTCGACGTGATCTTCACGCTATTTTCGCTCCTGCTCACGACGAACGATTTCACGCAGGTGATTATCGTAAATCTGGGAAATGTTGATGTCGAGTTGTCTGGCTGCATCCAGCACATCAACTGCTTAAGCTCAGATTGATTGCTCGCTTGCCGGGCAAGCCGGTGCGAGCGCGCCGCGTATTGTGTATATCTGACATGGCAATCTCCGTGCGCATTTTAATTCGCATTCTTCCCAAAATCCATGGCATCACCGAGATCGCACTGTTCAAAACGCCGAGCCATTTCTCCCAGTTGATGTTTGATCAGGACCACTATTGGTATCTGTCGCATCCCGCATATAGTGCGGCATCATCGCAAATATTACGATCCATCCGGCAAACAATGTACACAGATAGTTACTGATACTGGTCTGTTTGATGCTGCCAGTGGCAAGCTTGCCGGCGTACAGTCTGCGCAAGGTAAACCCTACAATGCTGCACATGAACCGAAGCCTGTATCTCGTCGCTTATGATGTCTGCAATCCACGCAGATTGTATAAAGTTTGCCGCTATCTCAAACGTTATAAGGTGGGTGGCCAGAAATCGGTTTTTGAACTTTGGGTAACATCAGCCGAGCTGCGCACCATTCGCGCTGATCTGGATGAACTAATGGATGCGCAGGAAGATCGCCTGCATATTCTCAGTCTTGATCCACGT
This sequence comes from Nitrosomonas eutropha, assembly GCF_003201195.1. Taxonomy (GTDB): domain Bacteria; phylum Pseudomonadota; class Gammaproteobacteria; order Burkholderiales; family Nitrosomonadaceae; genus Nitrosomonas; species Nitrosomonas eutropha. The sequence goes on along the minus strand of NZ_QICQ01000026.1, from coordinate 22,085 downwards.
ATGAAGCCGCGTTGTTACGGCAAAGCCAGCACATTCACGGCACAGTATTTCTGCATCACCTGAAAACAAGGAAAAACGATATGACCAGCCTGTTTGTTGATCGTCGCGGAGTAGTGCTTGAACTTGAATCCGGTGCCATTGTTTTTCGCGAAAATGGCGAACGTATTGGCACGGTGCCCATTGCGCCACTGACGCGCGTTTTTCTGCGTGGTGATGTCAAGTTGCCAGCCGCCCTGTTGGGGAAACTGGGTGAACAGGGGGTGGGTGTTGTCATCCTGAGCGGGCGGATTGGCCGTCCCAGTTTGCTGCTGGCACGCCCACACAACGATGCAGCCCGGCGTGTTGTCCAGATCCGCCTGAGTTTTGACAAACCGTTCTGTTTGCAGATTGCCAAGGCACTCATCGAACGTAAGCTGACACGTCAGATCGAATGGTTTGCCGAGCTACGCGAAAACGATATGCAGGTACGTTACGAACTCAGCCACGCCTTACGCGCACTGGAGGAGCATCGGTCTCGTATCGGCCATGTCAGCAGTGCTGCCAGCTTGCGTGGTGTAGAAGGTTCCGCTGCTGCGCGCTATTTTTCCGGTTTGCAGGCTGTTGTTCCGGATTCACTACATTTTAGTGGCCGCAACCGTCGCCCGCCGCGTGATCCTTTCAATGCCCTGCTTTCGCTCACTTATACCCTGCTGCATAGTGAAATTGCCATTGCGCTGTATGGTACCGGGTTTGATCCTTACGTTGGTTTTTATCATCGTCTGGCCTTTGGTCGGGAATCACTCGCTTCCGATTTGCTGGAGCCTTTGCGCCCGCTGGCGGATCAGTTTGCGCTTGCACTGATACGCAAGAAAGTATTGGAAAAAGATCATTTTTCGACGACAGAAGCAGGTTGCCTGCTTGGCAAGGCTGGCCGTACGCGCTATTACGCTGCCTATGGGGAGCACAGTGAAACCCTGCGCAAAGGCATTAACCAGGAAATTGAGTGGTTAACAGCGCAGGTGAACGAGATTCTGGCCACAGCGGAAGATGATGTGCAACCAGATGATAGTTTTGAAGATTTCGGCTAGAGTAGTTAATGAGTGATTTTATTATCTGTTATGACATTACGCACCCGCGACGGCTGGCGCGCTTGCATCGCTATCTGGTAAAACGTGCCGTACCGTTGCAATATTCTGTATTTTTGTTTAGCGGAGATGATCGCCAGCTTGAACACTGCATGCAGGGGGCGATCGAACTGATTGATGAAAAAGTGGATGATTTGCGTGTTTATCCGTTGCCGAGTCGTGGGCTGAAGGCTCGCATCGGTCAACCCGCCTTGCCAGAAGGCATCCAATGGAGTGGATTGCCCACTGCGTGGTAGCGTACAGCTTTTCTGAAGCGATCAATCGTCTGAAAAGAAAGCCAGATCAGTTACAGTTCGCTCTTGTAAACATGGCGGGATCGTTCAAAATATCAGAAAATAAACCAACCTCAGATATTTAAACTTTACCGATTATTGTATTAATGGAACAAATAACCAACTGACAGGAGACATCTTGCAGCTTCTTACCATTTTTCCTCTACACCCTTTTCAAGGTATTGATTGTAAAGAGAAAAATGACAGTAGTCAGAAACACCCATGCCCTGATTTCAAAGGGATTGAGACAACTAAGAACATTGACACCAGCATCTGACAGGTCGAAACACCCATGCCCTGATTTCAAAGGGATTGAGACCGTATGATGAGTAACCTTCTCCGCCTTCATTTACCGAAACACCCATGCCCTGATTTCAAAGGGATTGAGACCTTCACCTGATTGGGGATTGGCGTACGCGTATGGAAACACCCATGCCCTGATTTCAAAGGGATTGAGACCGTGAGGAAATCTTCCAATTCTTCTTGGTTGCAGGGAAACACCCATGCCCTGATTTCAAAGGGATTGAGACTGATCTCGTGAGCGTGCTTGACGGTGGCGGCAAAGAAACACCCATGCCCTGATTTCAAAGGGATTGAGACGTTTGGATCTTCCGCTTGCGCCCATTTGTACACGGAAACACCCATGCCCTGATTTCAAAGGGATTGAGACGCTGGCCATCCTTGATTTTAAACTTTCCAAACAGAAACACCCATGCCCTGATTTCAAAGGGATTGAGACCGCTGTCTTAAACAGCGTATTAATATAACTACTATAGAAACACCCATGCCCTGATTTCAAAGGGATTGAGACGAACGTTTGTATCATTTGGTATTGGGTCGAGTGAGAAACACCCATGCCCTGATTTCAAAGGGATTGAGACTTGTTTTGAGCCGGGTATATCGTGTACATAATTGAAACACCCATGCCCTGATTTCAAAGGGATTGAGATTGGCATACAAGCCGGTATTTGTTTTCCTCGTCATCACGAAGCCGTCAGGCTATGGTGATCCACTACCACCGCTACCACTTCACTGGATTGCTTCACTCCTTGGGTGTGTGCAAAAGCAAGGGCAGTGAACTGGGTTGCTACGTCAGCCTGGCCACTACCTGCTTTCCGCTGCATTATGCTTGTGGGCGCAGTCGCAGTTAAAGGCTGGTTTGCTCACAATGGCACGTCAGCTCACCAAGACAAGACGCTGTATGCTTGGCTTCGCACGGTTCATTCCCCATACCCCCCCTGCACAACTGTAAAATTACAGAATTACGCAGAAGTCTTTTTGTAAAAAAGACTGTTATCTTGGACAAGGAGTTTTCGTAATGGATAAAGCAATATATAAAGAAAGGTTTCCGGATTTCTTTGCTGATGCGCCGGCTGTAACCCTACGCGATCCGCTGGCACAGTTTCTCGGCACAGCACGTGACGGGATCATGGAATACCGGTATGCCGATGCGGTACGGTTGGCAGGGCATTCCTGCCCGACAGTAGCTGGCACCTGGTTGATGACGCTACATGGTCTGCGTGCGCTGTACGGGAATGAATTGCCGGTACGCGGTGAAATTGAAGTCTACATGGCTGATGCACGCGATGCTGGCACTACCGGCGTCGTGGCTACTGTGGTGCAACTTGTTACCGGCGCAGCACCAGAAACCGGCTTTCATGGTATTGGTGGGCGTTTCGGGCGTAATAATCTACTGCATTTCGATCAGCCCTTACAGGGTGAAATCGGCCTGCGCCGCAAGGATACGGGCGCAGCAGTACAGGTGGTGCTCGATGCTTCCGTCGTACCCTGGCCGAACGAGATGCGCCAGTTGCTTCCGAAGGCAGTCAGTGGACAGGCCAGCTCTGCCGAATTGCAGTACTTTGGCGAGTTATGGCAGGAACGGGTGCGCCAAATGCTGATTGAGCACGCCGGCGATGCCAACCTGGTACAAGTGAATACCTGGGTTGTAAATTAATTGATCCTGCGAGTTATCAATCTTTATCATGTCAGCGTTCGCTCAAAAAACACTCAGGCGCTTCTCAAGGGAATTGAAATGCCGTCGCAGTAGCTCGACCGCAAACATCACCCGTCTGAATTTTTGCGTTACTTGTTATACTGCCTGATAAAAATTAGCGATCAAACTATATCAATGGAGGGATAAATGGACGTTTTGAGTCTGGTGGCAGGATTTTTGCTGGGTGTTGTCGCAACTTATCTGATAAGCGCCTTTCTGTTAAAACCTGGCCTGCAAAAGTCATCCGATGCAGCGACAGGGGTGATTATCACAAGCGATACCCAGAATCTGTTTGATCAATTATGGCAAGCACATGAGCACTTGTTGAACGAGATGAAACAGGATTTGGACAATCCGGATTTCAAGTTTCATCGGGAATTTTATGTGTTAAAGAAAAACTGGTGGGACTGGAACCGCTGGGGATTCCATCGTAAAGGACCCTGCCTTGCCTACTTTATTGATGATCACAACGATTTACTGCCACTGCTTGATGCGCTGACCTCGCACGGATTGATTAGCCAGATAGGGGAAGCTGACAAAAAGTCGGCCAAATTTCAGTTAAGCGAGAAACTGATTGAGCTGCTACACGGGAAAAAGCCAACCAAGCATGCAGCCTGATTGATCCCACATAGTTATATTGTGTTTTACAGACGGTACTCAAAAGCAATGAATGAGCGATTCCTTCACAAGGAACGCGATACTGTCATCCGTCTGTAAAGCCAATACTCGAAAGGAGTAACAAACAGGCTGCCTTTTTTACCAGTACTGCTACTGGATTGCTCCGTACCTGTTGGTGTTCGCAAAAACAGCCACAATAGACAATAGGATCGTAGCAATACCGTCAATCCTGCAGTAACAATTTCTCCAATGTCAACCGGTATATACGAGATAGTCGCTCTATATCCGCAACTTCCACGGATTCATTAATCTTATGAATAGTTGCATTGCGTGGTCCGAATTCGACCACCTGCGAACAGATATCAGCGATAAAACGACCATCGGAAGTACCGCCCGAGGTGGAAAGTTCCGGCTCAACGCCTGTTACTTCGCGAATGGCTGCACTGAGTGCATCGGCCAGTATTCCCTTGGGCGTCAGGTAAGGCTTGCCGGAAAGCTCCCAGACCAGTTCATACTCCAGTCCATGCCGATCCAGAATCTCATGCACGCGCGTCTTGAGTGATTCAACCGTACTGGCGGTAGAAAAACGGAAATTGAACAGCAGATTGACTTCTCCCGGAATAACGTTGGTTGCGCCGGTGCCGCCACGGATATTGGAAATATGCCAGGTGGTGGCAGGGAAATATTCATTGCCATCATCCCATACGGTTTGGGCAAGCTCCGCAATGGCAGGTGCAGCAGTGTGAATTGGATTTCTGGCCAGATGAGGATAGGCAATGTGTCCCTGGATACCTTTAACCGTCAGATTGCCTGACAGACTGCCGCGCCGCCCATTTTTAATAGTATCCCCTAGCCGGTCTGTACAGGTAGGTTCGCCCACGATACAATAATCAATCACCTCTCCGCGTGCCTGAAGGGTTTCCACGACTTTAACTGTCCCCTCCACCGCCGGCCCTTCTTCATCCGAGGTAATCAGCAACGCAATCGAACCCTTGTGATCCGGGTGCAACTCAACAAATTCCTCAATCGCAGTAACAAAAGCAGCGATAGAGGACTTCATATCTGCTGCACCACGGCCATAGAGAAAGCCATCGCGGACTGTTGGTGTAAAAGGATCGCTATCCCACTGCGCAACCGGCCCAGTCGGCACAACATCCGTATGCCCGACAAAACATACCAGCGGCCCGTCAATACCTTTTCTCGTCCAGAGATTCTCCACCTCACCAAAGTTCATGGCTTCACTGTTGAATCCCAGTCCGGCCAGCCGGTGAACAAGAATTTTCTGGCAACCGTCATCATCTGGCGTCAGGGAACGACGTGCAATCAGCATCTGGGCAAGTGTCAGGGTACTATTGGGCATGGGAGTTTCCTTGGTTTGAGATTTAAGTGAAATAATTTGGCAGCAAAATCAGAGTTGCTGAAAAATGCGTAATGCATTACGCCCGCGTGCCCCTCCAAAAAAATCTTTAATAAACGGATGTCGCCCGTTGGCAATAATATCCGGTATCGGCCCCAGCGCGACAATGCTCCGGTTAGCCAGCACAACCACTCGATCGGAAATTGCAACCAGTGTATCCAGATCATGTGTGACCATGACAATCGTCAGCGCCAACTCTTCACGCAAAGAGCGTATCAGCTCAACAAAACTTTCACTCAATGCGGGATCAAGGCCGGCAGTTGGTTCATCCAGAAATAACAGCTCCGGATCCAGCGCCAATGCACGCGCCAGGGCAACCCGCTTGATCATTCCGCCTGATAATTCTGACGGCATCTTGTGAACGTGCTGTGCCTCAACCCCGACCATACCGAGCTTCAGCATGACCAGATCGCGAACCATGGTTTCGCTCAATATACGCAACTCCCGCATGGGCAAAGCAATATTGTCAAAGACCGTCAAAGCGCTAAACAGCGCTCCCTGCTGAAATAAGACACCCGAGCGAGTGCGCAGCTCCCTTTCTTTTTCATGGCCGCAATCATAGTGCGTCGCACCGAATACTTTGACGCTGCCTTGTGCGGGGGTGATCAATCCAAGCATCTGGCGCAGTAGAGTGGTTTTGCCGCTACCAGAGCCACCGACCAGTGCCAGCACCTCTCCCTTGAGCACAGTCAGATTGATATTTTCATGAATGACATTCTGGCCGAAGCGAGTAGTCAATCCGGCAATTTCGATAACTGGTTCAGCAGTTGTCATCAGCCTGCAACCCTGATGCCGATACTGGAAAAAGCCACTGCAAAAATGGCATCAATGATGATCACGGCAGTAATCGAAGTCACCACTGAATTGGTAGTGCCTTCTCCCAGGCTTTCGGTATTCGGTTTGATGCGCAGCCCGAAATGACAGGCAATCAGGGCAATTGCCATGCCGCAGACCACTCCCTTGCCCAGTCCTAACCATAAATTAGCGATTGGTACCGCATCGGGCAAGGTAGTCACCGCGTAACGAATACTTAATCCCACTTGCAGATCCGCCGCTAAAAGCCCGCCCAGCAGCGCAACTGAGCTAGTCCAGAGCACGATCAGCGGTAAAGCAAGACTCAGACCGATAATTTTGGACAATACTAGTCGCAGGCTATGAGGAATACCCATTACCGTCAGTGCATCCAGTTCTTCGGTCACACGCATGACCCCCAGCTGGGCAGTCATGGCGGAACCGGAGCGCCCAGCAACCAATATGGCAGCCAGCATTGGACCCAGCTCCCGGATGATACTCATCCCGAGAATATTGACAATGTAGATATCCGCTCCAAGCATATGTAGCTGTTCAGAGGAAAGATAGCTCAGCACAATACCGATCAAAAATCCGACGATGGCAGTAATGCCAAGTGCCTGTGCGCCAGTACGATACAAATTCGCAGAAATTTCCCGCACAGGAATCCTGCTTGGATGGGTCATCAGGTAAACGATATCCAGCACAATCTGGCCAGAAAGGCTAATCATGCCAGCGAGGTGATCAAAAAAACGGAGGAGCTGTTGCCCGAGCAGGGAGACAGGCAAAAACCATTTGCGCTGTGTCGGTTCAGGCAGCGATACCACTTTTTCCAAGCGCTGAAACATTTGTTCTTGCTCGGGGCGCAGCAGCAGATGATCAGGACGCTGCTCGCCCCAAATCTGCCACAACATCACGGCGCCCGCGTAATCAAGCTGGTGGATATTCGTCAGATCCCAGTACAGGCCAGGTTGACTGGCCAGCTGCGCCAGCTCCCTTGCAACTGCGGGTAATGATGGGTTAAGCGAAACGAGGGTATAGCTACCGGTAAGCTGCAGACAGGAATTACCTGCTTCTGTGGTAATAAGTTGATGCCGGGGATTGTGGTCAACCGGCAAATCAGAGGGCATGACTATCCCAATCCATTTTGACTGTTAGCTCCGGTTTTTGCGTTTGTTCCGCGAATCCTGGGCAATCTTTTCCGGCTTTTGGTCATGCCGGTATGCCCAGAACACCAGTGCGACACCGGCTGCAATCATCGGCAGTGATAACCACTGACCCATACTAATCCCCAGGGTCATGACGCCGAGAAAACCGTCATCCGGTTCGCGAAAGAATTCGCAGAATGAGCGAAAAACGCCATAACCAATCATAAACATTCCGGAGATAGCACCCAGTGGTCTTGGTTTGGCTGAATAAAGCCACATCAGAATGAAAAATGCCAACCCCTCCAATGCAAATTCATATAGTTGGGACGGATGCCGTGGCAGATTGTCTACATACGGAAAAATCATCCCCCAGGGCACATCCGTAGGTCGTCCCCATAATTCCCCGTTGATGAAATTACCAATACGTCCTGCACCCAGGCCAAGCGGAACCAGTGGTGCGATAAAATCAGTGACTGATAACCATGACAGCCTGTATTTGCGTGCCAGCCATATCATAGCCACAATAACGCCGAGAAATCCGCCGTGGAAAGACATTCCACCATGCCAGATCGCCAGAATCTCCAGTGGATGCTGCAAAAAATAACCTGGCTCATAAAATAAAACCTGCCCCAGCCTACCACCTAGCACGACACCCAGCACGCCGAAAAACAGTGCATCATCCAGCATTTCCCGGGTAAAGATACAACCGGGCTGATGCCGGATACGATAGCGCCCGAGCACAATGAACAAGAAAAACCCGAGCAGGTACATCAACCCGTACCAGCGAACAGCAAGCGGACCTATGGAAATCGCAATCGGATCAAATTGTGGATGAACGAACATGGCAGCAGCCTGACTTACGGTAAAATACGCATTATACGGCAACATCTGCTGACCACAGCAATCACCCCCAGCAATCGTTACCTTGCCTAACTATATTCATCACATCTATCTATCTATCTATGAGGGAATAATATGCCAGACAATCGACGCAGCCAGGCCATCACTAAAGGTGCGAAACGTGCTCCCAATCGCGCCATGTTACGTGCAGTTGGATTCGGTGACGGAGATTTCGATAAGCCCATTGTCGGCATTGCCAACGGCTTTTCCACCATCACGCCTTGCAACATGGGGCTGGATACGCTTGCCAAATGTGCGGAACATGCATTGAAAAATGCCGGTGCCATGCCGCAAATGTTCGGCACGATTACGGTATCGGATGGTATCTCCATGGGCACCGAAGGCATGAAATACTCACTGGTATCACGCGAGGTAATCGCTGATTCCATTGAAACCTGCGTGCAGGCGGAAAGCATGGATGGCGTCATTGCCATTGGCGGGTGTGACAAAAACATGCCTGGTGCCCTAATCGCGCTGGCTAGACTGAACGTGCCATCCATTTTTGTCTATGGCGGCACCATCAAGCCCGGTCACTACCAGGGTCGCGATCTGACAATCGTCAGTGCGTTTGAAGCGGTTGGGCAACATAGCGCACACAAGATTGATGATCAGGAACTGCTGGAAGTTGAACGCCATGCCTGTCCCGGCGCAGGTTCGTGCGGCGGCATGTACACCGCCAACACCATGTCCTCTGCGATTGAGGCGATGGGCATGAGTCTGCCCCATTCCTCCACTATGGCTGCGGAAGATGAGGAAAAGCGGATCAGCGCCACCCGCTCTGCCGAGGTGCTGGTGGAAGCAATCAAAAAACAGATTCTGCCGCGCAGCCTGATTACCCGCAAGTCACTCGAAAATGCAGTAACGGTAGTCATGGCCGTAGGCGGCTCGACCAATGCTGTGCTGCATCTGCTGGCCATCGCCCACGCAGCAGAAGTAGATTTTCATATTGACGATTTCGAAGCGATTCGTGCCCGTGTGCCGGTGTTGTGTGACCTGAAACCTTCCGGGCGCTACGTCGCCACTGATCTGCACAGAGCAGGCGGCATTCCACAAGTGATGAAAATGCTGCTCGTGCACGGTCTGCTGCATGGTGACTGTCTGACCATCAGCGGACAAACTATCGCTGAAGTACTGAAAGATATTCCTGAACAACCGCGCGCGGATCAAAACGTCATCCGCACCTGGGACAACCCGGTGTATGAACAAGGTCATCTGGCGATCCTGAAGGGTAATCTTTCGCCGGAAGGTGCGGTGGCCAAGATTTCCGGTGTAAAAAACCCCAATATTACCGGGCCCGCCAGAGTGTTTGAATCCGAAGAAACCTGTATGACTGCCATTCTCGATCGCAAAATCAAGCCGGGTGATGTTGTCGTTATTCGCTACGAGGGGCCACGCGGCGGTCCCGGCATGCGTGAAATGCTCTCCCCTACTTCGGCGCTAATCGGTGAAGGATTGGGTGATTCGGTCGGATTGATTACCGATGGCCGTTTTTCCGGCGGCACCTACGGCATGGTCGTAGGCCATGTAGCACCGGAAGCATACGCCGGGGGAGTGATCGCTCTGGTGGAAGAAGGAGATTCAATCACAATCGATGCGCATCGCCGCCTGTTACAACTGAATGTTTCAGAAACAGAATTGGAACGCCGCCGGGCTGCCTGGCAGCCGCCTGCGCCGCGCTACACACGCGGTGTACTGGCAAAATATGCCAAACTGGTATCAACCGCCAGTCGTGGTGCGGTTACTGATTAATCTCCCTACAAAAAACAATGCCTAACCACCTTGCCGGAGAAACCAGTCCTTACTTGCTGCAGCACGCAGACAATCCTGTGGACTGATCCATGGGGGAAAGAGGCATTGTAAATCGCACAAACACAGAATAAGCTGATATTGCTTTCCATCGGCTATTCCGCCTGCCACTGGTATCATGTGATGGCGCATGAATCATTTGAAGATGCTGAAGTGGCTGCGCCATGAACACGCATTTCGTCAATATCAAGGTTGATCGTGAAGAACGCCCTGATATTGACCAAATTTACCAGAGTGCACACTATGCGCTGAATCATCGTTCCGGCGGCTGGCGGCTGGCCACTGACCATGTTCCTGACACCCGAACAAAAGCCTTTTTTCGGTGGCACTTATTTTCCAAAGGAAGCACGTCACGGTATGCCGGGATTCCTGCAACTACTGCCAAAAGTGGCAGAGACTTATCACACTCGTACAGCGGATATCGAACAGCAGAATGCAGTATTACTGAAATTGCTTGCTCAATCACTGCCCACACCCAAAACCGATGCTTCCGTACTTTCCCGACAACCAATTGACCAGGCATGGCAACAGTTGAATCGCCAGTTTGATGAAATGTATGGCGGATTTGGCGATGCGCCCAAGTTCCTTCATCCGGCTGAATTGCAGTTCTGCCTGCGACGTTATATCGCTGATAATAATACTCAGGCACTGCATGTTGTGACCCACACTCTGGAAAAGATGGCGCAGGGTGGTTTATATGACCAACTGGGCGGAGGATTCTGCCGCTATAGCACTGATCGTTACTGGCGGATTCCACATTTTGAAAAAATGCTGTATGACAATGCGCTGCTGCTGTCCCTCTATGCAGAAACCTGGTTGATAACCGGCAACCCGCTTTTCAAACAGGTTGTTGAAGAAACAGCAGCCTGGGTCATGCGGGAAATGTAAGCCAGTACAGCAGCAGGTGGGGGCTGTTTTGCCTCACTGGATGCTGATTCTGAACATGAAGAAGGCAAATTCTACGTCTGGGATCGGCAGGCGATTGCCGCGATTCTCACCAGGGAAGAATATGCGGCGACAGCCCCTTACTTTGGCCTTGATCGCCATCCCAACTTCGAAGGTCAGCATTGGCATCTTGAAGTGGTGCAATCAATCGAGGCAGTTGCAGCAAATAATCAAATCCATTCGGAAGCTGCGCAACAGCTCATTGACAGCGCACGCAAGAAGTTACTAAACGAACGTGAGCAGCGTATCCGGCCGGGACGTGATGAAAAAATACTGACCAGCTGGAATGCGCTGATGATCAAGGACATGGCGCGCGCCGGACAGATTTTTGAACGTGGGGAATGGATTGATTCAGCCGTGCAGGCAATGGATTTCATCCACGACAGGCTATGGCAGGATAGCTGCCTGCTGGCAACGTTCAAGGATGGCAAAGCGCATCTGAATGCCTATCTGGATGATCACGCCTTCCTGCTGGATAGTCTGCTGACGCTGCTGCAAGCCCGCTTTCGACAGGCAGATCTTGATTTTGCCATCACCCTGGCAGATACACTGCTCACCCGGTTTGAAGATGAAACATCCGATGGATTTTTTTTCACCAGTCATGATGAGATACTTATTCATCGGCCTAAAACCGGTCACGATGGCGCCATTCCAGCCGGAAACGGTATTGCCAGCATAGCCTTGCAGCACCTGGGCTATCTAGTGGGCGAGCCACGCTACCTCGAATCTGCCAAACGTACACTGGATATTTTCTCTGATGTGTTGTCACACCAGGCCAGTTCGCATTGCAGCATATTGGTCGCGCTGGAGGAATTTCTGGAACCAACCCGGACAGTGCTCCTGTCTGGAGATGAAGCAGAATTGCAGACATGGCTTAAGGCACTGGTTCCCTGTTCATTGAATATGATATCAATCGCATTGCCTCATGAACTTTCCGGGTTACCCGATGGTCTTAAAAAACGCTCTGCCCCAGATGGAAAAATCAGCGCTCAAGTATGTGAGGGCAGGCGTTGTCTTCCGGAGATTCATTCACTGAATGAACTGCTGCAAGTCTGCAGGGTTCACGGTAGAATGGCACTCCCTTAATCATTCATAAAAGGAAAAAACTGATGAAAACAGCTTGGTTAGGTGTATTTGCTGCTTCAGCGTTGTTAGTGGCCGGTTCTGTTCAGGCCAGCCCCGAATTGGCAGCAAAAAATAATTGTGTCGCTTGTCATCAGGTAGATGCAAAACTTGTTGGCCCTTCATTTAAAGAAATTGCAACCAAATATGCGGGCAAGGATGATGAGACCGGATACCTGGTAAGCAAAATAAAAGGGGGCAGCACTGGTGTATGGGGTCAGATTCCAATGCCTCCAAACGTCAATGTCAGTGATGGGGATGCCAAAGCACTGGCAGAATGGATCTCGACACTTAAATGATCTGATCATCAGCTATAAATTTAAGCCGATACCGGGAACCGTATCGGCTTTTTTGTTTCCGGGCCGCCAATCCAAGCTATCAAGAAAGACCGCTTTATTTGACAACGTACCTGGCTTTCAATACATTTCTTTGAAACATTCTTTTTAAATATCCAGCCATATAACAATTATGCTTACGGTTTTCCTTGATTTCGGCTCCGTCACGCGCGGTGATATTGATCGGGCAGCGCTGGAGCAGGCCGTATCTCCCTGGATTTATCATGACAACACCTCCCGTGAACAGGTTACAGAGCGGATCAAGGGAGCTGAAATCATCATCAGCAATAAAGTGCAGCTGGATCGGACAGCCATATTTGCAGCAGATCAGCTAAAACTGATTTGTGTCGCAGCCACCGGTTATAACAACGTCGATCTTGCTGCAGCCGCTGAGCGCAATATTCCGGTATGTAATGTACGCAACTATGCCACTAGTTCCGTTGCGCAACACACGCTTATGTTCATGCTGAACTTTGCCTGCCGTTTCGTGGAATATCGGCAGCTGATAAAAAAAGGGGGATGGCAGACCAGCACCTACTTCTGCCCGCTTGATTTCGGCGTTATGGAATTGGCAGGAAAGACGCTTGGTATCATCGGGCATGGCGAGCTCGGTAGTGCTGTGGCAAATATAGCCAAAGCATTTGGTATGAAACTGTTGATCGCCGAATATAAATCCGCCTCATCCATCCGGCCTGGGCGCATGGCATTCAATGATGTTATCCAACAAGCGGATTTCATTACGCTGCACTGCCCGTTGTCGGCAGATACCCGGCATTTGATTGGCAAGTGGGAATTTGATCTGATGAAACCCTCGGTATACCTTATTAATACAGCCAGAAGCGGCCTGATCAATGAAGACGACCTGCTGCAAGCCCTTTATTCTGGCCGTATTGCCGGCGCAGCTATCGACGTCCTGCAAGCAGAGCCGCCGGTTAATGGCAATCCCTTGCTGGATTACCCTCATCCCAACCTGCTTATTACACCCCATTCCGCCTGGGCCAGTGTGGAATCTAGACAACGCATGATCAACCTGCTGGCAGATAACATACGTAATTTCCTGCAAAACAAGCCTTTTAACCAGATTAATACAGCGTTGCAGTAATTCTGGATACGCATATAGACCAGGTAATGTCCACCGCCGCACTCTACTGCTTAGAACCTGTTCAAGGAAAAATCTGAATGAAAGCCACACCTCTTGCGATTCCTGATATCTATCTAATCGAACCCAAAGTATACGGCGATGAACGCGGCTTCTTTTTTGAAAGCTTCAATCAAGCCAGTTTTGAAGAAATCATCGGCAGGCCGGTTCAGTTCGTGCAGGATAATCACAGCCGCAGTATGAAGAATGTCCTGCGCGGCCTGCATTATCAGATTCAGCAACCGCAGGGCAAGCTGGTGCGTGTGGTGCAAGGTGAAGTGTTCGACGTAGCGATTGATCTGCGCAAAAGCTCAGCAACCTTTGGCCAATGGACGGGGGAAATCCTTTCTGCAGAAAACAAATACCAACTCTGGATACCTGAAGGATTTGCCCATGGTTTTGTCGTACTGAGCAATACCGCCGAATTTCTCTACAAAACCACGGATTACTATGCACCTGTCCATGAGCGCTGCATTCTCTGGAATGACCCAACACTCGACATTGCCTGGCCAGCAGGTATTCAGCCTGCTCTATCCACCAAGGATGCCCTGGGAACCCCATTTGATCAGGCCGAGGTCTTTGACTAACGCAAGAGCTTCTGCAACACCAATGGAAATGTGCGCCAACTCCTGGCGCAATACGGCTTGAAGTATCCTGACAGCCCGGAAATCTCGAAGAAACTGATTTGACTATGTCCCACCCTTTTTATCAGCATCGCCGCATACTGATTGCAAGCCTAGTCGGCACAACCATCGAATTTTATGATTTTTATATTTATGCCACGGCAGCGGCACTGGTATTCGGACCTTTATTCTTTCCTGCAGAATCTCCGTCTGCACAATTAATGTTGTCATTCCTGAGCTTTGGACTCGCCTTCCTCGCGCGGCCGGTTGGCGCAATATTATTCGGCCATTTTGGTGATCGTATTGGAAGAAAATCAACACTGGTCGCCTCATTGTTGCTGATGGGCATATCAACCCTGCTGATTGCATTCTTGCCCACCTACGCGACAGCAGGCTGGATAGCTCCGTTACTATTGTGCACCCTGCGTTTTGGTCAGGGACTGGGACTTGGCGGCGAATGGGGCGGCGCGGCTTTATTGGCTGTTGAATACGCTCCCCCGGGATGGGGTGCGCGGTTTGGTATGATTCCTCAGTTAGGTGCTCCAATTGGATTCATTGCCGCAAACGGATTGTTTTTGCTTCTCGGTACGGCGTTGAGTGAAACAGACTTTGCAGCATGGGGATGGCGAATCCCATTCCTTACCAGTGCAATTCTGGTTGGACTTGGTTTATGGGTGCGGCTGAAAATTAATGAAACACCCGAATTTACCCGGGCACTGGCAAAAGATCCTCCCATTCCGGTTCCCATCGGCGAGCTGATACGCAAGCATGCCGCTATCACCTTTGCCGGAACGTTTACAGTAGTTGCCTGTTTTGCCATCTTTTATCTTTCAACCGCTTTTGCACTGGCTCATGGCACTACGACACTTGGATACGATCGTGAGCTGTTTCTGCTCACTCAGCTTGCAGCAATATTATTTCTGGCTATTGGTATCGTTCTCTCGGGAATACGTGCCGATCAGCATCACGCAAACCAGGTACTGGTATGGGGATGTGCAGCGACAATTATCCTGGGCTTAATATTTGGACCAGCCTTGGGGGCGGGATCGCTATGGCTGGTCTGGATGGTGCTTTCGCTTGCCCTGTTTATAATGGGGTTTGTTTACGGCCCGCTTGGCGTATGGCTACCATCACTTTTCCCTCCGCGAATACGCTATACAGGCATATCTGTTGCCTTCAACTTAGGAGGTATTCTAGGCGGCGCACTCGCCCCCCTTGCCGCACAGGCACTTAATGATGCGGGAGGCACATCCTTTGTTGGCCTTTATCTGACAATGGCAGGCATATTCAGCCTGGCAGGATTAAAAATGGCCAGGAGGCTGGCGCCAAACAAAGCGTAATAAAAAAGACTTACAACCCGCATAATATGTCCATACAAATTTAACTACAGCTATCCTTTTCTACCTCCGTTCTATTATGAACCTCGTGTAGTCATATAATCGGACACTTGAGCGCAAATGTCACCCATTTACGCTCATTACAAATAAAACCCATGGAACAACTAATCAATAAATACAAAAGCCTTAACGATTTACCTACGAACTACCAGAAATTATTTGAATTAGGTGAAAAAACAAGCTTTGATTTATCCAGAGACTGGTTTCTTCTGTTAGAGACCAATGTTATCCAGCAAACAAAAGAAATCTGTATTTACACTTCAGAAGAAGGGAGCGTTATGCAAGGGATCTGGCCAACGTTATTACGAAAAAAAGGAAAGTTAAGTGCTCGGCAGATTAACGGCTTTACCTGCTTTTATTCCTCACTGTATCAACCTTTGATTCTTCCCAACCTGACAATTGACAACCTGGCTGATTGCTTAAGAAAGATTGTGTCAGACACACGAGCTGACGTACTGCGCTTTGACATTATGGATCCGTCCTGGTCAGGTTTTGACCTCCACGAACAAGCTTTAAAGAAAATTGGTTTTAAAACTGATCGGTTTTTCTGCTGGGGGAATTGGTATCTGCCTGTAAACAACCAGTCATTCTCTGCTTATTTACAGGGGCTTTCCTCTCGGGTGAGGAATACACTGGAACGGCGAAAGAAAAAATTTCTGGCAGGAGGGCGAGGAAAACTGGAAATCATTACAACTCACGACAAGCTCTCCATCGCAATTGATGCCTGGGAAAAAATTTACGGGGCAAGCTGGAAAATACCGGAGCCTTACCCAGAATTTATGCCTTCTTTAATCAGTCTTTGTGCAACCAGAGGCTGGTTGAGGTTAGGAATTGCATACTATGACGAAGAACCAATTGCAGCACAGCTCTGGATAATAAATCATGGCCGGGCAGCAATCTACAAATTAGCGTACGATGAAAAATATGCCAACCTATCTCCCGGCACCATTCTGACTGCGCACCTGATGCAATACGTAATTGACGTGGACAAGGTGCATGAAGTTGACTACCTTACCGGGGACGACGCTTACAAAAAAGATTGGATGAGCCACCGACGTGAGCGCTTGGGATTAGTTGCCTATAATCCCGTATCTTTCTGGGGACTAGCTTGCATGTCTAAACATATTGCGGGGAAAATCAGGAAAAGAATCAGAAAATTCATGAAATAACTTCGTAGAATACTTCGATTGCGAGGCTGCTTCAACTTTATCTATCTACTCAAAAATTACAACTGCTGCGCAATAACACTGTTTTGATATCCGGACATCTTTAATCTATCAGCATATTGTCTCTTTTATCCCATATGCAAAAATAGATTCCAAAAACTGCCAATGAGACAACTTCTCCTTGATATTACTGAAATCGGCCCGCCGTCACTGGACAACTTTATTCCTGAAGGGAACGAAGAGTTGCTGTACACACTGAGGAATCTGGTTGCCGACAATCGTCAAGATCGTTTTTATTATCTGTGGGGAAATACAGGAAGCGGTAAAAGCCATCTGCTGCAGGCGGTAACCAATATTTTTATGGAACAGCAGCGCAATACACACTACATTGATTGCAATCAGGCTGATGAAATTGATTTCAATCTAACCGCAGATTGCATAGCAGTTGATAACATTGAACAACTGGATGATGCTGAACAAATTAGACTGTTTAATCTTTATAACCAGATCCGTGAAAGCAAGTATGGGATATTTTTGGCTGGTGGCACCCGACCGCCTGCACAATTGGGTTTGCGTCCGGATCTGACTACTCGCCTGGGCTGGGGATTGGTATATCAAGTACACGAATTAACGGATGAAAAAAAAATAGAAGTTATGCAAGACTATGCAATCCGTTGCGGATTTGAGTTGCCTCTGGATGTTTGCAACTACTTACTGAAGCATGAACAACGGGACTTATCCTCCCTGATCAGGCAGGTCAGCGCGCTGGATCAGCTTTCGCTGACTAGGCAGCGCCCCGTCACCCTTCCCTTGCTGCGTGAACTGTTATAATCAGCACCGGTTTCGGACGATCGTCAATCTCGGAATATCAGATGATTGCAGTTGCTCCGTTCAACTTTGAAACGAATCTGCTGTTTTTCCTTACACAGCTTTATTACATCCATTTTTTCTTATACCGATCAGCATCATGAAACTGGCATTATTTGACCTGGATAACACACTCCTGGCTGGTGACAGCGATTTTCAATGGGCACAGTTCCTGATTGAACAAAATGTTCTGGATCGGGAGGTCTACGAAGCTCGTAACATTGAATTTTACGAGCAATACAAAGCGGGCACACTGGATATTCATGAATTTCTGAATTTTCAGTTAAAGCCTCTTTCCCGCCACCCGCGCGAACAATTAAATGAATGGCGCAGTCGTTTTGTCAAACAAAAAATTGCACCATTGATTGCTCCCGGCGCTTGTGAATTAATTGCCGGGCATCAGGCTGAAAAGGATTTGTGCATTATTATTACTGCCACCAATAGCTTCGTAACCGCCCCCATTGCCAGCATGCTGGGTGTTGATCATCTAATTGCCACCGAACCGGAACTGGAAAATGGTGAATTTACCGGCCGCGTAACCGGCACTCCCTCTTTCCGGGAAGGTAAAATAACCCGGCTGGAACAATGGCTGGACATGCATAACCTCACCTGGCTTTCTTTCCTGCAAAGCTGGTTTTATAGTGACTCGCTCAACGATCTGCCACTCCTCAAAAAGGTGACACATCCTGTTGCGGTGGACCCGGATGCCACACTCCATGAACATGCGAAAGAATGCGGGTGGCGTATTATTAGCCTGCGCCAATAGCACCTCAATCAGATAATTTACATTCTTTAACAAGGAGAAAACAAAATGAAACATACTTCCATAGCATTCCTACTACCAGCAATTTTGAGTCTTTTACTTTCATTTAGCGCACAGGCTGCTGACAGCTATCCTGAAAAAGCAGGAGAAAAGCTGGCTACAGGCGTTGCCAATATCGTTACTGGCATTGGTGAAATCCCTAAAAATATGATGATTTCCAGCCAGAAAAAAGGAACTATCTACGGTGTAACAGCAGGATTTTTCGTGGGCATCGTTCAAACAGTGGGGCGGACATTAAGTGGTGCGCTTGATATCGTCACCTTCGTAATACCCACTACTTCCCTCGTTCAACCGACTTATATCTGGAATGATTTCAATCGGGAAACAACCTATTCAGCCTGGCGTATGCGTTGATAATATTGAGTTTGATATCAATTACCCTTGCCAGGATTCGCTCCGGCTGGAAGAAACACATGAAGTCAAGACAGACAATACAGCTGGTTCCGATATAATATCGGTTTTGTGAAGGATCGGCAGCATGCGACTCATACAAAAAGCACTCACCTTCGACGATATATTACTGCTTCCCGCTCATTCCGAAGTCTTGCCCAGGGATGTTGACCTCACCACACAGCTAACCCGTTCTCTCCGGATCAGGATTCCGATTGTTTCAGCCGCGATGGATACAGTTACCGAAGCACGACTTGCTATTGCTATCGCCCAAGAGGGCGGGATCGGCATTATCCACAAAAATATGCCGATCAGCGCCCAAGCAGCGCAGGTTGCACAAGTAAAACGCTTCGAAAGCGGCATTGTCACTGATCCGATTGTCGTCTCTCCAGACATGACCGTCAGAAGCGTTCTGGAACTGATTCGGCAACACAACATATCCGGCTTGCCCGTAGTAAAGGGCAAAAAGGTTGTAGGCATTGTTACCAACCGCGATCTGCGGTTTGAAACCAACCTTGATCAGCCGGTCAAAAATATCATGACCCCGAAGAAGCGTCTGGTTACTGTCCGAGAAGGCATCTCACAGGAAGAAGCACTGGCCTTACTGCATAAACACAGGCTTGAGAAAGCACTGATTGTCGATGAAAACTTCGAATTGCGCGGGATGATTACCGTCAAGGACATCACCAGAACAACCGAACATCCCTATGCCAGCAAGGATGAACGGGAACGTTTATACGTGGGTGCTGCAATCGGGGTGGGGGAAGGCAGTGACGAACGTGCCGCCGCTTTGGTGGAAGCTGGTGCAGATGTAATTGTCGTGGACACAGCACATGGGCATTCGCAGGGCGTATTGGAACGCGTGTACTGGGTCAGGAGAAATTTTCCTGAAATTCAGGTAATCGCTGGTAATGTTGCCACGGCTGCAGGAGCCAAAGCATTGGTAGATCATGGTGTTGATGCCGTAAAGGTTGGAATCGGTCCAGGTTCAATCTGTACCACCCGGGTCATTGCTGGTGTTGGTGTCCCGCAAATTTCAGCAATTGATAATGTTGCTACTGCACTGCAGGGTACAGGTGTACCAGTTATCGCAGATGGAGGTATTCGTTATTCCGGTGATATTGCCAAGGCCATTGCTGCAGGGGCAAGCGCAGTCATGCTGGGAGGTCTACTGGCTGGAACAGAGGAATCCCCAGGTGAAGTCGAGCTACTCAAGGGTAGAGCCTATAAAAGTTATCGCGGCATGGGCTCATTATCTGCCATGCAACAAGGATCAAGCGATCGCTATTTTCAGGAAACCGAGCGCCATGAAGCAGAAAAACTGGTACCCGAGGGCGTGGAAGGTCGCGTTCCTTACAAAGGCTCTCTCGCCAATGTCATCCATCAACTGACAGGAGGTGTCCGTTCCAGCATGGGTTATCTGGGATGCCATACCATCAGTGAAATGCATGAAAAAGCTGAGTTTATCGAAATCACGTCTGCCGGAATCCGGGAATCTCATGTGCATGACGTTCAGATCACCAAAGAAGCCCCCAATTATCACGTTGAATAACCCTTTACTGATATGCATTCAGCAATTCTTATCCTGGATTTTGGCTCGCAGTACGCTCGTTTAATCGCACGGCGCATCCGGGAAACCAGTGTTTACTGTGAACTCCACCCCTTTGATGTCAGCCCGCAATTTATTCGGGAATTTTCTCCTGTTGGCATCATTCTCTCCGGCGGGCCGGCATCCATCTTTACCAATGACGCGCCGCGTGTGCCTCAAATTGTGTTTGAACTGGGTGTCCCTGTTCTCGGCATATGTTATGGAATGCAGGCCATGGCAGCTCAGCTCGGAGGAGAGGTGGAAAATGCGCAAACGCGCGAATTTGGCTATGCAGAATTGTTAACAGAACCATGCAGGCTGTTCCAGGACATCAAGGATCGCATCAACTCTGATGGCAAACCCGCTCTTGATGTATGGATGAGCCACGGTGACCGGGTTAATAAATTACCGCCTGGGTTCACAGCCATTGCCTTCAATGCAGCCACTCCCTTTGCAGCCATGGCTGACGAAACACGCAGGTTCTACGGTGTCCAGTTCCATCCTGAAGTCACTCACACCCTTCAGGGAAAAGCTATCCTCGATCGTTTCGTTCATGATATCTGTGATGCGGGCTATGACTGGAACATGCCGGATTACGTAGAAGAGGCCATTGGCCGGATACGCGCGCGCGTCGGCGGCGATAAAGTCATCCTGGGATTGTCTGGGGGGGTAGATTCTTCAGTAGCCGCCGCACTAATCCACCGCGCCATCGGTGATCAGCTGGTATGCGTATTCGTAGACAACGGCCTGCTCCGCCTGAATGAAGCCAAGCAAACCATGGAAACCTTTAGCCGGAATCTTGCGGTCAACGTCATCTACGTTGATGCTAGCAGACAATTCCTGGAGCAATTGAAAGGAATCACTGATCCGGAACAGAAACGCCGCACCATCGGCCGCGAATTTGTGGAAATCTTTCAGCAGGAAGCCGCAAAAATTGAAAACGTCAAATGGCTGGCGCAAGGCACCATTTATCCGGATGTCATTGAATCTGCCGGCAGCCACACAAAGAAATCAGGATTAATCAAATCCCACCATAACGTTGGTGGTCTACCAGAAACACTTCGCCTCAAATTGCTGGAACCACTGCGTGAACTGTTCAAGGATGAAGTACGAGAACTTGGCTTGGCACTGGGACTGCCGCGTGACCTAGTATTTCGTCATCCCTTTCCCGGGCCGGGACTGGGTGTCCGTATTCTTGGAGAAGTTAAATATGAATACACAGAATTATTGCGCCAGGCTGATGCCATCTTTATTGAAGAGCTGAGAAACGCTGGATGGTATGAAAAAACCTCCCAGGCATTTGCTGTTTTCCTGCCAATAAAATCAGTTGGCGTTATGGGAGATAACCGCAGTTATGAGTATGTCATCGCGCTGCGCGCCGTTCAGACTGAAGATTTCATGACGGCACAATGGGCTGAACTGCCTTACACCCTGCTGGCCAGAATCTCCAACCGCATCATCAACGAAATTCGTGGCATCAACCGTGTGGTTTACGATATCTCAGGCAAACCCCCCGCGACCATCGAGTGGGAATGATTCCGCGTCTGGCACAGCCAGGCACCTGATGGCATGAAATGCCGCTAAGCCCGCGTAATTGCGGGCTTTTTTTTGTTTGTGTTTG